>JAEFAE010000002.1 GCA_016291135.1 Bacteroidales bacterium
ATTGATACTAGAATAAAGGTTTTTCTCATGGTGTTTGTGGTTTTGCAAATATACGTAATTAATCCGTCACCTCGAACTCGCCGTAATACTCATCCCCGTTGCCGAGGGTGATGGTGACCACGTAGTCGCCCGTGTTGGGGATATAGGCGATGTAGCTGTTGGGGGTCCACAGATCCGTGAGATCGACTGTGCCGCCCGTGGCGGTGGTGACCTCAACCTGGACGTTGCCGAGGTTCTCGGAGAACGTCACCGTGAGCTGATGCCCGTTGATGATGGCCTCAATGGAAGAGGTTCTTGGGATACCTTGTACGGTTGCCTCTTTAATGACGATGGGACTTGGGCCATCATTTGCAGTAGTGCCGACAGCTCCACTCCATGTCACCGTGAACATGAATGCGAGCATCAGCGTGATTTTTTTGGTTTGTACGGAATGCTTCATAGTATCGTTTTTTTAGTTGAACGATACAAATATAGCATAACGGACTTTCTATAGAAGGAACTTTTTAGTAGAAAATAGTCGCCATTTTTTACCTAACAACTTAATTTTCAATAATATATAAAGAAGTTTAAGTTATAATACCCATTCCCTTAGAAACGACTGCGGCGTTTTTTCAGTCTGGAAAGCATTCTTTAGTTTTACGGAACGCTTTTTTATCGTCGAATAATTGCACTGCAACAAGGCAGCAATTTGGACGTCTTCAAAATTTAGCAGGCTCAACAGGCATTGGTTCATTTCGTTTCGAGTGATTTTGGGATAAAGGGATGTCAGCTTACTGCCGAATCCGTCAAAGTGTTTTGAGACCGCAACCTCCAATTTCAAAAGTTGGTCTTTATCAAGTCGCAGGTATTGATAATCGTTAATATTAGCTCCCCTTTTGATATGCACGCCTTCAAACATTCCCAAAATCGTTTGACAAATGGGCTCGTTCATGAAAACATCGTAGCTGCTCCATGTCGTTTGCCTTTGCTGTGCATCCAGATTTTCCTGTAGCTTTTTGACTTCCTCGTTTCTCAAACGAAGTGTCTCGCCTTTTTTCTTAAGTCTTCCGCCCAGGGCTTTCTGTGCCATATCGTGAGCATACTTTTCCTTTGAAAACCGGGTCTCCGAGAGCTTCTTTTTGTGCTTGATCACATGGTAGAATACAAAGTTGGCCAGAAACAGGAAGACCAGGGTTCCGATAATGAGACCCGTCAGCTTCTCCTGTAGCTTGATCTTTTGTCGGTGCCTGATGTCGTGGTCTCTTTTGAGATGGCTGCTATATTGTTCAGCTAATTGAGATTTTATCTCGCCAAGATATTCGTTTTGATTGGCAAAAGGCACTAGATAGTCAGCGTATTCATTGGAATCCAACCCACGACACTTGCCGATTTCCGCAAGCCGTTCTGCAGCCTGTTTCTTGGAGCCGACGCTTTTGCTCTCCCGAAACACCGTATTGAAGAAATGCCATGCTGAATCATACTGCTGTTCGAGATAATACACTTCGCCAATCACCAGACATCTTGCAAGGTACTCTTGGGGGCTTTTTGAAAGTGCAAGCATCTCCTGCAATTGTTTCAGCGCACTAGTGGCTTTCCCGCCATTTTTGTATGTCAAAAGGGCGAGGTGTGTTTCAATGTCCCTGTAGGTCAATTCATTGGTGTCGGTCAAGCATTGCTCCGCACTTTGGTAATAATGCATCGCGCTGTCACACGAATTCATGATGTCGTATTGCACTCCAATCTCTTCCAGCAACCATGAAACATGCTGTGGTTTTGCCTCATATAGACTGTAATACAATAATGCTTGTTTTCCAAGATAAATGGCCTGCTCGTGCAAATACTGGTCAGAAAACAATTCATTCAAATGAGAGTATGCCAACGCCATGAACTGTGCCTTTTTTCCCGTTAGCTCCTTCTCGCTGAAACGTTCCTCCATGAGTTCTACCGAACGAAGGTACTCGCGGCAGGCGGGGACCACACTATCCATCTCGTAATAGCCAACGCCGTCTATGTAATGGGAACGGGCATTCAGGAACACCAAGTCGGCATCGACACGGGAACCGCTTTCTGCCATTAGGGAATCAAAGTAACCCACCGCAAAAAGCAGTTGGTCTCGGTTGGTCTGTTCATAATAGTTTTTGTAGAGTAATTCCGAAAGCAACAAGTGGAAGTAATGCCCGTTAAAGTCGTTCAAGCTGTCCATCACGGGACTGTCGGCAAAGGCCAACAGTTGGGTAAAAGCACTATCGGGTTGGGTCCACAGCAGACTGTCAACAGCGGCCAGCGCAGGATCAGTTGTTAAGCCTTCAGTATCAGGATGATGCCAGACACAAGAGGCTAAGGCCATCAAAACCAAGATCATTGTCGCAAACCGTTTCATAGGCGGTTATTTCTTGATATAAGAAATGAAATCAAGGTCAAACGACAGACTCACGAAGGGTTTGGGCTTCCAAACCTTGGAGATTTGGTCGGTGAGGGACCAGCCGGTGGGAAGGATATCTCCTTCTTGGATGATGCCCGTGAGCATTTCGTATTCACAGATGTTGACTCCGACGGTGAGATGAAAGAAGTCGAGGAACTTGAACGAGGGACCTACATAGAAGTTCTTGAAGAGGTTGCTGCCACCGAAGCCGACATACAAGCCTAGGCTATAGGAGAAATCCTGGTCAAACTTCTTGATTTCCAAGAAACGGGTGCCGACACTGTCGGTTTCTTGTTTTTTCTCTTTCCGGGTCAGGTCCCACAACATTACCGAGGCACCTGCAGTATAGTCGAACTCCACGTCCCCGCCGTTTTTGTTGAAGATGCGATATACTGGTTTGGGATTACCATGATCATCCACAATTTGGTCGGGTGCCAGCGACCAGTTGGGTGTCCGAAAGGCCTTCATGGCAATGCCTTGGATCGCCACCACCTTTTTCTTTCGGGCGGTGGCGGCGTTGACTTTGGCTTCGGCTTCCTTGGCGCGCTGTTGGGTGTATTTGAGGGCTTCGTTGGTCTGGATGATCTTCTTCTCCGCCTCGTTCAGGCTGTTGCGTATGGAGTCGTATTGCGTGCGGTACGTTGCATTTTCCTGCTGGATCTTGAGGTTGTTCTCCTTTTCATGACGCAACGCTTCTTCCTTCTCCTTGAGGTTGTTTTGCAGGTACCGTATCTCCTTGTCTTTGGCTTCTTTGTAAAGGTCTTCCTTCTCCAGGTTGAATCGTTCTTTCTGTTCCATCTTCTCGATGGCTTCCTGCAACAAGCGGATACGGCCCTCCAGCTCGGTGATCTCGCGTGACTGTGAAGCCTCCCGCTCCTCGCCGGCATCTTTCTCGGCAAGGCATTGGTGATACAGGAGGGTGAGGCTGTCGAGGCGCTGCTGGTATTCGGCGCGAAGCACGGCCATGCTATCCACGGCGTTCACGGTGTCTGTTTGCGGTACCAAGGTGTCGGCTTCTTGAGCACGGCTTACGAACACGGATACCATCAGCATAGCGATCGTGAGAATGAAGCGAATCCCTTTCATGAAGTCTGTTTTGATGGCAAAAATAGCTTGATTTCCAATAATAAACTCCAGTTTTCTGATTTTAGTTTATTTAGAAATGAAAAAAGCCCGTCAACGACGGGCTTTTCAGGAGGTACCTGGCGGATTCGAACCGCCGTCCCCGGTTTTGCAGACCGATCCCTAACCGCTCGGGCAAGGTACCATTTGCGGGTGCAAAGATACAACATTTTTCTATATGCGCAACTATTTTTTAAGGAATTAATCCTCGAGCCGACAGTTTCAGGTAGTTCCAAGCCACGATGGCGACCAAAAGCAATCCGCAGTACGTGTAATACCATGCATGGTCTTTTTTCCGGAAATGGGTGATGGCGTATGCGCCCATGAGCAAAAACCCGGGCATCGCCGGCAAATGGTAGCGTTCGCTGTTGGCGGCAAATGAAAAGGCAATGACGAGGACATAGACCACCGTGTAGCTGCCGAACAGGCGGAAGTCGCGGACCCGTTTCTCACGGATCGCCACCACGATGCACCACATCACGAAGAAAGCCAGATAGTTCTTGACGAAGTAGGTGCCGGTCATCAGTTTCTGGTTGTTGTTGGCGACTTCCACCAGGTTGGTCAACGGAAGTGTGAACGCCCCGGGAGCCATGTATTTATAATGGGCGTATTCGGCATATCTCAATCCCAGATGTTCGTATTTCCAAGTCAGAAAGCCGCTTTCCTTGATGTTCAGTTGGAACATGAAGATCATCTCCTTTCCTATCGGGGTGACCAGCAACACAAGGGTTGTCAGCACGACCACGCCGATGCCGATGGTTTTGGCTTTCTTGGACACCAATGCGGTTTCAGCGAACAGGATCGAAATCACAAAGCTGCCGATCAGGATCATCCCTACAACGGTCCGGAACCCGAACGTCATGGCGGTCAATACGATGGGCCATAGGATGTTCCAGAAACGGTAGCGCTGGCTGTGGATCAGATAGTCGAAACGTTCCATGGCAAGGGTGGCCAAAAAGATCAGTTCCGTCTCTTTCAGGTAGGTGCCGTTATAGTGGAAGAAATGGGGTAGCAGCATCGCCATCACCGCGGTCAGCCGGGCGGTCTTTTCATCGAGGTTGCGTTCGGCCAGCCGATACAACGAGATGCACATCCAG
The DNA here is from genome assembly GCA_016291135.1 of Bacteroidales bacterium. Classification (GTDB taxonomy): domain Bacteria; phylum Bacteroidota; class Bacteroidia; order Bacteroidales; family F082; genus Limimorpha. The sequence goes on from JAEFAE010000002.1 coordinate 4,621, forward strand.
GCACTCATCAAGGCCTTGAGGATCCTGGGGCCGAGGACATTCTTTCCAAAGACGGTGTAGAGCGAGGTCAGGTAGAGCACATAGCCTTGGTCGGAGAAGCCCATGGTGTTGGCGTTCAGCGTACGGAAGACTTTCCTGAAATGTCCTTCCCGGATATCGTCGGCAAAGTGGGAAGACGTCAGGTGGTAGCCGATGCTGTCGGCAGCGCCATATTCGAGGGAGAGTCCCGTTCGATAGTAGTAGTAATACACCATGGCAGTGACATACACGGCGTGGAGGATGAAAGCGGTCCAAAACACCTTCATGAGAAACTTCCGCCGGTCGTCGTGTTGCCAGCGTTGATAGAGGTACCAGGTGCCCATGAAAAAGAGCACAACGGTGCCGATGCCCCAGATCCACCATTCCGTACGCATGGCGAAAGGTCGGAACCAAAGGCTCACGATGAGCAATGCCAGGAGATAGACGGCGATGCCTAGGATCGAAAAACCGCTATGGAGCTTGCGAGACATCAATTCTCGACTTGGATGAGCGGACCGGCGTGCTTTTTCGAAACTTTCTTAGGCTTCACGAAGGGTCGTTTTTCGCTGAGGGTCACGTTGTCCAGGGTGAGGCGTTCGAAACGATGCTGCCTGTATTCGTTCTGGAAGATGAACGTCTCGCCGTCCAGCTCTTCCACGATGGTGTGATAGTCTTCCACCAAACCGGCACTGTCGGTCTCAAAGTTGATATAGAGGCTGTCTTCCAAGGGATAATAGACATAGTTGAACGCAAAATAGACGGTATCGTTGTTTTTGGCGTGCCATTGGTAGCCGGTGCTGTCTTCCAGGAAATAGAAGAACCAGTTGTCATATTCCGCACCGTACCAGTAGTTCCAGTTGCGATACGAGTCCTCGATGTATTGGTCGTAGTAGTCCGTTTCCCACCGCTCATAGAAGTGCATGAACCAGAACTTGTTGACCAGATCGGTCATCTCGATGCGGCGTTGGGTGATGGTCAGCTCTTTCTTAACCTTGCCGTTTTCGCTGATCACGGTGATGATGGCGCTTCGGTCGGCGGCTTCGTTCCACTCACCGGCCCGGATGCTGATGATGTCGCCGTTGTTGCCCGACATCGGTTCAATGGTGAACCAATCCTGTTGGTCGTTTTTCTGGATGGTCCAGGCACAGTCGGAATATACCTTGACGGAGCGCAAGCCGCCTACGGGAGCAAAGATCACCTTGTTCTTCGAAAGGAAGATCTGCTGTTTTTTGCGGCAAGAGGTGACTCCCATGATGAGAACGAGGCCCATCAGCAGGATCGGGAGGTAGTTTCTTTTCGTCATATCGGGTTGTTTTAAGGTTGTTGCTTGCTTGGTTTGAGGTGGGTCAGTCTTCGGCTTCGGGATCGGGAAGGTGTTCTTCCACGATGACCTCGCCGAGATAGATGCTGTTGCTGATTCGGTTTTCCTTGTTGTTGGTAAAGGCCATGTAGGCATGGAAGGTGCCCTGCAGGTGGGTGTCGAGGAGCAGCAGTCCGTATTGGTCTTTCCGGGTTTCCTTTTTTATTTCCCACAGGGCGATGGCTTGTTCGGGGCTGTAAAGCATGACGACGGCACGGTCGCTTTCCTTGGCGTCGATGTCGCCGCTGTTGTTTTCCCAACGGAAGACGGCCACGTGGTCGCTGATCCGGATGCTGGGCTTTTGGGGCGGGCAGAGGCTTCCCTCACTGACACGTGCACGGGCGGGCGTGAACCCGTCTTGTTCGAAAGCCGTGCGCATCAAGCAGGATGTGGCTGCCTGATAAGGGTTCAGGTTGGGCTTGCGTTCGACGAACCCAAGGGGCAAGAAGGCTTTTAGGGGCTTTAGGAAGGCATTGGCCTGCTGCATCTTGCTCCGTTGCTTGAGTTGCCCTTCCGACTTGCGGTCGTTGGGGGTGGGCAGGGATCGGACATAGACGCCGTTCTTGCCGTTCACAATGACCATCTGTCCGAGCTTTCCGGAGAGCATGCCGTTCCATAGATTCACTTTTGCCATCCCAACAGTTTTTCCGCAAAAATACGATTATTTTGTTGCATGGCTTAAAAAAGGGTGTTTTTTTCCACCATTTTTCAGTAATGATCTTGGATTATATTTGTTCTATCTTTGTTTTAACTTCGGTTTCTACCGAATAAATACCGAACCAAATCCAAATTATTCCTTTATTATCCTTGGTCTCCCTTTCCTAGGCGCTATCGAAAAACCGTTCCACAATCCCTCCCGTTATCAACATTTTCCCTTATCTTTGCACCTTGTTTATTTTAAAACCATGTCATCGAAACAGGTATTGGTCGAAAAGATCGAACGCTTCATCCGGAAGTTTTACCTCAACCGCCTGGTGCAAGGTGTGTTGGTGGGTGCTGCCTTATGGATCGTTTTTTATCTGTTGGTGAATGCCTTGGAGTATTTCTCCTGGTTCTCCTCTAAAGTCCGTCTGGGCCTCTTTGTGCTGCTGTTGCTCGGCAGTGCCGTGGTGCTGGTGCATTGGTTTTTGGTGCCGCTTTGGAATCTGGTCCGTTTCAGGAAGCGCATGACCCACGAGCAGGCGGCCTTGTTGATCGGTCGTTTTTTCCCCGACATCCAGGACAAGTTGCTCAATACGCTGCAGTTGGCCGATGCTGCGGAGACCGATCCCGAAAACGCCTTGTTGGCCGCTTCCATCGAACAGCGCACCCAACGGCTCACCCCGGTGCGTTTCACCGATGCGGTCGATCTGAAGGGCAACCTCCGCTATCTTTGGCTCTTTCTCGGATTGGTGGCTGTCCTGATCGGTTTGGTCTGTTTCCTTCCGCGTTTTGCGGTGCAGCCCACCCAGCGCATCCTTCATTACAACGAAGCGTTTGAGAAACCGCTTCCTTTTGAGGTGGTGCTTTCGCATGACGCTTTCGAGGCCACCCAAGGTTCCGATCTGCCCTTCTCGATCCGTGTTACTGGTTCCCGCATTCCGGATGCCTTTTACGTGAAGAGCCCCTTGGGCCAGCAATTGCTGAACAAGCAAAGTGTCAACGATTACGACTATGTGTTTCGCAACCTCAACCACGACTTTTCTTTCCAAGTGGTGGGCGGTGACTATTGCAGTCAACCCATCCCGGTGACGGTGCATCCCAATCCGGTGCTCCTCTCCTACCGTTGTTTGGTGACCTATCCCACCTATATCCATCGTGCTCCTGAATCCTTCGACGGCAAGACCCGTTTGTTGGTTCCTCAGGGCGCGCGTCTCGCCTTTTTCTTTTCGTTGCGCGATTGCGACAGCGCCTTCATCCAAGTGGACTCCCTTTGGCGGGCGCTGCCGTTGCAAGACGGTGAAGCCACCTTTCCCTTGACGGCCTCCTCCTCGCTTGCTTTCGACTTGGTGGCGCGCAACGCCTGGTCCTCGAAGTTCGACCCCCTTCGGTTTGCGGTGGACGTGATTCCCGACGCCTATCCCGACATCCGTGTGGAGTCGTTCGATGAGGCCTTATCCAACGACGTGTATTACTCGGGCCTGCTGGCCGACGATTATGGTTTGACCAAACTCGTTTTCCATGGCGTGGTCAAACAGCCGGTGGAGCGCACCTTCATCGTCCCGGTGGTATTCGACAAGACCCAGCCGCGCACTTCGTTCTTCCACCACCTCAACCTCGACAGCCTCGGCGTGCTTCCTGGACAGGAGTTGGAGGTGTATTTCGAGGTTTGGGACAACGACGGCTTCCATGGACCCAAGTCGAAGCGCTCCACGACGTTCTCCTATTTCAAGGCCTCGCAGGCGATGCTTGACTCGGTGGCCTCGCAGACCGAGAATGAGATCATGGACAAGATGGCGGAACGCTCCCAGGATGCTTCCAAACTGAAAGACGATTTGGAGAAGATGCTTCAGGAACTGGCCGCCAAAAAGGAATTGGATTGGTCGGACAAGGAGAAGATCAAAGACCTGGTGCAACAACAGGCCCAGCTCGAGGAGGAGTGGAACAAGCTGCAGGACGAACAGCGTCAACTCAGTGATTTCATGAAGGAAAACAACGTCGCCAACGAGGAATTGCTCAAGAAACAGCAGCAAATCAACGAGCTCTTTGAGGAGCTGGTTCCCGACGAGTTGAAGAAAATGATGGAGGAAATCGAGCGCCTGCTCGACGAAATGCCGCGTGACCGGATGCAAGAACTGCTGAAGGACATGAAGACGGACAACCAAAAGATGCAAGACCTCCTCGACCGCAACCTCGCCTTGCTCGAACAACTCCGGATGGAGAAAGACCTTACCGATTTGGCCGACAAACTCCAGCAGTTGGGCGAAGCCTTGCAGGAAGAAAAGACCAAATCGGCCGAGGAGGCCCAACGCGAATTCGACGACCTGATGAAGACGTTCGATAGCCTCCAGGAGAAGAACCAACAGCTCACCGACCCCTTCCAGATCCAAAAAGACGAAGCCTTGGAAGAGTCGATCGATCAGGATTTGGAGCAAGCGGCTGCCCAAGAACAACAGGAACAGGCGGGTGAATCCGGCGATCAGGATGCGGAACCTTCGTCCGAAGAGCAACCTTCGTCCGAAGAACAACCATCCTCCGAAGAGCAACCTTCGTCCGAAGAACAACCGTCGTCGGAACCCTCCAGCAGCCCTTCTTCTTCACAATCGAAGAAAAACGCGGGCAAGAAGATGCAACAGATGGCCAATGCCATGATGATGCAGATGCAATCGGGTGCGGACCAGCAAATGGCCGAAGATGCCCATCTGGTACGCATCCTGTTGGAAAACGTCGTCAGGGCGTCGCACCAGCAGGAAGCCTTGATGTCGTCGCTGGGCCGGATGCGGAACGACGATCCTTCCCTGTCGGATAAAATCGTCCAGCAGAAGGCCTTGGCCGACAACTTCACGATGGTGGAAGATTCGCTCCGGGCCATGGCCTTGCGCCAGCCGATGATCAAGAACTACATCTTCGACGAACTCGATGTCGTTGACCGACAGACGGAGGTGGCTCTTAAATATATGAACGACCTTCGGCTTTCGATGGCGGTTGCCAACCAACAAACCGCCTTGCAGTCGATGAACAACCTGGCCTTGATGCTTGCCGAATCGCTCCAGCAGATGGAAAGCTCCATGAGCGGGTCGGGTTCGTCGCAACAGCGCAGCAAACCTAGCAAAGGCCAACAAGGCCAAAACATGAAGAACATGCAACAGCTTCAGGAACAAATGGGTGAACAGCTCAAACAACTCCAGCAGCAGATGCAAAGCCAACAGGGCGACAAGCTTTCGAAACAGCTTTCCGAGGAGCTGGCACGTATGGCCGCTGAACAGGAAATGTTGCGCGAAGGGATGCAGCAGATGCTGGACGAAATGAAAAAGAACGGTCAACTGGGCGACGACGGTCTCAATCAAATCATCAAGGATATGGAGCGCTTGGAAGAGGATATCGTCAATAAACGGATCACCAACCAGACCCTGGAACGAAACCGGCAGATCGTGTCGCGTATGCTCGAATCGGAAATAGCCCAGCAAAAACGTGATCAGGATGAGCGTCGCAAATCCAACGAATACAAGGGTTCGCGATTCGACCGTGACGTGGATCCTCTTTATTATGAGCAGCGCATGAAGAAGAGCCAGGAGTTTTTGAAACAGCAACCGGTTCAATACCAACCCTATTTCAAATCGAAGATCAACGAGTATTACCTAAAAAAGAACAGCCAATAAGATGATCCGTTTCCATACCATCGACGTTTCACTGCCTGTGTTCGACCCCGATGTGGTTCGGGCTTGGGTGTCACAGGTGATTGAAGATCGCGGCTTTGCTGTCGGTGAGCTGCATTACTATTTTTGCAGTGACGAGGCTTTGTTGCAAATCAACCGCGAGCGGTTGGGGCATGACTTCTATACGGACATTGTCACCTTTCCGCTTTCGGACGATCCCCACTTTGTTTCCAGCGAGTTTTGCATCAGTCTCGATCGCATTGCCGAGAATGCGACCGCTTTTGGACGCAGTTACGAGAGTGAACTATTCCGCGTGATGATTCATGGGGTGCTTCATTTGATCGGTTTTGACGATCACACCGAAAAGGATCAAAAAGACATGCGGGCGATGGAGGAAAAATGTCTCTTAAAGATTTTAAACAATTGAATATCAATAATATAGCATAATTGTTCCTTGTGAAACATTAAAATGTCATGACCTTTGAACTGTATGATATCATCGTAGTGGGTGCGGGCCATGCCGGGTGCGAGGCTGCCGCTGCGGCTGCCAATTTAGGCAATAAGGTGTTGTTGGTGACCATGGACTTGCGTTTGTTTGCCTCCATGTCGTGCAATCCGGCCATGGGCGGCATTGCCAAGGGGCAGATTGTTCGCGAGATCGATGCCATGGGCGGCTATTCGGGGATTGTTTCCGACAAAACCATGATCCAGTTCCGGATGCTCAACAAGAGCAAGGGTCCTGCCATGTGGAGTCCCCGTTGCCAAAGTGACAAGATGATGTTCTCGGCTGAATGGCGTAGCCAATTACAACAAGTGCCCAACTTGGATTTCTGGCAAGATTCCGTCGATGGGCTGTTGTTCGAAGGGGATCGGGTATGCGGGGTCCATACGTTCATGGGTGGCGATATCCATTCCAAAGCCGTGGTATTGACCAACGGCACCTTCTTGAATGGCTTGATCCATATTGGGGAGATGCATTTTTCAGGCGGTCGCATGGGCGAGCCTGCCAGTCAGGGTTTGTCCGACCAACTTCGCAACCACGGGTTCGAGGTGAAGCGTTTGAAGACGGGAACCCCCATGCGTATCGACGGTCGCACCATCGATTTCGGCAAGCTGGAAGAGCAAAAGGGTGACGACGAGGTGGTTGGCTTTTCCTACCTGAAACACGATCCGATTCCTTGCCAGCGTAGCTGTTACATCGCGCGTACGTCACGCAAGGTGCACGACATTCTCCGGAAGGGATTCCAATACTCACCGATGTTTACCGGTCGCATCCAAGGCGTTGGGCCACGGTATTGTCCCAGCATCGAAGACAAGATCGAGCGTTTTTCCGATAAGGATTCGCATCAGTTGTTTGTGGAACCTGAAGGATGGACCACCCAGGAATATTACCTGAATGGATTCAGCTCTTCGCTGCCCGATACCATCCAATATGAGGCCTTGCGAGCCATCGAAGGCTTCGAACACGCCAAAATCTACCGGCCGGGTTATGCCATCGAATACGACTACTTCCCTCCCGACCAGCTTCACCATTCCCTGGAGACCCGCCTTGTACACGGTTTGTTCTTTGCTGGTCAAATCAACGGCACTACGGGCTATGAAGAGGCGGCTTGCCAAGGGTTGATGGCAGGCATTAACGCCCATCTGTTGCTTCACGACCAAGATCCTTTGGTGTTATCCCGGTCCGAAGCTTATATCGGTGTGTTGATCGACGATCTGATCACCAAAGGCGTGGACGAACCGTATCGGATGTTTACCAGCCGCGCCGAATACCGTATCCTGTTGCGTCAGGACAACGCCGACACGCGTTTGACGGAACGTTCCTATCGGTTGGGCTTGGCCAATGAGGCGCGGTACCAGTTGTTGCTGGAGAAAAAAGAAAAGGTAGCTGCGTTGATGGCACAGTTGGAGCAAACCAGTGTGACCCCTGACGAAATCAACGGCCTTCTGGAACAGCATGGCACCTCCCCTATTGCTCAGCGTACCCGTCTCTCCTACCTTTTGTTACGTCCGCAACTGAGTTTGTTCGATTTGATTGAAGGGGTCCCCATGCTTGCTTCCCAATATGCCCTTAAGGATCGTTTTGTCCGGGAGTGTGTGCAGGAAGCCGAAATCCTCATCAAGTACGATGGTTATATCAACAAGGAATATGACCTGGCTGAAAAGTTGAACCGTCTGGAGTCCTTTAAATTGCCGGTTGATTTCGATTACCATACCCTTACTTCCCTCTCGTTTGAGGCGAGGGAAAAACTGAACCGATACCGCCCTGAGACCCTTGGCCAAGCCTCTCGAATCAGTGGTATTTCTCCGGCCGATGTTTCTGTATTAGCCATATTTTTAGGAAGATAGCAAATTGTTTCACGTGAAAAACTCGTTTTTGTATGACTCGTTGTCCCTGGTGCCAAGCTGAAAACAACCATCGTTATTTGCAAGTGAAAGACCATTTCCTTTCGCAGGAAGTATTCGATGTGTTGGCGTGTGATCAATGCGGATTGCTCTTTACGGATCCCCGTCCCGATGCAGAGCATATTGGTGCCTATTATGAAAGTGATGAATACCTCAGCCATCAAGAAAACAAATCGGGTTTGGTGCCTCGATTGTATGAGCGGGTAAAAAGAATCAATCTCAAGAATAAGCGTCGGATGGCCTTGCAAGGTCTTCAAAAGGGACGTTTGCTTGATATCGGTTGTGGTGTTGGTGATTTCTTGTGTGTAATGAAAGAATCTGGCTGGGAGGTGGCTGGCATTGAGCCTTCGGAACACGCTAAATCCATCGCCCTTAAGCGCTTGGGTTTCCTTCCTTTGGATCCATCAGAAGCGAATAGTTATACTGATGCTTCTTTCGATGTGATTACGATGTGGCATGTTTTGGAGCATGTGGACGATTTGCGTGCGCAACTGGCTACCCTCCACCGGTTGCTCAAGCCGGGCGGTCGCTTGGTGATTGCTGTTCCTAACTATCAATCCTACGATGCAAAATATTATCAGCAGGCTTGGGCGGCGTGGGATGTGCCCCGTCATTTGAACCATTTCAACGCTGCTTTTCTCCAAGCCGCTTTTCAAGATTATGGTTTTGAAATCGTTGAACATCAGTCGCTTAACTGGGATTCATATTATATTTCCTTCCTTAGTGAGCGTTATTTGACGCATGGTCTTGCCTTGGTACGCGGTGCTTTCCGTGGGGCGGTTTCCAACCTTAAGGCGCATCGGAACGGGGCCTACTCCAGTCGGGTTTATGTTTTCAAAAAGAAATGAGCCCATGTTGGTTGTTTCGTCCAGAATCCCCTTTTTTCGCCTTTTCAGCGCATTTTTACTTTTTTGAACCGGATCTTCATTTTTCAAAAAATCTTCGTAAATTCGCCGTGTTTTTATAAATAATTCTCAATCAAATGGTTAAACGAGGCAAACGTCGTCTTTGGATTCCTTGGGTGCTTTGGTCGCTCTTTTTTGGTGCCGCCTTGCTCTTGGGTTGGCATCTCTTTTCCAAATCGGAAGCTTCCCGTGCTTATGACGCCCGTCGCATCCAACAATCGGTGCTTCGTTTGGACGGTTCGTTGAAAGACTTTCAGAATGTCCTCTGTACCCTTCCCGATGCCACGGGCATTCTTTCGGATCATTCCCGGCGGTATGCTTTCTTCCAAGAACAACCTGCGGTCGTCTTTTATGACGATTCGCTTCTGTTTTGGAACATCAATCAAGTGGAGCCACGCATTTTGCGGAAACGGGTTCCGCTTCCTTCGGACACCATCATGCATTTCAATGCCGGTGACTTCATAGTGCATGCGTTCCGTCATGAAGGTTTCTCGGTATTTCTCTTAGCGACCCTTACTACAGAGTATCCCATAGAAAACACCTTTTTTGTCAATCGGTTCCAACCTTTGCCCATTCGGCGCGAAGTCCATTTTTTGTCGCAACCCACGCCTGACAGCCATCCCGTTTATGGGCAATCCGGAGCACTCCTCTCCTACCTGGACCTTTCTCCTTCCCCTGCTTTGAATGACCTATACGAAGGTTGGCCTCTGGTCTGTGTGTTGCTGATGCTCTGCTGCCTGTATTTGCTTTGCTGCCGCTGGGTGGTCGCCAAAATGCCCACCCCCTCCCCTGCCCAAACCGCCGCGTTCGGTAAGATTGGGCCGGTGATCGCCACCTTGGGTTTTGTCGTGCTCGTGGCTTTTGCCTTCGCCCGCTTGTGTCGCTTTTTCTTTGCGCATGGTTTCTTCATTCCAGGGGCCATGCGGCTCGACATGTCTTTCCTCTTGCTGTTCGTGTTTCTGTTGCTGGTGTTGACGCTGATGCTGTTGTTGAAGCGGCTTTTCTTGCGCCATCACGCCACTTCGTCGCGCAACGAATTGTATTTCATGATCTTGCAGTTGATGGTATTGGGCGTCTTGTTGACCTATTGCTACAACCGGGAATATACCCGTTTCGAGAACCGGCAGGTACAATCCTTGGCTATGGACTTGGCGGATGAGCGGGATCCTGAGTTTGAGGAGTCTTACCGTCGTTTTCTCGCCACCGCCCCTTACGACACCACGTTTTTCACCACCCTGCTTTCGGAGGATGTGATGGAAGCGGTGGCCGAAGACTACATGCGTAATTTCCTCTTCGACTCGGTGATGAACCAATACAACGTTTTTGCCACCCTCTGCTCGCCGGGTATGGAGCTGGTGGTGCAACCTTTCGACGAGGTGGCCGAATGTGGGGCCTATTTCCTCTCGAAAGTGAATGACAACCATGGCGTGGACCTCAACGACGGCCTCTATTTCCTCGATTACAACAGCTTGGATCCCAGCTACCTCTCTACGTTCAATTTCCTGGTGGGCGATTCCATTTCAAAACGCACGGTCTATCTGGAGTTCACCAAGCCGATCGCTCCCCAAGGATTCGGCCTTCCCAAGATGCTCCAGACCGTTCATAGCCAACTGCCCATCGACTACTCTGTCGCTTGCTATCAGGACAGCCTGTTGGTGTATAAGAACGGCTCCTATGTGTATCCCAACTACCTTTCCGACTACCATCACCAACCCAACGACTTCTATTATGGTCGCCGGATGAAGCATTACACGTGCCAGACCGACGAGGGCAAGGTGATTGCCCTCAGCTTGCCGCGCCGCGATTGGAAACAGGTGACCACGCCTTTTGTGGTCTTTTTCCTGATCCTGTTGACGAACTTCCTGTTGGTGTATTTCGTGGGCGGGGTCCGGCGGCATTATCCCACCGCCCATACCTTGAGCAACCAATTCCAGATGCTGGTGCTCATCGCCTTGGGCCTGTCGTTCCTTGTGGTGGGCCCGGTTTCGGTGCTCTACATGCGTGCCTTCTACACCCAGAAGTCGGAAGACTACCATTTTGAGCGGATCCGCACCCTTCTGCTCGACATCACCGGCGAGGTGGACTTTTCCTTCCTGAAGCAGCCGGGCTTCAAATACGAGTTGGACGGGATCCTCCGGCACTATTCCGAGACGTTTTTCACCGACATCAACCTGTATGGTCTCGACGGAAAGATGTTGGCCACCACCAGCCCCGAACTCCTCGACCTCCACCTGCAGTCGTCGTTGATGAATGCGGAAGCCTTCCACAACCTGCAAGGGGAGAAGTCGCTGTATTACATCCACAATGAGCAACTGGGTGAAGCGGTGTTCCAGTCGGCCTACATCCCCATCCAAGACGCCAGCGGCAAGGTCCTGGCCTACCTCAACACCCCGTCGTTCGCCAGCCGGTCGGAGTTGCGTTCCGAGATCCTGAATTTCCTGCTGACCTACGTCAACATCATCCTGTTGCTCGTCATGGCCATTCTCGCCTATCTGCTCTACCAAACCCGTCGGCTGACCGACCCCTTGGTCCGTTTGCAGGAGAAGATGCGTCAGATCGACCTCAACAAGTCGAACGAGAAGCTGGAATGGCGGAGTTCCGACGAGATTGGCGCTTTGGTCAACCAATACAACCAGCTAGTGGTGGAGCTTGAGAAGAGTGCCGCCGAACTGCGTCGCACCACTACCGAATCGGCCTGGCGCGGCGTGGCCCGACAGGTGGCGCACGAGATCAAGAACTCGCTCACCCCGATGCGGCTCAGCGTGCAGCTGTTGCAACGCAACATCGCCCAAGGTACCGCCACGCCGGAACAGATCCAACGCACCACCAACACCCTCATCGAGCAGATCGACGCCCTCTCCGACATCGCTTCCTCGTTCTCCAGCTACGCCAAGCTGCCGGAGAATCACCCGCAGCCTTTCGACCTGGCCGAACTGGTGGGCAACCTGGTCAACCTCTACGATAACGAGGAAAACATCACCTTCCGATACGTGTACGATGCCCAGCGGGACCATACCTTCAATGGTGACAAGACCAACCTGAACAGTGCGGTGGGCAACCTGATCAAAAACGCCGTTCAAGCCATCGGGAACGCCCCCAACGGACAGATTACAGTCAGGCTGGACGACCGGGGCGACCGTTTCGTCGTGTCGGTCAAGGACAACGGAAAGGGCATCAAGGAGGAAGACAAGAACATGATTTTCCTGCCCAATTTCACCACCAAGTCGAGCGGTTCGGGCGTCGGGCTTTCCTTGACCTACAACATCGTCAAGGCGGCCGGTGGCACCATTTCGTTCGACAGCACGGAAGGGGAGGGGGCCGAGTTTGTCATCGAATTGCCGAAAAGTTAAGCCCAACCAAATATTCAGCGTATTTTTGCGTTAAAGCACTACGATATTACCAACCATGTCAGAAAGCAAACTAGGATCCCTCGCAAAACAAACCGCCATCTATGGCTTGAGCAGCATCATCGGCAGGTTCTTGAACTACCTGCTGGTGCCCATTCACACCCATCGCATGGCCGCAGAATCGGGAGGCTATGGCATCGTCACCAACCTGTATGCCTACACCGCCCTCCTGCTGGTCATCCTGACCTTCGGCATGGAGACCACCTTCTTCCGTTTCTCCAACAAAGATGACGTCAACCCCGACAAGGCCTTCTCCACGGCTGGACTGTCGGTGGGCTTTGTCGCTCTGCTATTCCTGCTGCTGGTGTCGGCATTTTTGAAACCCATTGCTGGCGCCTTGGATTATGCCTTGCATCCCGAGTTTGTGGAAATCATGGCCATCATCGTGGCTTTCGACGCGTTCCAAGCCATCCTTTTCGCCAGGCTGCGTTATGAAAACCGTCCCATCAAGTTCATGGTGCTGAAACTGTCGTTCATCATCATGAGCCTGTTGCTCAACCTGTTCATCTTTTATCTGGCGCCGTACCTGAAAGCCCATTTCCCGGCCATGATGGAATGGTACCATACCAGTTACCAGGTGGGTTACATCTTCATCGCCAACCTGATCTGTACCGTGTTGGTCACCTTCGGTTTCATCCCCGAGATCAAGAAGCTGAAAACCGGCATCGACTTTACGCTGTTGAAGCGGATGCTGAACTATACGTGGCCGATCCTGCTCCTGGGCCTGGCCGGCATCCTCAACCAGGTGGCCGACAAGATCGTCTTCAAGAAAATCGTCCCCGGACTGGAAGGGGAGGAGCAGCTCGGCATCTATGGCGCCTGTGTGAAGATCGCGATGATCATGGCCATGATCACCCAAGCCTTCCGCTATGCCTACGAGCCTTTCGTTTTTGGCGGCAAGCGCGATACGGCCGACAAGGAGACCCAAGCCAAGGTGATGAAGTACTTCATCATCTTCACGTTGCTGGCTTTCCTTGCCGTGATGATGTACATGCCGCTGTTGCAGCATCTCGTCGGTGCCGACTACCGGGAAGGCCTGCGCGTGGTGCCCATCGTGATGATGGCCGAGATCTTCATGGGCATCTATTTCAACCTCTCGTTCTGGTACAAGCTCATCGACGAGACCTGGTGGGGGGCTCTTTTCTCCGCCATCGGCTGTGCGGTGCTGCTGGCCATCAACTTTGTCTTTGTGCCGAAATACGGCTATATGGCTTGTGCCTGGGGCGGTTTTGCCGGCTACGGCACCTGCATGGTGCTGTCCTATTTCGTGGGACAGAAAAAGGCGCCAATTCCGTACGACCTGAAGTCGGCCTTCCTGTATTTCGCCGTGGCCCTGGTTTTGTTCTTTGTCCAGCAATCCCTCCATTTCGAAAGCAAGGCCTTGACCTTGGTCGTCAATACCGTCCTGTTGCTGGTCTTTGCCGCCTTCATTTGCTGGAAAGAAAAAGACCTGGTTAAGGCCGTGACCCAGCTTGTAAATAGTAAAATATTGAAAAAGAAATAGTTATGAAACTACACATTGTCAATACATCGAACAATCCGTTGCCAGCCTACGAAACGGTGAACGCTGCTGGCATGGATTTGCGTGCCTATTTGCCCGAAGGCCCCGTGACCTTGGCGCCGATGCAACGTTTTTTGGTGCCTACAGGCCTCTATATGGAGATTCCCGAAGGTTACGAGGGACAGGTGCGTCCTCGCAGCGGCTTGGCGATCAAGAGCGGCATCACGGTGCTCAATACCCCTGGAACCATCGATGCCGACTATCGTGGACAGGTTTGTGTGATCTTGATCAACCTCTCCGACAAGCCGTTCGTCATCAACAGTGGGGACCGTGTCGCCCAGCTGGTCATCGCCCGTTGTGAACAGGTGGAGCCGGTGCAGGTGGAAGTGCTCTCCGAGACGGAACGCGGTGCGGGGGGATTTGGACATACGGGACAACATTGAACGGAGCACCCCATAGGGGTGCCCTATTGGTAACCAGGGGCGCCACCCCTGAAAAGAAAGATGAAGAAAAAGAAACTATATTTCGGTTTATTGATTGCGTTGTTGTTTGCGACCTGGGGAGAAGGGTTCTCGCAGGTGGACAAACGCAAGAACGCACTGAATTTTTCCAAGGGCATCGAATGCAAATACAAGGATGATGTCCAGGGTGCCATCCAGCATTTCGAGACGGCCTTGAAGGCATTCCCCGACGATGCTGCCAGCATGTTCGAGCTCAGCGAGCAGTACGTGAAGGCGGGTAGGGTGGACGATGGTTTTGCGATGATCAAGCGGGCCTCGGAGATCGATCCTGAAAACAAATGGTACCAGATGCGTCTGGCGCGGTTCTACCGCAACTACGAACAATATGACGACTTCATCCGGGTCTATGAGGCGTTGACGAGCCGCTATCCGGGCGATGTCGACATGCTCAGCGAGTTGGTCGAGGTATACCTGATTTCCGAACGGTACGACAAGGCGCTCGACAAACTCGCATTGCTGGAGAAAGAAATCGGCCACCATCCCCTCATCGGAGAGCAGCGGGTGGAGATCTATAAACGCCAAGGCAAGACCAAGAACGTCATTGCCGAGTTGCAGAAGATGATCGATGCCGACCCCGAGAACACCCGCTATTACAACATGCTGGCCAAGGTGTATATGGACAACGGCAAGGAAAAGGAAGCCGTCAAGCTGTACGAACAGATCAAGGCCATCGATCCCAACGACCCGTATATCAACATCTCCCTGCTTGAGTATTATGAGAAACGCGGCGAGTTCGACAAGGCGTTCGGGGAGCTGATTGCGGCCATCAACAACAAGAACCTGGATTTCAACACCAAGGCCAATATTTACGAATACTGGTTCAACAAGTTCCAGGCGTCCGACCAGATCGACCGGCAGGCGATGGAAGCAGGGAAGGCTTTCCTGGCCAACTATCCCGACAACAAGATGGGCTACCTGATCCTGGGCTCGTATTACATGAACAAGGAGGATTATCGGGCTTGCCGCGACATGTCGCTGAAAGCCTTGACCTACGAACCGGGCAACTATGCCGCCTGGCAGTACCTGGTGCTCAGCGAGGCCCCGCTTCGCGAGAACGACTCGTTGATGAAACATTCGCTGCAGGCGCTGCAGTTCTATCCCACCCAGCCGGTGTTCTACTGGTTTGCCGGCGTGTCGCATGCCCTCGACAAACAGGACGAGGCGGCCATCGGCTATTTTGAGAAAGGCCGCAAGTTTGTGACCGACCGCAAGTTGCTGGCCGATTTCGACAGCTATCTGGGCGATCTGTACCATGCCACGGGCGACTGGGAGAAATCGTTCGAGGCCTACGACCGTGTGTTGAAATTCAACCCCGACGACGCCTTGGTGCTGAACAACTACGCCTATTATCTCTCGTTGCGGTCGGAGCATCTCGACAAGGCCAAGGAGATGGCCTTGCATGCCGTGGAGCTGGATCCCAACAACGCCATCTATCTCGACACCTACGCCTGGGTGCTGTTCAAGCTCGGCGACCTAAAGGCCGCCGAGGCTCAGATGAAGAAAGCCTTGAACCAGCACAAATCGCCCGATGGCACGTATTTTGAGCATTATGGCGACATCCTTTTCAAGCAGGGAAAGACGGCCGAGGCGGTGGATCAATGGAGCCGGGCCAAACAAGCAGGCGGTGGCTCTGCCTTGCTCGACAAGAAACTGAAAGACAAAAAACTATATGAATAACGTTCGTAGTATCGGTGGTTGGTTGTTGGCGGTGCTCTTGCTATCGTTGCTGGCGTCGTGCACGTCACGCAAGAAGCTGGTGTCGCCCATGGCCCATGCTGCCGACTACGAGTGGATGACGGCCAAGATGACCCTCGACGTCTGTGCCGAGGAAATGGAACTCAACGACCTCAACGGCGTCCTGAGGATGCGGCGCGACAGCGTGATCTGGATCTCGGCTTCCGCCATGATGGGCATGGAGGCCGTGCGCGCTTGCGTCACCGCCGACTCCGTGGTCGTTCTCAACCGGCTCGAAAAGACCTATCTCGCCGAGCCTCTTGCCGAGGTGAGCGAGAAGCTGGCATTGCCCTTGACCCTGTCGGAGACCCAGACCCTGCTCCTGGGCGACGGACGCTCCGACCACGTGGAGCTGCGGGTTGGCCCCTATACCGCCAAGATCCGTTATTCCGACATCCATTGGAACGAGCCGACCACCTTCCCGATCCATGTCGGCAAGACCTACGAAAGGAGGAAGCTATGAGACTGTCGTACCGTTTTGTGTTGCTGCTGTTGACGCTCTCCCTTGCCTTGGGAGGCTATGCCCAGCGTAGCAAGTCCTCGTTGGAGAAGCAGATCAAGGCGTTGCAGACCGAGATCGCCAACGCCAACAAACTCCTCAAGGAGACCTCGAAAAACAAGCAGGCCACCCTCAACCAGGTGTCGCTTACCGAGAAGAAGATCAAGAACCGACAGAAGCTCATCAACGCCTGCAATGAGCAGATCAAGGTGCTGGAACAGGAGATCGGCAGGGGAGAGGCCCGCATCGCCTCCATGAACAAGGAGCTGAGCCAGCTTCGGCAGGAGTATGCCAAGATGGTTGCGTTCGCTTACAAGAACAGGAGCCACTACGACAAGCTGGAGTTCCTGTTCGCCTCCGAAGACTTCAACCAGGCCTTTCAGCGGATGCGTTACATCCAGCAGTTCACCGAGGCCCGCAAGACCAAGATGGACCAGATTGCCGGCACCCAGAAGAAAGTGAGCGAAGAAGTGGAGACCCTCCGGAAAAACCGGGAAGAACAAGCCACGCTGCTGGCCGAAGAGAAGAACCAACAGGCGTTGCTGCTCCAGGAGAAGTCGGAGCTCAACGCCCAGGTGAAGCAGCTCAAGAAGAAGGAAGGCAACATCCAGCAGAGCATCAAGGACAAGCAGGCCCAGGCCAAGAAGTTCCAAAAGGAGATCGACAAGATCATCGCCGAGGAGATCCGCAAGGCCAACGAGAAGGCCGCCAAGGAAGCCAAGAGCAGCAAGACGGGCAAGACCACCAAACCCGACAAAATGGCCCTTACGCCCTCAGAAAAGGTCCTTTCGACGAGTTTTTCGGCCAACAAGGGAAAACTGCCATGGCCGGTGGAACGGGGCGTGATATCGAGTTCTTTCGGCAAACATGCCTCTTCTGTTTCGAGCAAGGTCACCGTGACCAACAACGGCATCGATATTGCGACCTCCGAAAACAGCAGGGCGCGCTGTGTTTTCGAAGGCGTTGTGGTGAGTGTGGTGAAGCCTTCCGCCTCCAACATCGGGGTCATCATCCGTCACGGCGACTACTTTACGGTGTATTCCCAGCTCGACGAGGTGTATGTGGGCCGGGGCGACAAAGTGAAGACCAAACAAAACATCGGCAAGGTACATACCGACAAGTCGGAGGGTAAGACCGAGTTGCATTTTGAGTTGCGACACGGCACGGAATGCCAGAATCCGGCCTCGTGGCTATCAAGGTGATAAAAACATAACAAGATGAAAAAGAAACGCATCGTAACGATCCTGGTGTTGTTGATTACGGCCTTGCTGCTGGTGAGCTGTCGCAGCCAGGAACGTTTCGGCCAACGCAAGGCTCCCAAGAACTGCCATACCTGTACCAAGTGGGGCAAGTAATAACATTTTATCCTTTTTTGTACCTTTGTAGCCATGAAAATACAAAAACGGATCGGATTATGGATGATCGCCATTTTGGCAGCCTGTTCATCGTGTTCTGAACCGAAGGGATCCGTGCGTCCAGCCGATACCTCTTTGGTTGCCATCGACGGCCTGCTCTGGACCCAGCCTGACAGCGCCTTCGCGCAGCTTCAGGGCTTTGCAGAAAACCACGAGGTGGACAGCCTCGACCCCTTCAACCGCCATTACTTCCACCTGCTGCTTTCCGAGCTCTTGTATAAGAACGATTATGCCCAAACCAACCGCGACGAGCTGCTTCTGGCGGTGGACTATTACGATTCTCTTGTGGCAGAAGGCGGTTCCCATGCCGATGCCGCCCTTTTGTTTCTGGATGCCCGCGCCCATTACATCGACGGTGTTGGCTATTATGAGATGGACAGCGTAATCCCGGCATGTGAGCACTACCTGAAGGCGCTGGAGGTGATGGAGGAACACTTCGACGAGAAGGAACTGGTGGGGAAGAAGGCGCAGTTCATGGCGCTAGCATTCACTCATTTGACAGCATTGTTTTCCGACCAATATTTACACGAACAAGCTCTTTATTACGGAAACCAGGCCTTGCATTATTACGATAGGTACGACGCTGAACCTTGGCATGTTTCATGGATGCTGGAAGAGACAGGAGTTTATCATGACATTCTCGAAAAGTGGGATAGCGCAGCGTATTATTACCACGAGGCAGAGAAGCTGATGTCTGATACCAACACTTTGATATACAGGGATATTGAAACACATCTTGCTCATTTATCGTACGAAATGGGGGGTAGTCCTACAGTGGCGATAGAACGGTTGAGCGAGTTGCTTAGTCGCTCGGTAACCGCCAAAGAGTACTATGCCAGATGTTTGGTCATTGGAGAGATATTATTCCAAGAACAGCAATATGACTCTGCGCAGTTCTATCTAGACAAAGTCTATTTGGAAACAGAAAGCACAAAAGCCAAGAGTCAAGCTGCCGAATGGCTTGCGATAATCCGGGAACACAAAGGATTGGACCCCGGTGAATACGCAGCATACCTGGTACCCCTCGCCAATCAGGAACCCAACCAAAGCGAGACCAAATCTCTTTTGGCTGAGCAGTTTGGCACCCACCTCAGAAATACCCATGAAATCTCTCATCAACGAAGAATCAAACGACAGATGAAAACGTCATTGGTGATTGCTGGAGCTTTAGTTAGTCTGTTATTGATCTACTTCATCGCTTTTTACGTAAATAAACGAAAAAGGAAACACCTTGAAAGCGACATTATTGAAGAGCGCTTTGCCCATCAAGCAAAGCAGAAAGCACTAGGAGCCAAACTTGTGAAGAGGAACGAGGCGTTACGCCTGGTAGTTGATGAGAATAAAAAACTACATGCATTATTGGAAGCACTGCGAAGACAGAAGACTCGGGGCTGTTACGACGAATTCATGAACGAGCCTATTTGCCAGTCAATCGTAGGAAGGCTAAAAGACCAACCGGTCAAGAGGGTGGCTAAAAACAGAGATTACCCAGAGTTGAAACTTACAGACAGCGAACTTTCACAACTGGCGGCCGTTGTAGCTAATCATTTCGAAGGGTTCGGCGAATTGTTAACCGCCCTTTATCCCAAGATCACGCGCAACGAGATCAACCAATGCCACCTCTGCCTTCTCAACTTGCCAGATGCCCAGATTGCGGCCCTGCTTCACAATGATTATTCCACAGTAAAGAGGCGGTCAAATAAGTTAAGAAAGGTATTTTCCACGAAAAAAACGCCACAAATGTTCCTCATGGAAAAGGTGTGCTGATCAGATTCTTTTTTTATTTCGCTGTTAATCAAGTTGTTAGTTAAAAACTTGCAACAATTTGCAACCAAAAAATTGAGTGCATTAATAATCGGTTTTACTATTATTGCATTGTTCAATTAACGATTCACATAATGCATAATTCCCCCAAAAAACTATTCGTTTTACTATTCGTGTTGTTGTTATCAACGGTGTGTTGGGGAGCAATCATCACCTGTTCATACGATGAGCAACACCCGATTGTAATCAAAGAGAGCTCTGTCCAAGGCCCTCCCAAGGGTTCTACCATCCAGGCCTCCATCAACGGCCATGCCCTCACGGTGACGTTCACCGAGAACCTCGGTGACGTACAGATCGACATCACCAGCGCCTCGGGCGGTGCGGTAAGCTACGGCCACGTCTGGACCCCCGACAGCTACATCGCCTACATCCCCAACACGGGCAGCTACGTGGTCACCATCACCCTCGGCAACGGGGATGTGTATTACGGCGAGTTCGAGGTGACGGATTGACTTTCCCAACGCTAGTCGCAATGGACAAGCGTATTTCTTCCCCAAATAGCACCCAAAAACAGTTATCATCAATCCTTATCAAACAAAACAAACAATGAAAAAAAACATCGCTTTAACAATCGTGTTCTTAGCTACCTTAGTTGCGGCCTTTATTGCATCTTGCAATAAAGAGAAGCAGGAAATTAATTCAAAAGACGGAATTGTTTCTGAATCAACTGGAGAAGTCGATAACATGGATGACTATCTACTTTTGTTCAGGAGCAAATTGAATAGTGCATCTAATTCAAAGGAAACAATCACTTTGGATCAAGCTCAAAGAGATTTAGGCAATCTTTTAAATTTTGACTTTGGAGACGCCAATTATCCTACTAATGTGTATCAAAATGATACTATTCGCTTGAATCTGCCCTTGGTTGAAGGAGAAATATATATGAAAGACTTGGCTGAGGCCTATCTAAAATCCAGAGAAGAAGTATCGAAAGCATTTAACAAAGTGGTTTTGTCTGAAAAGAGCGTCTATGCCATTAAATGCTCCATAACCCCTCAAACAAGAGACGACACTGATGCGGAAATCCAATTAGTTCTCATAACAAGAGGTGTAGCCCCTGGATTGTTGATTAAAACCAGTATTGACACAACGGATAATTGGCATGTGGGAGAGCTCATGGGCAAATGTGATGGCACTTGTGTTGGCGATGATCACACAACCATTATCAAAAAAGTGTTTATGAATAACCGTCCGCCTTTGGACTGTGCCAATGGTAGACTTTATTATACCGACTTTAATAACGATTGTTTCTTTTCAGGAAACTATTTCGAAACAGGTTCTGTATCATGGAATAATGGATATATGTTTTGGGATGGAAACTATAATGATTACATGACCCATTGCGTGATTTATCAAGAAATGCAGTACTACTATAACAACTTCTGCCAGGTCATGGGAGATCGTGTTCCTGAAGGTCATGTTTTTATAACAGTCGATTGTTATATAGACCATACCGTATCTATTGAGGATGCGGAATTTAGCTTTTTTTGCTGTTATACAACCGCCAAACCAAATTGCACAAATGAACCTCTTGAATAATAAAGGGTTATTCTTGCTCTTGCCCGCACTGCTTTTCTTGTTGTTTCCAGCAACAGCCCAAGAAAAAGGCTTTTTCCATTTGTATGAAAGGCCGGACAGATCTTTTATGGCCAGCTCAGCAGTCGAAACATCCGAAGGAAACATGATAGTAGCCTTGTTTTTTTATGATGGGCCGGGATCACTAGCCTTGCTGTCTGAGGATGGAGCATTGGTTAAAGAAACACTCATCAATGACAATGGGTGTCGATCAGGCATAGAACACCTGTTTCAGGATCCTGATCAGCCTGGATTATTCTATGGAATTGGAGAAATAGGTGATCCCCTAAATCAAACTTTTTTGCCATATATCATTCATTTTGACGACGAATTGAACATCTTGTTAAGGAAAGAAGTGAAGCTACCGGATGGATACAAAACAATACGAATATCGAGGACAGTGCTCACCAAAAACGGAAAATTCCTGTATGCAGGATCTCTTGATGAGGAGAACGACTATCATCGGCTTTACATTTTGATTTCACTTGATGGGGAAGTTGAAGCCATGGCAGAAATAGATTCAGATGCAGAATATCAAACACGGATTGATGCTATTTGCGAATCACCTGTTAGCGATCTTTATTTTGAATACCGAAATTCATATAACGACCTTGGACAGTATGTAAAACGTTTGTTTATATTTGACGATGGGTTTGTATTCAATCCGATAAACGAGTATCACATCATAGACTTTTGGGAACACGACACGCTTCACTCTGTTTTCTTTACTCCATCCGCCAATTCCACCATGACCTTTTTAGATGACACAACCTTGCTGTTCTCAGATCGAATACATGAAAAGTGGAGTGCCCCCAACGGTTCAGTATACTCAACAGATCATTCAGCATTTCTATTCACAACCGATCTACAAGGCAATATACAGGAGCACTATGTGGATGGAAGCGGAAACGACACGCTGGACTATCCACTTCACTTTAATGCCGTTGCTAAAACGAGCGGAAACGTCCCTGAAAAGACCTGTATCTTTCATGGTTGTTATGGATTCTTTTCCCCGCCTCGGCCTAACCATATAACATTGACAAAAACGGATTGTCATCTCAATCCGCTCTGGAAACACTCCTATTCTTGTAAAGGCAAGTATTTAACGGCTATCAACATATTGACAACCAATGACGGGGGATGCATTATGGTAGGAGGTGCCATGACCTTGGAAAACGGGCATTATGATTGGTTTGCACTCAAGGTCAATCCCGAAGGTCTGGTGGGGTCTGAAGAAATCATTGTAAATGATCTTGTTATTTTCTATCCCAACCCCGTCACTGATGCATTGCAGCTTCATTGTCCGCCCGGAACAAAACCTGTTCGAGTGGAGCTCTACGACGTGGAAGGCCGGCAGGTGCTGACGCAACAGACTGATCTCGAACGGATCGGCATGGAAGGTTTCTCACCCGGCCTTTACACCCTGCGCGTTATCTTGGACGACGGTACCGTTTATACCGACAAGCTCGTCAAGCAATAACTGGCATTTTATCGTTTTCAACAGGAACCGGCGTTGGCCTTAGCGAGCCAACGCTGTTGTTTAAATAAGGATATTTTATAAATTAATACAAATTTGATTAATTTAATAAAATATTGTTGTTATCTTTGCAGGCGAATTAGTTTTAAAACAATTGCCTGACATGGAAAAACCGATTATCTTTGCCGAAAACAACGAGGTGGATAGTCTGAACGACTTCAATGGGCATTACTTCCACCTGTTGCTTTCAGAGTTGCTCTACAAGAACTACTAAGCTCTTCCATCCAGGCCTCCATCAACGGCCACGTCCTCACGGTGACGTTCACCGAGAACCTCGGTGACGTACAGATCGACATCACCAGCGCCTCGGGCGGTGCGGTAAGCTACGGCCACGTCTGGACCCCCGACAGCTACATCGCCTACATCCCCAACACGGGCAGCTACGTGGTCACCATCACCCTCGGCAACGGGGATGAGTATTACGGCGAGTTCGAGGTGACGGATTAAACAATAAAAGCGCTAAATCAAAAATAACTGCCACAATTATTAACGATTCCGTGTTATGAAAAAGATCTGCATTCTATTCTCGGTTGAGACCGGGAAACTGGTCGTGGTAAAATAACCATTGTCACCTTTTGACAGACGAAAGAAAACAACATAACTTTGCAGATAAACGATTTCAACAACGATTACAAACCCATAAAACAATAGGAACCATGAAAAGACACGCTATCATAACAACCCTTCTCCTCCTGCTACTGGTTACAGAAATGGTGAAGGCTCAACAATGGAGGGAACTACCTACGGGGGTCACCGAAGACCTCTATGATGTCTGCTGCATCGACACCAACACAGTTTTCGCGTGTGGACAGAACGGAGTGATTTTGAAGACCACCGATGGCGGGGAAACGTGGGAGGAGAAATACCGCCAACCAGGCTGCCAAATGACCAAGATGTATTTTATTAATCCACAGGTTGGTTATGTTTTTTGTGATTCGAACATTTCCATCTCCTCCCATACATGGTCGCTGATGAAAACCGAAGACGGAGGGGAGAGTTGGCAAAGTACAGGAACGCCCCAAAACAGTAGTTTCGTTTATCTTGATGACTGGAATGCTCTTACCAATCGATATGTCTGTAGTGAGATGGCTTTTAAAGGCACTGATACCATATTTGTAGCTATTTCGCTCGACGGACTATACAGAAGTCTGGATGGCGGCGAAAGTTTTGAAATAATACCCATAGAGGGTTTTGCGGGTTCCGAAGTGCGCGGTTTCTATCTTGAGGATAATATAGGATACCTCTTATGGTGGAACAGAAAATATTACACAGCCGGCATTGCCAAGACTGAAGACGGTGGGGGGAGTTGGCATCGGATTGACTCTGATTTAGGAATAACAAGCTCCATTATTTATTTTGCCCATTTCCAAGACAAAAACAATCTACGGGTTTTCGGCTGGTTTAACGTCGGCCCTTACGACTTTTCTTTGTTGGACACCCATGATGGTTTTCAAACATTTGATATGAATGGCGTGGAATCTGGTCTTACTTGGTGGTACGATGTTCTCTATGAAGAGTATCGAAAATGTCACTTCACAGACCGAAATCATGGAATGGCATTCTATGTTGGAAAAGACATGGTTGACTTGTGGGATGTTTCCTACACAGAGGACAATGGCTCTTCGTGGACATCTTATTCCCATACTGCCTTTCCGAATTACCCGGATCGACTGTATGACGTTGATGGAATCGACACGGTGTTTTTCATTTCTGGTGAAAACGGACTCGTCGCCAAGAATCGGCAATTCACTTTGATGGACAATGTTGAGCAAGATGAATCCACGGTTAGCGTTTATCCCAATCCCATGGTTGACAAGCTGTTTGTGAAATGCGAGGAAGAATCGGATGTGACACTGTTTTCCAGCACCGGCCAGGTGTTGTATGAAAAAAGGATCGTTTCCGAAACCATTGATGTAAGCGGTCTCGAACCCGGGTTGTATCTGATACGAATCGCTAATTCTGATGGGATCTCCCATGTCAAGAAACTGATCAAGCAATGACGCTGGCATTAACAAATTGTTATTAGATATAATCACCAAAGCCCGTATCGAGACCCTTGTCGGACAGGGCAAAAGTTTCGCCGAGGCCAAGTGGCAGGCGGAAGGTGAATTCCAGGACTTTCTTGGCGTGACCGAGCATTTCAACCAAGGCTTCGAACAGATGTCCATCGCCTCGGAAGGCGACTTCAACGCTATGCTACTGGTCGCCGAATTCGTCTATCCCGACAAAGCCACTCCTACTCCGGAGTTGGGCGGTGCAGGAGCGGTCTCCAACATTCTCGTAAAAGACGTGACGCATTTCGACGGCGAGCAAGCTCGGTGGTCCTTTCAAGGATGGTTCTGCAACTATAGCGTATTACGAAGATTCCGACACCCCGACCTTCACCAAGCAAATCACTTGGACAGGAGGTTGGATGCAAAAATAAATACTAAAACCCGTTCAACGACATCGTCACAGTGGGGATGAGCAGCAGGGCCCCGATGACGATCAGCACCAAGATGAACTTCCAGATGAACCGCACCCATTTTTCCCAAGGAATGCGAGCCACGCCCAGGGTGGCGATGAGCACGCCCGAGGTGGGGGTGATCATGTTGGTGAAGCCGTCGCCAAACTGGAAAGCCATCACCGTGGTCTGACGTGAGATGCCGATCAGGTCGCTGAAAGGCGCCATGATGGGCATGGTGATGGCGGCCTTGGCCGAACCCGAAGGGATGACGATGTTGATCAGGGTCTGGATGCCGTACATGATCTCGGTGGAGGCGATGGTTCCCAGGTTGTTCATCGACTTCGACAGGCCGTAGAGGATGGTGTCGATGACGCCGCCGTCCTGCAACACGATGACGATCCCTGCGGCCAACCCCACCACGATTGCCGCCGAGAGGATGTCGCCCATCCCCTCGATGAAAAGCTTGGCGATGTCACTGGCGCTCTTGCCGATGGCCAGTCCGCTGCAGACGCCCATGAAGAGGAACAAGGTGGCGATCTCCATGATGTACCAGCCATAGCCCAACACGCCCACGATGAGGTAATAGACCGTGCCGAACAGCAGCGTCAGGATGAAATACGCCACCGACTTGCGCAAGGCAAAGAACCCAATCATGGCAAACATACCAGCGCCGATAGGCAGCAAGGGCAGGGTAGAGGCCTTGTTGCCGACCTTCATCGTGGTCATGGGATAGCGGATGGCACAAAAGACCAGGAGGGCGGTGATGAGGCCATAGACGATCCAGGAAGGTGAAAGATGAAAACGGCACTTTGCGTCCTTGCTCGGAGCGGCGCTTTGCGGAGCGCCGTGGCCATCCCCTTGACTTCGGTCTGCTGCCTCCCGACTTTCGACTTCGGTCTGCTGCCTTCTCCAATATTCGTCATCTTCGTAAACGACCGATGCCATCGGATGCTTCTTCACCTTGTTGGCGTACCACAGCACGAAAACAATACCGATGACCGTCAGGATGACCCAACAGACAAAACGGTAGCCGATGCCCGAAAACAACGGGATGTCGGCGATGCCTTGGGCGATGCCGATGGTGAAGGGGTTGAGCATGGCTCCCGAGAAACCGATGTGCGCCGCCACATACACCATGCAGACACCGACGATGGAGTCGTAGCCCATGGAGATGGCCAAGGGGATGACAATCAAGGTGAAGGCGATGGTCTCCTCGCTCATGCCGAATACCGAGCCGAAAAGGCTGAACAAGATCATGATCAGGGTGATGATGATGTTGTTGACCCCGATTTTTCGGATGACCCTGTTGTGTTCCATCCGTTTCGTGAAACGCAAGAAAGCCATGATACCCGTGTCGATGGCCCGGCTCTTGTTCATGATCCAGAAGGCACCTCCGACGATCAAAATGAACACGATGATGCCGCTCTGCTTTTCGAAGCCCTTGTACAACGCGGAGAATACCTGCCAGGTCTGGGGCTCGGCGTGGAACTCCGCGGCGTGCTCCTCGGGGAGCTGATCCTGGTAGTAAAACGTGGTGACCGACTGTCCGCCCACGTCCTCGGTGACGTATTTTCCGGGTTTGATGAACCAGGTCATCATGGCCGCCAACAGGATGCAACAAAAAACGATGACAAAAGTATGCGGAACCTTGCGTTTTTTCATGGCTGGAAAATGATTTGCAATAATACGAAAAATGACGTAACTTTGCACGCTCTTATCATCGAATCGGTATTTTTAACTTAATATTATGAAAATCAAACATTTAACAATTATTGCAGCGGTGGCGTTGATCGCCTCTGCCTGCTCCAATGCGCCCAAACAGCCTGTTGTGGAGCAACAACCCCAGCCCAAACTCATCGACAAGTATGCCCAGTATACGCTGACCACCGACATCAGCCACCTCAGCGAGAACGAGAAGGAGATGCTTCCCCTGCTGTTCGAGGCCGCCGACATCATGGACCAGCTTTTCTGGATGGAGAACTACGGCGACAAGGACGAACTGATGGCCAAGATCAGCGATCCCGACGTGCAGCGTTTTGCCTGCATCACCTACGGCCCTTGGGATGGCCTCGACGGCAACAAGTCGTTCGTGGAAGGCATCGGTGAGAAGCCTGCCGGAGCGCAGTTCTATCCTCAGGACATGACCGAGGAAGAATGGAACGCCTTCGACGATCCTAACAAGAACAGCCAATACACCATGATCGTCCGCGATGAGAACGGTGCCCTGAAGTGCGTGTGGTATCACGACTACTTCGAGCAACAGATCAAGAAAGCCGCTTCCTTGCTCGACGATGCCTCCGAGTTGGCCGGCGACGAGGAGTTCGCCACCTACCTGGCCCTGCGTGCCAAGGCCCTCCGCAGCGACGACTACCTGGAGAGCGACATGCGCTGGATGGACGTCCGCAACAACAACATCGACATGGTGATCGGACCCATCGAGAACTACACCGACGCCCGCTATGGCATCAAGGCCTCCCACGAGGCGTTCATCCTGATCAAGGACCAGGAGTGGACCAAGCAGCTGGCCCGTTATGCCCAGTTTGTGCCTGAACTGCAGAAGCAGCTTCCCGTTTCGGAGGAATACAAGAAGGAAGTGCCTGGCAGCGATGTCGATTTGGCCGCCTACGACGTGGTCTATTACGCCGGCGACTGCAACGCCAACAGCAAGACCATCGCCATCAACCTGCCCAACGACGAGCGTGTGCAGCTGGAACGCGGCACCCGCAAGCTCCAGCTCAAGAACGCCATGGCCGCCAAGTTCGAGAAGATCCTGGTGCCGCTCTCAGGCGTTCTCATGACCCCCGAGTCGATGGAACACATCAAGTTCGACGCCTTCTTCGCCAACGTGATGTTCCACGAGACCGCCCACGGCATGGGCATCAAGAACACCATCACCGGCAAGGGCTCCGTGCATAGCGCCCTGGGCAACCAGTACAACGCCATCGAAGAAGCCAAGGCCGACGTGCTGGGCCTCTACCTGGTGACCAAGCTCGCCGAGATGGGTGAATATACCAACACCGAGCTGGTCGACAACTACACCACCTTCCTGGCCGGGATCTTCCGCTCGGTGCGTTTCGGTGCCGCCAGCGCCCATGGCAAGGCCAACATGCTCGAATTCAACTACATGCAGAAAGAAGGTGCCTTCACCCGCAACGAACAGGGCCAGTATGCCATCGACTTCGAGAAGATGAAGGCGGCCGTCGAGAAACTCGCAGGCGACATCCTGATGTGCCAGGGCAACGGTGACTACGAGGCCGCCAAGGCTTGGCTGGGCGAGATGAGCGTCATCCATCCCGAACTCCAGGCCGACCTCGACCGCGTCAACAACGCCGGCATCCCCACCGACATCTATTACAACATGGGACCGGACGTGCTTCTCAAGAAGTAAGGAAACAGCATCAGAAATAGACCAACCATTAAACAAATCAACCAATCAACAATAATGAAAAGAATTCTCGTATTTGCGCTCGCCATCCTCGCACTGGTTGGCCGCGTTCGTGCCGACGAAGGCATGTGGCTCCCGATGTTCGTGGAGCGTCTGAACTATGTCGATATGCAGAAAATGGGTCTGCAGTTGACGCCTGAAGAACTGTACAGCATCAACCACAGCAGTTTGAAGGACGCCATCGTGGGTCTGGGAAGCACGCCCAAGCCCACCGGTTTCTTCTGCACGGGTGAGATCGTCTCCGAAAAGGGACTGCTCTTCACCAACCACCACTGCGGCTACAGTGCCATCCAGAAACTCAGCTCCGTGGAGCACGACTACCTGAAAGACGGCTTCTGGGCCAAGAATTACAGCGAAGAACTGCCCGCTCCCGACATGACGGCCTCTTTCCTGATCCGCATGGAAGACGTCACCGAGGAGGTGCTGGGTGTGGTCGCCGACACTATGGACTGGCAAGCCCGTGGCAAGGCCATCGATGCCAAGATCAAGGAGCTCCAGGAAGCTGCTTCCGAAGACGGCAAGTACAACCCCGTCATCAAGGGCTTCTTCGAGGGTAATGAGTATTATATGTTTGTGTATCAAGTGTATACCGACGTTCGTCTGGTGGGTGTCGCCAACTCCTCCATCGGCAAGTTCGGTGGCGACACCGACAACTGGATGTGGCCCCGCCACACGGGCGACTTCTCCATCTTCCGCGTCTATGCCGACAAAGACGGCAACCCGGCTGCCTACTCCAAGGACAACGTGCCGCTGACGCCCAAGCACCACCTCCCCATCAGCCTCGATGGCGTGAAGCAAGACGATTTCACCATGATCTGGGGCTTCCCGGGCAGCACCGAGCGTTACATGTCGAGCTACGGCATCGACTACAACGTGGATACCTTCTATCCCATCATTATCGATGTCTTCGGCAAACAGCTCGAAGTGATGGATGAGTTCATGCAAAAGGACGACGCCATCAACTTGATGTATGCCGACAACCACGCCGGCTTGGCCAACACTTGGAAGAACTTCATCGGACAGTGCACCATGCTCCGCAAGAACAAGGTCAGCGAAGCCAAGGTGGCCCTCGAGAACGACTTTACCAATTGGGTCAACGGCAAGGCCGACCGCAAGGCGGAATACGGCGAGGCTCTCCCGAACCTCCAGAAGGCTTACCAAGACCTCGGTACCGTAGCCAAACAGCTGTTCTATCCCAGCTTAACGATTCAAGTCGGCCCCATCGGCCGTGCTGCTGTTTTTGCGGGTTACTATATGGCTGCCACGAGCAAGGACAAGGAGATGTTGGAAGCGGCTACCATGGAGCTTCAAGGCATGGATGTGGACGGTTTCTTCGCCGAGACCGATCCTCAGGTGGAACACAAGACCTTCGCCGAGATGCTGAAGCTGTACCGCAACGCTTTCGACGCCAACGAACTTCCCGAGTTCTACACCACCATCATCGACAAGAAGTTCAAGGGCGACATCGACGCCTTTGCCGACTATGTCTATGAAAACTCCTTCTTTGCCACGCCCGAGAGCATCAAGGCCTTCATCGCCAAGCCGAATGCCAAGAAGATGGCCAAGGACTATGCCTTCCAAATCAGCCAACAGCTGATGGAAACCCGCGTGCAGGCTGCTCCTGCGTATCTCAAAGCCCAGACCGTTGTTTCCGAGAACGACCATGTCTTTGTCAAGGGCCTCCGCGAGTATTATGCCGAAACCCAGCCCGGCAAGAGCCTCTATCCCGATGCCAACTCCACCATGCGTATGAGCTACGGCTCTGTCAAGGACTACATGCCCGCCGACGCCGTCCACTACGACTATGTGTGCACCGCCAACGGCATCCTCGAGAAGTATGTGCCTGGCGACTATGAGTTCGACGCCCCCAAGCGCCTCATCGAGCTCATCGAGAAGAAGGACTTCGGTCCGTATGCGGATGAGAACGGCGATCTGATCGTGTGCTTCCTCTCCACCAACGACATCACCGGTGGCAACTCCGGCAGTCCCATCATGAACGGCAAGGGCGAACTCATCGGCTTGGCCTTCGACGGCAACTGGGAAGCCATGAGCGGCGACGTCAACTTCGAACCTCGTCTGCAGCGTACCATCAACGTGGATGCCCGTTACGTGCTCTTCGTCATCGACAAGTACGCCGGCGCCACCAACCTCATCAACGAGCTTGACATCCGCAAGTCGGAACCGCAGCCCATGCGTGAGGAAGTGGAAGAATAAAAGCGGAAAGTGAACGTGGAAAGAGGAAAGTGGATCGTACTCTTTGGGTTATTCATCCTTGTACCGTTTTTTGGTACAAGCCAAAGCGCCGAGAAGGTTTTGTTCTCGGTACCCGGAGGCTTTTATGAGGAGTCTCCCGTGCTGACGCTTTCCACCGTCTATCCGCAGCATCACATCCGTTTCACCACTAATGGCAACCGTCCAACAGTACAGTCCCGGTGTTACACCGAGCCGTTGCTGTTGGACAGTTGTCTTTATTCTACCTCAGACATTTACACGATACGGATCACCCCAAGGGGAGAGATGTTCTATCCCGACAGCGTGCGTCATTGCATCGTGATCCGTGCGGCAGTGTTCGATGAAAACGACAGCTGCGTCAGCGAAGTAGCCACCAACAGCTATTTCATTCAAGCCCTGGGGTGCGACACGCACGGTCTGCCCGTCATGTCGCTTTGTGCCGATTCGTTGGATTTATTCGACTTTTGGCGGGGAATCCTGGTGCCTGGTGCTTACTATAACCCTAATATTCCTGATTGGACCGGCAATTACTTCTGCAAAGGAATCTTGTGGGAACGGCCCTGCAATGTGGAGTTTTACGAAAGAAACGCTCATTACCTTAATAGTGGCATCAACCAGCTGGCTGGCGTTCGCACTCACGGAGGTGCCTCCAGGCGTTTTCAGCAGAAGGGATTGAAAATCTTTGCAAGGGAAGATTATGGTGAGAAACGTTTCAAGCATCGCTTTTTCGACGAAATTCCATTAGCAACATTCAAGCATCTGACGCTGAAACCTTTCAGATGTGATAACTGGGGACACGTTGGTGTTCAAGACCAACTGGCCAGTCGCTTGGCGCACGATCTCGGACTTGAGAGCCTTGCCTCCCGACAGACGGTACTTTTCCTCAATGGTGAGTATTGGGGTATCTATGCCCTGACGGAAGTCCCTGACGAGCGTTACCTTGAGGATCATTTTAATGCGGATTTGGAGCAGATCAACATCATGAAGAAGTGGACCCAGCTTGAACATGGCGACAGCACCCAATGGCTCGAGTTATACCAATGGATGGAAACGGCCGATCTCACCAATCCGTCGAGCTACGATCAAGCGGCTTCATATCTTGATTTGGACAATTTTATGGACTATCAGATCTTTGAAATCTATTCCGGCAATCTTGATTGGCCCGCTAATAACGTGCGTTGCTGGCAAGAAGGGCAAGGCAAATGGCGGTGGTTTTTCTATGACGGCGACGGTTGTTTTGTAGAGGATTGGGATGTTTTTGCCAATGCTATTGACACCAGCGACAACATCAACCCTTCCAACGCCCGCGCCACCTTGTTTTTCCGAAAGCTGATCCAACAGCCACTTTTTATGGATCGTTTCAAACACCGTTTTCAAGAATTGATGACCCATCAGTGGCGTTATGAAACCCTCGCTCCGCTTTTTCAATCGCTTTGTGCCACGCTTGCCGGAGAGGTGCCTTTCCAAGCCGAACGTTTTGGGTTCCCCATAGACTTCGATCAATGGGAATCCGATGTCGCCGCTGAGGACGATCGGTTGTTCCATTGGAACGAACAGATGTCTTTACGGCTTGCGTCGTTTCTCTCTGAGCATGCCTTGCTGGAGACCACTTTGGTGGAAGCAATCCGATGCGTGCCCAATCCTTCGAAGGGGCCTTTTGATTTCATCGTCACCACGACATCCGAAGGGGTTGCTTCCATGCTCTTGTTTGATGCGACTGGCTGTCAGGTGTTTCATCAGCCGGTGGATTTGAAACCCGGTGTCAATCACATCCCCATGAATAGATCTTTCGCTCCTGGCCTCTATATACTCAAAATCGGCGGATCTACCCTTAAAATCATCCAACAATGAAACGACGTACTCCCTTAATTTTGGCTATCGCCTTGGTATCGCTGGCCGCTGCCTTTTTCATCCGTCAAGGCGTCAACTGCCACTTCCGTCCCATGACCAACTTCAAGGCCGGGCGCACGGTATGCCTCGACATGGATCTGGAGAATGCCGTCACCGATGGCATCTATCTCCCTTCCGCAAAACAGACCGAAAAGGGGGAAGGTGTTTTCAGTTTTCGCTTTATCGCCCCGAAAAAAGGCTGGTATTACAAGATCTATTACCAGAACGAGAGTTATAAATTCGCCGACACAAGTGCGCTCTCCGGCGAGAATTTCTATGGTAGCTGGGAAGATGTCAGCGTGGGTTTCAAACCCATCGGGCGCTGGGTGGTGCGGGATTCGCTCCGCATTGTGGGCAACCCCCGCGACGAACGTCGTTTTTATGGCGCCGACTTGAGCGAAAACAGCTTTAGCAAAGAGCATGTATCCAAAGTGATACAGAGCATCCGCAACCAGGAGCAGTGGTACAACAGCATCGTCGAGAAGGCGGAACGCAATGGCGTCAGCGTTGAAGAACAGCTCTACCGCGACGCCCTATGGGTGATCAGCGGCAGCCGCAACGACGGCGACTGCAACCACCGCTGGAAACGCAATCCTCGAGTGGGTCGCTACAGCTTCCTGTTGGTGCTCTGCGATGAGGAAGGACTCAACGAGATCCCCGACTATATCCAACATATCGGCAACACCGATGAAAACGGTACTTTTATCAACCCTTACGGCTGGTTCGAGACGCATCCTTCCAAGCATATCAAGACGGTAAAGAGTGGCCGCCAGCTGAAAACCCGCGCGGTCATCACCCCACGCCAAGGGGTGTTTGTTGATGAGGCCAACGTCCACAGCCAAGGCTACGAGCCCGATACGACCTGCCTGAGCTGTGGCATCAACGATGCGCTATACCAACATGCGCTTTTTGAGCAGTTCTTCAGCTCGGTCAGCCAGCAATACACCCTCCGTAACATTCCCGTTATCCAGGATGTGGTGGGGGAGGACCCCTACACCCGTGCCGACTACGAAGCCAATAAGACCAAATACGATTCTGCTCAGCTGCATTGGGATTATCCCGTGGTCTCCAAGACGCCCTGCCAGACGGTGCAGGTGGCCGATGACGGCAGCTATATTACGTTGATCAACCCAGGCAACGACGACCTCAACGACCTTCATAAGGAATCTACGGGCATCCGTACCCGCGTGGGCTTCACCTACGGTAAGTTCACCGGCAAGATCAAGTTCCCCGTGATGCTCAACGACGAGAACGTGTGGAACGGCCTGACCTATGCCTTCTGGCTGATTTATAGCGACAACCACGCATGGAACAACCGCCGTCACGATGAGGCCGAAGGCGGCTATGTCGATAAGAACGACGACTCCGAAACCCCGGTTCGTCACCCAGACTATCATTATTCCGAAATCGATATCGAGATCGTGAAGGCCTCCAAGTTCTGGCCCAAGAACTATTATGGCCACCGTGCCGACAGCATTTGCGTGGAAGAAGACGCCACGTTGAACGACGATGTGATGTATTGCTGCACCAACTGGGACCTGGCCGTGCCTTCGCCGAAGTACTTCAAGGCAGGCATCGACTCCATCCCCTACGGCAAGGACCATAAGTTCGAGACCTTGCGGTGGTACAAGCTCTATAAGGCGTTGACCGAACGCGCCCCGATGAGTAACAACGACTTCAAAGCGCCCTGGTATTACTATGAGATCGAATGGCGACCCACCGAGATCATTTGGCGCCTCGGTCCCGACCCGAAGCACATGCGGGTGATGGGCTACATGAACGACCAATACACCAGCATTCCGAACAACCAAATGAAAGCCATTGTCACCCAGGAATATCATTACTCTGAATGGTGGCCGCCCATTGTCTGGGAACAGGGATTGATCCCCTATAACAAGACGGATATTGAGGGCCGTGTTTACGAAATAGTCATTGAATAACGCTAAAAGAATGAACCATGGTTTATAAAGCCTATTCCAAACGCGACACGACCATCATCAAAGGCTTTGCGATTCTTTGCATTGTCTTGCACAACTATTTCCATTGGCTGACCCCCATGCCGGGGGAGAATGAGTTCGATTTCTCTCCACTAAGGGTACAAAAACTGTTCGATTTATTGGGTCAATATCCTGGCGAATTCATCAATATATTGTTGAGTTATTTCGGTCATTTCGGGGTGCAGCTGTTCCTGTTGGTCAGCGGTTTCGGCTTGGCTTTTTCCATGTTGAGGCGAGAACGCTCTTGGGGGGTGTTCATGCTGGAGCGTCTCAAAAAGCTCTATCCGCTGCTGATCGTCGGCGTGTTGGTCTGTTTTCTCGGCTGCATCTTGATGAATGGCAGGATGTTCGTCAAGGAGGAATGGAGGGAGATCGGCTATAAACTGCTTTTCATCCAAACACTGTTGCCCGAATCCGGCACCAGTTTCAACGGTCCTTGGTGGTTTTTTTGCTTGATCTTCCAACTTTATCTGCTGTTTCCTCTGCTGTTCCGTTGTATCAGAAAATGGCATTGGAAGGCCTTCTTGGTCCTGTTGGTGATTTCATACGGGTTGATCTTCCTGTTCCGGTATGGTTTGGACTTGTATCATGGGACGATTGTGATGCAGAATGCGCCAGGACACCTGCCAGAGTTTGCTTTAGGAATCCTGTTGGCTTTTTCCAAGGACAAAAAGATCCATTGGCTGTGGCTGGTGCTGGCATTGGGGGTGTTTGTCGGTGGCAACTTCATTGAGGTGTTGTACCCCTTCACATTTCTCTCGCTTTGTGTCTTTACTGTGTTTGCCTATCAAGGCCTGAAGCATCTGAAGCATCGAAAGCTTTCCACGCTCCACTTCTCACTTTTCAATTATTTTGGCGGTATCTCCATGATGTTGTTCGTGGTACACGGCTATTTCAGGGGACCTGTTCTGAAGTTGGGCAACACGATGACGAGTGCGTGGGGGCATTTGGCTTCCGGGCTCATGTATTTCCTATTGGTGTGGGGCATCGCCTTGGCGGCGAAACCCTTGTATGATTTTGTCGAGGCGCGACTGGATCGGATCCATGGGCGTGAAAACCGTTTCACCAAAATCTTGCAAACAGTCTTTCAGGTAGCATTTGTGTTGTTTTTCCTCTATGTCGGTTGCTATTATATCCGTCAAAATCTGGCAAAGCATCCCGCTACACCGTTGATAACATCATTATATGTGGAGCAGGGGCAAATTGTCGTTGACGACAAGTTCGTGTCGTTGGCTAAGTTCCCTTTGGAGAAAAACCATCTTGTGTTGCATGTCGAAGGCGAATTTGAGCTTGAAAAAGGGGTGGTGCCTCCGTACCTGGTAGTGGACATCCGGGATGTGTTGTGGAAAACCATGACGCTGTATCCTTCCCCCGATGGCGAATGGATTCATTATACCTTCAAGTACGACTATTATCGTCCTTTTGTCAATTCCATCAACGAGAAGGATCTCAAGATCTATTTCTGGAATCGCGACCAAAATGCGATGCGGTTTCGTAATTTTACTATTTTTGCAAATTATTAATATATAATAAAACATGGTATTCAGCAGCAACGTCTTTTTGCTTTATTTCTTGCCACTGTTTCTGCTGTGCTACTTCGTCTGTCCGCAAAGGTTCAGGAATTATGTCATTCTGGTCTTCTCCATCATCTTCTATGCCTGGGGCGGGCCCGAGTTCATCCTGATCTTGCTGGGATCCACCATCGCGACGTATTTCATCGTCAAGGCGATGTGCAAGACGGATAAGTCATCGGCAAAGAAATGGCTTTGTGCTGCTGCCATCACCTTGAATCTGGGGTTGTTGGTGTGGTTCAAATACGCCAACTTCTTGGTGGATAACGTCAACGCTCTTGTAGCGCTTTTCCACGGTCATGGCATTCAACTGGCCAAAGTCGTGCTGCCCATAGGCATTTCTTTCTTCACCTTCCAGTCCATCACCTACGTGTTAGACTCCTACCGGGGTCAGGTGAAACCCATGGACAAGCTGACGGACTACATCGTCTATATCATGATGTTTCCGCAGCTGATTGCGGGTCCCATCGTGCGGTATGGTGATGTGGAACAGCAACTCAGGCATCGTGAGAGTCCGCCGTCGGAACGCTTGCAGGGCTTCTATCGGTTTGTCATCGGCCTTGCCAAGAAAGTATTGATAGCTGACGTCATCGCCAAGCAGGCGGATGTCTATTTCGCCTCCGACCTCAGCACCATGGACATGGGCACAGCTTGGATCGGCATTTTGGCCTATACCATGCAGCTGTATTTCGACTTCTCGGGCTATTCCGACATGGCTATCGGTCTGGGACGGATCATGGGATTCAAGTTCCCCGAGAACTTCGACAATCCCTATACCAGCAAGAGCATCACTGAATTTTGGCGCCGGTGGCATATCACGCTGGGTACATTCATCAAAGGCTATCTGTACATCCCCTTGGGTGGCAACCGAAGGGGTACGGCCCGCACCTATTTCAACCTCTGGGTCTGTTTCCTGCTTTCGGGCCTGTGGCACGGTGCCGCTTGGAACTTCGTGCTTTGGGGCGCGTTCCACGGCTTTTTCATCGTGCTGGAGAAGTTGTTGAGTGGCAAACGGAAAGATTTCCATTTCCCACTTTCCACGCTGGTCACGTTCATCCTCGTCATGATCGGCTGGGTGTTGTTCCGCGCGGATAACATCAGTCACGCCTTCGACTACTACAAGGCCATGTTCTCGTTCAACTTCGAGGGCTTCAGCTGGAACGGTGATAGCCAGTTCTACACCACGCTCATCCTCGCTGTGGTCTTCTCCTTCTTGACGTTATTCCCCTTCGGTCGAAAGATCGAGCAGGTGGTGTTCTATAAGAACTATGGCGCCTGGGGTCATGTGGCAGCTTGGGTGGTGTCCGTCGCCTTGTTGATCTTCAGTATCGGAGCGCTGAACGCCACAGGTTTCAGTCCATTCATCTATTTCAGATTCTAAGGCTATGGGCAATCATAAAACAAACCGCTTTTCACCTTCGGCCCTTCGTCCTTTTTTAGCGTTCCTCTTTTGGATGCTGGTCTTCGGCTTTGCTGTCCGACTTTTTGAGGCGGCTTTGCTGGGCTATTACCAGGAGCAGTTTTGGAAGCAACTCGCCCTGTGTTTGAAGGGTTTCT
This sequence comes from Bacteroidales bacterium, assembly GCA_016291135.1. Taxonomy (GTDB): domain Bacteria; phylum Bacteroidota; class Bacteroidia; order Bacteroidales; family F082; genus Limimorpha. Next base: position 42,756 of record JAEFAE010000002.1, read on the forward strand.
GTTACGATGTGTTGTTTTTCAGCAAACTCGCGCTTATCCTCTGCCCCCTGTATCTGTTGATCCATCGTTTTTCGAGAAAGGCCGCCCGATGGACCTTTTGCATCATCGGCACCATGATGTTGCTGATTTCCAATGCAATGATTATGTACTACATCTCGGCGATGATGCCTTTGGACAAAGTCTTTTTCGACTATTCGGTGAAAGAGCTGATCTATATTTCCCAATCCACCGGCGCTTTCGTCTGGTGGGGCTACGTCGGCCTCTTGCTCATCCCCGCCTTGTTTTTCATCGTCTATGGCATCCTCAAAAAAGAACCCTTTCCACTTTACCTCCCTTCGGTCGGTGAGGGCTTACGCCGTTCCACGCTCCACTTTCCACTTTATCTTTGGCTCGCCCTTGCCCTTCTCGGTCTCTTTGTCTGGGACGTTCCCGTTTGGGCTTATAGCAACCGTGAAGGCAAGAACACCATCTGTAACAAGCAGGAGTTCTTCTGGAAAAGCCTGATCCGGACCGAGGCGCCTTTCTCACGTTTCGACCCGAAGGACTTGGAACAACAGCGCGACCGCATACAGACCTTCCAATCTTTCTTCCCTGAGGACGAGTTTGTGGATTACCGTTATCCGTTTGCCCATGTTGACCATTCGCCCGATGTGCTCTCGCAGTATTTCGATTTGAATCCCGATACGATGCCGAATCTGGTGTTCATCATCACCGAGGGGCTAAGCCGTGAGTTCAGCGGTCCGAACAGCAAATTCCCTTCGGCCACTCCCTTCCTCGATTCGCTGGCCGACCACAGCCTTTCGTGGCTTAACTGCATGTCGTCGTCGCAACGTACCATCGCCGTGCTGCCTAGCCTGTTCGGCAGCCTGCCCTTTGGCAAACGGGGCTTCATGCAGTCGCCCGACTGTCCCCGTTTTTACTCTTTGCCCGGCATCTTGAAGGACAATGGCTATGAGACTTCTTTCTTCTATGGCGGCTGGACCTGTTTCGACGATATGTGCTATTTCCTGAACGATATGGGTATCGACCATTATCTGCCGGAATACACCAGCTATCCTCAAGAGATGCAAAACACCTGGGGCCTCTACGACGAATACCTCTTCTCCGAATCCCTCAAAGAAAGGAACCTTTCACCTTTCACCTCTCACCTCTCACCTCATCTCGATATCTACCTCACCTTGTCCACCCACGATCCCTTTGACTACCCCGACAAAGCACGTTACACGAAGATCTATACCGACAAGTTGATCCAAAACCACAAACAGCATAACATCGAACAATTCCAGTATGAGCAATACGCCTCTTATCTCTATTACGACGACTGTTTGAGGAAGTTCTTCGACGCATATCGTCAGCTGCCCGGTTTTGAAAACACAATCTTCATCATCACCGGCGACCATTGCTTCAACGGCAAGTCGGAGGAACTTGACAAATATCATGTGCCTTTTGTTATCTGGTCGCCCATGCTCAAGGAAGCACATCGTTTTCCAGCCATAATTTCCCATCGCGACGTGACCCCTTCGTTCTTGGCCATGATGAAACAGGTTTACGGCATCCAGTCGCCCTCTGTGGTGAGTTGGCTTAATACAGGCTTGGACACGTGTTCTCACTTCCGGTCGAACACTTTTACGCCTCAGCTGAAAAACTCCCGCAAAATGGACAATATGGTCTATAAGGACTATTATTACGACGAGGGGATGGTGTTCAAGTTTGGTTTTGAGGATGACAAACTGACGATCACTCCGGTCAACAACGAAGCGATGCTGAATTTTGTGAAAGAATACAAAGCCATGGATGACTATGTGATGCGGAACGACGCCTTGGTGAAACTGGATGAGGACAAACAGCAGCTGCTGGTGTCTGTTGACAGCACCCAGAGCGTGAATCACGTGCTTCTTAACAGCTATACAAGGCCGATCGACACCTTGGATCATCACAATTGTTTTGTGTTCAACGGAATCTATCCATTCACCTTGTTCAGCGAAGTCCTGGACGACACCCTTCAGTCGGTGGTGGTGTATTGTAGTTTCGATATCTTCATTCCCCGCGGAGATGATAAAGAGAAAATCGCTTTGGGCTTTTCCATCGACCGTTTGGATGGACGGCGGGAACTGCTGAAGACGCTGGTGATCAACTACGATTGGTATGAGTATTACGATCAATGGCAGCATTACTCTTTGACGCAAACCTTTAACCGCGCTCAGTTGAAATATCTGACAGGGGAGAAGCTGATGGCCTATTTTGGAAATGGCGGCGAGCGCACCTTTGTTTTGTCGGATTTTAATCTTAAAGTGGTGGGGATCAATGAATAACAAAAAATCTTTATCTATCGCACTGGCTCAATGGCTTCGTCTGAATGCCTTGTTGCTGCTGTGCATGATCGCAGTCCGTCCCCTTTTCTTTTTGGAGGTCTATTTCAGGGTAGGATTGGCTCCCATTCATTTTTTCACCATCCTTTCTGGAGCCATCTACGATCTTCTGCTGGTCTGCCGGATCTTCGCCTATGGCCTGATCCCTTTCCTGGTCTTGCATGCTTTCTTCCCTAAGACGGCTCGGGGCATCTTCATCGGCTTGATCGTATTTTATGCGGTGGTGTCGGCGTTGCTTGCCGAGTATTACTGCAACCTCACCATGCCGCTTGACCATGTGATTTTGATGTATTCCTATCAAGATCTAAAAACCACATTGAGTTCTTCTGCCACCTTGTCGATCGGTCAGGTGATCTGGTTTTTGTTGCAGGTGGGAGTGCCGGTGGGAATCGTGGTGTGGAGTAGAAAGTGGGGAGTGAAAAGTGGAAAGAGGAGAGAGAAAAGTGGAAAGTCTTCTGTTCTACGAGGTGTTTTGGCGGTGCTAATCGTTGCTGTTGGGTTGTTGGTGCCTTACAACCGCATGATCCGGGAGGAGCGGCTATATCCTGCCCATTATGACTTCTGTCTGGCCGTGAACCAGCCCAGTTATTCGTATATCAAGATCGCCGATTATCTGAGGAACGAGGTGTTTCGTGACGTTTTCGAAGACAGTGACTTGTTTGATGAGCACCTGAAAGAGGCAGTGGCGGCCTATCATGCTGTCCATCCTGAGTTCGAGTACGACTATCCGGATTATCCGTTTTACCGCAAGGCCACCGATCCCGATGTACTCAGTCCATTCCTCCGTCAGACCTCAGATGGCTTGCCGCCTAATTTGGTCTTCATCATCGTGGAAGGATTGGGACGCCGTTTGACGGCGGTGTGGGAACCCGTCTTGTCGTTCACGCCTTTCATCGACAGTCTGGCATCAGAAGGACTGTTCTGGCCGCAATGTCTCTCCACTGCGGAACGCACCTTCGCCGTGTTGCCTTCGGTATTTGCCTCCGCTCCCCATGGCCGATATGGTTTTTGCACGACCCTGAGTCAGACGCCACGCCACCACTCCCTGCTCCGCGACTTGGAGCGGAACGGATACTACTCTTCCTTCTATTATGGCGGCGAACTCACTTTCGACCACTACGATTTCTTCCTGCAGGCGAACCACGTGGACTACCTGTTCAGTCCTTCCATCGTGGTGGAGGACACCGCAAAGTCTCGTTTGCTGACCGAAAACCACCGATGGGGCCTCGATGATGATCAGCTGGTGGAGCTGGCCATCGCTCAAAAACGTCAGGACACCGTGACAAGGCGGCCTTTTGTGGATATGTATCTGACGCTTAGCACCCACGAGCCTTTTGTGGTGGATGACTTGGAGCATTATGAGGAACTAGCAAGGCAAAGGGTTGAAAGCACGCCCAATGTGACCGACCAGGAACGCAGCAATGTGATGAAAAACCTCAACATCTTCGCCTGTTACCTCTATATGGACGAATGCATCCGCAACTTGTTCGCTTACTATGCCTCCCGACCTGATTTCGAGAACACCTTGTTTGTCCTTACTGGCGACCATAGGATGGCTTATTTGCCTTTTGGAAGCTCCATCCGCAAATACAACGTGCCGCTGGTGATCTACTCGCCGCTGCTGTCCCGTTCAAAGCGGATGGAAGCAGTGGTCTCGCATCTCGACATCACCCCCTCGCTCAATGCCTATCTTCACGCCAACTACAACTATGCCATTGACGACCATTGCCACTGGCTAGGCACCTCGTTCGACACCGTCTCGGAATTCCGCAATACCCGCAAACTCGCGTTCATGCTCAACAACCGTGATGTGGTGGATTATTGTAGCGGTAATCATATCCTCAGTAATCAAAAACTGTTTCAACTGGATTCCCGTCTGGTGGAAACCAAGGATGATAACGAGAATCTGTGCAAACTCCTAATGAACGAGCTGGACAACTTCGATTTGATCAGCCGCTTTGTAGTGAAGGAAGACCTCCTGCTTCCGCGAGGTGACCAATCCAATCTCTACTCCTGTCTCTTGGACTTCGACCACAACTCCATGAGTGTCTTCGATAAATACCTGGTCAAAGACAGCGCCTTCCTGCGTGTGGGCAAGGAGGTGGAGTATTTCTCCCTGTGCTCAAATCTGGCCGTCTTGCCGATCTATGAGGATCTGTTGGTGGAGGTGTCGTTTGACATCCGGAGTGTGGACACAAGTCTCACTTTGCCCGCTCTGCGCGTCGCCTTGGGTGATGCCTACGCACAACGGAATCTCTCCGAAGTGAACGGATTGAACACTGGTAAGTGGGAGCATTACCATGCCCGAATCCCGATGGAGGTGATCCATCAGACAGAAACCCAGGCGCTGAAACTGGTCTTGTGGAAGAAGAACTCGAGTTCGTTTGAACTGGACAACCTCGTGGTGAATGTGGAGGCTTCGTTGAGGCAGAAGGATCAATAGTGGCTGTTGGGAACCAGTAGGACATCCACCAAGGTGTCGCTGCCGATCTTATCCCTCAGTCTGGCTTGATAGTGTGCGTGTGTATTGAGGGTCCACAGTAGCTTGCGTTGTTCGGGGAACTCCCTTTTCATGAAGTCATACTGGTAGTCATATCCCGAAAGATGGGTCACCCCGCTGAGGATCGCACGTTGGATCTTTTCCACATATTGTTGGTATTGTATGGAATCGACGGTTTCCGGGTCGAAAGGAGGGATATAATAGCTGTCTTGGAAGCCTGCCTTCCGGAAGGACGGAAGCGCGTCGTAAGCGGTGCTTTCAACGATCAACATGCCTTGAAGCTCGTATTTGTCCCTGAGGTCCGTAAGGCACCGCAGGGCAGACTCGCAGTTCAGGGAGCTCAGGTTTTTGAAGTCGAACCAGATGCCAAGTCTGGAGATCTGATCCAAGGCTCCGCACCACTGATCGAGCGTGAGGGTTGTGGTATCATTGACGTCGTGTTTGACCAAGAACATGTTCAACGAGTCGATGTAACACACATCGATTTCCAATCCGCTGTATTGGCCTTGGAAAAATTGTGCTTTTTCGATGCTGTTGGCCCTATGGAGCCACACTTGAAGGTTGGTCGCTGTATTTTCCCTTGGCTTGCAGGCTGTTGCGATGAAAAGGATCGTTATGTATAGTAGCGTTTTTTTCATAGTGCGTTCAATTGGATTTGAGATGCTGCCTCCATTCCGCATCTTGGATCATGACGGTTTCCAGGTCGAGATGCCGTTCCTTTGCCTTCTTTTCCAGGCTTTCCCGCCATTGTTGGTTGGTATGCATGTAACGCAGCGTGATTCCGATGGGATCTTCAGGATCGGTCATCCTGAGCATGGTGTTGCGGGTGGAGGGATGGTTTTCAGCCAACGCGGGGAAATAGCGTTCCGGATTCGAATACAACACATATTCAGCTTCGCTATGTAGGACTTGATCCAAGGATTTGCCTTGTTCGGCGGCTTTTTTCTCGATAGCGGCCATCCAGTCGTCCGTGTTGTTGATGTTCTCGATGACCTTCTGAAGGACACGGTTGACTTCCTGTTTGTTGTAGCACAGATTCACCAACGCCTGGCAAGAGAAGAGGTTGCTCATGGAATACAAGTTGACCGTGCAAAACGAAATCATCACAAAGTCTGTGTTGGTAAGCTGCTCGATCAGGCTGAAGTCGGCCGTTTTTTGATATTGCGGGTCGTAATACACACTGTTGTTGTAATACCAGAAAGGATGCCGGCTGAAAAGGCTGTCGAGAGGAATATGGTAGGCGATGTTCCAGAAATAAGAGTCGCCGATAGTGATGATAGCGGGCTTCCGAAAGGCGGTGTCGTTTGCGATATGGAAGTCGGCGTATTGGTTCGGGATCTCGCGTATGGACCGTGAGAGGTTGAGCAGTTTCTCCAGATCGTCATCGGGCCGCATGGTGGTATCGTACAAGGTCTGGCTGATCTCCAGTTGTGGTAGTTCGGTGTCTCCAAGCCATTCCATGTATCGCAGAATGGAATCGGTGACGTGTAAGGCGGCAAGGTTGGACCAATGGGTGCCCAGTTGTGGATAGAGGGCATAGCCGACGCTGTCCTTGATCTGTTGGAACCAACGGTCGAGGTTGATATAGTTCACACCGATGCTGTCGAACAATACGGGATAGAGGTCGGCGGCGGTCAGGTGGTTTTCCTGCTTTCGGATCTTGTCGGGCAGATACTCCGGATAAACACGGGCTTTGCTGGGCTCGATGACGACAAATAGATGTTTTCCGTATTCGGCTAGAATCTCCTGCACCTTTCGGAGCCGGGTGGCCTCTAAAACGAGTTTGGGCCGGAGTTGCTCAACACTATCTATATAATTATATTGATATTCCCCACAATAGTCCTCTATAACCGCCGTATTGTACAGATAATTCTCCTTTCCAATGGTGATAGATTGCACGTTGGTTTTTTTGTAACAATCCCAAAGATATTGGTTGTAGTACCGTATAAGGCATTCGCGGAAGCCGAAATTTTCGCGGAGATATTGTTCCAGATCGTTCTGATAGTTTCCTGTGACACAGTTTTTCATTGTCAGCGCGGGAAATTCCGTCTTCTCGGTAACACCGTTAAGCGGTTTGAGTTTGAAAAGGGGCCAATGCTCTTGTACGAAAAACAGAAGGAGACAGCCGATCGTCAACAGACATAGTATATGACACAATCCTTTTTTCATCTGCGTTATCGGACAAATCCTTTGGGTTCAATGTTCATTCGGTAGGTATAGTCGGCGTTGTCCCAGAGTGACTGTTCGAGGCTGATGCCTTTTTCCTCCGCTTGTTTCTCGACACTTTCAATCCATTCGGGAGAGGCCTTGATATTGTCTATGATCCGTTGGATCTCACTGTTTCGATAATCGAGATACAGGCGGTCGGCTTCATCGTAGTCCGCTTCCGTTTTCCATCGAAACTCGTTGTCATAGCCGCTCAGATAGCGTTCAATGAAACCATAGGGCCACAAGTGGTTGGTGGCCTCGGTGCAGACCAGCAGCACAAACTCCTGGTTTTCAATCTCTTTTTTGTAGTCGAGGGCATCCACTTGTTGGACGGGATCCCTTTCAGGATAGACGGTCTTGTTGTAAAACCAAAAACCGCCGTCAGTGAAGAGATGCTGCGGCAGGGCTACATTCCAGGCCCATACCGTCCACCAGTAAGAGTCAGCGATAGCCAGGACCCTTGGCCGGTAACCTTCGGTGAAGTTGAAATGCGGGTTGTCAATCGTGTTGTGTGGCAGCGGCAACAGGATGTTCATCATCCGGTAGAGATCGTCATCTTGGTTCATCAGGCCGTCGTTATCGAAACTTTCGATATAGGAATGGACCTGCGTCTGTTGACTTTTCGTCTCCATGTACCGCACCAGTGAGTCCAGGGCCAGGGAAGCCGCATAAACAGTCCAATGGGCACTCAAGTCGCAATACACGGGATGGTCGAATTGGTCTTTTCGTTCACAGAAGTACCGATTAAAGTCAATCCAATCGACCGATTGATCCTGAAACGCTTTCTGGTATTGTTGGTAGTTGTTGGTCTCCCTTCCCCGGTGGAGGTACTTTTCGGGAATCAGTTCGGGATAGTAGGAAGCCTTGCCCACTGTGAAAACAGGCAAAAGGGTGATGCCTTTGGTTCGGAGCATCTCCTGGATGAGTTTGATTTGCCGGGTCTTGTTGACGATTTGTTCTTCGCCGATATAGGTCTCTCCTGTATAGCTGATGATATAGGACTCTTCGATGAAGGTCTTTCCGTTGTTGCCTTTCACCGGCCCTATGGCCGATATTTTCCCAAAGGCGGAATACAACAATTGGTTATTAAGACGGATCATCGTCTTTCTGAACCCGGATTGTTCCGTACACCAGGTCATCAACGAATCTTGGGCGGTTTCATGGAACAGGGTCTTCAGCGTGATTACAGGTTTCGGAGTCTCCACGAAGGCACCATCCAACGGCTTTTCGTCCACAAAATGGAACACGGCCTGTAGCATGGGCAGCAACAGCAGCACGAGAAACAGCGCAAATCCTATTTTCTTGAGTCTTTCCATCAGAACCTAAAATATATGAAGGGGTTGAAACTGCCTTTGAGGATGAAAGAAGCGGAGAGTATCAGCAGGACGACCATCAGCAGGCTGACGAGCGCATATTGTCTAGGCCGATAGGCCTTTTTGTTGAAGAAGAAATCCAGGGTTTTTTGTCCCGCTTGGGTCATCCCGAAGAAGGAGAAGAAGGCGGCGATGACCAAAGTGGTGACAAACTGCGGGTTGCAGAAGGCCACAGGGTTGTTGCCGTGGAAGCCGAACAGGGTGCCAAGATACTGGATGGCATAGCCAAGCGTGTCGGCGCGGAAGAACACCCAGCCGATCATGACTAGGAAGAAGGTAAGGAGCGTGGAGAATGGGGAGTGAAGCGTAGATAGTTTTCCGTTTTCCACCTTTCGCTTCCCTTTTAACAATTTGTCCAGACAGATGAAGATGCCGTGGTAGGCGCCCCAGACCACAAAGTTCCAGGAGGCACCGTGCCAGAGCCCCGACAGGAAGAAGACGATCCAGAGGTTGAGATAGGTTCTGCCCCGGCCTTTGCGGTTACCTCCCAGCGGGATGTATAGATAATCCATCATCCAGTTGCCTAGGGTGATGTGCCAGCGTTTCCAGAACTCGGTGATGCTTTTGCTGATATAGGGACAGTTGAAGTTTTCCGGGAACTTGAAGCCAATCATCCGTCCGATACCGATGGCCATGTCGGAATACCCCGAGAAGTCGAAATAGATCTGGAAGGTGTAGGCAAGGATGCCCAACCAAGCGGTCCCCACCCCGATTTCGGTGGCGGGCTGGGCAAACACCTGATCGACATATTCTGCCATAATGTTGGCAATCAACATCTTCTTCGAGAGTCCGATAATAAAACGGTACATGCCAAGCAGCTTGTTGTCAATGGTCTCGTTGGCTTGCCTGTCAACCAGTTGCTCGGCGACTTCGTTGTAGCGCACGATGGGTCCCGCGATCAGTTGCGGGAAAAGCATGATGAACAGCGCGTAGTCAGCGATGTTGTCCAACGAGGCTGCCGTCTTTCGATAGACGTCGATGCTACAGCTCATTTTCTGGAACGTAAAGAAGGAGATGCCGATGGGCAGTACCACCTTGGTCCATCTCACAGGGCTGCTTCCAAAGACGGCTAGCAGACTGTTGAAGTTCTCGATGAAGAAATTGGCGTATTTAAAATAGGCCAGCAACCCGATGTTCAAGACCACGGACAGCAGCAAAAACAACTTGCGTCGTTTGGGATCTTCGCTTTTGCTGATCTGACGGACCAGAAAGTAGTCGATCAGGATGGAAAGCAGCAACACTATCAAGAACCTGGGTGATCCAAATCCGTAGAACACCAGGCTCGCCAGCAGCGCAATCCCGTTTTTGTATTTCCTGTCAGCAAGGAAATACAGCACCAAGAACAGGGGCAGGAAATAAAACAAGAAGATGCTGCTACTGAATACCATGTTTCGTGTATTGTTTATGGTGCAAAGTTACGTTTTTTTCGGTGTTCCAAGAAATAAATAGCGTTAATGCGGAGATTGTCCTCAACGGACAGTTTTTTTGCTTCGGCTTGATCGACAACGGCTTGATACCATTCGGGATTATTCCGGATGATTTCCATCATTTCTTGTATCTCGTCATCTTGGAGACGGTACATGTCGAGTGCTTTGACCGGAAATCCCGACATGAAGTTATACAACATGGGCGCGGTATTGATGCCTAAGACGATATCGGCGTTTTTCAAGGTCTTCGAAGTGCCTTTGATGTTATTGAAAGGCACGTTCCAGTAGCCTTGAGAGGAATACACATTCATCAGATACTGCCAAAAATCCCATTGCTTAAAGGCATCTTTAAAGCATGAAAACATCAGCTGGTCAAAGTAACTGTCGCCGATGACGAGCAGGTTGGGCCGGTCTTTGCCGACGGTGTCGCTCAAGGTGTATAAAGGCCTTGGCCGCGCAGGCTTTGGCCAGGGAAACAACAGGTTCATGCTTTTCTCCAGCTCCCAGTCGTAATCACTATAGTCGGAAGTGACATTCTCATCAATAAGCTGGATGGTCGGCAGGTCGTAGCCAGTCAGCGCACGGAGTGTTTTCAGAATGGTGTCGGCAGCCATGGGAATCATGTATTCAGACCAGTGGGAAGCGGCCTTGGTGTATAATGGATAGGCCGAGGTGTCTCTGACTGACTGGAAGTAATGGTACAGGTCGATATGCGGAATGTGATACTCTTTGAAGAGTTCGATGTAATATTCTTCCAAACAGAAATCAGCAATGTGCTCGCGGTAGTACTTGGGCATCTTCTCGGGATAAAGGGCTGTTTTTGTAGGAGCAAAGACATAGAGAAAATAAGTGCCATGCTGTCGTAGCGTGTCGATAAGGGTTACGGTCTCCTGTGCGTGAAGCCTCGCCTGCGACTTGGCTTCTTCCATGCTCCCGAACTTGTTGAGAAGGGTCTGGCCAGTGATTTCGTTCAAATACATGTTGAGGAACAACTCTTTGTCTTCTCCTTCCTGGATATTGTTGTTGGAGATTTTATGGAAACAGTTGTACAGGTATTGATTATAGAGCCGGATCCAAAACTCCCGAAAGCCTGTATTCCTTTTGGCGTGTTCGGTCAGATAATCCTGATAGGAGCCATCATAAAAAGTCTTGAATTGCAGCGGTTGGGCCTTTTCCTCTTTCGGGTATCCAAACAAGGGGTTCATTTTAACGACACGGGTGAATCCTTGCGTCATGATGGCGGTCAACACGACCAGGACGCAAATGAATTGTATCAGAAAATGACGTTGTTTTCTCATGGATTAGAATCGGAAGTAGATGAAGGGATTGAAGTCGGAGACACAGAGTGCGCCAGTGGATAGGATCAGAAGAACCAGCGTGATGGCAAACATGATCCAGGATAGTCTTCGGGAATAGTGCTCGGCAAAGACGGTGTCTTGCAGCTTCTTTCCGCCCTTAGTGAGGGTGAGGAAGGAGAAAACCAAGGCGATGACGAGGGTGGCCCAGAACTGCGCATCGGCGGTTCCATGAAGGCCCTGCCTGAAGGAGAAGAGCGCAGCATAATACCCGCCTGCACCGAGGATGTCATCCGCCCTGAAGAGCACCCAGCCCATCATGACGAGGAAGAAAGTGGTGAGAGTGGAAAGTGGAAAGTGGAAAGTTTTCCGTTTTCCACTTAACAGCTTGTCGATGCAGATGAAGAATCCGTGGAAGGCTCCCCAGAGCACGAAGTTCCAGGAGGCGCCATGCCACAAGCCCGAGAGCAGGAAACAGAGCCACAAATTGAGGTACATTCGTCCTCTGCCTTTGCGGTTGCCACCCAGCGGGATGTAGAGATAATGCATGATGAAGTTACCCAGGGTCATATGCCAGCGTTTCCAGAACTCGGTGATGCTCTTGCTGGTATAAGGGTCGTTGAAGTTCTCCGGGAACCGGAAGCCCATCATCATGCCCAAGCCGATGGCCATGTCGGAATAGCCCGAGAAGTCGAAGTAGATCTGCATGGTATAGGCCAAGATGCCCAGCCAGGCGCTTCCGGTGGACAACTCGGCGTAGTTCATGCCGAAGACCTGGTCGGCATACAAGGCCAAGGTGTTGGCGATGAGCACTTTCTTGCTCAAGCCGATGACGAAACGGTAAAAGCCCAGGGCTCGGCCTTCCATGGTGCTCTCGCGAGAGACCAGCTGTTCGGCCACGGTATTGTAGTTGACGATGGGACCGGCGATGAGCTGGGGAAACATCATGATGTACACCACATAGTCGGTGAGCTTCTTGCTGGGAGGGGTCGTGCCGCGAAACACGTCGAGGGTATAAGTGATCGACTGGAAGGTGAAGAACGAGATGCCAATGGGCAAGGCCACCTTCATCCAACCAACGGGCTCATGGTGGAACCAGCCAATGATAGCGTTGAGGTTTTCCATGAGAAAGTTGGCGTATTTGAAATAGATCAACAGCCCTAGCGACATGATGATGGAAAGGGCACACAAAACACCTTTCATCTTTAACCTTTCACCTTTCACCTTCGCCATACCTCGCACCAAAAAATAGTTGATGATGCATTCTCCCACCAGCACCAACACAAAATCGGGTGCTCCATAGGCATAAAAGACCAGGGAAAATAGCAACAGGGTATAGTTCCTGAATTTCCGCGGGGTGAGATAATACACTATTAGAAATATGGGTAGGAAAAAGAAAAGAAATATGTTACTACTGAATACCATGGTTATTGTTGTTTTGACATTTCTTGGTGTTTTTGTTTATTGGTTCGAAGGACGTAATCAGCATTGTCCAACAGGTTCTCCTCCACGGTGATTCCGCGTTCTTTAGCCTGTTCAACCACCTTCTGGTACCATTCGGGATTGGATTTGATATTGTTGATGATAAGGGCAATGGCTTCCTCGTCACTGATGCCCCCGTTACGCAGCTGTTCTTCGGCGAAGGGGATGAATCCGAACATGTATTTTGACATGAAAGAGGTGGTGAACATAGCGATGATCAAGTCGCTGTCCTCGATCACCTCGTTGGCGGTGAGGATCATGTTCATGTGTTTTCCGTTGTAAAACGGCCGTGATGAGTAGATGTCTCTGTTATAAATCCAATAATCCCATTCGTTGAAAGCGTTCACGAAACAGCTGTTCTTGAGTTGTTTAAAATAGCTGTCTCCGACCAACAACAGGTTGATGCGGTCTTTCCCTATGGTATCCTTTAGGGTAAATTCGGGTTGAGGGATTGCCGGTTTTCGAAAGGGAAACAAGAGGTTCAGGTTGTCTTCCAGTTCGCTGTCCGATCCAGAGTAGTCGGTGGTTAGATTCCAGTCGAGTATCTCTATCGAAGGCATGGCTTTTCCCGTGACCTCCTCGATTTTCCTGAAAAGCGAGTCGCACACGAAAGGAATAGTGGATTCAGCCCAGTGGGTACCCGTTTGGGCATACAGGGGATAGGGGAATTCGTCTTTTATCTGCTGGAAATAATGATAGAAATCAATATAAGGAATGCCTTTTTCCTCAAATAGTTTAATATAATACTCAATAAGTTGAAAATCAGATATTTCATCTTTGTAAGGCTGGGGCATGTATTCGGGATAAACGGCTGTTTTGGAAGGGCAGAACACAAACAAAAAATCCGTACCGCGTTGCTTTATGATGTTGATGAACTCCAGCGTTTCCTCCACGTTCTTCACGGCATCGGCCTTGGCGTTCTCCACGCTGCCGAGATCCCAGATCAGCTTCTTTCCTGTGATGTCGTTCAAATACATGGTCAAGTAGAACTCATTGTTTGAACCTTTGACGATGTTGCTATTGGTGATTTTGCCGAAACAAGTGTAAACCGCTTGGTTGTAGCATCGGATGAAAAACTCCCGGAAACCCGTGCGTTGCTTGGCGTAACTGGTGAGGAAATTTTGATAAGTCCCGTTGTAACACTTTTTGAAGGTCAGGGTATCTTTCGTGATCTCGTCGGTGAATCCATTGAGGGGTTTCATCTTTACCATGGGGAAAAACCCTTGGAGCATGATGGCGATCAGTAGGGTCATCATGACGACAAAGGGGATGGTAAAGTGTTTCTTGGCGTTCATTGTTTATGGCTGTTTAATACATAGATGGCATTGTCGCGAAGGTTGTCCTCCACGCTCAGATTCCTTTCCGCGGCCTGCTTGACGATGGCTTCGTACCATTCGGGGTTGCTTTTGATCTCTTCCATCTTCAACAGGATGGTCTCTTCCTCGTTGAGCGGACCGTGTGCAAACAGGTTGAAGGCGCGTTGCTCGAATCCCCAAAGGTATTCGTAGATGTAAGGAGAGGTGACGATCGCCATGACGATGTCGGCGTCCTCGAGCATTTGGTAAGCCTCTGCGTAATAATCCACTTTTTTCCAGTTCAGGTTCTCGCGCAGGGTAAGCAGATTCTCGTTGTACCGCCAATAGTCGCAGTAATGGAAGGCGTCGTTGAAACACGACCTCTTGACTTGGATGAAATAGCTGTCGCCTACCACCAGCAGGTTGGGGTGGTCTTTCCCTACCGTGTCGGTCAATCGGAAGACGGGTCTTCCCACCGGAGGTTTCTCAACAGGGAAGTAAAGGTTCATCAAAGCCTCCAGCTCGCCGTCTTGATTGGAATAATCGGTGGTGATGTTTTCGTCGATGACTTCTATGCTTGGCAGGGAATAACCCGTCACCACTTCCAAGGCCCTGAAGAGGGTGTCGACAACAAAGGGGATGGAGGCCTCCGACCAGTGCGATCCATAGCGGGTGTAGAGCGGGTAGGAGACGGTGTCTTTGATGTCCCTGAAGCAGTGAAATAGGTCGAGGTAGGGAATACCCGCCTCCTTGAACAGCTCGATGTAGTACTCCGAAAGTATGAAATGAGGTTGTTTCAGACAATTCTGATAGGCGTTAGGCAGGTTCTCCTGATCGGTATATACTTTCGAGGGGGCAAAGACGAACAGGAAGTCGGTGTGGTGCTGATGTAGGGTGTCGATCAGCCGAAGCGTCTCCTTCACGTTGTCGCGAGCGACCGCCTTGGCTCGTTCCTCTGTTTCAAAGAACTCTTTCACTCGTTTGCCGGAGATATCGTCAAGATACATCGTCATGTACAGTTCCTTGTTTTTCCCACAAACCACATTGTCGTTGCTGATTTTGTCAAAGCACCAATAACACAGCTGGTTATAACTTCTAATAAGGAATTCCCGGAAGCCGGTATGCACGCGGGCATAGTCGGTCAGGTACTCTTGGAAAGATCCGTCCATCCAAGTGTCCCTGTTGAGTTTGACGCGCGATTTTGCATCGTAAAATCCACTTAGGGACTTAGCCGGAATCCAGTGGGTGAAGCCTTGCACCAGAGAGGCCGTCATCAACAGCATGAGGCAAAGAAAAGGAATGATGAAATGACGCTGTTTCATGGCATTGGGTGTTGTGTGATCCTTGTGGATCGTTTAACAGGGATACTGTCTTTCAGGGTCTCGATGAAGAAATCTGGATGAGCGTTTACGACGTTACGAGCCTCGGTGTTGATGGCGGTGTCTAGGGGTATTTGATAGGTCTCCGCCCGTTGTTGGATGTCGGCCAGCCACTTGGGGGAGTTGTGGATATTTCGGATGCAGGCAGCTTCGGCTTGTCGGAGGTCTTCAGGATCGCAGCAGAGGGCCAACAGTGCCTGCTGGCTGAATTGGTCGCTCATCTTGTAGAGCTGGGTGGAGCTGTAGAGGAGCATCACCACGTCGGCGCTGAGCAGCTCGTCAACGAGATCCAGCTCTTGGGTGGAGTGGTGCAACGAGTCGAAATAGATGGTGCTGTTGTAATACCAATAGGCACTGGATGAGAACAGGGAATCCATCGGGATCTGATCACACAAGTTCCAGTAGAAGGAGTCTCCTATGACGATCAGTTTTGGTTTGACCGCACCTGGGCGCAGCTCCACGTGCACATCGGCATACTGTTGGGGACGGCGTTGTAGCGGACGAACCAGATTCAGCAACTCTTCCAGATCGTTGTCCGGTCTTCTGATCTTATCGATGTAGGGGGTCCCGATCACCAGGTGATTCAGGCGGACTTCCTTTTTTTCTTCTATATAGCGAAAGAGACTGTCGGCGGCATACAAGGCGGCGAGGTTGCTCCAATGGGTGCCTTTCTGTGGGAACAGGTCGAAAGTGGCGGTATCTTTCATCTGAAGGAACCATTGCTCCATATTGATATGGTTCAGGCCCAGTGCGTTGAACTTGTCTTCGTAATAGTCTCTTGCGCTGAGTATCTTGGGTCGGGTGGTGACGGTATCGTCGGGGAGGTATTCGGGATAGATCAGGTCTTTTCCGGGGGCTTGGCAGACCAGAAGCGTGGTGCCATAGTCCTCCAAGATGTGTTGCAGCTGGTAAAGGCGCAAGGCTTCTTCGTCGAAACCCTTGGCTAAGGCCAGCGAGTCTTTCTTTTGGTTGTAGGTGCCGCCATGGTAGTAATCCTCCACAAACCAAGGCTCGTATAGCCAGCCTTCTTTGCCGAAGGTCAAGACGCTTTGGGTGTAGGTCTTGTGGTAAAAGTCCCAGAGGTACTGGTTATACCACCGAATCGTAACAGGTCGATAGCCGTAGTGCTGTCGCAGGTATCGCTCCAGGCTGCGCTGATAATGACCGCTGTGGAAGTTGTCCCAGGTGAGTTTTGGGATTTTGGCCTGTGGCGAGACGCCCGCCAGGGGCTTGACTTTTAGGACATGAAGATGCTCCTGCACCATGGGCGCGAAAGCCAACACGGCGAGGAGGATGAACAAAATAAGGGTGGTCTGTTCTTTCTTCATGACAACATTAATCTTGCAAAAGTATAAATTATTATCTTTGCATTCATGAAAAATACCAGGATTGAGCTTCTTTCGCCCGCCAAAGACGTGGAAGTGGGTATCGCCGCCATCAACCACGGGGCGGATGCCGTCTATATCGGGGGTCCCGCCTTCGGGGCTCGGGAGAAGGCCGGCAACAGCATCGCCGACATCGAGCGGCTGTGCCGTCATGCGGCCTTGTTCGATGCCAAGGTGTATGTTACTTTGAACACCTTGCTCTACGATAGTGAGTTGGAACAAGCTCGTCGGATCGCCCTTGACTGCTGGAATGCCGGGGTCGATGCTTTGATTGTGCAGGACATGGCCCTGTTGCAGATGGATTTGCCCATCCCTTTGCATGCCAGCACGCAATGCGATAACATGACGGTGGAGAAGGTTCATTTTCTGGAGTCGGTGGGCTTTTCGCAAGTGGTGTTGGGTCGTGAGCTCACGATCGACCAGATCCGTGAGATCCGGCAGCACACCACGGTGCCTTTGGAATTTTTCGTGCATGGGGCCTTGTGTGTGAGCCATAGTGGGCAGTGTTATCTGAGTCACTATATCGGCAACCGTTCGGCCAACCGAGGTGCTTGTGCCCAGCCTTGCCGACTTCCTTGGGATTTGGTGGCTTCTTCCTTGTCCTCTTCCCAAGGGAGGGAGGAGACCCTGATTAAAGGAAAGCACCTTCTATGCTTAAAGGATTTGAACAACAGCACCCATCTCGAAGAATTGATGGATGCGGGCATCACGAGTTTCAAGATCGAAGGCCGTTTGAAAGACGCTGATTATGTAAAGAATGTGACTGCTTTTTACCGGCAGTTGCTGGATGCGATCTTCGAGCGTCGTCCTGAGTATGTCCAAGCCTCGCTCGGTCATGGTAGCTTTGATTTCGAGGTGAACCCTTCAAAGTCGTTCAACCGGGGCTTCACCGACTATTTCATTCACGGTCGCCAGCCAGGTATCGGTTCCCCCGATACGCCCAAGTCGATGGGCGAATACATCGGGGTGGTGAAATGGTGCAATTCCGTCCAGATGGAAATCCAATTGGATCCTATAGCGGCGCTTGGCCAGGTGTCGCTGCACAATGGGGATGGTTTGTGTTTCCTAAATGATGATGGGGAGCTGGTTGGTATCCGCGCCGATGTGGTACGGAATGGTACGGACCCGGTACGGAAAGGTACGGATGCGGTACGGAAAGGTACGGACGCCGTTTGTAAGGTGGTCACCAATCGGCCTCACGGAGCCTCCCGCGGCACGCGCATCTATAGGAATTATGACCTTGAATGGCAGAAACAAGTGGATGCTTCCAAAGGCAACCGCAAGATCGATATCGCCTTGGTGTTGTCGGAAACGGAAGAAGGCTATGAGTTAAGTGGAAAGTTGAACCCCGAAGGGCTCACCGACCGAATGGGAGGTAAAGTGGAAAGTGGAACCCCGGAGGGCTCACCGACCGAATGGGAGGTAAAGTTTTCCGTTTTCCGTTTTACACTTTCCACTCCCAAGATCGTCGCCACCAACCCGGAGAAGGCCTCGGAGAACATCCGCAAGAAGGCCCTGCAGTGGGGCGACACGGTGTTCAATCCCGTAAACCTAGAGCTGCGTTTTTCTCAGCCTTATCTGATCCCTGCCTCTGTGCTTGGGGAGTTGAAACGGGGCTTGGTGGAACGGTTAACCGAAGTGTTGATCGATCGGCATCATCGTTCTCGATTAGGGAAAGCGGTTCTTGCTAAGGAGGGCGCTTCTTCTGAGTCGCGGATATCTTCCGGAGGAGCATCTGCGCCCGCCCCGTATCCTACCTCCCAACTGTCCTATCAAGGCAATGTCACCAACCATTTGGCGGAGGCCTTCTATCGTTCGCATGGGGTAGCGGAAATCGAGGAAGCCTTGGAGAAGTCGTTCTCGAAGCAACCCGGTCTGACCTTGATGACCACCCACCATTGTATCCGTTTCGCCAACGGAATGTGTTTGAAAAACCACCCCGCTTACACGGGTCCATTAACGATCCGCAACGGATCCAACACCTTCCGGTTGGAATTTGATTGCAAGCATTGTCTTATGAAAGTTATCTCAATTTAAATACGTTATTCGTTCGGTGTTTTACCGAACGAGCAGCGAAGTAATTACGAATCAATGCGACTTTTTTCAACTTTTTTCAACTAAATTCAACCGAAAAATGAACCTCTGGCAACTCTTTAGAAACGTCAAGCCTTTTGTGAAGCCCTACAAATGGTTGGTGCTGATCACCTTGATCCTTACCTTGGTGGGCTCCCTCATGGCACAGGTCAACGCCATTGTCCTCGACTGGACCGTGGACAAGGTCAATGGTCTGGTGACCTCAGGGGCAGAATGGGGTGCCCAAGCCATCCGTATCGTCACCATCATCTCGATCGTGTTGCTGGGCAAGGAAATCCTTTCCGCCTTGATCACCTTTGCCCAGAATTACTACGGCGAGCGGATGCGCATCTTCGTCAGCCGCGACTTGGCGCAAAGCGTCATCGAGAAGGTGCTGACCTTCAAGATGGCCTTCTTTAACTCAGGCGACAATGCCACGGGCAAGCTCCAAGCCCGTATCGACCAAGGCGTGAGCAGCCTCTCGCGCACGGTGCAGAACTTCTTCATTGACCTCTTGCCACTGTTCACCAGCGCCTTGTTGGCTCTCATCCTCATGTTCATCGCCAACGTGTATGTTGGTTTGGTGGCCTTGGGCATCGTGCCTATCTATTTCTGGATCACCTACCGCCAGGCACGCCGCCTCAAAGGCTGGCGCCGTGAGATGCGTTCCCATCTGGAGACCAAGAGCCAGGGCATCAAGAATATCATCGATTCCATCAACGTCATCAAGAGCTTCAACCGCGAGCAGATCGAGGGCCAGAAACAGCTGGATATCCAGAACCAAGTGACGGAAAACCAGATGAAGACCCGTCGGGTGGCCTTCTATTATAACGGCATCAAGAGCTTCGTCAGACAGGTGGGCACGGTGCTGGTCATCATCCTCACCGCTTACCTGGTCTTGAAGGGCTATCCCGGCATGACCATCGGTAAGATCATGTACCACGTGATGCTGTTCAGCAACGTCATCGCGCCCATCACCCAGCTGCAGCGCATCTTCGACGATGTCAACGACGCTTTGATCTACGCTGAGGGCTTCTTCGGCATTCTCGACTCGGAGCAGGACATCGAGCCGTCGGGCAGTTACAAGCCCGAGCATATCCACGGCAACTTCGAGCTCAAGAACGTCGATTTCACCTATCCCAACGGCACCCAGGCCTTGTTCAACGTGAATATGAAGATCGAGCCGGGCAAGATCACCGCCTTGGTGGGACTCTCCGGCGCGGGTAAGAGCACCATCGTCAACCTGTTGGACAAGTTCTACGAGCCCCAGGTCGGTGTGATCACCCTCGACGGCGTGGATCTTCGCGAATACGACACGCAATACCTTCGCGAGAACATCGGCTTGGTGTTGCAGAAGAACCACATCTTCGACGGCACAATCGAGGAGAACATCCTCTATGGCAATCCCAACGCCACCCATGAGGAGGTGATCGAGGCGGCCAAGAAGTCGCATCTATACGACCAGATCATGGCCCTGCCGAAGCAGTTCCAGCACAACGCCGCCGACCTCTCGGGAGGACAGCAGCAGCGTGTGGCCATCGCCCGTATGTTCCTCAAGAACCCGGCCATCATCTTCTTGGACGAGCCCACGGCCAGCCTCGACGCCATCGCCACCGAGCAGATCAAGAACAGCATCGACGCCATCAAGAAGGACCGCACCGTCATCATCATCTCGCATAGCATCTCACAGATCATCGATGCCGACTACATCTACGCTTTGCAGAACGGTCGCGTGGAGGAATCCGGCGATCCCGACGAGATCTACAAGAAAGGCGGTATCTACAAGGACATCATCGATGCCTCGGCTAGAAGCTTGAATATCGAGAAGATCGCCCGTACGATTGGCGATGAGGATTAAGGATGGTTGTTAGCAGGAGCAGGAGGGTTCGAACCTCCGACCTTCGGTTTTGGAGACCGACATTCTACCAACTGAACTATGCTCCATTATTGTGGAACCTCGTGGATTCGAACCACGTTCTCAGGATTTTCAGTCCTGCGCATACACCAAGTCTGCCAAGGTTCCAGGTTTTATTTCAACATTCTTGAGCACCGATCGATGATGTCGTTGGCGAGGCGCGTGCCACCCATGCAGGTGGTTTTGCTCTGATTTCCATCATAGCCCATGTAAACATGGATCGTTTCGTAGGCCGTATTGAACAAGGCGAGTAGTTTTTTGTCGCGTTTAGCCACTTCATCGCGGTAGTCGATGACATCGGGATGCATCCGCCCGATGCGCTTCACGTGAAATACCGCGTCGATGATGAGCAGCACACCATTCCATAGGGTGTTGCCTGCCATACGGACGTATTTTCGGTCCTGATAGAGTTGTGTCTCGTAGTCAAGGTTTCCGTGTTCTTTCAAGATGGTTTGGGCGTTCTCCACATAGCGGCGGGCTTCAGCGACGGGATCCGCTACGGTCTCAAGAATAGGGTCTTTCATGACGGGTTTGTATTAATCTATTAATTGATTACGTTATAAATCTGCTGCAAAAATAAGCAGATTTTTTCATTTGTCAAGGTTTTTAGCAAAAAATTCTATTATTTTGTGGTTGTTTTAAAATTTACATAATCTGGGCTAATTAGCACTAATTAGCAAATGGATGAATTGGATGGACCTTACCTTCGGCCTGGATGATACCTTTGTATCAAATCCATTGTCATGGCAGAGAACAAACCCAACGAAATCCACATCGGGCGCCTCATCCAAGCGCAGCTGAAGGCCGACCAGCGTAGTGTGTCGTGGCTGGCCAAGCAGATCCCCTGCACCCGCAACCATCTCTACAAGATCTTTAGAAAAGACTCCATTGACTGTGCCTTGCTGCTTCGCATTTCTTTGGCGATGCAGTTCAATTTCTTCCGTTATTATGCGGCGGTTGTCGCCAACGGGATGAAAGATCGGATAGGGGAGGAATAAGTTCTCCCATACTATTTAAGAAGCGAAATGCGATCACGCCTCACACTTCACTATCTGATTCGATGCCTGTGACTTCGAGGATGGTTTTCTTGTCGATGCCTGCTGCCTTCATTTTTTCCGCCACTTCTTGACGTGCTTGGACGTCGCCTTCCTTTTTGCCTTTTTCAAATGAGTAAGCCAAGGTATTATGGTTGTCCCAATAGTGTTTTTGGCTGACCATATAGGCGAATTGTTGTTCTTCGTTGAACAATCCGATTCTGGCTTCCTCGAAAAACTTGACGAACACCTTCTCCTGCAGTTCGGTTGGTTGTGTCAGTAGATAACAGAGGTTCTTCAACACAAACAGCCATTTGTCCTGCATGGTCACCAACTCATTTTCCTTTTTCTTGAATTTAGGCATTTCCACATAATAGAACGCCAGTTTTTTATACACTTCATGATGGTCGTTCGTATCTTTCAGCATCACTTTATGGAGATAGCTGTCCTCGGGGTATTCCCCATTGGGAAACACGAAGTCCAATATGCCAACGACACATACGTCGGTAAGGTTATAGTCCCATTCCCCACGGGGTGCTTGTTTTACAATCGAGGCTGAGGCATAATAGACCGTTCGATCTTTGAAATAAGGTTGGTCGGAACGCTGCATCTCTACTACAAAGTGGGTGCCGTCCTCCGTGAGACAATAAACATCGAACACGGAACTTCGATCACCAAAATAGGCTCCAAGGCTTTCTGTGTTGAGGTAATAGAGATCGACGATCGGTTTTCTGTCTCCGTCAAACAGGGCATTGAGAAAGCTGATTAGGAGATCCTTGTTTGGTGCCGTTCCGAAGAGCTTCTTGAACCCGAAGTCGGTGTAGGGATTCATAAATACTTGGCTGTTATTCTCCATAATGACTTTGTTTTAGTTTATTAATTCATATTGTTATATTTATGCTGCAAATATAGGTAAATATCTTCATTTGTCAATAGTTTGTGTGAATTTTTTCTACTTCATTGTTTTTGTCCAAATCCCTGAATTATTACTAGATTTGGACAAAAATCGTTTGTTTTTTGTCCAAATCTCAATATTTTTTGTTGATTTGGACAAAAATCTCATCTATTATTACCCGAAGGCTATCTCTAAATTCTCAATTCTCAATTTCCCCCTTTCGCATCCCTCACCAGTCGCACACACCGTGAGTGACATTTCTTGTGTGTGTTTTCATGGTTGAAAAAGGAGTCCGAGAAATAAATGCCCTTTGCATCAAAGATTCCGGAATGCGTGGCTGACCAATAAAAACCATATTTCCCTAACAATCCAACGGTGGTCCCGTCACGAATACCTGCTGCGGGGAGGAAAACCGCTCCTTGTGATTCCACTTTGTCTTTCCAGAAAGGCTGGGGAATCGTGTTGCTCAAATAGTTGATGTCATCGTTGTTAACATCGTTTAGCTGATATGAGTTGTCCCAGTCATCAGGCAAGAGCAACAAGCCATTCACACCCTCAACATTGGCTTTTGCGAATCGCATGCCTGTGGCGGTACTGCGTTCATCAAGGAGGTAGCGCCATTCGTCCATGGTCAAAGTGCGCCAAAGTCCTTCTTCATTGCCGCCATTGCTGATGGCATTGTAGCCCCAATCGGCTTGTCCATTATAGTCGCAAAGGTCACATGTGTCAGAATCGTATGCATTGTAAAGGCTTACGCTTGATTCCAGGTCATCGCCTTTGTCACTCCAAGGTTGATAATTGATGGCACCATGCTCTTGGCCGTTGGAGCTCCAGGAAAACAAGTCAAACCAGCCCCTATGGTTTGCTCCTTGCGCAACATTCGCATTATCGCCGCCAATGTAGTCAAATTGGTTCTCTGCAAAACGCCAGATGCCCGTAAAAGGCTTATACTGCAAGTTACCTTTCGAGAAATACACCTGGTCGCCCGCTTCGTTGATGGTAAACAACCCGTTGATGGCCCCTTCGGGTGCGGGAGGACGCTGCGGCAAAGGCGCTTCCCTGAAGCCTACCAGCTCTACGATGGCTCCTATCAGCAGCACTGCCGCCAAACCGAATCCGACCTTTGAAGCCATCCGGATACGCTCGTTGCTTTTGATGGCCTTCTGCAGTGCTCCAATGCCTTGATAACGCTCTTGAGGATTGTCTTTTAGGCAGCGCTGCACCACGGCATCACTGGCCAAGCCAAAACGCTGCAATATCTTGCCCAAGGCATAGATGTCGGTGGCAGGACCAAACAACTCGGTCTTGGCGGCTTGCTGTTCGGGAGCGCAGTAGTCGCGGGTAAACCCCAAATCATGCAGGTAACTCTCGCTCCAACCGAACCCTAAATCGATGAGCTTCACATGATGGCCTTTGTTGGTGATGAGGATGTTACTGGGCTTAAGGTCGAGGTGCAGCATCTCCTTCTCGTGCAGATAGGAGAGGGCCGAAAACAACTCGTCACAAAATTGTTTCCTGTGTCTTTTCTCTTTGAAATAATTTGGATGTTGGGCCACAAAAGCTTCAAGACTGTCGCCGTCGATGTAGTCCATGCGGATGAAAGGGCCGTTTTCGTCTTCGTCGTAGGCGAAGTACCGTACGATGTTGGGGTGCTCCAGTTCAATGCCCATCTCGAACTCCTTGCGGAACAGGTTCATGTAAGCCTCCGAGGATCGCATGTCCTTCTTGGGCCGTTTGACGCAATACACGCGGTTGTCCTTGACAAGACGGTAGCAGTCGCAAGTGCCGCCGCTATCGAAAAGCAACTCTTCTTGCTGGTGTTGCGCGGGACTGATAAAATCGGAATCGCTCATCAGGCTGCCTCCTTGATGAATAATTCGGTCAAACCGTTTTGGCGCCCTGCCACATAACCCAATTCGTTGCCGGCGGCATCGCGTACGATCTCGCCGTTACGGACGACTTGAAACACCTGCAAGGGATACTCCAGGCGGAAGCTATAAATAATCACCTCGTCGTCGACATGCAGCTTGCCGTTCCTGCTCTCGGTCACGCGGAAACGGTTCTCGCCGATGCAGCGCAGGGCAAGATGCCGGTCGGGTAACCATGAGGCCTCCACAATGCTGCCTTCGCGGATTTCATCGGCAAAAAAAGCCTTCTCCATCCAGTCGCTCTCCACAGGTTGCATACCGCTCAACGTCTCCCATGAGGAGAAGCCGAGATAATGGGACAGGATGTCGAGGGTGGTCTTGCGAGGGGCGATGGGCGACTTGGCATAGCCCATCAACCGTTTCAAGGTGTTGACCCCCAAGCGTTCGTTGACAGGAAACATAGCCGAAAGCACCTCGAAGTCCTTGGCGTTGCTGAATGCCAACCCCGACTTCTTTTTGATCTGCTCAATAATGGCTAATGACAACATACTCCCAATTTTGGGACAAAGGTAAGACTTTATTTCGGGAAATCAAATGTGTTATCACAAATGGATAAAACCTCACAGAAATCGATGAATGGCATTTGTGCCACATTCCCCTTTTTTATTTCAACATGACAGCGCAACGGTCGATGATTTCGTTGGCAATGCGAATCCCCTCTTGACAATGGGCTCTTATCGGATTGCCGTCGTATCCCATCGCAAGGTGCATCGCGTCATAACCCGCATTGACAAAGGTTAGTAACTTCAAATCACGTTTGGCGATGGCGTTTCTATAATCCTTGATGTCTGGGCGTGAACCGTCTTCTGCTTTTACATGGAAAACAGAATCAAGTATCAGTAGTATTCCGTTCCATAGGGTGTTGCCGGCCATACGGACGTATTTGCGGTCCTGATAGAGTTGTGTCTCGTAGTTGAGGTTTCCATGTTCTTTCAAGATGGTTTGGGCGTTCTCCACATAGCGGCGGGCTTCAGCGATGGGATCTATCACCATTTCAATCGCGGGGTCTTTCATGACGGGTCTGTATTAATCTATTAATTGATTACGTTATAAATCTGCCGCAAAAATAAGCAGATTTTTTCATTTATCAAGTGTTTTAGCAAAAAATGCTACTATTTTGTGGCTGTTTTTATAATTTACATAAACGCGACGAATTAGCCGGGCCCCTTATTCGTGGAAATTTAGGCAAAAGACAGCCATTGTCCAAAATAGAAAATATTCTCATAAAGTAATAATTATTTTATGATAACCGCTTTATGGTAATTAAAGATTTGTTATTTTTGCAAAAAAAAGTATATGAGAAATCCTTTTGTTACCAATGGCTATGCGGGCCCCGACTATTTCTGCGACCGAATAGAAGAAACGGAAACCATTAGAGAATTGCTCCTTAACGAGAATAATATTGCTTTAATATCACCTCGACGTTTAGGCAAAACGGATTTGATATACCATGTTTTTGATGATGAAATGATTCGTAAATCCTATCATTGTTTTGTGGTGGATGTGTATGCCACAAAAAACTTAAGTGACTTTGTGAATCTGCTTGGCAAGGCGGTGGTGGACGAATTGCGACCCAAAGGGAAAGCCGCCTGGAATCGTTTTTTGAATATCATCACATCACTTCGTTCCGAGATCTCTTTCGATATCAATGGATTACCCGTGTGGGGGATGGGGCTGGGCGAGATCAACAATCCCTCAGCGACATTGGATGAAATCTTTGCCTATCTGAACCAATCCGACAAACCTTGTCTGGTGGCCATTGATGAATTCCAACAAATCACAAAATACAATGATGAGACCGTTGAGGCTACCTTGCGAACCTACGTCCAACGCTGCACCAATGCTCATTTCATTTTCTCAGGATCGCAACGGCATCTGATGGATGGAATGTTCACCTCTCCTTCGCGCCCATTTTACCAATCTGTCACCATCATCAACCTACAGCCAATACAGCTCCCGATTTACACCGCTTTCGCTGAAAGCAAGTTCAGTGGATCAGGAAAGACATTGGATCCATCGGTGGTCAGCGAGTTATATACCCGATTCGATGCGGTCACCAGTTACATGCACCGGGTTCTGAATGTGTTGTTTTCTAGGACACAACTCGGAGAGCGTTGTACCGTTGATATGGTCGATCCTGCCATTGAGTATATCTTGCGGATGTCGTCGGATACTTATGAAGCATTGCTATACCAGATGCCTGAAAAACAGCGTGCCGTTTTTATTGCCATTGCTCGAGAAGGGAAGGCCAAAGAAGTAAATAGTGCGGCTTTTTTGAAAAAGCATCGTCTTCCATCAGCAAGTAGCGTCTCCTCAGCCATAAAAGGCTTGTTGGATAAGGACTTTATCACCATGAATAAAGGTGTTTATATGGCATACGACCAGTTTTTCGTCCTATGGATGAGATTCAAGGGAGTGTTATAGTCTAAAAAATCACATCCTGAACACCCCGAACTGCTGCTGCGGGAAGGGCTGGTTCAACGAGGCCGCGATACCCAACGCCAAGATCTTTCTCGTGTCGATGGGGTCGATGATGCCGTCGTCCCACAGGCGGGCGGTGCTGTAGAAAGCGGAGCCTTCGTAGTCGTATTTGGCCAGGATCTCTTTCTTCAGCTGGGCGATCTCGTCTTTCGGCACCTCCAGGCCTTTGTATTTGTACTGGTCCTCCTTCACCGTTGCCAACACGCTGGCCGCCTGCTCGCCGCCCATGACGGAGATCTTCGCATTGGGCCACATGAACAACAACCGGGGACTGTAAGCCCGCCCAGCCATGCCGTAGTTGCCGGCACCGAACGAGCCGCCGAAGATGACCGTGAACTTGGGTACGTTGGCGTTCGAAACGGCATGCACCATCTTCGCACCGTCCTTGGCGATGCCGCCCTGCTCGTACTGCTTGCCGACCATGAAGCCGGTGATGTTCTGCAAGAACACCAAGGGGATGTTGCGTTGGCAGCACAGCTCGATGAAATGGGTCGCCTTCAGGGCCGACTCGGAGAACAACACGCCGTAGTTGGCGAGGATGCCTACGGGGAAGCCCATCAGGTGGGCGAAGCCGCAGACGATAGTGGTGGCGTACCGCGACTTGAACTCCTGGAACCGGCTGCCATCGACGATGCGGGCGATGATCTCCCTCGGGTCGGTGAGCTTGTGGAAGTCGATCGGTGCCAAGCCATACAGCTCTCGGGGATCGTACAATGGCGCCTCCACAGGCAGCATGTCGAGCTTCTGACGGTGGCTCTTCTCCAAGGTCTTGAAGATGTTGCGGCAGATCTGCAAGGCGTGTTGGTCGTTCTCGGCCAGGTGGTCGGCCACACCCGAGATGGAGGTGTGCATCTCGCCGCCGCCGAGCTCTTCCGCTGTCACGACTTCGCCGGTGGCGGCCTTCACCAACGGGGGACCACCGAGATAAATCGTGCCTTGGTTACGCACGATGATGGTCTCGTCGCTCATGGCGGGTACGTAGGCGCCGCCGGCGGTACACATGCCCATCACGATGGCGATCTGGGGGATGCCCATGGCCGACATCCGGGCTTGGTTGTAGAAGAACCGCCCGAAATGGT
Source organism: Bacteroidales bacterium (assembly GCA_016291135.1). GTDB lineage: Bacteria > Bacteroidota > Bacteroidia > Bacteroidales > F082 > Limimorpha. The sequence goes on from JAEFAE010000002.1 coordinate 70,874, forward strand.
CGCGGTCGGGAAACACCGTGTCCTGCTCGGGAAGGAAGGCGCCGCCGCTATCGACCATATACACGCAGGGGAGGTGGTTCTCCATGGCGATCTCCTGGGCGCGGAGGTGCTTCTTTACGGTGTATTGCATGTAGGTGCCACCCTTCACCGTGGCGTCGTTGGCCACGATGACGGCCTCCCGGCCTTGGATCACGCCGATGCCGGTGACGATGCCCGCCGAGGGAAAGTCGTCGTGATACGTCCCGTAGGCCGCCATCGGCGAGAGCTCCAGAAACGGCGTGTTCGGGTCGATGAGCAGATCGATGCGCTCACGGGCCAACAACTTGTTGCGTTTCTTGTGCTTGGCCACCGCCGCCTCGCCGCCGCCCTGCATGGAAGCGGACATGGCCTCGCGGTATTGGGCCATCAGCTCCAGGAAGTTCTTCTCATTCTGCCGGAACTCCTCAGAGTCGGTCTTTATGTTCGATTTCAGAATCTGCATTGTTAGTGCTATTAGTTCATCGTTTTATAACCTTTTTCGAAAAGACATTGCCATCTTGGTCAGAAATGCGCAGCATGTAAATACCTGCGGGGTGATTATCGAGTAGAACAATATTGGTGTGGTGGAGTGTTTTTACCAGCTGACCCAAAGTGTTGTAGATCTGGATCTCAACAGCCTCGACTCCGTCAATTTGGATTGTCCCATAAGATGGGTTGGGGATCGCTGTTATAAGGAGCTTTTCTTCTACAACCCCAGTAATGGGTATGGTCAGGCATTCTCCCTCAGATTCTTCTTCACCATAAACCGCTGTGACGCAATAAGTCACCTCTTCTTGACTATCGAAGTGGTTGTCTGTGAAATGAGTAAAAAATTGAAATGGTATTTCTTGAATCAAGTTTCCGTTGCGATAAACCCTGTAACCAGTGAGGCTTCCTTTATTACGGTCTTCAAATTCTTTTGATGGGTTTACTAGTGTGGCGGAAATCGTAGCATTACCATAATCAGCGGCATAGTTAATCCATTCTCTTGGGACGCAATCTCCTACAGTGTTTTCTCCATACAAATCCAGAAAAAGACCTTTTCTTTCGAAACCATTTACAAAACTGTAATCCACCGCCCAAGGGAATGTAAAAGGTCGATTACCATAGAAACCAATCCACAATTCCTCGTTCGCGTCCACACAAACAGCTTCATTTAAGGTAACCGTCTGAAATGATCCACCGATGGGCTCTTCAATACACTGCTCATAAACCAGCATTCGATGATCTTCATCTCCTTTCCAAACTTTAATATAGAAAACAACATCGGTGTTGCCCGATTGTGGGTTAATTTCAGGGGTCACACAAGTTATGTCTTTAATACGCCATCCTGTCAAATTGCGAATATCCAACAAATCGAAATGCTGCATCACATCCCAAGCACAAGAGGGATGTGTTCCCATCCAATCTTCAATAACCATTTTGCTCCAAGTAAGTTCAATCTCATCTACCTCATCCGGGAAGCTCCAAGTTAGCAAAATCTTGTCATTACCTTCCAATGAAGCCGTTAGGTTCTGTATTGGATTCAAAACCATGTTAGTGGCCTGTTGTTTGCTAATCTGTGAGAAACCGGTCAGTATTAAGCAGATCGTGAAAAGTGTAGTGAGTATGGCTTTTTTCATATGAAGGATAACATAGATTTGCAAAGTTAAATAAATATTAATGAGAAGCAATTAAAATGTGTATCTTTGCAGTTTCAAACCACGAAAATGTCCGAAAGAACCTCAAATAAACGCCGTGTGGCCGGATCCTACGCCATGTCGCTGGTGAGCATCATGCTGGTGCTCTTCCTGCTCGGCGTGTTCGCCCTCTTCATGATGCACGCCCGCAAGCTCTCCAACCACGTCAAGGAGAACCTGGGCTTCGAGATCGTCATGAACAGCGACGTGAAAGAGGCCAACATCCTCCGTTTGCAAAAGGAACTCGACGCCATGCCCGCCGTGAAATCGACGGAATACATCACCAAGGAAGAGGCCATCTCGCGACTCAGCGAGGACCTGGGCGAGGACTTCCTGCAATGGCTCGGCAACGAGGCCAACCCGCTGTTGCCTTCCATCGACGTGCGGTTCCATGCGGATTACGCCAACAACGACAGCATCGCGGTCATCGAAGCCCAGCTGCTCGAGAACACCGACATCAAGGAAGTGTATTACCAGAAGTCGCTCATAGATCTCATCAACCAGAACCTCCGGAAGATCGCCATCGTGCTGATGATCCTCAGCGTGGTCCTCCTGGTCATCGCCATCGCCTTGATACGCAATACGATACGACTCTCCATCTATGCGAAACGCTTCCTGGTGCGCAGCATGCAGCTCGTGGGTGCCACTGAGCGTTTCATCCGCCGTCCCTTCCTCCGCCAAGGGGTCTCGCAAGGCTTCTTCGGCGGACTGCTGGCAGACCTCTTGCTGGCGGGCATCCTGTATTGGGCCTCCAAACGGATCCCCGACCTGGTGCTGGTTCAAGACACTAAGGTGGTCGTCGCCATCTTCGTCGGACTCATCGTGTTGGGGGTCGTCCTCGCCTGGCTCTCTACCCGTGCCGCCCTCGACCGTTTCCTCAAGGCCAACCTCGACAAACTCTACGCATAATAACCAAACCTACCATATCATGGCAAAACAAGCTGTTACCAAAGAGAATAAACCCCAAACCAAGGCTCCTGCGGTTTCCTCCGAACGCGAACCGGAAAACAAGTCGATGCCGTTCACCAAGATGAACTACATCCTGGTGCTGGTGGGCATCGCCGTCATCGCCTTGGGCATGATCCTGATGATCGGCGGCGGCTCCGACGACCCCGACGTGTTCAACCCCAAGATGTTCGACTTCCGGCACATCACCCTGGCTCCGATCCTGGTGCTGGTAGGCTTTGTGGTGGAAATCGTCGCCATCTTCTGGAGAAAGAAATAATCCTTACCGTTCACCGCTCAATCATCCCTTCTCATGAACTGGTTCCAAGCCCTCATCCTTGGTATCATCCAAGGCCTTACAGAATACCTTCCCGTCAGCAGCAGCGGTCACCTGGCCATCGGTCAGGCGCTCTTCGGACTGGCTGACGGCGAGTCGAACCTCACCTTCACCGTGGTCCTCCACGTGGCTACCGTGCTCAGCACGGTGGTCATCCTCTGGAGCGAGATCGTATGGATCTTCCGCGACCTCTTCAAATGGAAGTGGAACGAAGGCACCCGCTATGTGGTCAACATCCTCATCTCCATGATCCCCGTGGCCATCGTGGGGTTCTTCTTCAAGGACAAGATCGAGGCAGTCTTCGGCTCCGGACTGCTCATCGTGGGCATCATGCTCTTGGTGACGGCTTCCCTGCTGGCCTTCTCGTACTTTGCCAAGCCGCGGCAGAAGGAAAACATCTCGCCCCTGCACGCCTTCATCATCGGCATCGCCCAGGCCTGCGCCGTCATGCCGGGTCTGTCGCGCTCGGGTTCCACCATCGCCACGGGTCTGTTGCTCGGCAACAAAAAGGAAAAGCTGGCCCAGTTCTCCTTCCTGATGGTCATCCCGCCCGTGTTGGGTGAGGCCTTGCTCGACGTGAAGGACATGTTCGAGGTCGGCGTCACTGAAGCCATGGGTGGCATCTCTCCCCTGGCCCTGATCGTGGGCTTTTTGGCCGCGTTCATCACGGGCTGCTTCGCCTGCAAGTGGATGGTCAACCTCGTCAAGAAGGGCAAGCTGATCTGGTTCGCCGTGTATTGCGTCATCGTGGGTATCATCGCCATCGTCTGTGCCTGATGTTCTACGTTGAGGAAGGAACGGTTTTTTTGATCGACAAGCCCATCGACTGGACGTCGTTCGACACGGTGAACTTCATCCGTGCCCTGTTCAACCGTTTCTATGGGATCCGCAAGCTCAAGGTGGGCCACGCCGGCACGCTCGACCCCCTGGCTACGGGGCTGCTCATCCTCTGCACGGGGCCGATGACCAAGCAGATCGAGGACTTCCAGGCCCAGGTCAAGACCTACACCGGTACCATGATTCTCGGGCAGACCACCCCGACCTTCGACCTGGAGAGCGAACCGGATGCTTTCTTCCCAACGGAGGGCATCACCGCGGAGCAGATCGACCAGGCACGCCTCCAATTCATAGGCGATATCAAGCAGCATCCCCCCAAGTATTCCGCCATCAAGATCAAGGGCAAACGGGCTTTTGACTATGCGCGCTCCGATGAAGAGATCGAACTCAAGGCCCGCGACATCCGCATCGACGATTTCAAGATCAACATGGATCGGTTCCCGAAACTCGATTTCGAGGTCACGTGCAGCAAGGGGACGTATATCCGCAGCCTCGCCCATGACTTTGGTAAAGCCCTCGGCAATGGCGCCTGCCTCAAATCGCTCCGCCGCACCCGCATTGGCGACTTCCGCGTTGAGGACGCCTGGCAGCTCGAAGCGCTTAAGCAGGAGATCATCGACACGGGTGACGAATACCGGGCCTATTCCCAAAAAACAAAAGAGGATTTAAAATAATTTCTATAGATAAAAATTGATTAAAAATAGAATACTGAATAAAATATTTTTGTTACTTTTGCAAGCAAAATCTAAACAAAAACATCCTCAGTATGAAAAAAACTAGTATCTTTGCGTTTGAAAAACAATTAATTAGACAATCAGAAAAACGCAGTATGGCCGGTAAGAAAGAGTACAGCATCGAGCACACGGGAGTGGCTCAAGTTAAAAGCCGCCAACTGGACTGTGAGGTTCCTAAATCTGAAATTATTATCGGAGGGGTTGATCTCTTTAATGATTAAGGCCATGGGAGCTTTTACTAGACGATTTCCATCAGTTGTTGATGAAGTTGTCACGGAATGTTTCATTTATTCACCTACGGATATTCACGGTGGCAATAATTTAAGGCGCTTGACCCTCAGACGCTCTCTATGGGATACCGGTGCGTCGTCTTCCATGATTTCCAAGACAGCAGTAGAAACATTAGGTCTTGTCCCAATTGGCAAGTCAGAAATTGCTGGAGTTAATGATGGGGTTGAGCTGAAGAGCACTTATCTTATCCATGTGGGTCTGCCATCAGGCGATGTGGTTACGAATGTGTTGGCATCAGAATTTGATGGGGAAGACTATGACTTTATTATCGGGATGGACATCATCCAAATTGGTGATTTGGCGGTAACGAACGAAAAGGAAACGACGACTTTCTCGTATCGGATACCATCAAAAACAGAAATTGACTTTGAGACGAATCATTCCGATGAGTGAGTTATAAAACCAACTGATTCCCAGGGATTTAAAAAATAAATTTGACAAAACTTGTTTGGTGAATTATCTTTGTGCGTTTAATACGTGTCGAGATGAAACTTTCCCAGTTCAAATTCAACCTGCCGCAAGAACTGATTGCGACCTATCCTTGCAAAAACCGCGACGAAGCCCGTTTGATGGTGCTTGACCGCCGGGCGCAAACCATTGAACACCGGTCGTTCAAGGACCTGGTGGACTATGTCAAGGACGGCGATGTCTTCGTCATCAACAACACCAAGGTGTTTCCTGCCCGTCTCTATGGCGAGAAGGAGAAGACCGGGGCCAAGATCGAGGTGCTGCTGTTGCGTGAGCTGAACCACGAGAGCCGTCTGTGGGACGTGCTCGTCGATCCCGCCCGTAAGATCCGTATCGGCAACAAGCTCTATTTTGGCGAGGGCGACGAGTTGGTGGCCGAGGTCATCGACAACACCACCACCCGTGGCCGTACGTTGCGTTTCCTCTTCGACGGCACCTACGACGAGTTCAAGCAGACCATCTTCTCGTTGGGCCACACGCCGCTGCCCAAGGAGATCCTGGAGCGCCGCGAGGACCAGCAGGTGCTTCCTGAGGACGCGGAAGACTTCCAGACCATCTACGCCAAGGTGGAGGGAGCCGTGTCGGCGCCGACGGCAGGCATGCATTTCAGCAAGATCCTCATGAAACGTCTTGAGATCCAGGGCGCCTCGTTTGCGGAGCTGACCCTGCATCCCGGCATGGGCAACTTCCGCGACATCGAGGTGGAAGACCTCACCAAGCACAAATGCGATTCGGAGGAGATGATGGTCGACCAGACCTGCTGCGACCTCGTCAACGAAGCCCATCGGAACCACAACAACGTCTTTGCGGTGGGCACTACCACCATGAAGGCCCTGGAGACGGCCCAGACCATCTCGGGCAAGATCAAGCCTTTCAACGGCTGGACCAACAAGTTCATCTTCCCGCCTTATACGTTCTCGGTGGCCAACTGTATGATCACCAACTTCCACCTGCCCAAGTCGCCCATGATGATGGAGACGGCGGCCTTTGCAGGCTATGAATTCCTGATGAAGGCCTATAAGGAGGCGGTCGCCGAGAAATACCGCTTCTTCACCTACGGCGACGCGATGCTCATCATTTAAATAACAACGTGGCTACCGCTGCGGGATCCAACGCCCATTCGTAGGTGTAGGCCTCGTCGGCGTCTTTGGGGGCATCCACGAGGGTGAGCCCCTGCGCCTCGCGTTTCAGATCCAGTAACTGTCCGATGCTGAGCTTCTCCTGAAGCCGTTTCAGCAGCGCCTCCATGGTCTTGAGGTTCAGGTCGTGGACGGTCTGTCCCATGAAAGGCATCTCCAGCCAATAGATCTCCCGTCGGGCCACGTCGAGCACGCCGAACACCATGCCTTTGCTGAGGTTGGCTTCGCTGATGCGTACCAGATGCTGCACGCACGACGGGTCGTAGGCGACGCCCGTCTCGTTGGAAATGGTCATGGGATAGGCGGAGCTCATCCAGCCCACCATGAGGTTGGGCGACAAGGCGCCGTTGCTGTAGGCGTTGCAGGTGAAGGAGACATAGCGCGCGCCCGACTTCTCGAGTTCGGGTAGGCTCAGCTCGATGTATTCCGCCGCCCCCACTTGGTCGGGGATGTGGATGATGTCGCCGGAGTGTTTCGCTCCGGGCGCCGTCAGGTGGTAGTAGGCACATTCGAACACTTTGCCATTCTTCATGGCGATGGCACAGCTCAGGTCCATGTCGAGATGCTGTGCCGGCAGCCCCTTGCCCCATTGCATGAAGAGCCTTACGCGGTCGCCTTCCACAGGGAAACGGGTGCCTTGCAGGGCACAGGCGGTGTCTTGGATGGAACTGCTGCGGTCGCCCACGCTGACGGGGATGTCGTACAGCCTGGGATCGATAAAGAGGGTCTTGGCGGTTGTGGACTGGCTGGCGAAGCGCTTCTTCATGGTGTGGGCATACACGTCGTTGACCGCCTTGGCCATGTCGCGGCGTTCTTCTTCGGTATAAAGCTGCAGCAGGGGGTGGGGTGGCACGGAGTGGGTGCCTCCCGTGATCGGCCTGGCCACGCGGGTGCGCTCCACGTCGAACCAGCCGTCGGCGGCGTTGCCCAGCGACAAGAGCAATCGCGCGGGCAAGGTGTCGGTTACCGTTTCGAACGCAGCCAAGGTCTTGTCCTTGCCCAATCGCAGCATCGTCGAGAAGAGGCAACGGGCGAACATCCCGGGACGGGTGGACAGTATCGTCAGCACCTCGTCGGCACGGTGCTCTTTCTGCGACAGCTCCAGCAGTCCCTGCCACGTGTTATAGTCTTGCCTGTAGAATGTGTCGAGGATTGCGGCGAGAGGTTCGAAGCCTTTCTTTCGGGCGTACTCGCCTAGCCGAAGGGCGTGGATCATCCTGACCCACATCCCGCGTTTGGCATTCATGTTCTCCGCTGCCAGCTCGTCGCTCATCGGCACGGCGTTGAGCCAGGTGGCCGCCATCCGGCAGTGCTTGCGGTCGTACTTGAGCTTCAGCTCCTGCCGTTTCTCCGCTGCCGCCTGTTCACTCTTGTCGGCGGGAAGCCAATGATGCCGGTTGGCCCGTTGTGCCATCGCGACGAGATGCTTCGGCTCGATGATCTTGACCTGTCCCGTCTTCTCATACCAGAAATACCGAAGGATGTCGGTGGGCGTCTTCAGATATCGTAACCCCAATGCGACAGCAGCCTCTTGGTTTTTTTCTCCTGACTTCTGGATGACCACCATCACCGTCTCCTTCATGGGAATCTCGATGTTATCCGGCACCTCGAACTCCTGCAGCAGGAGCTTCAGCGAGTCCAGCTGGGTGGCGTCCAGTGGCGTTGGGGAGGATAACAGGTTGTGGAACAGTTTTTCTTTGTCTTCCAGGGTAAACAGCCGCAGTTCCTTGAGCTTGCTGCCTTGGCCGTGATACACGAAGTTGGCCGTGTGGAACAGGGTGCCGCAGTAGGGACAGCCGTTGTAACGTTCCAGGGGGAAGGTCCCTTCGGGGATGAAGTGCCCGCATGGCAGGGTGGTGCCTTTCAGTCCGGCTTCCTCGCCACCGAACAGGTTGGCGAGGAAGGTGATCAGGTGATCCATGCGGGTCTCGCCCGTGGGCGTATCCCAGCCTTTCACCAAGGGCATCCAGTTGAGTTCCACGCCCAAGGCCTCGTCGATCTGTCGGGTGATCATGGCAAGGGTGTTGAAGGGCACCTGGGCAAGGGCATGGAGCAGCTCTTCGCTCACGCAGTAGCCGTTTTCCCGCAATCTCGCGGTGAAAGCCATCAAAGGCACCGTCGGCTCATAGGGGCCGGTCAGCCCGTCGCGATCGACGGGCAAAAAAATTGCCCTATACCTTAGGGCAACCTTTTGGAGAACTTGCTCGTTCATTGTCAATGGTTTTAAATAAGGTAATTGCGAAGCTGAAACGATAGGGCGAACCCTATCAACTAAAAGAAGAAGTAAGCCTCGCTTGGACCTTTATTCAAAGGCAAAGATAATCATTTTTCTGGGATTTCAATAGAAAAACCGTATTTTTGCACCAAATTCAAACCATGCAACTATGAATCAAGAAGATTTCTTTAAGAAGATAACCGCTCATGCCAAGGAATATGGCTTCATTTTCCCATCGAGCGAGATCTATGACGGACTCTCGGCGGTCTATGACTACGGCCAAAACGGCGTGGAGTTGAAGAAAAACATCCGCGAATACTGGTGGAAGGCCATGGTGCAGCTGCATGAGAACATTGTCGGCATCGACGCCGCCATCTTCATGCACCCCACCACCTGGAAGGCCTCAGGCCACGTCGACGCCTTCAACGACCCATTGATCGACAACCGCGACAGCAAGAAACGCTACCGTGCCGACGTGCTCGTCGAAGACTATATGGCCAAGATCGAGGACAAGATCAACAAAGAGGTGGAGAAGGCCCGCAAACGTTTCGGCGACGCCTTCAACGAGGAACAGTTTGTCACCACCAACCCGCGTGTGCTGGAACATAAGGCCAAAATCGAGGAGATCAGCCACCGCCTCTACGGCGCCATGGAACGCAACGACCTCGACGCCATCAAGCAGCTCATCCTCGACTTGGAGATCGTGTGTCCCATCAGTGGCACCCGCAACTGGACCGACGTGCGTCAGTTCAACCTGATGTTCGCCACCAAGATGGGTAGCGTGGCCGACGGCTCCGACACCATCTACCTGCGTCCCGAGACGGCCCAGGGCATCTTCGTCAACTACCTCAACGTGCAGAAGACCGGCCGCATGAAGATCCCGTTCGGCATCGCCCAGACGGGTAAGGCCTTCCGCAACGAGATCGTGGCCCGTCAGTTCATCTTCCGCATGCGCGAGTTCGAGCAGATGGAGATGCAGTTCTTCGTCCGTCCTGGCACGGAACTCGAGTGGTTCCAACACTGGAAGCAGGAACGCCTCAACTGGCACCTCTCCTTGGGGTTGCCGGCGGAGAAATACCGTTTCCACGACCACGAGAAGCTGGCCCATTACGCCAACGCCGCCACCGACATCGAGTTCGACTTCCCCTTTGGCTTCAAGGAGCTGGAGGGCATCCACAGCCGCACCGACTTCGACCTCTCGGCCCACGCCAAATACTCGGGTAAGAAACTCCAGTATTTCGATCCCGACACCAACGAGAGCTACACCCCTTACGTCATCGAGACCTCCATCGGCCTCGACCGTATGTTCCTTGCCATGTTCAGCAACGCCTACACTGAGGAGAAGCTGGAAGACGGCTCGGAGCGTGTGGTGCTGAAGCTGCCGGCCATCCTGGCGCCTTACAAGGTCGCCGTGTTGCCCTTGGTCAAGAAAGACGGTCTGCCGGAGAAGGCCCGCGAGATCATCGACTCGTTGAAGTTCGACTTCATGTGCCAGTATGAGGAGAAGGACTCCATCGGCAAGCGCTACCGCCGTCAGGATGCCATCGGCACCCCGATGTGCGTCACCGTCGACAACGACACCCTGGTCGACAACACCGTCACCGTCCGCGATCGCGACACGATGACCCAGGTCCGAGTGCCTATTGACAACCTCCGCAACATGATCTTCGACGAGCTGAAGCCGAAGAGGTAATAGACAACCCTGTAGACAACGACAGGATCCTGGTTTCATAATTGGTTAAAATCCAAATTGTTATCAAGATCAACCATTCATTACATAATAGACAACGCCCTTGCCACTCTTGACAAGGGCTTTTTTTTGTGTGTACCTTTGCGAAACCATTCAAAAAGCCAAACAAAAACCCAATGCCATGAAAAACCGAAAACTCATCGTAATATGCTTGGTGCTGACGGCAGGCCTTGTTGCCTGCCGTCATGAAACCAAATCCCTCAACGAGGCGGAGACGCTTCTTCAAGAGGGACTGGAGCTGCGCGCCGCCAAGAACACCGAAGCCGCTGCGAAGTCGTTCAGCCAAGCCTTGCTCGCCATCGATCGCTGCGACCTCCGCAAACCCGAGGTCAAGGGCATGAAAGCCCAGGTCGAAGACCAACTAGGCGCCATGTGCTGGAAGCACGGGTTGAGCGAGGAGGCGCTGAAGCTGCATCTTGACGCGGTGGCACTGTCAAGGGAACTCGAAAACGACACCCTGCTGATGAAAGCCCTACGCAACTGCGGTCGGGTCACCGCCTCCATGCAACAAACCCACGAGGCGCGGAAATACTACGAAGAAGCCATTCTGTTGGCTGAAACAATGAACGAAACCAAGTTCCATAACGAGCTGCTGATGGAGACCAGCCATGACCTTTATCTGGAGGGTGGCGATTATCCGAAGGCTATGGAACTCGCCTCCGAAGCCCTTGAATCAGGCGCCGATCCGGCTTTCTGCAACCTTGTCATCGGCCTTTCATACTATTACCTCGATGAAAACGACACGGCTCTTGTCTTTCTCAACGAGGCGATCCAAAGCGAGAAACCCAGCCTTCGCATGTCTGCCTATCAAGCGCTGTACCTGATTCATCAGGAGGCGGGCGACTACCAGCAAGCACTTCATTGCCATGAGCTGTTCAACGAAAACATGATGCTGGCTGACCGGCAGTTCCGTAGTGAGGAGGTGCAGCGCATCAAAGGCGAATATGACCTCCAGATACAGAAAAGCGCCCTGCAAGCCGAGCAAAGGCTGAAGAGTCTCTATTTCTATCTCATCCTTGGAGCGTTGTTGGTGGTTTTGGCGGGGACCTTGTTGCTCTTGCGGCAGAAGACCTTAAAGGAGAAGCTTCATGCTGAGGAATCGAAGAATCAATTGGAGTTGGCCCTCAAAAAGAACAAGGTCTATCTGACCGCCTTGGCGCTCTCCGAACAGATCACGGCAAACACCTTGGATTTCAACATCCAAGAACAGGAATGGGATAACTATATGGAGCTGGTTGATATGATGTATGGTGGTTTCACCAAGAAACTGTTGGAGCGCTATCCCACCTTGAACAAAAACGACTTGCAGATCTGTGGCCTTACCCGACAGGGCTTCAACAATCAGGTCATCTCGATCTTGATGAACATCCAAACCCCATCGTATGCCCGTCGCAAGTCGCGCATCAAACAGGAAAAGATGAATGGCTTACAAGAAGAACGGAGCTTTGAAGAGATTGTCAATGAAATATAAGCACCAATAAGTTTTATTATTATGATGACAAGTTAAATCAACAATACAACAACTAAAAACAAAGGAATCATGAAAAACATCACAAGAATCATTGCGGCAATGGCACTCAGTGTCATGCTGTCGGGCCTATCGATGGCCCAGGTATCGGTGTGGGACGGTTCGGCGGAGCCGTGGACCCACGGATCCGGTACTGAGGAGGATCCGTACCTGATCGAGAGTGCAGCCAACCTGGCGTGGTTGGCACAGAAATGTCAGGAAGGTTCGCTCACTGGTTTTAATTTTCTGGATACATACTTTTTGTTGACAGTAGATTTGGATTTAGGTGGTGATGAGGGACTCGAATGGATGCCGATTGGTGGAAGAGGATATTCCTTTTCCGGCAACTTCGACGGGGGCGGACATATTATTGATAATATGTACATTTCAGGACGAGGATTACTCCAAGAACCACCCATGGCAGGAATGGTCCTGATTGGTTTGTTTGGCAAGCTGGAACAAGGGAGTATCCGAAACTTGACAATGGGCGAGCGTTGTCTATTGGAACTAAACGAGTTGACAGGATTGTGTTATGCTGGAATGTTGGCGGGTGCTGTGATAACATACAGAACATACTGGCCTGATTATTTTCTCCCCCACTTGATTTCCAACTGTCACAACAGGGGGAGTATTCAAGTAACGTTGCCCGACGACCAACAAATTGTCGCAGTGGGCGGTCTTGTGGGGTTCACAAACCCTGGTCTTAGGATGGAGGGATGCAGCAACTCGGGCGCCCTCTCGTTGGAGATGCCTATGAGAAGATTGCTTGGAGCTGCTTATTTGCGATATATTGGTCCTTGCCTAGGTGGCTTGGTGGGTATGGATTATGATATGTATGATGGACTTCTCACCTATTGGGGTGATGATCCCGTGGGTCCTTTCGAGTTCGTCATGGAAGACTGCCACAACACGGGTTCCCTGCGGATGGGGTTGGACCTGATCAGCTACGAGGCACGCAAGCGGGCCTATGCAGGCGGCATTGTCGGCAACGCCGGTTACCGGGTGAGCCTCAACCGCTGCAGCAACCGGGGCGACGTAACGGTCACGATGCGCTCATCGACGGGACTTACGGATTACGAAGAGTTCCTGCCGTTCTGCTCGGGTGTCGCCGGAGGCTATGCAAACGATTTCAATCCGAATTACGGGTCTCACAGGGGGCAATTCGTCGTGAACATCACCAACTGCTACAACCATGCCCCGGTGCGTTGCGAGGTGGAGGAGGGCCTTGCTGTGGAGACCACGGCGTCGGGCATCACGGGCCGGCCGATCTCGGAGTCGGAGCTGGTGCCGGAGGTACACGTGTCGAACTGCTACCACGTGGGCGAGCTGTCGGCCGGAACGGTCTGCGGCATCACCCCGTTCGACGAGACGGAGCTTCTGGAGGTGAACAACAGCTACTATCTGGAGGGGGACGCGCCCGACAACGGCCTGGGCGAGCCCACGCCTGATGAGACGATGAAGTCGCAGGCGTTCGTCGAGGTGCTCAACGGGGACGGCCCCGAGACGTTCTATTGGGACCAGTGGGAGATCAACGGCGGATATCCCGTGCTTGACAAGGAATGGTTCTTTGTCATGAATCCCGAATGGTACTACGAGATCCAATGCGACAACGGCAGCGTGTATTACCAGTATCTGCGGTGTGCCGGCGACACGGTAGTGGACAACCACAAGGCGAAGGTGATCGTTCGCACCAACCAGATTTACGACAAGGAAGGCCCAGTTGAGGTGACGCGGGAATACCTGTACGAGGAAGACGACATCGTGTATTGGTGGAACAGGGATTTGCAGGCGTTCACCGTGCTGTACGACTTCGACGCCGAGGAAGGCGACGAATGGGAGGTCAAGGTCGGGACGGAGACTGTCGTGCTTCATGTGGACGGGGTGAAGCCCTATTACGACCTGAATACGGGACGGACCTATCGGACGTTGTATGTCAGCGATGCGGACGATCTCTTTTCGGGTGAGATCATCTGCGGCATCGGCCATACGACGAGTTTCTTCCCCGAGAAGCTGATGAACCGCGGGGCCGCCTTTGTAGTGGACGGCTTGCGTTGTTACTGGAACAACCAGGAATTGGTTTTCCATGCCAGCGAAGACGACTGCGACGCGATTTACAGCCAGTTCCACGGGGTGGACGAAGCCACCCTGACGGAGGGTGTTAGGGTCTATCCCAACCCCACTGACGGCATACTGTTTATCGATGCTCCAGATGGTGAAGCCTACCGCATCACCAATGTGTTGGGCCAGACTCTGATGACTGGCACCGCCACCTCCGAAGGCATTCGCGTAGCTTCATTACCCGCTGGAATATACTTCATTTCTATCGGCCAATTTACCACAAAATTTATTGTAAATCAATAAATTATATCTTCCACAAGCTTGTGTTTCACGATTTGTGAATCACAAGCTTGTGAAATGAAAAAAAAGCTATTTTTGCTTCTTGAAAACCATTCATCAAGCAAAAAATGAAAGCAAAACCATTCTTGCTCAGCCTCATTGCCTTGTCGCTGAGCCTCGGCCTCTTCACGGCCTGTAGCAACAACAAACCGAAAGCTCCCGAAGCCCCGGTCAAGCTCGCGATGTCCGCGCCTCAAGTGGCTGCCGACGAATCGGGCTTGATCGCCCTCGGACAGTGCCCGGTAACGGATCCGCACCTCACGGTTACGGTTTCCGACGATTACACCTCGGCCACCATTTGCTACGACGGCAAGGAACTCCAGACCATTGCCGACGAGGACGGCCTGGCAACCGATGACGCCCCGGTGCATTTCCTCGATGCCAACTTCGACGGTCTCACCGACATCTTCATCGGCATGGGCGAGTCACGCACCTACAGCACGCTCTTGCTCTGGGATCCCGAAAAACAACAGTTTGTCCGTACCGGCACCTTGGGAACTCCTTCCTTGCAAGGCTTCATGCTCCATCCTTACTCCAAAAGTGTGGTGGAAGGCGGCAGCAACTCGTTCTGCGAATTTGCAGTCACCCGCAGCCTCTGGGAAGGTAACAAGCTGCAACCGCAGGAAGACCTGATCATCATCTACGGAGCGGAGAACTATGCCATGAACGGCGTGCAGCACAAGTTCACCTTAAAAGATCCGGAGGGACAGGCGCTTTACTCCACGGAGACGGTCGAGGAGCTACCTGAACTTTGGACGGCCATCGCCCGGGTGTACCTTTTTGATTAATAAAGGTTTTGGGGTGTTGAAAAAAAAACGTCGGGTAGCGACCCGACGTTTTTTGTCTCTATCAGAACTTCGAGAGGTAGTCTTCCACCATCTTCCATAGGCGTTCGCCATCCACCTTGAGGAGGATGCGGGCCTGCTGTGTGCCGACAGGTTGGTTCTTGTCGAAGGCCACCGCCTGGCCGTAGGAGAACCCGAACTGGCTGTTGACATCCACGTAACGGGTCACCTCGTCCTGGATCAGGGTCGGGTCGATCATGATGCATGCGGCGATGACATCCCAGATGTAATGGGTGTAGTTGGGATCGTCGATGAACAGCTGGTTCAGGAAGTTGCGCTGCAGCATATTGAGGATGAGGCGGTTGTTGGTGATCGACTTCAGGTGGTCGTAACGGTCCTTGCGGAACGGCATGGTCTCACACACATCCAACCCGACGATGATCTGCTCCTTGAAGGGGGAACGGACGGCCATCTTGGCGGCGTCGGGATCCAGCCACCAGTTGAACTCGGCGGTCGGCGTGGTGTTGCCAGGCTGGAAGAAGGATCCACCCATGTAGATGATGCGCTTCACCAACGGGACGATCTCGGGGGCGATATGCACTGCCGTGGCGATGTTCACACAGGTGCCGATGGCGATGATGGTGATCTCGCCGGGGTTGGCCTTCACCTGGTCGATGATAAAGTTCACCGCCTTCATGTCAAGGGGCTTGTGCTCCGGCTCGCGGCCGTATTTCTGGAGATAGACCGACTCCCAGGTCTTGGGCTCTTCATAGCCGGCAGCTCCTACGTAGGCGTCGCCGATGCCGAACAGGATGCGTTCGTTCTTGATGGTCTCGAAACGGTTCGGATACATGGGCGTACGGATGCCGGGCACCACGGGGATGTCGGTGCGATGAATGGCTTCCAGCTGACGGATGGCGTAGGCGATGCCTTCAGGCACCCAGGTGTTGCCGATGACCGTGGTCACGCCGATCAGGTCGATGTTCGGCGCCTGGGCCAGCATCATCATGGCGATGCCGTCGTCGAACACCTCCACCATGTCGGTGTCGAGGATCACTTTTTCTTTTTTCTGGGCAAGACAAACGGTAGTGGATGCCAACAAACAAAGAAGGATGGCTTTGGTGAGGATTGCTTTCATAACGTTGTTTTTTTGAAATGATAGACAAAAATAGGAAGCTTCGGCTTAGAATCCAAAAGAATTCTTAATTTTGTTTTTCATTGCCTATTGGACACAGATGAAGATGAAACGTACTTTTTTGGCGATCCCCATCGCCGTCGGGGCGGACTATCCCGCTCTGGTGCAGCGCCTCCAGCGCAATCTGGAGCACGAGCGCCGCAACATCAACTGGTGCAAAACCGATCAAATCCACCTCACCCTGAAGTTTGTGGGCGACACGCCCGACGAGGACGTTCCCAAAATCATCGAGGCCTGCCAGCAGGTAGCCAAGCGGCATCAACCGTTTGTGATGGACTTTGACAGGACGGGCTTCTTTGGGAGCAACCGGGCTCCGAGGGTCCTGTGGCTTGGCATGAAAGACGAGCCCAAGGCGCTCTATGATTTGGAAGAAGATGTGCTCGACGCTTTTGACCGCCTTGGCTACCTCCGCGACCGGCAGAACTTCGTGCCGCATCTCACCGTATGTCGCATCAAGCAGCTCGTCGACAAGCCCTTCTTCCTGCAGCTCTGTGAGGGCATCGAACAGAAGACCTACCTCCATTCCGACGTCAAGGAAATCGTCTATTTTCAGAGTTTTCTCCAGCCCACGGGCGCTTTTTACAAAACTTTGAAAAGGATTCCTTTGGGATAATCAAAAAAAGCCCTAACTTTGCCCAATCCATATTCCCCTTTTGAATCTTTAAATCTTTGAATCTTAAATCTTTAAATCAAAAATACCCCATTATGGAAATCCGTAAACTAGAGCAAATGTTCGAGGTGTTGCGCAGCAAGCCCAAAAAACGCCTCGTGGCCGCGTATGCCAACGACGACCATACCATCTGTGCCGTCCATGCGGCTGTGAAAGAGGGTCTCATCGAAGCCACCCTGCTCGGCGACCAGGCCGTGATTGCCGAAGTGTGCAAGGCCGAGAACATCGACATCAACAGCTTCAAGGTCATCCATGAGCCTGTCGACGTGAAGGCTGCCGCCATGGCCTGCGACCTCATCAACGCCGGTGAAGCCGACATCCTCATGAAAGGCCTGTTGCCGACCGACAAGTACATGCGTGCCATCCTCAACAAGGAACGTGGCCTCTGCCCGCCCAATGTGACCTTGGCCCATGTCGCCGTCATCGAGAACCCCAACTACCACAAGCTCATGGTGGCTTCCGACTGTGCCATCATCCCCTTGCCTGACCTCAAGCAGAAACAGCAGCTGCTCAAGTATGTCACCGACGTGGCCAAGAAACTGGGCGTGGAATGCCCCAAGGTGGCCATGATCACCGCCACAGAGCAGATGAGCGCCGGCATCCCGGCCTGCGTCGACGCCGCCATCATCGCCAAGATGAATGAACGCGGCCAGATCAAGGGCTGTGTGGTGGAAGGCCCCATCAGCCTCGACCTCGCCACCGACGCCGAGACCGCAGCCATCAAGGGCATGAAGAACCCCGTGGCGGGCGATGCCGACTGCCTCGTGTTCCCCAACCTCGAAGCCTCCAACGTGTTCTACAAGTGCTGCACCAAGTTCGACAAGAGCGAAGTCGGTGCCATGCTCATGGGTGCCAAGGTGCCTTGCGTGCTGAGCTCCCGTGGCGACACCTCCAAGACGAAGCTCTATTCCATCGCACTCGCAGCCATGATGGCAAAGTAAACGGAAGTTGAAAACGGAAAACCAATCACTATGGCATATAAAATCTTAACCATCAATCCTGGTTCGACCTCTACCAAGATCGCCGTCTTCGAAGGCGAAGAACAGGTCTTCAAGAAGAACATCAAGCACTCAGCCGAAGAGGTCGCCAAATACGACCGCATCGCCGATCAGAAGCCCTTCCGTACCGAGGTCATCCTCAACGAGCTTAAGGAGGCGGGCATCAACATCAAGGAGATGACGTGTCTGGTAGGCCGTGGTGGACTGATGCACCCGCTCACCTCGGGCGTCTATGAGGTCAACGAACGAATGATTCAAGACCTAACTTCGGGTGTCTACGGCGAACATGCCTCCAACCTGGGTGGCCTCATCGCCAACGACATCGCCAAGGAGATCGGTGTGAAGGCGTATATCGCGGATCCCGTCGTCGTCGATGAGATGGACGAGGTGGCCCGTTACTCCGGACACCCGCTCTTCCCGCGTATCTCCATCTTCCATGCCCTCAACCAGAAGATCATCGCCCGTCAGCTGGCCAAGGATCTCGGCCGTAAGTACGAAGACATGAACATCATCGCCATCCACCTCGGTGGCGGCATCTCCGTGAGTGCCCACAAACACGGCCGGGTGGTCGATACCAACAACGCCCTTAACGGCGACGGTCCCTTCACCCCGGAGCGCGCTGGCGCCTTGCCGGCAGGTTTTCTCGTGGACGCCTGCTTCAGCGGCAAGTACACCAAGAAGGAGATCGGCCAGATGCTGAAAGGCAAAGGCGGCTTCGTCGCCTACCTCGGCACCAACGACGCCTTGGAGGTGGAGAATGCCGTCAAGGCCGGCAACAAGGAGTGGGAGAAGGTCTATAAGGCCATGGCCTACCAGGTGGCCAAGGAAGTCGGCGGCCTGGCTGCTTCGGCCATGAGCATGGACGTGGATGCCATTTTCCTCACCGGCGGCATGGCCTACGACAAGACTTTCTGCGGCATGGTCAAGGAGCATGTGCAGAAGATCGCCCCGGTGTATGTGTATCCTGGCGAAGACGAGATGAAGGCCCTGGCCCTCAACGGTCTCATGGTCCTCAACGGCGAGACCGACGTCAAGGTCTATCAATGATCCTTGCCCTGCCGGCACGCACCCCATCGGGGTGCCCTGTCGGTATCACCCCGTTGGGGTGGAATATCGGAACCACCCCGTCGGGGTGGAATATCGGTAGCCCACGGTCGTACCGTGGGGGAAAGGATATCGGATCGTCAACGCACCCCATCGGGGTGCCCTGTCGGTACCGAGGGTAGAAAACCCTGAATAAAAAAAGACGCCACATCATGTGGCGTCTTTTTTTCATGACCGATGCTGCAAAAATCATTCTGCCTCTTCGCTGAACATCTCGTCGAGCAACGACTGGACGTCTTGGAAGCGCTGGTTGAGTTCAGGTTGAACGTTGTCGTAATCGGCAAACAGCTCCAGCTCGTCGTAGGCGTTTTCAACGTCTTCGATCATGCTGTCATCGAAGTCTTCGCCCGCGATGTACTTTTCGTACAAAGCCTTGACGGCCTTCTCAAAACGATCCACGATGGGCGTCAGGAATTCGCTGGATTTCTCACCCTCGATCTTGTTGTAGGCCGAGGCGCGTTCGTACATGTACTCATACAAAGCCTCGTTCTCTTCGGCGCTCATGGCGAGGAAGTTGCCTTCACCGTCGGTTTCGTATTTGGTCACGAGTTCGGAGAGGAAGTCGGTCTTCTTCTCTTCGAAGTTGTTGAAGAACTTCATGAAGTCTTCCGCATTGGTGATGGCTTTGACGTCCGTTTCAGCTTGGGCGAAGAAAGCGTCGGTGGCTTTCATGATGGCCTCTTTGGGGTTTTTGGTGCAGGAAGCCAGCAGGAAGCATCCGACAAAGGCCATGGCGATAAGCGTAAATTTTTTCATGATGATTTGATTTTGAATTATTTAATTGTATTTGATAGGTTTCTGCCGGCAAAATTAAAAAAAATCACAATAACAAGCCATCCAAAGTTATTTTTGGCACATATTGTATGCCTTGTCCATCGCGATAATACGCCTTGTCGTCGTCCGGACCGATGGGTTTGAGACGGATGGTCTCCTTGCCTTTGCCGATGGCCAAGATCAACAGCGGCTCGTAGGGAAGGTCGAATGCCTCGGTGACCTTGGCCTTGTTGAAGGCCCCAATCATGATGCCGTTGAGTCCCATCTCGGTGGCTTTCAGCAGCATGCTTTGTGCGGCGATGCCCAAGTCGATGTCGACGAACTTGTTCTCGGGGAGGGTGGTGCAGATGATGATGAAGGCCTCAGGCTCGGTGCCCGGGAAGGGGAGGTGCAGCTCGGGCAGCAGTCCGCCGAGTTTCATGTTTTGGACGATGTGTTCCGCTCCCGTCTCTTTGGTGACGAGCTTGAATCGGAGCGCCTGCTGGTTCTTGGCGGAGGCGATCTTGGTGTTCACCGCCACGATGCGTTCCAGCATCTCCCGTTTCACCTCAAAGCTCTTGTCGTAGCCTCGATAGCTACGGTTTTTTTCCATCAGCGTCTCTAGCGAGACATGTTTCACGACGGTCTTCTTGGCGCCTCGGCCAAAGACTTCGTCGTATCGCTTTTCCAAATATCCGTCGGCCATTTGTCAGTTTTTCAATTCATTTCCAAACGGCGAAAATACCAAATAATTCCGTTCCCTTCTTGACAAACGAAAGAAAACGTATCTTTGCATCGTGAAAAATAGAAGATTGCTGAAGATCGGATCTCTGTTGATGGCGCTCTATGTGCTGTTTGTGACGCTCGACCTGAACGTTCACTTCCACTATTGCTTGGAGGACCATCAAGTCACGAGTAGCTTCGGCGATGCCTCGGAACAATGTGGGCATTGTTTCGGACACCACCACCATGAGGCCCATCGGACCGTTGCGGAGGGTGGCGTGTTGCATTTCGAGGCCAAATGTTGTTGCGAGGATTTCGACAGTGAAATAGCTTTCGAGGATGCTTTTACCTTTTCCACACCAACATCGTTGACGGCCTATCTGCCCGTCACGATGATGACGGCGATGCGCGATATCCTTTTTGACAAGGATGGGATGCCGTCGTTCCGTTGTTTCTTTTGGGAGAAGACATCCTATCTGTTAACGGGCCGTTTGAAGACGATTTTCTATTCCCATCTCAAGCTCAATCCACTGGTTTTCTGATGGATCGGTCTGCCAGGCCGATCAGTTGCGCGTCCTAGGCTACGGCCCGGGAACCCTCTTGTTTAATAAACGCCCTGTTAGGGCAATAATCAGATAACATCATGAAAACCATTAAAATACTTATAATCATATCCTTATTGTCTTTCGTGGCGAAAGGTCTTGCCCAAAACGTTATCGAAGGTACTGTTTACGAAGAAGTGAACGGCAAAAAACAACCGCTTCAAGGGGCCAATGTCTATTGGAAGATCGCCAACGTGGGTACGGTCACCGATGAGCACGGCCATTATAGCATCGAAATTCATCCCACTTACAAATGCTTGGTGTTCAGTTTTGTGGGCTATGAGAACGACACCGTGCACCACATGGCAACGCCCCAACACTACGACCATGTCATGACCACGCCCCTTACGTTGAGCGAGGTGGAGGTGGCCGCCCGTCAGAAGGCGCAGTTTGTCTCCTCGTTGGAAGCCCATCATGTGGAGCATATCACCGGCGAGGCCTTGCGTCGCTGCGCTTGCTGCAGCCTCGCCGAGAGCTTCGAGACGAATGCCTCGGTCGACGTGGCCTACGCCGATGCGGTCACGGGCGCCAAGCAGATCGAGCTGCTCGGTCTGAGTGGGCTCTATACCCAGATGATGACCGAAAACATGCCCAACTTCAGGGGGTTGGCCGCGGCCTTTGGGTTGGGGTATGTGCCCGGCACCTGGATGCGCGGCATCTCGGTCTCCAAGGGCGCCTCTTCGGTGCGCAACGGCTACGAGTCCATCAGCGGCCAAATCAATGTCGACTTCAAGGAACCACAGGAAGACCATGCCGAAAAGGTGTTCATCAACGGGTTCGTCAACACCATGGCGATGACGGAGCTGAACTTCAACGCCCGTCTCAACGTCGGGGAACGCGATGGCCTCCTGCTGTTGGGCCATGTGGGCTTCAACCCCATGAAAATGGATGGCAACGGGGATGGCTTCCTCGATGATCCTGTTACCAGCCAATACAGTGTCTTCTTGCGCTACAACCATCCCAACACGGGCCATTTTGGCTGCAAGCTCGGCGTGAAGGCCTTGAAGGAGAACCGTTTGAGCGGCCAGATGGATTTCGACCCCGCCCACCGTCTCGACGAAGGCTACGGTCTCTATGGCATCGGAATCAACACGGAACGCTATGAGGCTTTTGCCAAGACAGGCTTCATCTTCGACCGTCCCGAGACCAGCCTCGGCATCCAGCAGCAGGTGACCTATCACAAGATGAATTCCTATTTCGGCCTCGCCGACTACGATGCCACCCAGCTCTCCTACTATGCCAACCTGCTGTTCGACTCCTATATCGTCAACGACCACCACAAGTATTCGTTGGGTGCCAGCTATTCCTACGACCGCTACAACGAGCAACAGAATTTCCTGCCCACGACCCAGGAGACCACGCCCCAGTATCGGGTGGAGCAGGTGCCGGGTGCCTTTGCGGAATATGTGTTCAGCGACAACCACCATTGGACGGCGATTGCGGGTTTCCGTGCCGACTACAACACCTATTACGACAAGCTGTTCTACACCCCGCGCCTGCATGTGCGTTTCCGTGGGCATGACGAGTTGGCCATACGCCTCTCGGCTGGCAAAGGCTATCGCTCGCCCAATGTCTTGGCGGAGAACGCCACCATGTTGGCTTCGTCGCGGGCCATCCGTTTTCTCGAGACCCCGAAGATGGAGGAGGCCTGGAACTACGGCGTGAACCTCTCCAAGCATTTCCATGTGGGGGAGAAGGAGGTCCAGCTCCTGTTCGATGCCTACCGTACCGACTTCGTCAACCAGATCGTCCTCGACCGCGACGCCGATGCCCATGAGATCCGGATCTACAACCTCGACGGCCGGTCCTTCTCCAACTGTGCCCAGGTGCAGGTGGACTATGAGCTGTTCCGCAATTTCGACCTGTCGGCGGCCTTCCGCTATACCGATGTCCGGATGACGATCAACGATACCTTGCGCGAGAAGCCTTTCGTAAACCGTTACAAGGGACTGCTCACCCTGTCGTATGCGCCGGGCACCTGGCAGTTCGACCTCATCACCCAGTTCAACGGCGACAGCCGCATCCCCGACCTCAGCGGCAACGCCACCGCCGTGGCCGACGGCCAGGTGCTGGAACGTTCCCCCTTCCATGTCATCATGAATGCCCAGGTCACCAAGAAACTGGGGGCACACTGGGAGCTCTATGCCGGCGGTGAGAACCTCACCAACTACAAACAGTCGCATCCCATCGTAGCGGCCTCCGAGCCCTTTGGTCCCGATTTCGACGCGGCCATGGTGTGGGGTCCGCTGAGTGGCATCAGAGGCTATTTTGGATTCCGGTTCCAGGTGAAATAAGAACCCCCAAGGGGATCCTGTCGGGAGCCTGGGGTGGCGCCGTTGCGCCACCCCAGGCCACCAAGAGCGCACCCCTAGCGGGGTGCCTTGGTCAGCGCTGCCGCGCCCAGGATGGCGGCTTCGTTGCCGGGAAGCTCCGAAACCCGGATCTCCACGCTTCCTTTGAAGACAAAGCAGAGATTCTTCTCGAACGACTCGCGCACCGGTCTCAGCAGCACCTCGCCGGCTTTCACCGGGCCGCCCATGAGGAAGATGGCCTCGGGGCTGCTGAACGCGACGGCGTTGGCCATCGCCAAGCCGAGCCATTGTCCGGTCCGCTCAAAGATCATCAACGCCAAGGGATCGCCCGCGTTGGCGGCGTCGCCTACATGTTTGCTGGTCAGCTCCTCCCGGGTCATCTGAGCCAGAGGTCCGTCATATTCGGGATGCTCGGCCAACACTTTCAACGCCGTGGCACGGATGCCCGTTGCCGAGGCGTAGGTCTCCAAACAGCCCTTGCGACCACAGCCGCATTGACGGCCGTTGGGATCCATGATCACGTGTCCCAACTCACCGGCGTTGCCCGTCTTGCCATGCAGCAGCTTGCCGTCGATGACGATGCCGGTGCCCACGCCGGTGCCCAGCGTGAAGGTGATGAAGTTCTTCATCCCCTTGGCGCCTCCGTACACCAGCTCGCCATAAGCGGCGGCGTTGGCGTCGTTCGACACGGTTACGGGTACATCCAGATGTTCGTGTACCAAGGCGTTCAAGTCGGTGGTGCCCCTGAAGTTCAGGTTCGTGGCGTTGTCGATGCAGCCGGTGTAGTAGTTGCCCATCGGGGCGGCGATGCCGATGCCGTCGATGGTGCGCACCTTTTCTTCGGCCATCATGGTTTCGATGGCCTTGCAGATGTCGGCCACGTAGATGCGGGCATCGTAATACTTGCCGGTAGGCAGGTTCTTTCTTGCAATGCAGTAGCCGTCGGCGCTCACCAACCCGATGTCGGTGTTGGTTCCGCCGATGTCGATTCCAATAGAATAGGTATTCATCATAAGTCAATCCTGTTTAGGAGTTGCTAAAATAAAAAGAAAAACGTTACCTTTGCCCCATCAATGCAGTGATGCCATGAAAAAAATCCTCTATGTCGCCATCCTCTCCCTTTTGATGATGGCCTGTCAACCGAAAAAAAACCGTCCTGTCCAACCGGGGCCTTCGTCGCCCGCCACAACGGTGGAGACGGCTGCCAATCCCTCCTCCGAACAAGCCTCTGAGGCGCTTCCCGATACCGAGGTCGCCGAAGCCGTCCAGGCTACCGACACCTTCGTCAGAGACACCACGGCGCCTTTGGGCACCCCTCAGAATCCCATCGTCGTCGATCCCGACAACCCCGTCGACCTGGTCGAAATGCTCGCCAAGTACGGCCAGCGTACCGTGGGCGACCGTTTCACCCCGAGACTCGACTCCATCCGTCAAGGGGCGGAGGCGGGCGATCCCGAGCTGATGTATCAATATGGTGCCTGTTTCGAGCAGGGGTGGGGCGTTGCTCAGGACTACGAGCAGGCCTTCGCCTGGTACAAGAAGGCGGCCAACCAAGGCCAAAAGAACGCCTTCGGTGCCGTCGGAGGGCTTTACCGTCTGGGCCACGGCGTCACTGCCGATGCCAAGCAGTCGTTTGCCTGGTTCACGAAAGGGGCTGAGCACAACGATCCCAACGCCATGCTCTGTGCAGGAAACTGCTACTACACCGGCTTCGGCGTCGAAAAAGACCTGGTCAAGGCCGCACAATGGTGGAGCAAGGCTGCCGACATGGACAACGGCTTTGCCCTCAGCCAGATGGGCGATGCCTACTATGGCGGGCTCGGCGTCGAGAAAGACCTCGCCAAGGCGGTGGACTGCTATAAAAAGGCCGTCGAAAAGGGTGTCCCCAACGCCTTGTACCGTCTGGGTGTCCTTTCCTACTATGGCGAAGGGGTCGACAAGGACGAAGCCTACGCCCGGTCCCTTCTCGAGAAGGCGGCTGCCAGCAACGTGCCGGAGGCCAAGGCTTTTATGGACAAACACTTTCAATAAACGAATCGCATGAAGAAACTGCTTGTTACGATGCTGGCCCTGACGCTCACCGCCAGCCTTTTTGCCCAACCCAAGGGCTTTAAGTCCTATACCAACGAGAAATACCAATTCAGCGTGCTCGTCCCTGAAAGCTTCGGAGGCATGGGCGAGTCGGAATCGGGTGACGGCCAGACCTTCGTCTCTCCCGACGGTGATGCCCATCTACAGGCCTATGGAGGCTACAACGCCCAGACCCTTTTAGGGACCTCGTTCGATGAGGAGTTCCAGTCGAAGCTCCAGGAACTCAAAAACCGCAAGGTGAACCTCCTCGATCAAGGCACCATGGACGACCCGGATGGGGAGTTCGACTTGGCTTACGTCATCAAGTATGTCGAGGACGGGCTGTTCCACGCCCTGCGTACCATCTGGTGGGACGACCATTTCGCAACGGTGGCGTTCTGGTGCTATCAGGACGACCGGGCGCAATACGAAGAAACGGGGTGTGTCGACGGCGTCCTCTATTCCCTGGTGCCCGACGACGGGATGCGGCTGTCGGAGGCCGACAAAGTGTCCGAATGGGCTGCTTCCGACGACTGTTTCATCCACGTGTATCCGGACGGCGCCAGTGCGCAACCCAATATCAAGAACTTTTTCCATGGCTTTGCGACTTCGTTTCAGACCAACCTCACGATGGCGGGCCTGAACAAGATCGGCAATCCGGATTATAACGACGAGGAGATCGCCGAGTGGATCCTCGACAACCAGAACAACTACATGACTTTGCAGCTGGTCAGCAACGAGGACTATTGGATGGAAGCCTGCGTGTTCGACAAGGAAAATGGACACAAGCTCTTCGTGGTCAACTACCACGCCCCCAACCAGCGGCTGTTGTGCTTCGACTACAACCCCGACCAGCAGACCGCATCCGTCGATCACCAAACGCTCGAGCTGCTCCAGCGTATGCCCAAGGCCATCGTCCGCCTGCCCCGACAAGGCACTACCATGGACGTCTATTATTACAAGGACCTCTCGAAGCCGGTCGGCCATCTTACTTGGAATGGTCACGGATTTGATTTTACCCAAAAATAACCTAAATCGTATCCTCTGAGGATACTAACCATGAAGCTATGAAACGGTATTTATTAGTAGTTTTAGCCCTATTGCCCTGTATGGCTTGGGCCCAGTTCGACACCTGGTTCACCGAGGCTTCGTTGCGGGTGGACTATACCCTCACAGGCAATGACAAATCGACTGCCTTCGCATTGAAGGAGCTTATCCGGGAGCCTTATTGGAGCGGCTCCAAGACCAACCTGATCGACAACTTGGAGTTCGGCAACTATATCGTGAAAGTCTTTGAACCCGGCACCGATCACCTGTTGTTCTCGAAGGGCTATCAGAACCTTTACGGCGAGTGGGTGACCACCGACGAGGCCGCCCGGGTCACCAAGACCTTCGAAGAGTCGGTCATCGTGCCTTTCCCGAAGAAGCAAGTGGAAGTGGTGCTCTACCGCAAGGACTGGGAAGGCCGTCTGGTGGAGGGGATGCGCCTGAACGTCTCTCCCGACGACTACTTCATCCGTACCGCCGACAACCTGCATCTGCCGGTGTACGACGCCTGGATCGGCAACGAAGACATTACCCGTGCGGTAGACATCGTCATTCTCCCCGAAGGCTACACCGAGGCAGAGATGGGCAAGTTTGTCAAGGACTGCAATTTCTTTGTCAAGAGCCTCTTCGATTATGCCCCCTACGACCGTTACAAGCAAAGCTTCAACGTCCGTGGCGTGATGGCTCCCTCGGCCGAGTCGGGCTGCACCGAGCCGGGCGACCATGTCTATAGGAACACGGTGATGCGGTTCAGCTACTGGACCTTCGACTCCGAGCGCTATTGCATGAGCACCGACAACCGCGACATCCGCGACCTCGCCGGGCAGGTGCCTTACGACCAGATCTACATCCTCATCAACAGCGAGAAATACGGTGGGGGAGGCATCTACAACTTCTATTGCTCCAGCGCGGCCAGCAACCATTTCTCGGGTGACATCATCATCCACGAGTTTGGCCATGGCTTTGCGGGCTTGGCGGATGAATACTACAACGATGACACTTATGGCGACATGTACAACAACGACATCGAGCCTTGGGAACCCAACATCACCACCTTGGTCGATTTCGAAGCCAAATGGAAAGACATGGTCGACAAGAAGACCCCGGTGCCCACGCCGCGTGAGAAGAAATTCGAACACACCATCGGCGTGTTCGAAGGCGGTGGCTACGAGGCCGAAGGCGTGTACAGCCCCCACATGGACTGTCTGATGAAGACCTTCAATGGCCACGTGTTCTGTCCGGTCTGCCAACGGGCCATCGAGCGCATGATCCAATACTACGCCGAATGAACCTCAACTACCTGGATATCATCATCATCGTCCTGATGTTCGTGTTTGGCATCGGGGGATGGCGCAAGGGTATCATCCTGGAGGTGGCCACCCTGCTGGGCTTGGGCCTGGGGCTGTATGGGGCGTTCCATTTCTCCGACTTTACCGCCGAGGAGCTAGTGCAATGGGTGGAGATCAACCCGAAGTACCTGGGGGTGATTTCCTTTGTCGTCACCTTCATCGTGGTGGCGGTGGTGGTGAACCTGTTGGGACGGCTGCTTTCCAAGGTGGTGAAGAACCTCAACCTGGGCTTCATCGACCGCATCGGGGGCTTTGTGGTGGGCATCGCCAAGGGCGTCCTGTTGTGCAGCCTGCTGGTGATGCTGCTCAATGTCTTCAACCTGCGCGGCATCGTCAAGGACGACGTCAAGAAGGCTTCGGTGCTCTATCCCTGGGTGGAGCAGGCGGTGCCTTATGTGTATCAGGGGTACGACTTGGTGAAGGAGGCCGTGCAGAACGCCGCCAAGCGCGATTCCGACGGGAAAGAAGCCCCGGAAACCGAGAAGGAAAAGCCGGAAACCGAGAAGGGATACGTCTAATCGTTCCCCTTGTTCATCGCCTTAAGGTAGCAAGCCCTGCACAGGGGCTCATAGCTTTCTGTCTCCCCTAAGACCACCAATTTGTCTCCTGCGATGGTACGGTGCGAATACTGGGCCTGTCCACCGCAATGCACACAGATGGCGTGCACCTTGGTGACGTCTTCGGCGATGGCCATCAACTTGGGCATGGGGCCGAACGGATTGCCCATGAAATCCATGTCGAGGCCGGCGATGATGACCCGCACCCCGTTGTTGGCCAGCTGTTGGCACACGCTGGGCAGCTCGTCGTCGAGAAACTGTGCCTCGTCGATGCCGATCACATCCACATCGTTGGCATACAGCAGAATCTGCATGGCATTCTCTACCGGGATGGAGTGCAGGGCCGTTGCGTTGTGCGACACCACGTCCTCTTCGCTGTAGCGCGTATCCACGCCCGGCTTGAAGATCTCGACCCGCAATTTGGCGATCTTGGCCCGTTTCAACCGCCGGATCAACTCTTCGGTTTTGCCTGAAAACATCGACCCGCAGATGACTTCGATCCACCCTTGCGACCGATTGTGATAATCTTTTTCGAGAAACATGCCTTGCGTTTTTTGAATTCTTTGTAATTTTAGCGATTCTTTCCAAGCAAAATTAAAGATAAAACCGATATGAAGGACAAATTCCAGGAGCAAAAAGACACACTGGTTTCTTTGAAGCACGAAATCAGCCTGTTACATCAACAGATCGACTATCTTCTCCGCAACGGTCGGGAACTCGGGCTGC
The DNA here is from genome assembly GCA_016291135.1 of Bacteroidales bacterium. GTDB lineage: Bacteria > Bacteroidota > Bacteroidia > Bacteroidales > F082 > Limimorpha. Next base: position 100,082 of record JAEFAE010000002.1, read on the forward strand.
TCGATTTGGATGTGATGATGAACCGCACCCATACCATTTATGACCAGCTTTGTTCCATCAATTTGGGTGAAAGCGATTCCGACGAGGAGACGATGGATGTTGCTCCCGAGATGCTGAACGCCTTGTTCGGCTTGAACGATACGGTGGCTGGTGCGGAACCGCAGGCGCAGCCTGAAGAGGAGCCCGAGGCAGCACCGGAGCCTAAACCCGAGATGGATCCTTTGGTGGCGGAACCCTCCCTGGAAGAGCCCGAGCCGGAGCCGGAAATGGAGCCGGAAACTAAACCCGAGCCAACACCCGAGTTTGTGTCGGAGCCCGAACCCGAACCTGAAACCCTCGATATCACTCCCGAGGATTTGGATCAGATCGCTTTCGACTTTAACCTGACGGCCGAAGATCCCGAGGTGCCTGTGTCGGAATCGGAGGCCCTCCCCGTGTCTGAGGAGGAACCTGCACTTATAGATGATACCGAGTTCCCGGAGGCACCGCTGTTCCCCGAAGAAGAGGACGAATATACCGAAGACGACGAAGAATCCACTCCTGAACCGGAACCCGAGCTGGAACCGGAACCCGAGGCGGAACCGGAACCTGAGGTGGAAGCGGAACCCGAGGCGGAACCGGAGCCTGCTACCGAAACGGATTATGGTTTTATCTTTAAGATGGAGCCTTTGGAAACAACCCCAGCGGAGCCCTTGGAGACGCCTGTGGAGCAACCTCAAGAAGCGCCCCTGGAGGAATTCCAAGAAGCGTCCTTGGAGGCGCCCGCAGTAGAACCCCAGGAGTCACCTTTCGAGGAAACCCCTGTAGCCGCATCGGAACCCCTTGTGGCATCCCCTACGCAGACCTATACCACTGGCGATCAAATTGAATTGGAGATTCCGCATTTCGATTTCCCCACCTTTGAGGATGACGCAGAGACCGCCGACGAGGATGCTGCAGAGACTGCTTCTGAGGAAGTACCCGAGGACGTTGAAGCGGAACCTGAAGCCACTCCGATGGAGGAGGAGCCCGAACCGGAGCCTGAACTGGAACCCGAGCTGGAACCCGAATCGGAACCTGAATCAGAACCCGAACCGATCGCCTTCGATTTCAATCTGACGGCCGAAGATCCCGAGGTGGTGGAGCCCGAACCCGAACTGGAACCCGAACCGGAACCCGAAAAGATCGCCTTCGATTTCAATCTGACGGCCGAAGATCCCGAGGTGGTGGAGCCCGAACCAGAACGGGAACCCGAACCCGAACCAGAACGGGAACCCGAACCCGAACCGGAACCCGAGCCCGAACCGGAAGAAGACCCCATGCCGTTCCTTCGCGAGGAGCCGCACTATGCGGAAGAGCCCGAACCCACCTCCGAGCCGGAGCCCTTCCCCTACGAACCGGTCATCTTCGGAAACATGGAAGACAAGGACGATCTTGGTTTTGAGTTCGATACCCACGAATCCCATGAGGCTTTGGGCGAGAAGCTCCATGTCCAAAACCTGAAGAATGCCATTGGTATTAATGATAAATTCTTGTTAGTCAATGAGTTGTTTGGAGGTAGCATGGAGAAATACAACCGCTCCATTGAGAACCTCGACGACCTGCCCACCTTGAACGGGGCGCTCATCTACATGAACGAGCTGCGCATCGAGCTCCAGTGGAACAGCAACAACGAGGCTTACAAGAAACTGCTCGAACTGGTGCATGCCAAATTTGAAGACTGATTCCTGAATAGACCCACCAACTGTTGACGACCATGACACAGCTGTATCTCGTACCCACCCCCATCGGTAACCTCGAAGACATCACCTTGCGGGCCATCCGTGTGCTCAAGGAAGTCGATGTCATCTTGGCCGAAGACACGCGTACCTCCGGAAACCTGTTGCGCCATCTCGGCATCAGCAAGCCCATGGTGGCCTTCCACCTGAACAACGAGCATCAGCAGGTGGAACGCATCGCCGACCGCATCGAGGCAGGGGAGACCATGGCCCTCGTCACCGACGCCGGCACCCCGGGCATCTCCGACCCTGGATTCATGTTGGTGCGTGCGTGTGTGCAACGCAACCTCCAGGTGGAGTGCCTTCCCGGCGCCACCGCCTTTGTGCCGGCCCTCGTCAACTCGGGCCTGCCGGCAGAGCGGTTCATCTTCGAGGGCTTCCTGCCGCACAAGAAAGGACGGCAGACCAAGCTCCGCGAGATGGCGGCCTATCCCTACACCACCATCCTGTATGAGTCGCCGTTCCGTCTGGTCAAGACCCTACAGCAGCTCATGGAGGTCATGGGCCCCGACCGTCAGGTGTCGGTGGCACGCGAGCTGACCAAGATCCATGAGGAGAACGTGCGGGGCACCCTGTCCGAGGTGATCGCCTACTTCAGCCAGAAGGAAGTCAAGGGCGAGATTGTCATCGTCATCGAGGGCCTTCACGGCTCCCAGAACAACCAGGCCGACGACAGCGAAGCATGATGCGCAGGATCCTCCATATCATCCTGATCTGCTTGCTGGCCCTCCCGGTGTCGGCACAAGACATCCTGACGCCCGACACCACCAGCCGTCCCCGCAAGGACCGCACCATGGTCCACATCGAACACGCCAACCAGTTCCACAAGACGGCCGGTTCCGATGCGGTGCGGCTCATCGGCAACGTCCACATCCGGCATGAGTCGGCCCATTTCTATTGCGACAGCGCCTATTACAACGAGAAACGCAACAGCTTCGACGCCTACCAGCATGTGCACATCCGCATCAACGACAGCATCGACATGTACTGCACCACGATGTCATACGACGGCGACCGGCGCTTTGCCGAGTTCTTCGACGACGTCCGCATGACCGATGACTCCACCGTGCTGGAGACGGCCTACATGACGTACGACCGCAACGAGCACCTGGCCAGCTATCCCCACGACGGCGTCACCACCCGTGGCGACAAACGCCTCGTCAGCCGCCGGGGCTACTACCGCGACGACCTCAAGGAGTTCCGTTTCTTCGACGATGTGGTGGTCACCAGCCCCGACTACCGGATGAACACCGACAGCCTGCTCTACAACACCCGCATCGAGAAGATGTGGTTCCAAGGACCCACCACCATCGTCAACGAGGACAACACCATGGAGGGACGTCACGGCTACTACCTCACGGAACGAAAACTGGCCTATTTCGACGACGACCCGGTCATCTACAACGAGACCCAACGGCTGGTGGCCGACTCGCTGTACTACGACCGTCAGCAAGGCTTTGCCAAGGCGATGAACCACATCCGGATGATCGATACCGCCTACAAGGTGATCCTCACCGGGGAATATGCCGAGGTGTGGGAGAAGCTGGGGTGGTCGTTTGCCACCGACAGCACCTACGTGACTTATTACGACGGTGGCGACTCGCTGCATATCACCTCCGACACCGTGTTCTATCATTTCAAGACGGAGGTCAACGACGAGGAGAAGATCGTGGGCCGACGCAACGTGCGGTTCTACAAGTCCGACATGCAGGGCTGTTGCGACACGCTCACCTACGCCATGGCCGACTCCACCATCCGGATGCGCCATCTTCCCATCCTCTGGGCGGGCGACGCGCAGCTTACCGCCGACAGCATCAACATCAAGATCGCGAACCGTTCCATCGACAGCGTGTTGCAGTACGGCAATGCCTTCAGCATCTCGCAGGACAGCGTCGAGGGTTACAACCAGATCAAGGGGGCCGACATGGCGTCGTGTTTCCAAGACGGGAAGATCCATCACATCAACGTCACGGGCGACGCCAAGACGATCACCTGGCTTCGCGAGGACGACGGGTCGCTGATCGGCATCAACGTGTCGTCGTCGAAGACCATGCGGATCCTGATGGAGGGGCAACGCATCACGAAGATCAAGTATTTCGAGGGCATCAACGAGACGCTCTTTCCCGAGAAAGACATCAAGGAGAACGACCGCTATCTGGAAGGCTTCCTGTGGCGCGATGAGGAACGGCCACGCAGCAAAGAGGATCTTTAACAGTCTGATTATTTTAGATCCTTCTCTTTTAGCCACTGGCGGAGGTCTTGGCTCGTTAATCCCATATTTCTTAGGTTATTCCTTACGATAAATTCTGGAATCGGATCGATATGAGTTTGAAAAATCACGGGTCGGGTCATGTGGTCTCCCATCCATTTCTCATGGCCGGAATTCCCAGAATCAACTCTTTTGAGATGGTGTTCCTCGAGAAATAGTCGGAAAACTTCGATACGAAGATTTCCTAAATGATAGGTGTTCATGCGGGGATCAGACAGGTTTTGTTCACCACTCTTTTTTTATAGGGCAAGGATATTAACTGGTGTAACTGTTGATTTGTCTCAATCATATCGGTAAAAGAAGGCTCGGACCCCACGTCTTCTTCTATGAACCAGCCGTGAGCAACTAGGTCTTCTCGTAAAGTCCCCTGTCGGACTTGCGTCTCCAGATAATCCGACAACATGAAGTCAAAATCAGCCAAAGCTTTCTCTTCGGTTTGATCATAACCGGATAGATCCAACGAGGGGCAATAGGCGATCACTTGCGCTCCTTCATTAAAAAGGATTAGGGAGACGCTGATTTCTACCCGATTGTTATGATAAAAGCGGATGTTATTTGAATCCATAGTTGCCCATTGTAGCAAAACCGTTGGTGCAAAGATAGTTGTTTTTTTCTGTTTCATATCTTAAGGCTATTAAAATCGCAGCAAAGATATGAAATAATTTTAAAAAATAGATGGTTTTGTTGAAATTATTTTATTGGAAATATTTTCAATATCACAATAATCCAAACCAACCAAAATAAACCTTCGGATTAGCCGTCCTGACTATCAATGGGTCCTCTCGGCGCAGAACAGCGCCAGGGCTCGGAGCGATTCCAATACTTCAACAGAAAGGTCTTTCGTATCCGCTTCCAATGCCTGCAGCGCGGTCATCGTCTTCTCCAGATACCCCGGCAGCAAGGCCTCTGCCTCCTTCGAGGTGTCGGGATCATCCTCGTCGAGCAGGTCGTCGCGCATCTGAAACGTCATGCCGAGGTTTAACCCAAACGTGCCGATCAGCGTCGCCTGATGTTCCGAAGCGCCTACCGACAACGCGCCTCCCACACAACAGGCCTTGAACAGCATCGCCGTCTTCCTTTTGATCACCTCAAGGTAACGGCTGTCTCCCGTCTCCAGCTTGCCGTCTTCTTCGCGCTGCATCAGCTCCCCTTCGCTCATGGAACGTGCCGTGTCAAGCATCTCCCTGAGGATGGCCAGGTCGCTGGAGTTGGCCAGCAGCTCCATGGCTCTGGCAAGGAGGAAATCGCCCGCCAACACGGCCGTGGGCGTGTCCCAACGGACATGTACCGCCGGCCTTCCGCGGCGCTCGTCGGAGCCGTCCACCACGTCGTCGTGAATCAGGGTGGCGGTGTGGAGCAGCTCCACAAACAACGCTGTGCGCATCGTGGTGTCGAGGGGCTCCCCAAAAAGCCGCGCCGAAAGGAACACCAACGTCGGACGCAACCGCTTGCCCTTGGTGGACAAAAGATAATCCATGACCTCCCCCATGGTCGTCGAGTCAATGGAAAACGAATTCGTCAACGCATCTTCGAATCGCTGAAGATCCGCTGTTACGAGCCTTTGAACCGTTGCCAAGGTGGGGGTGATGTGCATAAAATAATGATGAAACAGCAAAATTAAGCTTTTTTTGCACGCTATTTGCAGTTTTCCCTATCTTTGTGAATATTAAAAACTACGTTATGAGACATAGCCTTATCGCTGCGGCCGTGCTACTTGTCATAGCCGCCCTGTTCCTTTCTTTCCGGAGCAGATCCAACAACGGAGCAGAGAATAACCATCCTAAAGACAACTACCAAGCCATGTGGAAAACCTTTAACGAGCATCTTGAAAACGAACTCCCCGAATCCGCCGAGAAAGCCCTCGACGACATCGAGAAACAAGCGGTGCAAGACAACAACCAGCCGCAACTCCTCAAGACCATCCTCTACCGCCGTAAGGTGATGACCCTCACCGTGGAAGACTATACCCTGGACGTCTATATCAAGTACGCCATCGAACAGCTCCCGCGGCTCGAGCCGGTGCCTCAAGCGCTTCTTCATGAGGAAATCGCCAGCCTGTATTCCGACTACCTGTCGTACCACAGCCACGAAGTCTCCGATAACCTCGCCGTGGACGGCGACCTCAGCAAGATTCAGATGAAATACTGGGACAAGCGGTCGTTCAACGATCGCATCGACTACCACTTCGCCGAGGCCCTCAAGCCCATCGAGGCCCTGAAAAACACCCCCACCGAACCGTATGTGGATCTCTTTGAAGAATACGTCGGCAAGAAATGGCAGGACTATGAACCTACCATGTTCGAGTTCATGCTGCATCGTGTCGGCAACCAGTATCGGGAAAAGGCGACCCGCGACGACCTGGAGCCGGATGTCAACACCGAGCTGTGGTGGCTCCCCGCCTCGGAGTTTGTCAAGGCCGACTTGGGCAAGCATGGGAAACCTCTGTACCAATGCCTCCGCCTTTATCAGTCGCTGATCGAATACTGCAGCCGCAACAACCCGCAGGCTGTGCTGTACAACGACTTCAAACGCTATGAGTTCATCAACGGCATCCTCGATGACGACGACCGTTACCACCAACAGCTGCAGCGCCTCCTCCAAGAGAACCCCGGCAACCCGCAGTGCGGCGATGTCATCATCGTCTATGCCCAAAGCCTCATCCAGCAGTACGAGGCGAACAAAAACGACAGCGCCTATTTCGACAACTACCGCAAGGCCTACGACCTCTGCCAGGATGCGATCAAGGCGTACCCTGACCGTAAATACGACTTCCAGCATATCATCAGCAACATCCAACAAGTCGAGCTGACGGTCAGCCTCAACCAGATCCAGCTTCCCGGCGAACCCATCCCGGCCGTCATCAACTACCGCAACGTCGAGCACTTCCGCTATAAGATCGTCCGTCTCACGGAAGATGAATTCAAAAAGTATGACAAGCTCTATTATGACGCCCGCATCCCGTTCTTGGATTCAAAGGAGAAGATGGCCGAGTCCCTGGTCGCGATCCCCGCGGAGACCGACTTCAGGATGCACTACAGCCTCTTCGCGTTGCCCCAGCTCGAACCGGGCATCTATTTCCTGATGGTCTGTGCAGGCAACAAGGACAAGATGGACCTCGAACGCACCTACACGATGCAGTTCCAGGTCTCCCGACTGGGCTTCATCAAAGATACCAAGGAGGACCACGTGGACCTCATGACGGTGAACCGCAAGACCGGCCATCCCGAAGGCGGCGTCCAGGTGGAGATCTCGCAACGTCTTTACAACGATAAGAAGAGGGAATACGAACGGAAGGTCCTCAAGACCTTGACTTCCGGCCCCGACGGCATGGTGGTGATCGACAAGAACCTCGGTATTACAAACCAGTTCGATGTCAGCCTGCGCAAAGGCAACGACCTGCTGCTTCCGATCAACAGCATGTACGTCCCGCTGAAGAGCGAGCGAAACCAATACAAGATCACCACGCTGCTCACCGACCGTGCGATCTATCGTCCAGGTCAGACGGTGTATTTCAAGGGGATCCTCACCCTCAACGCCACCGATACCAACCCACAGACGCCGGTTGCCAACGCCACCGAGACGGTGATCATGAGAGACGCCAACTACCAGGAGGTCGCCAGGGCCACCTTCACCACCGATGACTACGGCGGCTTCAGCGGCTCCTTCGTCATCCCCTCCGACCGCCTCAACGGGGTGTTTACGCTCCGGTCCGACCACGGCAACTGCAACTTCCGTGTGGAAGAATACAAACGTCCCACCTTCGAGCTGAACTTCGAGCGGGTCAAGGAACAATACAAGCTCAACCAGCCGGTCACCCTCCATGGCAGCGTCGATGCCCTGGCCGGCTTCGCCCTCGACAACGTGCAGTACAGCTATCGTGTCACCCGTAAGACCCACTTCCCCTGGCGCTGCTGGTGGTGGTGGTACCCCGACGTGGAGGATGAGCAGGTCGACTTCGGCGAGGGCCGTACCGACCAAGACGGCAAGTTCGCCATCACCTTCAACCTGAAGCCCTCGCTTAAGACCAAGCCCCAACAGCAGCCGGTGTTCACCTACGAGGTCGAAGTCACGGCCACCAGCGCCCAAGGCGAGACCCATAGCAACACCTACTTGATCAGGGCCGGCTACAACGAGATTGCCCTCAGCACCGACGTGTCCTCGCTGGTGGAGATGGACTCGCTGGCCAAGTATAAGGTCTATGCCACCAACATGAGTGGAGAACCCGCCAAGAGCCGCGTGGAACGCAAGATCTACCGCTTCGACGACAACCCGAAGATCAACTATCTCGATGCGATGAACCGCCGTGTCAACCTCGACCGGCAGTTGCTCAGCGACGCCGAGCTCAAACAGCGGTTCCCGGCCTATAGCTTCGAGACCCAGGCCGATCGCCTCAAACACAAGACCCTCGTCTATCAAGACGTGATCACCCTCGACGACGAAGCGCCCTTCTATCCCGGCTCGAAGAAGCTGCAACCGGGTATGTACTATATCGAACTCAAGAGCCTCGACGACACCCTCGCCGTCACCGCCAGGGAGTTCAACATGTTCAGCCGCAGGTCCGACAAGATGCCCTACACCGCGTTGGCTTGGATCGACACCGACCTGGAAACCGCCCATCCCGGTGAGACCGTCCACATCCGTGTCGGCAGCGCCGCCACCAACGCCAAGATGTGGGTCCAGCTGATCCACGGCAACGAGGTGCGAATGGAACGCCATCTCACCCTCAACGGCAACGTCGAGGCGTTCAGCTATACCGTCCGTGAGGACGACCGCGACGGGCTGATGGTCAACACCGCCATCGTGAAGGAGAACTGCTATAAAGTCTTGACCGACTGGATCAGCGTGCCCTACGACAACCTCGACCTCAACGTCAGCCTGGCTACCATGCGCGACAAGCTCAGCCCTGGCAGCGAAGAGACCTGGACCGTCCGCGTCAACGACTACAAGAACCGACCTGCCGCCTCCGCCCTCGTGGCCGGCATGTACGACGTCTCGCTGGATGCCTTCGCCCGCAACGAATGGTATTTCAACATGCGCCCCAACGGCATCTATGGCAACAGCTTCAACACCGACCAGTTCCATTTCCGCTACGTCACCCTCCCCACCGGCTACTATGACTTCGTCACCGCCTTCGACTTCACCTTGCCTTCCGCCCAGCCGATCTTGCATCTATACCATCGCTACTACGACTATATGATGCCTATGGCGAAGGGAGGCCGGGTCGGCGCCGTCGTAGAACGGTCGGTTGCGCAGTATAACATGGCGGTGACCGACGAGGCGGTGGAAGAGGTTGCCTTGGTGGCAGAGGAATCGGCCTCAGCGGATGCGGTCGAAGACGATGAAGCCATGGAATCGAAAAAGGAATCGGCGCCCAAGAACAACGAAGAACCCGCAATCCGCGAGAACTTCAACGAGACCGCGTTCTTCTTCCCCAACCTCCGTACCGAGGCCGACGGCACCAGCACGTTCACCTTCACGCTGCCCGACGCCATCACCCGCTGGAGACTCATGATGCTTGCCTACAACAACGAGGGCCAGTCGGGCTATAAAGACATGGAGTTCAAGGCCACCAAGCCCGTCATGATCATGGCCGACATGCCGCGTTACCTCTACGACACCGATACGTTGTGGTTCGTCGCCAATGTCATCAACACCGGCGACGAGGCCGTCACCCCGAAGGCCAAGCTCGAGATCTTCGACGCCACCACCATGAAACCCCTCGACCTCCTCCTCAGCGATGCCGTTATCGACATGAAGGAGATCGTCCCCGGTCGCAGCCAGGAGGTCCGCTGGAAGGTCGGCGCGAAGTACGACCTCAGCCTCATCGCCCTGCGCTTCACCGCCTACGCCGGACCGTTCAGCGATGCCGAGCAGCACCTGCTGCCTGTGCTGAGCAGCGAGATCTTCCTCACCCAGACCCTGCCCATCACCGTCAAGGCCGAGACCGAGCAGACCTTCGACTTCGAAGCCATCGCCAACCCCGACAGCCGCGAGCGCGACTACGCCCTCACGCTGAACTTCAGCACCAACCCCGTCTGGTACGCCGTGCAGGCCCTGCCGTCGCTGGCCAACATCAGTACCAAACGTCCCGAAAACGCCTTCTACGTGTTCTACGCCAACACGCTCTCCGCCCATATCGCCAACAACATCCCCAACCTGATGGCCTATATCAAGAAATGGCAGATCGAGACCCCCGACGCCCTGCTGTCGCAACTCGAGAAAGACCAGGACCTCAAGGCCATCCTCCTGCAGGAGACCCCCTGGGTGCTCGAGGCCAAGAGCGAGACCGAGCAGCGTTCCCGCATCGCCACCCTCTTCGAGGTCAACAACCTCCGTCAGCAGCAGCATGAGACCCTGGAGCTCCTCGAGAAGACCCAGCTCTACGGCGGCGGCTGGCCTTGGTTCGAAGGCATGCCCGAGAGTCCCTTCATCACCGCCTACATCCTCTCCGGCTTCGGCAAGCTGCAGAAGATGGGCGCCTGGACCTTCATGAACAACGCCGACCAGCGCAAGGCCGACCGCATCTGCGAGAAGGCGGTGAAGTTCCTCGAATACAACGTGGCCGAGGTCTATCGCGAGATGATCCACAGTAAAGACGAATGGGGCATCGGCGGCGGGATCATGGACCAGCTCTATGCCCTGAGCTTCTTCAAGGAGCAGAAGTCCGACAAGGACTTCGCCAAGGCCAAGGCCTACTTCCTCGAACGTCTCGGCAAGAAGAAGGAATGGCGTGGGTTTGGTTTCGGCGACCGTGCCGAGGCCGCCATGCTGCTCTACCGCAGTGGCGACGAGAAGACCGCCAAGGCCATCATCGCCTCGTTCAAGGAGACGGCCATGAAGAACGAACAGATCGGCATGTATTGGCCGAAGCGTTACTTCTCGTGGATCTCGCACATCGCCACCCATGCCCAGATCATGACGGCCTTCGCCGAGATCGACCAGGATCAGGAGACCCTCGACAAGCTGAAGGTGTGGCTGCTCACCCAGAAGCAGACCACGATGTGGGAGAACACCGCCTCTACCGCCGAGGCCTGCTATGCCTTGCTGATGCGGGGTAGCGACTGGCTCGACGATGGCGAGAAGACCGTGACCTTGCGTTTCGGCGACACCCCTGTCAGCACCGAAGGCGGCGTGGCCGGCACCGGCTTCATCCAACGCCACTGGAACGCCAACGAGGTCACCGAGGAGATGCGTCACCTCACCGTCAACAACCCCACCGGACATCTGGTCTGGGGCGGACTCTTCCGGCAGTATTTCGTGCCCATCGACGAGGTCAAGGGCGACGCGTCGGGCTTCAAGATCAGCCGTGAGCTCTTCGTGGAGACCGTCACCGACAAGGGCAAGCTGTTGGTTCCCGTCGATAAGCGCACGCTGCATGTCGGCGACAAGGTCACGGTGAAGATCACCTTCGAGTGTCCGCAGGACATGAGCTTCGTGTTCGTGAAGGACCTCCGCGCGGCGGGCTTCGAGCCCATCGAACAGCTCTCGAGGTACCGTTATGGGGATAGCATGCGCTATTACCAGAGCAACACCGATACCGACATGGAGTTCTTCATCGACTTCCTCACCAAGGGCGTGCATCAGCTGGAGTACAGCATGTTCGTCACCAAGGAAGGCAACCTCAGCAACGGCTATGCCTTGATCCAGTGCCAGTATGCGCCTGAGTTCAGCGCCTACTCCGATGGCATGAGAGTCAAGGTAGGGGAGCGGTAAACGCGGAACTTTGCCGAGCGACATGGCAACCTTTGGCTCACCGACCGGAGGGAGGTGAGCCAGTACGATCCAATCCATCATGATTCCTTCTATTATGCATAATAATAGGATAAATCTTTCATTATTTGTTGTATGTTTACAAAATAGTTGTTGTGATATACAACACACTCATCGGCACCAATTGGTATCTAACTTGCTGATATACTAAAATTATTTAACATATTTTTTTAATAGTTGATAAATTAATTCCAATTAATACCTCATTAATCCGATTCATTTTTTTATTTTTGCGGCGCCAAAAATGACGATTTCTGTGGATTTTGAACACAGTTCCCTTTTGGCGATGTTCTTTATTTTCTTGGCAATAACCTGTTAATCAGGTTTCTATATACAACAGAATACAAATTAATCAACAGAATACAAATGAATAAAATTACAAATCTCATGGTCTCGAATAGACAAAAGAAGAAACGTCTCTTCGTGAGGACGTTGGTCATGACCCTGTTCATGGCCCTATTCACCCAAATCGCGCAAGCGCAACAAAACGTGTACATGCACACGGGTTCAAGTACTATCACAGGTACCGACAAGGTTAATTTCTATGACTCTGGCGGCAAGTCGTCTGGTCCCGAATATTATTGGGAGCGTTGGTTCCTTCGGAATGAAGACTACACTTATACCTTCAAAGCTGAAGGGAACAACAAGATCAAGGTGACGTTCAAGCCGTTCACCGCTTACACCGATAACAACGGACATAGCACCGCTCACTCATTTACCACTCATGAGCAATGGGCACTACGTTTGAACACCGCCGAACTGTATATCTACGATGGCATGACCACCGATGCCGAGAAACTCATCGGCGTCTATACTGGTAGTGTCATCAACGAGTTCTCTGTCATGGCAGACGGCCCCATGACCTTCCGATTCAAGTCTTACGGCTATCGTGAAGAAGGCTGGGAAGCCGTGGTGGAGCAGGTGGCAGCCTATTCCTTGCAGAAACCATCCATCAGTTTTCAGGTTTGCGACGACCAAGTGGTGATCAACGCCAACAACCCAGGAGTTAAGCTCTATTATACTACCGATGGTAGTGATCCGACCGTGCCGAGCAAGGACCTGCTTTCGGCTGGCACCCTTTATGACGGACCATTCTCGGTTGCTGTCGGCACCGAGATCCGCGCCATTGCCTATGATTCGGAACTGTCCCAAGATAACAATACGAGTGAAGTGACTAGCCTAATCTACAACGACGTTGATGTTACGCCTACCCCAGGCAAGCCTACCATCACCCGTACCGGCAATACCATTACCATTGAGCCGGCCCCGTTGATTGGCGACATCAACGAGACCTATGAGGCTTGGTATAAAACGACGGAAAATGGTGTCTATGTAAAATACACCGAACCCATCCAGTGGAATACGCCCAACACCACGTTCTATGCCATCACCAAGCCTGTTTCTTGTTCCGATAAGATTTCGGTCGTGGAGACCCTGCTTTTCGACAAGGTACAGGTGCCCGACCCGACCATCACTTTTACTGATGTCGATGAGAATACGGGCGTTGGTACGGTGACCATTTCCTGTGAAGAGGGTTATGTGATCAGCTATACCGTCAATGGCATCGACCCCACCACCACCGATGGCGAAGAGGGTCCTATTACGATTGCCAACGTTGCTCCTGGTACCACGGTCAAGGCGATTGCCTATAAGGTAAAAGACGACGGTACCTTTGATGACAATTACAAGAAATCCAATATCGTGACCCTGCTTTGCCTCCCTGGCGGCGAAGGTGAAGGCGGTGTTTACGGAGGCGTGGTGCTGCTTGATGATCGCGAGGACCACAGCTGGACTTACTACAGCGACAGCAACAGCCCCATCAAGAGCTTGAAGCCTGCTGATGTGAAGATTACCTATTCGGGTTATGGTCCCAACACGATGACCAGCACCAGCACGGCCAACATGCCTGCCAACAGCGATTTTAACACCGATGTGACTGCCAACCAAGTGGCCGTAAACGTGAATGAACCCGGCAACCAGTTCATTTACCTTAAGACCCTTGAGAACGCCAATGAAGATGGCTCGGGAAATTATCCCTATACCATGATTGCTAACCCGTTCCAGGTGAGACCGACGTATGAAGGGGAAGCTCCTAGTGGACCTACTATTGATGTTACAATTGGTAGTGGCAATAATACATCCCAATATTTACCCACATACACTTATAATAGGTACTCTTTCAGCGAGCAGATTTATACGGCTTCAGAAATTGGTTCGGCTGGAACTATTAGAACGCTGTCTTTCCGTGTAAGTAGCAATGCTACATCAAGAAATGTGGCGATTTATTTAAAGCATACCACAAAGACATCTTTTACCAGTAACACTAACTGGGAGAGTATGAGTAGTTCAGATCTTGTATTTAATGGTACTGTTACCTTTACTAGTGGTTGGACAGAGATTACTCTTGACACACCTTTCGAGTACAATGGAACAAGTAATTTGATTGTTGCTGTAGATGATAATACAAATGGTTGGCAGTCCAGTGCCATGCAATGTTATACCTATAACGCTGGCTCAAACAGATCCATATATGTCACAAGTGATGGCACTAATTACACTCCTTCCACTACTACATACACTGGAACGAGAGGCAGTTATTGTAATCAAATCAAGTTTAGCAGCAATGCAGGTTCTTCCAGCTCAGCAAAATACCGTGGCTTCTACGCTTGGCGTGTGAAGAGCTTGGGTGGTGGTATCAGCATTGATGGCAAGGATGTTGGTGATATCATCTATCCTGACGAAACCATTGAATTCGTCACTTCTAACGCAAAAGGCAACGAAGTGGAATTCGAAGCCCTTTGGGCCAAGGCCTGGGTGAACGCCTCGAGCACCAGCGAGCGTGCAACTAACGATGGCAACTATAAAAATGCCTACGAACGCAACTTTAAGACTGGATGGGCCAGCTATACCTATCCTGTTACTTATTCGTCCCGCTATCCTGATGGTACGGTCGCGACAAGTAGCAGTTTCTCGGTTGGCTCACTTGATGCCGGCGGCGATATAAAGTTTGAGAATATGACGCTGACGGCTGATCGTTTGAACGGTAACAACCACAGTCTGCACATCGGCCGTGGCGTGGGCAATGGAACCAACAACGTGACTAGTGCGGTGTATGGTTACCAAAACCCATCTGGCAACATCAACGGCTCTACGCTGCGAATTGAAAGTGGTCGTTATACCAACGCATATCTGTTCTACGGCTCTCAAGCCAGTGTTACTTCTACTGCTACATGGAATATGATTCTTGGTAGCGACTATGATCGTGCTAATACAACCAATAGCAATCTTATTATTGCAGGTGCAGTAGAAGCTTCCTATCAGGTCAGTTGTACTCAAGCAGCTTCTAAGATCAATGTAATAGCGCTAAGCGGTACGTTTGGAACCACAGCAACTAACACAGAGTTGTATATGGGATACGATAATAGAAGCAGTTCGTATAATACGGCAACTCCTCGATATCTTGAGGTCCTGGGTGGTAGTTTCTTAGGTGGTATTTCAGGTGGTATTGATTATGGTGTGGCGGATGCTACGGAAGTCCTTAAGATGCGTATCAGGGGTGGTAATATTAGTCAGTATTTGTATGGCTCAGGACAGTATGCGGAATCTCATGGTAGCAGAAAGACAATCATTACAGGTGGTGCATTCAACTGCTGGATTGCTGGCGGCTGTTACGGAACCGACCAAAATGATGGTGGAGGCCAGACTTATGGCAATACCTATTTATATTTTGGTGGTAAAGCCAATCAGACCAACACTGCTGGTGTTTTTGGTGGTGGATATGGTTCTAATGGGACGGGTGAAGGTAAATACACTGTTGTCAAATCCTTTGTTGTCGCAGCCGATGAGGCACAAACTGCCGGTAACGTCTATGGCGGTGGTAACAATGGTTATTGCACCGACGATGCTGTGGTTTATGTGAAAGGTACTACGTTGAATATTGCTGGTAGCGTATATGGCGGTGCCAACATGTCGCGAAGTGGCGGCGCCAATACCATTACAGTTAAAGACGGTACGATTGGCGGTTCGGTTTACGGCGGTGCTCAGGGCAGCTCGGCTACAACAAACATCGTCTATGTTACTGGCAAGGCCACGGTAAATGTCGAAGGCGGCACCATGACGAATGTGTATGGTGGTGGTTTGGGTGCGCAAACCCGTATGAACGGCGGCACCGAAGTGAACGTCAAAGGCGGTACCATTAATAATAATGTGTACGGCGGCGGTGCCTTGGGTACCGTTTCTTCTGGCAACACGCTCGTGAACGTGAGTGGTGGTACCATGAAGGATGTGTTTGGCGCCGGCCAAGGTGGCACCACCACTGCCCAGATTACTGGCCAAACCTATGTCAACGTTACTGGCGGCACCATCGCCAATGTGTATGGCGGCGGTGAAGCTGGTGACGTGTATGCTGGAATCACAGATCCCACAATCAATACCGAATCTGTTACAATTGATTTTGAAGATAATAGTTATAGTGAGTATCTTACTTCTTCTGGTAATTATGCTTGGGAAAGAAGTACAACCTCACCACAAGGTGGAAGTTATTGTTTCCGTTCCACTAACTATCATGCTGCAAACACAAACTCAAGTTTCACCATGACTTATAATTTTGAGGTTGCTCAAACCATAAGCTTCTATTATAAAGTATCCTCACAATCTAATAATGATTATCTCAACTTCTATGTGGATGGCAATCGAGTGCAAAGATGGTCAGGTACTGTTGCGTGGGCTCAATATACCTACAACCTTACCGCTGGAAACCACACTTTGGAGTGGAGATATTCTAAAAATCGGAACACAGATACTGGAGATGACCGTGCTTGGGTGGACAACATCACCTTTACCAAGGTCACTTCGGTTATCCCCGGCGAACCTATGCCTGCTTCCTTTGTTACCATCGCCGGTGCCACTGTCAGCGGCGACGTGTTCGGCGGCGGTAAGTTGGGTAAGACCACGGGCAACACCCAAGTGGATATCGAGAGCGGCAACGTGCGTGGCAACGTGTTTGGCGGTGCCTATGGTAGCCCGAACCAAGTGTTTGTGGCCGGTATGCATACCGTCAACATGATGGGCGGCCGTATCTTCGGCAACTTGTATGGCGGTTCACGTAACGCCAACGATGCCTTGGCCTTCACTGGATATAACACTACTGAGACCAAGACCAGCTCGGTGGTCAACATCAGCGCCGGCCAGGTGGACCAGCAGGTGTATGCCGCCGGCTACTACGGCAAGACCTTCGGCTCGGTGTATGTGATGATTGGTACGAACGCCATTATCAACGCGCCTCATGCCGCCCCGAGCTTTGGCGAAGACAACGAAACCGAATACAAGGCCGGCAACCTCCGCCTGAACCACAACGTTTGGGCTGGCGGCGACTGGGGCGAGTTCCAGGGCGGTTCGTTCGGTGCTGCCACCGTGTCGGGCTATTCCGACATCTATGTGGACGGTGATGGATATAACACTGAGACCAGCACGGAGAACGCACCTACCTATATGAACATTGCCGGTAGCATTTTCTGCTGCGGTACTTCGTGCGATGCGGGTACACAGGGCCGCGCCATCTATGTGAGCAACTATGGCCATGCCGTCAGCAGCGGCAGCAAGAACGACAACTTCCCGGAGCCCTTCACCGAGGCAACCCGTACGTTCTACTCCCTGCAGCGTGCCGACACACTGATCATCAACAACTCGCACATCAACTTCATCGGTCAGGCCAAGATTTACTCGTTGGACGCCACAGAGAAATATGCCTTCGTGTCGTTCGACAAGACCGTGCGCATCGTCAACGGAAGCTCCCTGTTCTTAAATGCCATCGCATCGCAGATCAAGGACTTCTGGAGTGCCACTTGCGGTGATGTTTATGCCTCTGATGCTTCGTACAGTCCTGTTGGTTATGATGGCCTTGGCGCCGCTGGTAGCGATACCGACAACAAGATCCGTGTGAACGGCGGTAACTTCATCGAGGTCTATCACGACAAGATGATCAACAATACCACGGGTGGTTACGGTATGTTGAACGGTTTCGCCCACATGATGGTGGCTGAGAGCACTTCCGACAACACCTGTGCCTATGCCCGTCCGAAGCAGTGTCAGGACACTCCGATTAACAGCAATCTTGACAACTCATCGGATGGCGGTTTTGTCAGCTACGACGCCGAGAAGAACACCTTCGACATCAATGGCAATTCGCATGATGACGAGGAGACAGGTGCTACGGTGGGCGACTTGGTTCAAATGCCATACGAGAACCACGTGAACCAGACCAGGAACGGCGAGCAGTACTTCCGTATCTGGCGCGCCGGTGGCGTGTATAGCACGCGTCAGGCCGTGGTCAACATCCTTGCCGACGGCCAGAACACCTTTGACTATGTGGATGTGAGCGTCAAGTTGCCGGCATGGAGAGACGCCGACAGCTACTTCAAGTTCCAGACCACGGGTACGCCCCCCAGCCTCAACACGACCATCGCCTACGGTTCCGACGTGATGATGTACAACTCGGCCATTGTCAGCACTTCGGGCACGACTCAGAACTGGGTGCATTTCGATGAACAGAACCAAACCCAAACCACAGGTTCTTTGGAGACGGCTTTGGAAGCAATGCGCGACAACCCCAATGTCAACTTCGGCTTGGTGACCATGGCGGGAACCGCCATGAGCGGCGATCCGCTCATCGTGAGCAACGAGTCGGACGCCTTCCTGGCCAAGGTTTCCGGTACTGCACCCAATTACGAAACGGTGAACAAGTTCACCTGTGGTGACTTCGAGAAGAACCCCGAGGTGACCTTCCGCTTCACCTATTCCAACCTGATCAGCACCAACATGACCTGGGATCCCATGTACATCACCTTGGTGCAGGTCGATAAGAACGGCAAGGAGA
The DNA here is from genome assembly GCA_016291135.1 of Bacteroidales bacterium. Classification (GTDB taxonomy): domain Bacteria; phylum Bacteroidota; class Bacteroidia; order Bacteroidales; family F082; genus Limimorpha. The sequence continues at coordinate 118,752 of JAEFAE010000002.1, forward strand.
CGGACATCGTGAAGATTGCCGTCACCATCAACGTGGCCACGACCATCGACCGTGAATTCGTCACCCAGACCTATGCCGTCATGAACAGCACGGGTTCGCCGAACGACGAGTACGTCGCCAAGGTGGTGCTGCCCACTTTTGAGATCTACGACCCGCTGGCCGAGCACCTCTCGCAGTTCAAGTTGCAGAGCGTCACCTTCGCTCCCGAGACGGGCAACGATGCGACGGCGGGCAGTTGGATTTCCCGTGGCGGCGGTTATGACGTCAACCACTTTGCCATGGAGATTTCAGCCGCCAACAACGAGGACAACACCGACGGTTGGAACGGCACTTCGACGGGCTTCCATGACTCGAAGACCAACGCCAATGCCAATGGCCTGCTTTTGGGTGAGAACGGCGGTCGTGAGCCCTTCGCCTTCGACTTCCGCTTGACCTATAAGGGAGACATTACCTATACGGATGACAAGCCTCGCTTGGGTGTGCTGACCTTCAACCTCACCTACGACAACGTCAAGGTGCAGACTGGTACGGATCCTAATACTGGTGAACCAACTTATGGATCCACAACCAAGAACTTGGTCATCAAGGTACATGTGATTCGTCGTGGCAAGGGCGCCGCTTTCTACCTGGATGGCCAGCATGGCTCCAACGCCAATGATGCACGCTATCCCGACAAGGCTGTCTTGGCGTTGAGCACCATCTACAACCGTTGCGGCTACTTGCCGGGCGACATCATTTATGTGGTCAATACTGTGGATGTGTCCGACGAGCTGGAATGGAGCGGCACCAAATACAACGGAGTCACCATCTACCGCTATCCGGGCGGCCATGCTTTGTCTCAGACCCAGGCAAAGGATGAGGATGGCCACTTGCTGTACTGGACCGATGAGAACCATGAAGAACAAACGACAACAGAAACGGATTATCCTGTCATGATTCCCGGCGTGATTGTTGGCAATCCCGATAACATAGCACATAAGGGCAATCTGGTCAATGTGAAGCAAAAGGGCAAGATGGAGATCCGCGACATCATCCTTGACGGCCACAAGTCAAGCCATCCCCGACCGGTTGCGTCCGGATCCAAAGTGGATGATGCCGGTGTTGAATCCACCTCTCCGTTGATTACGGTTGCTAGCGGCGGTACCCTCACGCTGTCCAATGGTGCCATGCTTCAGGAAAACAACACCACGGCCAATGGTGGCGCTGTGGCGGTGAACGACGGTGGCATGCTAATGATGAACAAGGACGCCATCATCGCCAACAATGTCACGACGGGCGATGGCGGCGGTGTTTACATGGCAGGAACCATGATTGTCTCCGATAACATCCAGATTTGGGAAAACAAGAAAGAGGAAGAAGACAACAATGTCGTCCTGACGGCTGCCAACAAGGTCATCCAGATCGGAACCACGGTCGAAGACGAGTTTGGCCCGTTAGTGAAACAAGAAATCCAAAAGGTGAACGGACAAGGTCAGCCCTTATATTGGACCAATGCGAACCATACTGAGTCAACGACAACGACAACAGAGTATCCTGTTATGGTCATGACTCCTAAAATCGGTGTCACGAAGGACCTGTATGGCGATGTGGACGGTTACACCCAAGTGGTCTATGTGGAAGACCGTAACGACATTGCCTGGCTTGAAGTGCCGTTCAACGACTCGCCGAACAGCGTCATCTTCCACGACGGCGAATTGTATCAGCTAGAGAAGTACAACGATCCCCAATACCTCTACTGGATCGGCACTTGGGTGACGGTGCAATACTGGAACCCGAATTACGAGAGCGACGAGGTGGATGACTATGATGCCAACGACTTTGATCCTTCCAAGATCAGCACGGCTCAAGAACTGGCATGGCTGATCAGTTATGTGAACGGCTTGAACGGTGCTGACGTCCATGAAGATGCGAATGCGGTCATCCTCAAAGACATCGACATGTCTGCCAGTATCTGGGTGCCGATCGGCAACGCCGGCACGCCTTTCGAGGGAACCTTCGAGGGCAACGGACATGTCATTACGGGTGTCCACAGCATTTTGGTGAACGACAACGCCGGTATGTTCGGCGTGACGGAAGGCGCTACGATCCAGAATGTGGTAGCCAAAGTGGTATTCGACGGCAACTCGGTCAACAAGGGCTCCTTCATCGGAACGATGATCGGCGGCACCTTGTCGAACGTGGAAGCTGCCGGAGACTTGGTCGGAAAGGACAATACGTTGAATATGGGCGGTTTGGTCGGTTTGGCCTCCACGAGCGATGACATCACCACAAAACCGGTGATCCATTCCAGCTTCGCGGTGAACAACATGACGGCCGAGAAAGCCACCACCGTGATGGGCGGCTTGGTCGGTTCCATGGGTGGCGTGAAGGAGGTGGTTGACGAGGAAACGCAACAGACGACTGTCACGAACTACACTGCCGACCTCTACAACAGCTACGCCAACGTCACTTTGGGTACGGGTAACGCGGCCACGACCATGGGCGGCCTGGTGGGTGTCAACAACCAGGGCTGCACCGTCGAAAACTGCTATGTGATCAACCCGATGGGACCCGCTTTTGCCTACACGAACAAGGGCACCATTAAGTTCTGCTATGCCGCCAAGGGTACAGAAAGCTTCGTGAGCGCTACCGAAGGCAATGTGGCTCCTACCGGTCACGGAACCTACGATGTGGTGATGGATCGCAAGGAACTCGGCTATCTGTACGGCGACAACAAGGTGACTGCTCAGACTGCTGACACCACCTATATCAGAAGCAAGATCTTCTATGACGGAGGTAAGATTGCTACATGGCCTGGACTGGTCAGCACGCTGAACCAGTGGGTGGATGCCAAGAGCACCACAAGCCTCACTTACACGCCTTGGTTCCGCCCGATCACCCAAGACCTCAACGGCGACCTGCCCGTCCTGGCTTTCCCGAAAGACAACTGCTTGGGCAACCAGCCCACCGCCGACGGCAAGATGCTGCGTTACAGTGCCTGCGACGAGATTGAAAATGACGTTCAAACCAACAACGGCCTCGACAACTTGCTGGTCGCCTACAAAGACCAAACGGCCAACATCTTCCTCTATGGCAACGCTATCAATGTCGAGAACGTGCCTACCGCCAATGTCAATGTCACGGTCAACGAAGACGCCGTGCTGATGCAGAAGCAACAGAATAACGGTACCAAGGCCAACGAGGCTAACTTCATCAATACCACCGTGGGCGTCACCTTCGACAACTCGTGCAAGGCTGCGAGCGACTACTTCGGCACCCCGCTCGAGTACGACTGGCACCTGATGTCCACGCCGCTGGCCGATGCACCGATGGGTACCACATATGGTAGCCAGGCTGCACATGGTGCACCAGCCAACATTTTGACTATGGAGGGTAACTACATGCCCAATGGTTTGCTGGGTCAAACTGCAGTCACTTGGGATCTTTATACATACTATGAGCCCGAGTACCACTGGATTAACTTCAAACGTGGTTCCGATAGCCACTGGCACTATGACGAGCCGCATGATCAGATCTTGTATACCAACGAAACAATCTTCACCCCTGGTCATGGCTACATGATGGCCATCAGCCAGGACAGCTACCTCAACCAGACGGGTACGCTGAACAATGGTGTTGTGGAGATCACACTGACCTTGTCGGGCGACCAGAGCAGCGATACCGAGCCCACCAAAGACTGGGGCAGCAACCTGATCGGCAACCCCTATCAGGCCTACTTGGATTTGGAAGTGGTTTCCGACAAGACTGGTCTCGAAAGTTTCTACGTCTATGATGCCGATAATGGTACCTATGGTCCTTACACGACGGATGCCTCGGTCAATACAGTCATCCCCTCTCGGTTCATCCACCCGCACCAAGCTTTCTTTGCGGTGATCGATGAGGCTTATGCAGCATCATATCCCGCCAATAGCGGTAACGATGGCGGAAAAGAGGATGAATATGAGCAAAAGACTGCCAAGACAGCATTTACCTATGAAATGGCCACTGCTACCAAAAACGGCGTCTCTCACTTCCGTGGTGAGACGCAACCGATGTTCCCGTTGGTGAACCTCTTCGTGGAGAACGAGGCGGGCAGCCGCGACTTGGCGATCGTCGAGCTCAACCGTCCCGAGTTGGGTGGTGTGCGTAAGATTGACAACCTGCGCAACGCCAACTTCAAGCTGTACGCCCATTACGATGGCGGCAACTACGGCCTGCTGTTCACGCCCGAGGACGCCGAGCGTGTGCCGGTGCACTTCCGTACGATGGAAGACGGCACGTTCACGCTGACGTGGCAGACGATGCACGGCACCTTCACCAACCTGATCCTGGTGGACAACCTCACGGGCACGCGCACGAACATGCTGACGACCGACCACTACACCTTCGAGGGTAGCGTGGACGACTATGCGGCACGCTTCTACATCACCTTCAACGTGACCGGCGTGGACGAGCTCAACGGCGAGGACGGCGGGTTCGCCTGGTTCGACGGCAACGACTGGATCGTGACCGGCAAGGGCCAGCTCGACGTGATCGACGTGACGGGCCGCGTGCTGCGCACGGAGCGTGTGAGCGGCGAACAGACCCGCCTGCACCTCGACGGCGTGGCCGCCGGCGTGTACATGATGCGCCTGAGCGAAGGCAACAGGGCCATGACGCAGAAGATCGTGGTGAAGTAAAGGACAGAAGAGAAAAGCAATGTTGAATCAACAAAAACGAGATATAAGATGAAAAAGAGACTAATCGCAATCATGGCTGTTCTCTTCTTGACAGTCGGAAGCGCCTTGGCGCAGGTGATCATCACCGACGAGGACGTCAACCACAACCGCGCCACCCGGGATGCGGAGGAATTCGGTGTGATGGTTCCCATGCAAAACTTTGACGGAGACCAATGGAAAGTGGCTCCTTTGGGCAACGGCATCCTGCTGCTGGCCGGCTTGGGCGCCGCCTACCTCGTTCGCAAACGCAAGGAGGAATAAACCCACAAGGCGGGTGAACGCTTCCGAGGGCGACGGTCCAGTCGCCCTCGGGGGCATCCCTTGCCGCTGAATTGTATTCATTTATTCTTTTGTATGATTCACGCGACCCCGCCGTGAGGCAGGGTCGCGTTTTTTATGGAAAAGTTGTTTTGACTAAAAAAAATTAGTTAAATATTTTAACCATGCGTAAAATATATGTAATTTTGTCCGTTTATTATGGATGATTCCACCGAAAATATTGAATAATTGAATACAAAAACATGATCATGAAATCTACCATCCTTTACCATGGTCGCTACAAAGTAGCGTTCGCCTTGATCCTCTTCCTTTTTATGGGAATGATCGTTCAAGCCCAAACCAATGTGTACATGCATCCAGGTACGCAGAACGTACCCGCCAACGGTTACGTCAACTTCTACGACTCGGGCGGTCCTTCGTCAACCGACGGCTCTTATAACTGGGAGAAATGGTACAGCCATAACGAGAACGCCACCATCGTGTTCAAGAACGGCGACGCTCCCATCCAAGTTGAGTTCAGCCAGTTTATCGCTTGGGACAACGATGGTGACGATTACTTCGATATCGGGCAGTACAGCCTTCGAATCAACAACGATCATCTTTACGTATATGACGGTGAAGAAGATGATGCCGACAAGCTGATCGCCGACCTCACGGGTACCATCGTGGCTCCGTTCACCATAACGACCAATGGACCCATCACTTTTAAGTTCGTTTCGGACGGCAATTATCGTGACGAAGGATGGGCTGCCAAGGTGACCAGCCCGCTTAGCTATACGATGCAGCCCCCCATTATTGCTAAGGAAGAATGCTCTGACTATGTGATGTTGTACAACACGGTGTTGGGTGGACAGATGTATTATTCTACCGACGGGAATGATGCCGATCCTTTCGACCCACTTTCGGAAGCCACTCCTTATGACAATCCTTTCTCTATCGACTTGGATGATGAGGATGCCAGCGTGCTGGTGAGGACCATCGTCGTCAAGGACGAAACGGCCAGTGTCACGGGTTCCTATACCTTTCACCATTCTGACCAGCGTCCTGTTCCCGACGAACCCACCATCAAGATCGAGGGTAACACAGTGACCATCACCCCGCCTTCGGTGCCCCATACCATCAAAGAGACATATAACATCCGCTATACTACCGACGGTACTGCACCTTCGGCCACCCACGGTACCTTGCTCACTAAAAGTACAACGGGTTTCAGTTTTGAATGGCACACGCCCAACACCACCTTCAAGGCTGTAACGGTGGCGGTAAACTGCCCCAACTCAGTTTCTGCGGTGGTGTCTAAAACATTCGGCAACGTGACGGTGCCCACGCCTACCATCGTCTTCGACAGCGAAGGCAAGGCCACCATCAGCTGTTCGTTGCAGGGAGCCACCATTTACTATACGACGGATGGCACTCAACCCACTACTTCCAGCGCATCAGGCACCACGACGGTAACCACCGAGGCCTTGGCCATTGGTACCACGGTTTATGCCTACGCTACCTACGGCAGCACTGGCTATGAAGACTCTGCACTCGGCTCGGCGGTCTATGTGCCCGCTGCCGGCAATGGTGTCTATGGCGGTGTGGTTTTCCTCGACGACCGTGAGCCCCACACCTGGAGCTACTACAGTGACGGCAACCAACCCGTGCATAGCTTGAACCCCACCGATGTGAAGATTACCTATTTGGGCAATGGTAAGATGTACACCAGTACTTCAGCGACGCCTTCTGGAAATCTTTCCAATGCCACAGGTGTGCAAGTGAGTGCTTCAGAGGCAGCCAACCAGTTCATTTATCTGAAGACCCTTGAGAACGACAATCCAGAAGGAACAGGAACAAACTACTCGTACATCCTGATCCCCAACCCCTTCAGCAAACGTCCCACCTTTACCTCGGGCAACACACTCTATTACACGGGTTTCTATGCATGGCGCATCAAGAGTGTGACAGGTGGTGCCATCAGTGGCAAAAACGTTGGTGATCTTATCATTGCTGAAACGGAAATCACCTTCCAACCCACTTCTGCCGAGACCGGTATGGAAGTGGAGTTTGAAGCCGTCTGGGCAAGAGCTTTTGTGTTCACCACCATTGCTAACCTTAATAATGCAGGTAACAACAACTATGTTGCCGATGCCAATGGCGAACATAGAGCCTACGAGCGTAACTTTGTAGTGGTGCAAGGCAATGTCGGCAATACGGCCAACAACCGTCCTGCCACCATCACTTGCCTCAATCCCGATGGCTCGGGAACAGTTGTGACTAGGACGTGTTCTTTTAATAACGATGGTGCTCTGGCAGCGGATACCAAGTTCGAGTACATCTATCTTAATGATGGTAACACATTTACCGCAAACAATCATTATCTCTGTTTCGGACGTGGACTTGCCAACATAAACAATCAAGGGGTGATTGCCAACAGGGCTGCCAATTTGGTGCAAGGCATCAGGGCTAATGTGAATGCAAATACAGCTTTGTCTTATACTATTCGTATGGAAAGTGGATTGTTTACTCGACTGGCTTTTGTTAGAACCGGTACAAATACTACGGTATCGAGTCAAGTTACAATAAAGTCTATTTTGGGTTGCGATTATGACAGAGCTTCGGGTACAAATGGTAATCTGCAAGTGTCTCCCGGTACTACAGGTAATAACCCAACTATTGCTAGTTTGTTCTATTCAGAACAAGTTCACTTCACTAGTAATTCAAACTTAACACACAAAACTTTTGATCTTACCATTAAGAGTGGTGAATACCAAAAAAGTGCTTGGAGCAATGGTGGTAACGGACTCTACAATCAATCTTTCTATTGTGGTCAGAACCAAAGTGGTAGCGATACTTATCCTGGCTTACGTCATGTCACTGTTGAAGGCGGTGAATTCGGTAGTATGAATGGTGGCCGCGGCACCAGTACGAATGGTAATGTCCCATCCGATATGACGATCCCTACTTTTAAAGTAAGAATCAAAGACGGTACATTCAATGGTAGTATTTTTGGAGGTGCAGCAGATAACCCCGCCCCTGGTAGCCGAGCAATTATTGTTACGGGTGGTACCATTCGTGGTTGGATTGCCGGTGGATGTAATGGTACTGGTGATAATGGTATGGATGGCCACACTAATGGTAATTCATACATTTATGTGGGTGGTAATTCTATTATTGGTGGCGATAATCCTGTAACTGTTAATACCACAGCAGGTGGTCAGGTTTTTGGTGCAGGACGAGGCGTGTTTAGAAATAATGCTCCTCAAAATGCTAGTGTTATCAATTCTAATGTTGTAGTTTCTGATAATGCTAAAGTTAAAACCAATGTCTATGGAGGTGGCTACAATGGTTATATTACCAATTCTTCTAATGTCTATATTATTGGTGGCAGTGTTGGTGAAAACGTTTTTGGAGGTTCTTATGGTAATGGTACGACCATCCCCAACACATATGTTTATGTCACAGGCGGCACCGTTGACGGCAACGTATACGGCGGTTCCAACTCTACCGGTACGGTTGCCAACAGCCATGTCACCATGAGCGGTGGTGAAACCACCAATGTGTTTGGTGGCGGCCTGGGTGCCAGTACCATCATTGGTGCCAATACCCAAGTCACTGTTAGTGGCGGCACCGTCAACAACAACGTCTATGGCGGCGGCGAGGAAGGCTCGGTGACGAGCAGCACTTCCGTCGCAGTGAGTGGTGGCACGATGAACGACGTCTATGGTGCCGGTAAGGGCGTTGCCAGCGCCACGGGTGCCAGCGCCAATATCGGTGGAAGCACCACGGTTGCCATCAGTGGCGGCGCCATTGCCGGATCGGTATATGGCGGCGGTGAAAACGGCACTGTGGCCTATGCACAGAGCGGAGCTAATAACGCCAACTACAAATCGACTGTCAACATGAGCAACGGCGAGGTGAAAGGCGACGTGTATGGCGGCGGTAAAATGGGCACCTCGCAGGTGGCCACTACCGTCAACCTCAGCGGCGGCATCGTCCGTGGCAACGTGTTTGGCGGCGCCTATGGCGAACAGCAAAAGGTGTTCGTCACCGGTCTGCGTACCGTCAACATGACGGGCGGTCACGTCTATGGCAACGTGTATGGCGGCTCCCGCAACGCCAACGATGGCAACAACACCACGTTGGCCAACAGCAGCTTTGGAACCAGTACGGCCACAGCACAGATGTGCGTCACCAACATCAGCGGCGGTATCATCGACGAGAACGTCTATGCCGCAGGATACTTCGGAAACACCTTCGGATCGGTGTATATCTTCCTGGGCAAGGACGCCATCGAGAAGGCTCCCTACCACCTGACCCAATCAGACATCACCTTTGGCGTGAAGACCCTGAGCATCACCGGTAGCGTGTGGGCAGGCGGCGACTGGGGTACCTTCAATGGCGAGTTCGGCGGCAACACGGTGTCGGGCAACTCCAACATCTATGTGGACGGCACCAACTACGAAACTACGACACATCAGGCAACCAACGCCCAATACTTCAATATCGGTGGCTCAATCCTCGGTTGCGGTACTTCGTGCCACGCCGGCAAGCAGGAGCGTACCATCATCGTCCGCGAATACGGCCATGCAGAAGGCAACCAGCCTGCCGAGGCCACCCGTACGCTCTACTCCATCCAGTTTGCCAAGGTGCTGATCTTCGACAACGCCAACCTTAACTTCACGGGACAAGGTCGTGTCAACAACATGAACCAAACCGAAAAATATGCCATCTACGAGATCGGCAACAGCACTGTTACCGACAGCGACCCCGAAGGCGTGCGAGTTGTCAACGGCAGCGGCCTCTTCCTGAACTCGCCGGTGGCGGAAATCGCCAACTTCCGCAGCATGAGCTGCGCCGATGTCTATGCCTCCACCACCCCGACCCTTACTGGTTATTCGGTGATCATGCCCGACGACCTGGCCACCTGCAATAACCAGGTACGTGTCAACGGCGGTAACTACATCGAGGTGAAATACGATAGCCAGTTCGGCCCTGTCATTGGATACACCCACATGATGGTGAGCAACGCTGCCGCCGATGCCACCTGCGCCTACGCCCGTCCGCGTTGGGAAACAAAGGCTCAGTTTGAAATGAACGATGAGAATTACGACAACCGCAACGACGGCGGCTGGGTGAGCTACGACAGCGCCAAGAACACGTATGCGCTGGACGGTTCCAACGGAGAAAACATCACGGGTGTCCAGATGGCTTACGAAAACCATACTGTACGTAACGGCGAGACCTACTTCCGTATCTGGCGCGACGGTGGCAACGAGCACTACCGTGAGGGCATCTTTGACGCCCACGCCACGGGTACCGACGTGTGGAAGACGGTGGACGTGACCATCACCCTGCCCGCCTTCCGTGATCCGGCCAACTACTACTGCTTCGAGACCAATGGCGATGCCACTACCATCGATTATGGTGCCGACGTTCTCATGTGGAACGCGGCACGTGAAACCGGTTCGGGCAACGACTGGATGTATTACAGTGATACGACTGATCAGCAAATAAGCGGGAAGTCCCAGGGTTGGGTTGAAGAAACCCTTACCGAGATGAAGAAGGGTGTCGATGTCAACTTCGGTTTGGTCATCCTGCCTTCCACGGGTTTGTCCGGCGGCGACTATATCATCTGCTATGAATCGGATAACAACCTGGCCAGCGCCGACACCAAGTTCAGCAAATCGGACAACACCAAGGAGCCTCAGGTGGTCTTCCGCCTCACCTACTACGATAAGTTGAGTTCCAACATGACCTGGGATCCTTCGACCATCGTCCTGGTACAGAAAGACGCCAGTGGCAATGTCGTGGACCGCGTGAAGGTTTCCTTGGCCGTGGCCACCTCCTCTACCATTGAACAGGTGTTCACCACCCAACTCTACGCCATCATGCAGGGCAAGGGCAGCACCTCTGACACCTACACCGCCAAGGTGGTATTGCCTGCCTTCAGTAGCAATCTTTATACTGCGGGTGTGGCCGCCAAGTTCAAACTTAACAGCGTGACCTATGAACCTGTAGCGGGCACGGGCGGCAATTTGATCCCCCGTGGCGGTACCGACGACCAATTCTATAACTTGAACAACTATGCCGTAGGCTATGCCGCGAGCTTCAACTACGACAACACCGACGGCTGGAATGGCGCCGGCGACTATACCGAAAGCGATGCCTACCCGATGACCTTGACCGATCCCAGTCCGACGGCGGATCCTATCGGTGAGACGGGCGGTCGTCAGGAGTTTGCCATCGACTTCACCTTGCACTATGACGGATCGAAGACCGTCTCCACCGAAGAGAAGATTGGCGAGCTGACCTTCCACTTCACTTTCGACAACTATAAGGATGCCAACGGCAACCTGGTGACCAATCAACCCTTGACCATCGTCGTGGAAGTGTGGCGTCGTGGCCAGGGCACCCGGTTCTATCTGGATGGTATCCACGGCTCCAACGCCAATGATGCCAAACACCCTGACCAGGCTGCCAAGCAACTGAGCACCATCTTCAACCGGTGCGGCTATATGGCGGGTGACGAAATTTACATCGTCAACTTGGTTACCGCCGACAAACAGCTCGATTGGAACGGCTTGAAGTATGACAACGTCGTCATTTACCGTTATAACGGCGGTCACGAACTGTCGTCATCGACGGCCAGCATCATCGACAATGAGAACAACGAATCCTACAAAGGAACTTTGGTCAACGTCACCAACCACATGACCATGACGGGTATCACCCTCGACGGTTACTACAATGACGGAAAGACCTCCTATCAAATCATCAATCCTACCTCGGGAGCAGTGGAGACGCACACCACGGATCCCAATGGCGGCCCCCACACGGTCACCGCTACTGCCTCCCTGGTCACCGTGGCCCAAGACGGCATCCTTGAGCTTTCTATGGGTTCCATGCTGACAAACAACAACAGCAGCAGCGTCAACGGCGCTGCTGTGAACGTGGCCGAAGGCGGCAAGCTGATGATGAACCAGGATGCCCAAATCAAGGATAACCTGACCACGGGTAATGGTGGCGGCGTGTACATGGCCGGTACATTGGTGGTGTCTGACGACGTCCAGATCATTGATAACTACAAGGGCGAGGTGCAGAACAACGTCTATCTTACCGCTGCCGACAAAGTGATTACCCTTGGCACGGCGGCCGCAAACGATGCCTATGGCGCCTTGAGTTCCAAGGCCAAGATCGGTGTCACCAAGACCCTGACGGCAGATATCGACGGAGCCTATACCCGTGTGGTCAATGTGGACGAGGATGTGGAATGGCTCGAGACGCCTTACGTCCGTCCCAACAGCGTCATCTACCACGACGGTGGCAAGTATCAATTGGAGAAGTATTCCGATCCTAAGTACCTCTACTGGGTGGGTACCTGGGTGACCTTGCAAGACCACAAGCCCACCACCGAGGAAGGTGGCTGGATCTACCCCGACGACATCAGTGAGGTCACCAATTTCGACATTAAAACCCAATACCAGTTTGCTTGGATCATCTCGTTGGTCAACGGTGAGAATGGTTGCACCGCCAACAACTTCGCGGGCAAGACCGTCAACATCCTGGCTGACCTCGACATGTACGAGAGCATCTGGGTCCCGATTGGTACTCAGACCACGCCCTTTAAGGGCACCCTCAAGGGCAACGGCCACCTTATCGAGAACATGCGCAGCTCCTTGGTACTGGACTACATGGGTATGTTTGGAAATACCGAAGGAGCTACCATCCAAGACGTGATGGCGCTGGTTTCGTTCGAGGCCAACTCGGCCAACATGGGTTCGGTGGCCGGTGTCGTCAAGACCACCAACATCAGCAACGTGGAGGGGGCCGGTTCCATCCAAGGCGGCAACAACACGGTCAACCTGGGTGGCTTGGTGGGTAAAGTCGAAAGTGGTACTATCCACTCTTCGTTCGCGGTTAACGACTTGACCGGTGCCACGGCAACTGTCATGGGCGGCCTCGTCGGCACCAACGGCGGCAACCTCTACAACAGCTTCGCCAACGCCACCATGACCGGTTCCACGAAGATGGGCGGCTTGGTAGGTGCGAACCAAGCGGGCTGCAAGGTGGAGAACTGCTATGTCAACCTCGGCACGCAAGACTTCCCGGCCTTTGCCAACACCAACCTCGGCACCATCACCTACTGCTACGCCAGCAAGGCGGGCAACTACGTGGGTTCAGACGCGAGCAACGTGGCTCCCGTCAAGAGTGGCAACTTCGCTTCCGTCAAGGACCGTAAAGCCCTCGGCTACCTGTACAACGACAACCTGGTGACGGCTTCGGGCAACCAATACGCCAATCACGAAGACATCACCTATAACAACTTGCATACTCCGGTTTGGAACGGCTTGTTGAGCGTGCTGAACCAATATGTTGCGGATAGTTCAAAATACGGCTACAGCACTTGGAACCGTCCGCTCACTACGACCCTCAACGGCGACCTGCCCATCCTGGCCTTCCCGAAAGACAACTGCTTGGGCAACTATGCCGACGAAGATGGCAAGGTGCTGCGCTACAGCGCCTATAATCTTGATCCGGATACGGAAGCCGGCGAAACCTTCAGCAACGGTCTCGATGCCTTGTTCGCCAACTATAGCGGCAAGGCGGCCAACATCTTCCTCTATGGCAATGCCACCGATGTGGTGAATGGTTCTGGCAACGCCAACCTCTTCATCCATGAGGATGCTGTTCTGCTGCAAAAGGCAAGTTCCAAGGCGGCTATCAACGCCACCGTGGGTGTCACCTTCGACAACTCAAGCAAGTCGGCTACTGACTACTTTGGCGGTGACCTGACCTACGACTGGCACCTGATGTCCACGCCGTTGGCCGACGCCACCTTTGGTGTCAGCTACAAGTCGGGCGAAAACCTCACGGGTTATGGTAAACCCGCCGACTGGGACAAGATCGAGAACGGCTACTTCCCCAACATGACCAACGGCAGCAAGGCTGACGATGCGGTCACCTGGGACTTCTACACCTACTTCGAGCCCCAGTACCACTGGATCAACTTCAAGCGTAGCGCCGAAAACCACTGGCATTACGACGAGCCGCACGACAATATCGAATACACGGGTACGGAGCAGACTTCAGAAAAACTCACGGCCGGCCGCGGCTATATGATGGCCATCAGCCAAGACAGCTATATGAGCAACACGGGTGTGCTCAACAACAAGGATGTGGATATCACCCTTACCCATACCGCTTCCGACGAGGGCAACGATCCTTCGAAGGACTATGGCTGGAACCTTGTGGGCAACCCCTATCAGGCCTATCTCGACATCGCCCAGCTGGGTAAGACGGTGTATGGCTACGATGCCGACAACGGCGTGTATGCGCCTTACGTGAGCGAAGCCTCGGAGAACCCGGCCATCCTGTCGAAGTACATCCATCCGCATCAGGCGTTCTTCGTCTATACCGAGGAGGGCGAGACGATGACCTTCGACTATGACCAGATGGCTACCGCGACCTCGAACGGCACATCCTACTTCCGTGGCGGCGCCCCGGTGAACTACCCCGTGGTGAACCTTTACGTGGAGAGCCAAAGCGGCAACCGCGACCTCGCCATCGTAGAGTTGCACCGTCCCGAGTTGGGTGGCGCCTATAAGGTCAATGGTCTGCGTAACGCCAACTTCAAGCTGTACGCCCATTACGATGGCGGCAACTATGGCCTGCTGTTCACTCCTGAAGACGCCGAGCGTGTGCCGGTGCACTTCCGTACGATGGAAGACGGCACGTTCACGCTGACGTGGCAGACGATGCACGGCACCTTCACCAACCTGATCCTGGTGGACAACCTCACGGGCACGCGTACGAACATGCTGACGACCGACCACTACACCTTCGAGGGTAGCGTGGACGACTATGCGGCACGCTTCTACATCACCTTCAACGTGACCGGCGTGGACGAGCTCAACGGCGAGGACGGCGGGTTCGCGTGGTTCGACGGCAACGACTGGATCGTGACCGGCAAGGGCCAGCTCGACGTGATCGACGTGACGGGCCGCGTGCTGCGCACGGAGCGTGTGAGCGGCGAACAGACCCGCCTGCAACTCGACGGCGTGGCCGCCGGCGTGTACATGATGCGCCTGAGCGAAGGCAACAGGGCCATGACGCAGAAGATCGTGGTGAAGTAAAGTACAGAAGAGAAAAGCAATGTTGAATCAACAAAAACGAGATATAAGATGAAAAAGAGACTAATCGCAATCATGGCTGTACTCTTCTTGACAGTCGGAAGCGCCTTGGCGCAGGTGATCATCACCGACGAGGACGTCAACCACAACCGTGCCACCCGGGATGCGGAGGAATTCGGTGTGATGGTTCCCATGCAAAACTTTGACGGAGACCAATGGAAAGTGGCTCCTTTGGGCAACGGCATCCTGCTGTTGGCCGGCTTGGGCGCCGCCTACTTGGTCCGTAAACGCAAAAAGTAAAACAAGATCATTTGTAATTATATTCATTGTTTGTTTCGAATGGTCGCGTCGAGAGACGTGGCCATTCTTTTTTTTGAAAAATAAAACCAATCGATACCTTTTTTAAGATTAATATTTAATTTTGTGCCTCTTAAAGGAACACAAACACAAATCCCTATGTATAAGATCGAGAAACACCCTATCTTGGACATCCCTCAGGAAGACCTGGTCGAATTCCAATATGAAGGCAAGACCGTGCGCGGTCAGCGGGGCAAGACCATCGCCGCCGCCCTTCATCAAGCCGGTTATCCCATCCATAGCCACAGCCTCAAAGGACGCAACCGGAGCCTCGAATGTGGCATCGGCAAGTGCGGCGCCTGCGAGATGCTGGTGGACGGCAAGATCCGCCGTATCTGCATCACCCTCGTCGACGGTGTGAAGGAAGTGCGCGAAATCCCCAAGGACTATCAACCTGAAGCTTCCGAAAACCCGCAACGCGAAGTGAAGATCTATAAGACGACCGTCGCCATCATCGGCGCCGGCCCCGCGGGCCTGGCCTGTCGCGAGAAGCTCCGTGAGCTGGGCATCCCCAACATGGTGATCGACAACAACGCCCATATCGGCGGCCAGTTCAACATGCAGACGCACCAGTTCTTCTTCTTTGAGAAAGAAAAGAAATTCGGTGGCATGCGTGGATTCGACATCGCCAAGACCCTGGCGGGCGACAGCGAGGAGGGCATCTTGCTCAACACCACGGTGTGGGACTTGCTGGAAGGCAAACGCATCGCTTTGAAGAATGTGGTGACCCAGGAGATCAGCTACGTCGACGCGGAGCATCTGGTGGTGGCCACGGGTGCCGTGCCTTTCATGCCGACCTTCGAGAACGACGACGTGCCGGGTGTGTACACCGCGGCCGTCTTCCAGAAGATGATGAACCAGGAGCATACGCTGCTGGGTAAGAAGGTGCTCACCGTGGGTGCCGGCAACATCGGCTACCTGACCTCGTATCAGGGCATGCAGGCGGGTGCCACCATCAAGGCCATCATCGAAGGCATGGACCACGAGGGAGGCTTCCCCGTCCAGGCCAACCGTGTTCGTCGTCTGGGCATCCCGATCATGACCTCGCATGTGCTGCTGAAGGCCATCCCGAACGAAGACCATACGGGCATCGTCGGTGCGGTCATCGCCGAATGCGAGAACTTCAAGCCCATCCCGGGTACCGAGAAGATCCTCTACGACATCGACATCATCAACATCTGCACCGGCCTCGTCCCCGACGACCAGCTGCTCACCAAGGGCAAGCAGGTGTTTGGCCTCAACACCTACGGCTGCGGCGACGCCGTCCGTATCGGCGAGGGCACCAGCGCGGTGCTGCGGGGCAAGCAGGCTGCCTTCGAGGTGGCCCAGAACCTCGGCGTGCGCTACAACTACGACGAATATCTCGAGATCTCGAGACAATATATCGACTCGCAACAGCGTCCGGTGCGTGTGTTGCAGGAACCCAACCTCCCGAGCAAGGAGCGCATGATGGCCAAGCCCTTCGTGCAGCTCGACTGTCTCTACGGATTCGCCTGCAACCCCTGCTCGTTCAGCTGCCCACAAGGCGCCATCACCAAGGCTTCGACCAACACCACGCCGGTGGTCGACTACGACAAGTGCATCGGATGCATGCAGTGCGTCAACCACTGCCCGGGCCTGGCCATCTTCGGCTACGACCTCAACAAGAACGTGGTCGTCCTCCCGGTCGAATACGACGTGGAAGAGGGCAAGGAGGTGTATCTCGTCGACAACGACGGCTCGATCCTCTGCGAAGGCGTCATCGAGAAGGTGCTGCGCAAGCCCAACAAGACGCATGTGGTGCGGGTGAAGGTCGATCCCGCCAAGTGGCGGACCGAACTGCCGGTGATGACCGACATCAAGGGGTTCATCCTGAAAGAACGCTATCCGGAACCGCTCCGGTTCATGATGCTCGAACCGATGCCTGGCAAGACGGCAGCCACCGTCACCACCGAAGACGCCTACGTGTGCCACTGCGAGGATGTCGACCTCAAGACCATCCTCAAGGCCGTCGGCGACCGCAAGTTCATCTCCGTCGACGAGCTGAAGCACATCACCCGCATGGGCATGGGTCCCTGCCGTGGCAAGCGTTGCGTGTCGAGGGCCAAGCAGATCCTGCGCGGCTATGGCATCGAGGTGGTGGGTGAGTCGTCGCCCCGTGCCCCGCTGGCCAACCAGGTCACCCTGGGCGAGGTCTATAACCCCAACGCCAAGGAGACCTTTGTCTTCCAGACAGGCAACGACGTGAGACATGAAACCGTGGAGGTGCTCATCGCCGGTGGCGGTATCGCCGGCAGCGCGGCCTTCCGTTACTTCGCCGAGGCGGGCAAGAAACCCGTGCTGGTGAACTACGACCGTGGCTCCTCATGGCGTTGCATCGCCGGTGGACGTCCCGCTTTCTCGAATCCCGACATCGCCGACATCGCCAACCACAACCTGGAGCTCTTCAAGGAGATACAGAAGGTCCACAACATCGACTTCAAGCTGACCCGTTACGTGAACCTCGTCCACGACGAGGCCACCTACAAGGCCCTCGACGCCTCGCGCGCCTGGAGCGACGCCTATATGATCGACAAGAAGGACTTCCGCAAGGAGATCTCCCCGCTGTGGAACATGGACAGCAACGTCTACAGCCACGCCTTGATCTCGAAAAACTGCTGGCAGGCCACTCCGGGCCGCACCATCGATTACCTCCGTGGCGTCGCCATTGAGCATGGCGGCACGCTGATGGAAGACTGCGAGTTGGTGTTTGTCCAGAAGAGCGGCGACAAGTACGTGGCGCTCGTGCGTGCCCACAACAAGCAGTACATCGAATACACCTGCGACCACTTCGTCAATTCGATGGGGTGGGGTGCCGAGAAGTTCACCGACATGCTCGGTATCGACACCCAGCTGTATCCCGTCAAGCACCAGGCCTTTATCACGCGTCGTCTGCCCAACCTGGGTGCCAACGGCGACTCGCTCGACATGATCATCGACCGCCGTCACTACAAGGGCTTCAGCGCCGTCTATGGCCAGCAGTTCCTGCATACCGGTCAGGTCATCGGCTGCGCCTCGCCCGACTGCGACGCCTTCGAGGCCCGTCAGAACCTGAAATACAACAGCAAGGAGTTCCTCGAGATCTGCTCCGAGGTCTTCGCCGACTGGATTCCGAACCTCGCCAGCGTGGGCTTCCATGCGGTGTGGGCAGGCTACTACATGGAGCCGCGTTACATCGTCGATCCCGAGGTGGGCATGCTCACCGGCCTCCGCGGCCACGGCTTCATGCTCGGCCAGTACCTCGCCAAGATCTACGTCGACAAGTACCTCGGCAGGGAAGTCCCGAGCTACATGAAGGACCTCGCGCTGAGCGGCAAGGGCTTGAGCGAAAACGCCTTCAAATAAGAAAACCGAAAACAGAAATCAGCCTGGAGACGTCATTTCATGGCGTCTCCTTTTTTTATGGCCTCCGCCACGTTGCGGGCGATGGTCTGGCGTCCCGTCTGGTAATAATGCTCGGTGGGCCACTCGCGGTCGATGAAATCCCGGTCGCGCACCGCCTCCAGGTTGTCGATCACCACGACGCCCATCGCTTCATAGCGGTGCTTCAGATACGTGACGTTTTGCCGCATCAGGAAGACCAGGTCGTCGCCGACCAGCTCCTGGGCCCGGTCGGTGTTCTCTGCCATGATGTTGAACGCGAGGCGCCATCCCCGTTGCTTCGCCAGCTTGACGATCCGGTCGAAGTCGCGTACCCTTGGGTTGTCGTCGTGGATCTGGAACCCGTAGTTCTTGATGAAATGGGCGGTCAGCTCCGTCAGCGCCTGGTCGCGTTGGCCGAGGCTGTCCTTCACCCCTTCGTAGGCGACGGCCCGGTTCCAGTCTGCCGTGGTCTTGTACGGGAAATCGTAGGGGAACACCAGCGGGGTCTTCTCCCAGCTCCTCCTGGCCAGACGGCCCCATTCGTCCTTGGTGCGGATGGGATAGGCCTTGAAGGCCAGCAGGGCACGACCCATCAACGGGGGATAGCCCTTGATCATGACCAGCTTCTTCTGCAAGGCGGTCTCCAACGACGAATAGATCCAGTTGGCACCGAAGGAACGCAGGTTCATGGTCACCACCACCGTCTTGATATCGTTGTCTTTGGGGATGTTTTTCAGCAGGTAATAATACACCTCGGCATGGGAGGCTTCCTTGGTGATGTCGCCGCAACGCATCTCGGGAAGCCGTTCGGCCACCATCTCGCTGATCTTGCGTTGGTCGGTGTCGGTGTAGCCATAGGTCTTGTTCGACGACTCGCCGAGATAGACCAGCTCCAGGCTGTCTGTGGCTGCCTGCCACGAGGCCTCGACGATGTCGGAATGCGTCAACAGGTCGGCCCGGTAGAACCAGCGCGCATACACCCAGTTCATCAGCACCAACACGGCCGCCGCGGCAACGATCGATAGCAGGAGTCTCTTCATGGCTTTAGAATTGGAAATAGATGAACGGGAAGTTGTTGACACTGGAGAACACGATGGTGCAGAACACCAGCACGGCATAGAGGAGCCACCGCAACACCACCGGCACGTGGTCGCACCAGCGGTCGAAACGGCGGTCTTTCAGCACGAAGTCGGATACGATGAACAGCGCCAGGAAGGCCCATAGCTTGGGATCGACCGCCAACGGTTGCCCTTCGCCGAACTGGGTGAAGGCGGCGGTGAAGATCGTCTTGATATGTCCGATGTCGGTGGCGCGGAAGAACACCCAGAAGAGGGTGACGAGCAGGAAGGTCCTGGCCATGCCGAGCAGTTGGAAGCACCAACGGAAACGATGACGACCGTCTTCTGCGGTCCCGGCAGCCTTGTACAACACTTTTTCAAGGATATGCAACAGCCCATGGGCGAAGCCCCAGAGCAGGAAGGTCCAGTTGGCACCATGCCAGAGGCCGCTCAGCACGAAGACCACCATGATGTTGTAGGCCCAACGGCCGAACTTCACCCGGCTCCCTCCCATGGGGATATAGACATAGTCGCGGAACCAGGTGGAGAGCGAGATGTGCCAACGGTGCCAAAACTCGCCGATGTTCTTAGAGAGGTAGGGGGAACGGAAGTTGTCGCTGATCTCGTAGCCCATCAGCAAGGCACTGCCCAAGGCGATGGTCGAATAGCCGAAAAAGTCGCCGTAGATCTGGAAGGAATAGAACACCATGGCGAGCCATACGCTCCAGGCGTTGTACTGCTCGGGATGCTCATACACCGCGTCGACGCAGGCCCCCAGGTTGTCGGCCACCACCATCTTGATGAAGAAGCCGAAGAGGATGAGCCGCAGGCCCCGAACCAGGTTGTGTCCGTCGAAGCGCTTCTCCTCATGCAGCTGGCGCAGCAGGTTGCCCGGACGCTCGATGGGTCCCGTGACCAGTTGGGGGAAGAACATCACGTAGAGCGCATAGTAGCCGAAATGCCGCTCCGCCTTTTGATGGCCGCGGTACACCTCGATCACGTAGCTCATGCTCTGGAAGGTATGGAACGACAGTCCGATGGGCAGGATCAGGTTCACCGAGGTGCGCACGTTGAGGCCGAGCGACTGGCAGAGCTTCACGAAGTTGTCGTTGACGAAGCCCAGGTACTTGAAGACGAAGAGCACCGACAGCGTGGAGACCACGCTGATCACCATCCAGGTCTTTTTCTTCTTGGGGCTGTCGGCGTCGCGTTCCATGAGGAGGCCCGCCGAATAGTCGATGACGATGGTGACCAGCAGGATGAGGATGTATTTGGGGACGAACCACATGTAGAACAGGCAGCTCGCCGCCAACAGCATGAACCAGCGGTAGCGATGCGGTATCAGGTAGTACAGCAGCACCACCAGCGGTAGGAAGATCAGGTATTCAATGGAGTTAAAGACCACCCTTTTCGGTATTTCAACAACGATACATGGTTAGGATTGTTTGGTGGACAGCAGTCCGCATGCGGCGTCGATGTCCTGTCCGCGCGAGGCCCGGATGGTGGCGATGATGCCCTTGTCGTTGAGGGCGTCGCGGAACCAGGCCATGCTGTTGTTGTCAGGACTTTTCAAAGGGATGCCCGGTACGGCATGGTAGGGGATGAGGTTGACGCGGCAGCGCAGGCTCCCCAGCAGCTTGGCGATCTCCTTGATGTGCTCCTTGGTGTCGTTGAGTCCCTTGAACACGATGTATTCGAACGAGAGCCGACGTTGTCCGTGCCAGTCATGCTGTTTCAAAAGATGAATCACTTCCTTGATGGGGTAGTTCTTCTCGATGGGCATCATCTTGAGGCGCTCGTCGTGGAAGGGGCTGTGCATGCTGATGGCGAGGTTGCACTTCGACTCGGTGAGGAAGCGTTTCAGGTTGGGGATGACGCCGCAGGTGGAGACCGTGATGCGGGTGGGGCTCCAGCCCAGGGCCCATTCCTGGGTGAGGATGTCGAGGGCGCGCATCAGCTGGGTGTAGTTGTTGAGCGGCTCGCCCATGCCCATGAACACGATGTTGGTGAGGGTGTCGAACTCGGGCAGGCTGAGCACCTGGTTTATGATCTCGGCGGCGCTGAGGTTCCGCTCGAAGCCCTGCTTGCCTGTGGCGCAGAACAGGCAGTCCATCTGGCAGCCCACCTGGGTGGAGACGCAGAGGGTGGCCCGATCCCGGTCGGGGATGTAGGCCGCCTCGATGCCGTGTTCGCCGGCGGCGAAGAAGTATTTCTTGGTGCCGTCGACGGAGACCTGCTCCTTCAGCGGGGCGTACAGGCCGGTCTCATAGCGCTCGGCAAGGAGCTCGCGGCTTTTCTTGCTGAGGTTGGTCATGTCCTCGAACGAGGCGCAACGTTTGTTATACAGCCAGTCAACGAGTTGTTTTCCGGTGAATTTAGGCAGGCCCAGGGCGTTGACGACCTCCTGGAGCTCCTCGGGACGCTTCCCTAACAGTATTTCTTTTTGTTCCATGTCACAAAGATACCAAAAAAACGTATCTTTGCAGCTTCATTAAACATTTTTAAGAAAAGAACGGATGCGTAACAAGGCTTCGATGTGGGCGGCAGCCGCCTTTGTGGTGGCCAACATGGTGGGTACCGGCGTTTTCACTTCGTTGGGATTCCAGCTGATCACGACCGACCAGATCTTCTCGATCATGATGCTTTGGCTGTTTGGCGGCGTGATCGCCTTCTGCGGCGCTTTGTGCTATGCGGAATTGGGTGCGGCCATGCCCCGCTCGGGCGGTGAATACCACTACCTCAGCAAGATCTACCATCCCTCGGTGGGTTTCCTCTCGGGATGGGTGTCGCTGGTGGTCGGCTTCGCGGCTCCGGTGGCGTTGACCTGCATGGCGCTGGCCTCCTACGTGTGTCGCATCTATCCCTTCCTGCATCCCCGTTGGATCGCCTTGGGCGTCTTGCTGCTCATCACCCTGGTGCACACCCGCGACCTCAAGCTCAGCAGCTCGTTCCAGATGGTGTTCACCATCCTCAAGGTGGTGCTCATCATCGCCTTCATCGTCTGCGGCTTCGTGTTGCCTACCCAGCCTCAGCAGTTCACCGGACAGACGGCTTCCTTGGGCGATGTCTTCAGCCCGGGTTTCGCCGTGTCGTTGATCTGGGTCTATTACGCCTACTCGGGCTGGAATGCCTCCACCTATATGGCCAGCGAGATCGAGAATCCCAAGAAGAACATCCCGCTCTCGCTCATCCTCTCCACTGCGGTGGTCACCGTGCTGTACCTGCTGCTGAACTATGTGTTCCTGCGTTCGACGCCTACGGCGGACCTCACCGGCCAGATCGAGGTGGGTCTCATCAGCGCGCGCAACATCTTCGGCGACCGGATGGGCAACCTCATGGGCTTGGTCATCTCGCTGCTGCTGCTCTCCAGCATCAGCTCGATGGTGTTCATGGGCCCCCGTGTGGCCCAGGTGATGGGGGAGGACCACCGTATCCTGCGGTTCCTCTCCATCAAAGACAAAAAGGGGACACCGCTCCCGGCCATCGGCTTCCAGTTCGTCATCAGCGCCTT
The DNA here is from genome assembly GCA_016291135.1 of Bacteroidales bacterium. Lineage (GTDB taxonomy): Bacteria > Bacteroidota > Bacteroidia > Bacteroidales > F082 > Limimorpha. The sequence goes on from JAEFAE010000002.1 coordinate 142,150, forward strand.
GCTCATCGTCACCGACTCGTTCGAGATGATCACCAAATACACAGGCATCCTGCTCTCGCTCTGCTCGTTGCTGACGGTGATTGGCGTCTTCGTGCACCGGCATAAGTTCCCCGATGCCGAACGGCCTTACAAGACCTTCGGCTATCCCGTCACGCCGATCCTTTTCTCCGCCCTCATCGTATGGTCAATCGTGTATCTGGTGCATGAGGACTACACCAAGACCTTTGTCACGCACGAGCAGTCGTTCATGTGGATGTCGATCATGAGCTTCTGCACGCTCCTTGCCGGATTAATCGTTTATCTCATCAATATCAGAATCACCAAAAAACAAGCATCGCAATGAAAAGAAGTTTCCTGGTTTTTTCGATGGCCCTCTGCCTGGCCGTTGCCCTGATGGGTTGTGGCAATAAAGGCAATCAGGCTGCCGCCCAAGTTAATACAGTCGATACGGTCGCCCAGCCGGAACCCGAGGAAGTGGCGCCCGTGGTCCTTCCTGAGCTGGATCCCGTGCTGAACGCCTCGGCCCGGATCCTGGCAGGACTTCCTGTGGCCGAAACCGATCCCGGCTATGCCTTCACCCAGACGGACGCATGGAAGTCCCATGCGGCCAAGTTGGACAAGATGTGGGCCAACAGCAAGGTGACCCTCGACAAGGCGGAGGCCATTCGGGTGAACGACCTTACCGACCTCACGGGCAAGGCCAAGACGGTGTTTTACTCCTTCAGCGGTCCCGACTTCCCGTTTATGGCGACGTTCTTCCCGAATGCGGAAACCTATTATATGATGGCCCTGGAGCCTGCCGGCAGCCCGATTGCGCCCGAAGGCATCACGGCCAAGACCTGCTCCAAGCTTGAGAAGGCGGTGGGCGACCTGCTTCGCGTGAGCTACTTCATGACCAACAGCATGGCTTCCGACCTCAACAACGTGGAGATCGACGGTGCCGTGCCGATCCTGATGGTCCTCATCGCCCGCATGGGTTACCAGATCAGCGCCATCGAGTTCCAGGACCTCACGGCCCAAGGCGAATGGGTCGCCTCCGAAAAACAGAGCCCCTTTGCCTGTATCCGCTATTTCCGTGAGGGTGAAGCCCAGGAGCATACACTCTATTACCTCTCCACGAACATCGCCAACGCCCAGTTCGACCCGCGGTTCCAGGCCAATATCGACAAACTCGACCCGGCTACGACCGCCTCGTTCATCAAGTCGGCCTCCTATCGCCTCCATCACGAGCACTTCTCCCAGATGCGCAACGACCTGCTGAACCACTCCTACCTGATCATTCAGGACGACACCGGGGTGCCATACGACATCCTGCTGGCCCAGGGCTGGGACGTGATGCTCTACGGTGCCTACACCGACCCCGTCAAGATCTTCGACCGCGAATACTCCTACCAGAAGTCGCTGCGCGATGCCTACGCCAAGGGTGAGAACATCCGTCCGCTGGGCTTCCAGTTCGGCTACAACCGCGACAAGTGTTCCTTGATGGTCTGCGTCAAGAAATAACCGCTTTGCGATGAGAAGGGTTGTCTCGGTTGCCGTCTTCATCTTGCTCGCCTGGACCGCCGTCCAGGCACAGATCCTCACAGACAGCAACCTACCTATCGTCGTCATCGAGACCGACGGTGGCGTGACCATCCCCGATGAGCCCAAGGTGTTGGGCACCATGAAGATTATCTGGCATCCGGACGGGTCGCGCAATTCCCTCGAAGACATCGACAACCCCGCCTACCTGAATTACAACGGCCGCATCGGTATCGAACGGCGCGGCAGTTCTTCGCAGGATCTTCTCAACAAGAAGCCATACGGTCTTACCACGCTGCAGAACGACGACGTCACCAACAACAACGTCTCCCTGCTGGGGATGCCCAAGGAGAACGATTGGATCCTCAACAACCTCGCCTTTGACCAGACGGGGATGCGCGACGTGCTGGCCTACGAACGCTCGGAGCTTCTCGGACAGTATACGCCCCGAAGGGTGTATTGCGAGTTGATGGTCAACGGCGACTACAAAGGCCTCTATGTCTTCATGGAGAAGATCAAGATCGACAAGGACCGGGTGAACATCGTGAAGATGGACGAGACTTGTAACAACGATCCCGAGGTCACGGGTGGCTACATCACCAAGGCCGACAAGACGACGGGCGGCGACCCTGTGGCTTGGCAGATGGAAGGCTATGGCGGCAACTGGTGGTGGCCCAGCTACGTCGATTTCATCCATCACGACCCTAAGCCGGAAGCTGTGACGACGCAGCAAAACAACTACATCCACCAGGTCTTTCTCGACCTGGCCGGCACTGCAAACCAACACAACACTTCTGTTGAAAACGGCTTCCCTTCCGTCATCGACATCCCTTCGTTTGTGGATTTCATGATGATTGCGGAATATGCTTCCAACGTGGATGTGTATAGCCTGAGTACCTTTTTCCATAAGGACCGGAACGGCAAGTTGCGTGCAGGCCCCGTGTGGGACTATAACCTGGCCTTCGGTCACGACGAGTTCGGCTATCGGAGCCGTTACGACGTATGGCAGTTCGACAACGAGGACAACACCGGTCCAAAGTTCTGGAAAGACCTCTTCGACACGCCGGCGTTCCGTTGTCGCCTGGCCCGTCGTTGGAACGAGCTTATCCAGCGGGGGCAGCCGTTGAACTACAACTTGGTCTGTGCCCGTATCGACCAGATCGACGCCTGGATCACCGAGGCCATCGGACGCGACAACCAGCGCTGGAACCTGATGTACAACCACACCTACGCTGTGCAGGAGATGAAGCAGTGGCTGCGGGACCGCACCGATTGGCTGGATGTGCATTTCGGTTCGTATGACGGCTGTGACACGGTGACGGTGCCGCCCTTGGTGATCTCCAAGATCCATTACCATCCCGAGAATTGGTGGGCGTTCGATGGCGACCAGCTGGAGTTCATCGAGATCAGCAACAACGGCGACGAGGCGGTGGACCTCACGGGCGTGTACTTCCGTGAGCTGGGCATCACCTATGGGTTTCCGGCGGGTGCCATGCTGCCTGCCCGCGAGGCCTTGGTGCTGTGCTCCGACTCGTTGGCGTTCATCGAGTATTACAACACGGTGCCCTTCGGGCAGTTCACCCGGAACCTCTCCAACAAGTCGGAGCGTCTGGTGCTGGCCGACGCCTGGGGTGAGATCATCGACGAGGTGTGCTACCAAGACAGCGATCCCTGGCCCTGGCTGGCCGATGGCGAAGGCTATTACCTCGAACTGATCGACTTGGATCTCGACAACAGCCTGCCCGAGAGCTGGACGGTGGGCAACGACCTGACGGGGATCTCCGAAAGCCAGGGCGATACAGGTGGATTCCGGGTGGTTCCCAACCCGGCATGCGATGAGGTGGTCATCGAAATGCTGCCTGCCGGGAGCCTGCCACAAGCGGGTGTCCCTTCCTTCTCGCAGGCTCCTGCTGTCTATCGCATCGCCAATGTCCTGGGCCAAACCCTGATGTCGGGCCGTTTGGATGCCGACGCTGCAACGCCCGGCCTCGCCACCATCAACGTGTCGGCCCTACCGGCCGGCCTCTATTTCGTCACCGTTGGCAACGCCACACGGAAGCTGGTGGTGCGATAAGGCGGTTTTATTTAAGATAAAAAAAGCGACCCGACTTTGGCCCAATGGCCAAGTCGGGTCGCTTGAAAGCTGTTTTCCAGCCTTTTTGTTATTTCATTGCCTGCTCCACAGCCACGGCGACGGCGACGGTGGCGCCCACCATCGGGTTGTTGCCCATGCCGAGGTAACCCATCATCTCGACGTGTGCCGGGACGGACGAGGAACCCGCGAACTGAGCGTCGCTGTGCATGCGGCCCATGGTGTCGGTCATGCCGTAGCTGGCAGGGCCGGCGGCCATGTTGTCCGGGTGCAGGGTGCGGCCTGTGCCACCGCCAGAAGCCACGGAGAAATAGGGCTTGCCGGCGAGGAGGCGCTCTTTCTTATAGGTGCCTGCCACCGGGTGCTGGAAACGGGTGGGGTTGGTGGAGTTGCCCGTGATGGACACATCCACGTTTTCGAGCCACAGGATGGCCACGCCTTCGCGGACGTCGTCGGCACCGTAGCAGTTCACCTTGGAGCGGAGTCCCGTGGAGTAGGGGATGCGCTCCACCACCTTCACCTCGCCGGTGTAGTAGTCGAACTCGGTGCGGCAGTAGGTGAAGCCGTTGATGCGGCTGATGATCTTGGCGGCGTCTTTGCCGAGGCCGTTGAGGATGACGCGCAGGGGCTTCTGGCGCACCTTGTTGGCCATCTCGGCGATCTTGATGGCACCCTCAGCGGCGGCGAAGCTCTCGTGACCCGCCAGGAAGGCGAAGCACTCGGTCTCCTCGCGGAGCAGACGGGCGGCGAGGTTGCCGTGGCCGATGCCGACCTTGCGGTCGTCGGCGACGGAACCGTCGATGCAGAACGACTGGAGGCCCTCGCCGATGGCTTCGGCGGCGTCAGCGGCGTTCTTGCAGCCTTTCTTGATGGCGATGGCGGCACCGCAGGTGTAGGCCCACTTCACGTTCTCGAAGCAGATGGGCTGGGTCTCCTCAGCCATCTTGTAGGGGTCGATGCCCTTGGTTTCGCAGATCTCGTCGGCTTCCTCGATGCTCTTGATGCCATATTGGTTCAACACTTTCAGGACATTGGCCATGCGGCGTTCCTGACTCTCGAATTTAACTTCTCTTCTTGCCATGGTATGTCCTCCTTATTCTTTACGTGGATCAATGTATTTGGCGGCATCGGCGAAACGGCCGTAGGTGCCGGTGGCTTTCTTGAGGGCTTCGTTGGCGTCGTCGCCTTTCTTGATGAAGTCCATCATCTTGCCGAGGCTGACGAACTCGTAGCCGATGATCTCGTCGTGCTCGTCGAGGGCGATGCGGGTGCAGTAGCCTTCGGTCATCTCCAGGTAGCGGGGACCCTTCTCGAGGGTGCCGAACATGGTGCCGATCTGGCTGCGAAGGCCCTTGCCGAGGTCTTCGAGCGAGGCGCCGACCAGCAGGCCGCCTTCGGAGAAGGCCGACTGGGAACGACCATAGACGATCTGCAGGAAGATCTCGCGCATGGCGGTGTTGATGGCGTCGCACACGAGGTCGGTGTTGAGGGCTTCGAGGACGGTCTTGCCGGGCAGGATCTCAGCCGCCATGGCCGCCGAGTGGGTCATGCCGGAGCAGCCGATGGTCTCGACCAGGGCTTCCTGGATGATGCCGTCCTTCACGTTCAGGGTGAGCTTGCAAGCGCCCTGTTGCGGGGCACACCAACCGATGCCGTGGGTGAACCCGCTGATGTCTTTCACGTCTTTGACGCGCACCCACTTGCCTTCCTCCGGAATCGGAGCGCAAGGATGGTTGGCGCCTTTCCTAACGCAACACTGATGTTGCACTTCTTGGGTGTAAATCATTATTATTTAAAGATTTAAAGATTTTGAATTTAAAGATTAGCGTTGGGGCAAAGATACACAATTTTATGAATAAAAAAAGCCTCCAAGAAATCTTGGAGGCTGCTGGGTACCGAAGGCCGGGATCGAACCGGCACGAGTGTTACCTCATCGGTTTTTGAGACCGACGCGTCTACCTATTCCGCCACTTCGGCAATCCGCTCAATGAACGAGGCTGCAAAAATACAAAAAAATCCTTTTACGCAACCATTATTTAAAAAAAATCCGAATTACAACCCCTTGGCGGGTTTTTTCAAAAAAGTGTTGGCAGTCTCCTCGAAAAGCACTAATTTTGCCGCCCGAAACAACCCAACATTTCAGCAATGTCTAAAAAATTTGTTTCCATCTTTGCTGGACGGGCTACCCATGAGTTGGGCGCCAAGATTGCCGAAGCCTATGGCGCTCCGCTGGGCAAGTCGTCCGTGGTCGAGTTCTCCGACCATGAATTCCAACCTTCTTTCGACGAGAGCATCCGTGGCCATCACGTGTTTATCGTGCAGTCCACCATGCCTCCGACCGAAAACCTGATGGAGCTGCTGCTGATGATCGATGCCGCCAAGCGTGCCTCGGCCCATAAGGTCATCGCGGTGATTCCGTATTTCGGATGGGCCCGTCAGGACCGCAAGGACCAGCCCCGCGTGAGCATCGGTTCCAAACTCGTGGCCAACATGCTGACGGCCGCCCATGTGGACCGCATCATCACCATGGACCTCCATGCGGACCAGATCCAGGGCTTCTTCGACATCCCGATGGATGCCCTGTATGCTTCCAGCATCTTCATCGACCACATCCAGAAGATGAACATCGACAACCTGTTGATCGCCGCTCCCGACCTGGGCGCCTCCAAGCGCGCCTCGGCCTACGCCAAGCGTCTGGGCTGCGACCTGGCCGTGTGCCACAAGCAACGTGCCCGGGCCAACGTGGTGGAGAGCATGACCCTCATCGGCGATGTGAAAGACAAGAACGTCATCATCTTGGATGACATCATCGACACCGCCGGCACCATCGTCAAAGCCGGACAGCTGATGATGGACAACGGCGCCAAGAGCGTCCGCGCCTTCGCCACCCATGCCGTCTGCAGCGGTCCCGCCATGGAACGCCTCGACAACTCCGTCTTCGAAGAAGTGGTGGTCACCGACTCCATCCCGCTTCCGGCCCACGCCTCCAAGAAAATCAAAGTAGTGAGCACGGCTCCGTTGTTCGCCGATGTGATCCATCGCATCGAGAACTACGAGTCCATCAGCTCCTTGTTTAAATAATCAATCAAACCTTAACAACACAACACCATGAAAACGATCTCATTGAGCGGTTCTCTTCGCGAGAACGTAGGGAAAAAAGATGCGAAGGCCCTTCGTAAGGCCGAACTGGTGCCGTGCGTCCTTTATGGCGGCGACGAACAGATTCACTTCGCTACCGAGGCCAAGAACTTCAAGAAGATTCTCTTCACCCCGGATTGCTACATCATCAACTTCACCATCGACGGCAAGTCGTACAACACCATTCTCCAGGATATCCAGTATCATCCTGTGACCGACGCCGTCCTGCATGCCGACTTCCTCCTCGTGAAGGAAGACAAGCCCATCACGGTGGTCCTTCCGTTGGCCATCGAGGGTAGCGCCCCTGGCGTCATGCGTGGTGGTAAGCTGAAGCAGCCGATCCGCAAGATCAAGGTCTGCGGTCTCGCCAAGGATCTTCCTGAAATCATCACCGTCAACATCAGCAACCTCAACATCCTCGATTCCATCAAGGTCCGCGACCTGAACATCGAGGGCGTGACCATGGTCACCCCGGGTTACCAGGTCATCGTCGAGGTCCGTGCCGCCCGTGGCGCTTCTGTCGCTGCGGAGGAGACGGAAGAGTAATCGTCTGATCGATTTGAAACGTTGTAGAGACGGTGTCCGCACCGTCTCTACATTGTATTGGAAAACCCATGAAATACCTGATTGCCTGTCTCGGAAACATCGGTGAGGAATACGAGAACACCCGCCACAACACGGGCTTCCAGATCGCTGACCGCCTGGCCAAGGACCTGGGGGCGACCTTCGTTGTCGGCCGTCTCGCCATGGTGGCGGAGGTGAAATTCCGGGGCAAGACCCTGATCATCATCAAACCAACCACCTATATGAACCTTAGCGGCAGAGCCGTGAAGTATTGGCTCGACGAGGAGAAGGTCCCCTTGGAGAACCTGCTGGTCGTCAGCGACGAGATCGCCTTGCCACTCGGCACCATCCGTCTCCGCAAGAAAGGTGCCGACGCCGGCCACAACGGCCTTACCGACATCATTGCCAAGCTGGGGACCAACGTCTTCAGCCGCCTCCGTTTCGGCATCGGCAACGACTTCCCCCAGGGGCGCCAGATCGAATACGTTCTCGGCGAATGGAAAGCTTCGCAGAAACCCATCGTCGACGAAACCATGGACAAGGCCGTGGAAGCCATCAAGAGCTTCGTCATCCAAGGCCCTGACCGGACCATGAACCTCTTCAACACCCATTAATCCCACCCCGAAGGGTTAGGCCTCCCGGGCCTTTTTGTCCTTTAGGGTTCCGGAAAAGACATCGAACCGCACAAACCGGCATTCCAACGGGCCGTTCCATACGGGAATCTTCGCCGAAGGCTTCAACCCCACATGTTTCAACGCCACCGCGTCGTCGGTGATGAGCCAGCATTGGTAGCCTTGGAAGTTGTGTTTCAGCGTGTTGCCTATGTTCTCATACACCTGGTCGATGTCGTCTTCCTCCAGACGGTCGCCGTAAGGCGGGTTGATGATGACGATGCCTCCCTCCTCGGGCGGGGTGAGGTCCTCCATGTTCTTTTTCATCAGGTGGATGTCGTGTTGCAGGTGGGCGTTGAGGATGTTCCCCTCGGCGATGGCCACCGCCTTCGGGGAACGGTCGGAAGCCCAGATCTCATGGTCGAAGTCACAGATCTGGCTGTCGGCTTCGTCCTTGACGCGCTCCCACAGCGCAGGATCCCAGTCGTCCCATTTCATGAAGCCCCATTGCTTGCGGTAGTAGCCCGCCGGGATCTTCATGGCGTACATCGCCGCCTCGATGGGCAGGGTGCCCGAGCCGCACATGCAGTCGAGGAAGTTGCAGTCGGCCTTCCAGCCCGAGAGCAGGATGAGACCCGCCGCCAGCACCTCGTTCATCGGGGCTTTGTCCACCTGTTTCCGATACCCCCTGTGATGCAGGCTCTCGTTGGAGCTGTCGAAGAGGAGCTGTACCTTGTCTTCGCGGATGTGCAGGTTGATGCGCAGGTCGGGATTCAGCGTGTTGATGCTCGGACGCGGCCCCACCTCCTCGCGGAACTGGTCCACGATGGCGTCTTTCACCTTCAAGGCCGCATATTGCGAATGCGTGAAGAAACGTCCGCTCGTCACGGCGTCGATGCAGAAGGTCTGGTCGGTCCTCAAGAGCTCCCACCATGGGATCTCCTGCACTTTCTTGTAGAGCTCGTCGGGGTTCTTGGCATAGAAGGTCTTGAACGGCTTCAGCACCTTGAGCCCGGTCCGCACGCAGTAGTTGAGGCGGTACATCATCTCCTTGTTGCCTTCGCAAAGCACCGCACGGTGCATCACCCGGACGTTTTTCGCCCCCAGGTTCCTGATCTCGTCGGCCAGCACTTCCTCGAGTCCGGCCACGGTCTTCGTAATGAGTTGATAGTTGTCTTCCACGGGATGAAGTTTTTGCAAAAATAGCGTTTTTAGGCGTAAAATATCCGATTATTTCTTATTTTAGCGGATTCTTTTCGCAAGAACATAATATTTGAAAACGAAAATATGAGCACTACTTTTGACCCTCGCGCGAACTACGAGCAGACCATGCAAGAGGCCGGCTACGTGGAGCGCAAAAAAGCCACCCAGGCCGACTATGACCGCATCGGCTTCATGTCGGGACTGGAGGTGCACCAGCAGATCAAGACCAAGGAGAAGCTGTTCTGCCGCTGCCCTGCCGGACGATTCAACAAATTCGAGGACTACGACGCCGAGCTGATCCGTCACATGCGCCCCACGCTGTCTGAGCTGGGCGAGTACGACGGCACCGCTCTCATGGAGTTCAAGACCAAGAAAGAGATCGTCTACCGTATCAACAACCACACGGCTTGCACCTACGACATCGACGACACGCCGCCGTTCCCCATCAACAAGGAGGCGCTGCACAACGCCATCGTCATCGCCCTGCGTTCCAACCTCAACATCGTGGGCGAGGTGCACATCACCCGTAAGCAATACCTCGACGGCTCCATCCCGACGGGCTTCCAGCGTACCGCCATCGTGGGCGTGGAAGGCCTGCTGAAGATGCCGAAGAAAGACATACGCCTCATCCAGCTGAGCGTCGAAGAAGACGCCTGCCGTGAGATCAGCGACATCGGCCACCGCCGCATCTATCAGACCGACCGCCTCGGCGTGCCGTTGATCGAGACGGTGACCTACCCCGACTGCAAGAACCCCGACGAGCTGCGCGAGACCTGCGAGTTCATCCGTTTCCTGGGCCGCTCCACCGGACTGGTCCGCACAGGCATGGGCGCCGGCCGTCAGGATGTCAACGTGAGCTGCAAGGGCGGCACCCGTGTCGAGCTCAAGGGCGTCCAACACGCCAAGTGGATCCCCGAGCTGTCGCACAACGAGTGCTTCCGCCAGTGGTCGCTGGTGATGTTGGCCGAGAAACTCGGCAAGAAGGTGAAGAAGACCAATTGGAAGGTTGAGGTGGCCGACGTGGGCTTTAAGACCGACTATGCCCCCATCTGCGACGCCAAGGCCGCCGACGGTGCCCTGAAGATCGTCCGTCTGCCTGGCTTCCGCGGCGTGCTCTCGCACTTCACCCAGCCGGGCAAGATGTTTGCCGACGAGATCGCCGACCGCCTGAAGGTCATCGCCTGCCTGGAGCGTCCCAACATGCTCCACGACGAGATGCTGGAGCCGGTGCTGGAGCCCTCCACCTGGCGCAAGTTGGGCAAGAAGGTCCATGCCACCGACAAAGACGCCCTCATCCTGATCTGGGGTCCCAAGAACGATATGCCTACCGCCATCGAGACCATCGAAGAACGCTGCCTGATGGCCTTCGAAGGCGTTCCGAAGGAGACCCGCAAGGCCGTGTGCAACGGCATCACCATCTTCGAGCGTGTGCTGCCCGGTGCCGACCGTATGTATCCCGACACCGACTCGGCTCCCATCCCGCTCGACCCGAAGGAGATCGAGGCCCTGAAGAAGACCCTGCCTTCCGAGGTCATCGACCGCTACTACAAGCTCCAGGAGTGGAACGTCCCGCAGGACTGCTTCACCTACATCTTCGCCAAGAACTGGTTCCCCGCCATGGACGACATCGTCGAGAAGCTCGGCGTGGACGGCCGTATGCTGGGCTGCTTCGTGGGCATGAGGCTGAAGAACCTGATGTGCAAGAACCCCGGCTCGCAGTTCGACAACGAGACGCTCTACAAGCTCTTTGCCTTCCTGAAGAAAGAGAAGCTTCAGTACCGTCTGGCCTGGAACATGGCGCCCACCTTGGTGGACGACGCTTCCCTCGACATGAAGGAGGTGCTCCGCAAGATCGGCTTCAGAAGGGCTTCCGAAGACACGCTGAACAAGAAACTCGACAAGCTGACAACCGCCTACATCCCCCGCAAGAAGTTCCATGCTGCCGTCAACAAGCGCAACTGGATCATGGGCCAGATGAAAGAGGCCGTCGGCAACATCGATTTGAAAGAATTCGCTAACACTATCAAATAACGAAGATCATGGCTGAAGATTTTTTCCAAGGATACTGGGGCGCCTCGTTGGAGGTGCTTAAGAAATACAACTGCCGCGTGTGGAGCCAAGCCGAGTGCCACACCACGGGCGGCCTCTTCAAGGGCACGATCCTGCCGCGTGCCGCCTTCCAGGACGACCAGCATATCGTGATGAAGGTCAACACAGGCTACAACATCGGCGTCGACATCAGCACCATCACCAGCATGGTGGAGACCGACTACAAGAAGGCCAACTACCACATCCCGGAGAAGGAGTTCCCCTACACCGAAGGCCTTCCCCATGTGAAGCTGCTCGGCACGGGCGGTACGATTGCGTCCCGCCTGGATTACCGCACGGGTGCGGTCATCCCCGCCTTCTCGCCTGGCGAGCTCTACGGCGCCGTGCCGGAGCTGGCCGACATCTGCAACCTCGACACCGAGAAGGTGTTCGCCGTGTTCTCCGAGAACATGTCGCCCAAGGAGTACATCGCCTTGGCCAAGAAGATCGGGGAGGAGATCCAAAACGGCATCGACGGCATTGTCATCGGCCATGGCACCGACACCCTGGCCCACACCGCCGCCGCCCTGACCTTCATGTGTCAGAACCTGCCGGTGCCGATTGTGTTGGTCGGCTCCCAGCGTTCCTCGGACCGTCCCTCTTCGGATGCCGCCTTGAACCTGATGCACGCCATGACGGCTGCCGGCCATGGCGACGTGGCCGAGGTGATGGTCTGCATGTTCGGTCCCACCTCCGACGAGTACGGCTTCCTGCACCGTGGCACGCGTGTGCGTAAGATGCACTCCTCGTACCGTTCCACCTTCCGTACCATCGGCGACACCCCGGTGGCTACCGTGGACCGCAAACGGGGCGTGGTGCCCATCAAGGACGAATACAACCACCGCCGTCAGGACCGCGACGTGAAGATCATCCCCACCTTCGACGACCGCGTGGCCATCCTGTATTACTATCCCGGCATGAAGCCCGACGTGCTCGATGCCCTCGTCGACAACGGCTACCAAGGCATCATCTGGGACGGCACGGGCTTGGGTCACGTCAACCGGGGCATGTTCGACGCCATCCAACGTGCCACCGACAAGGGCGTGCACCAATATATGTGTGTTCAGACCATCTGGGGTTATGCCCACATGTTCGTCTACGACACCGGTCGCGACCTCATGGACCGTGGTATCATCCCAGCGGGCAACATGCTTGCCGAGACCGCCTATATCAAGTTGGGTTGGGCCTTGGGTCAGACGCATGATAGGGAGGAGGTCAAGAAGATCATGCTCACCCCCGTCAACAGCGAGATCACACCGCGCGAACCCTACAACGGCTACCTCGTCTACCAGGGCGGCGTGCCTGAGGTTGAGGAATTCATCCGCAAAGTCCATAAATAAGCGGCGTGATACTTGCGAATTAATCGTGGCACGATAGTTGCAAGATTCCCTCAACAAAGGAAGTATTATTTGTTCAATAAAAAGTTGCGCCCGACACACATTTAGGGACTATATCATGAAAAAGTTCTTCTTATTCTCAGCGATGGCTCTCTTAGTCTGCGGTTTAACAGTCACTGCCAATGCCCAGCCCGGGGCTAAAAAAGTCGTAAAGAAGTCGGCAGGAAAAGAAGTCAAGGAAGTCAAGGTTTCCACTCCTAACACGACGGATGCAGCCCTGTTCAAGGGTTCGGCTCCCTCCACCAACGATGTGAAGGTCGGCACTCCTTCCAGAACGGCAGCGAAGGACTCCAAGGCTCTGATGCCGGAAGCCAAGAAAGTCGATGCCGGCAAGACCATCGGCAAGGACCTCGGCTCAGCCAGCAATAAGGAAAAAGAATGGGACGCCGCTCTCGACGAGTTTGAATATGTGATTGGCAAACTCGGTTCATTGAACAACGCGAACAAGTCTCATCAATCCAATGAATACACCGAGTGCAAGCGTCAAGCCAACGAGCTGATGAACAAGATCACCTCCGGTGCCAAGAACCTGACCGCAGAACAGAGCGCCCGTTTCAACAACCTTAAGGGAAAGTTGAACAATGCTACGGGTGTCAAGAAGATCCAGACGGCTCGCTAAAGCGACAGCGTCGAAAACCAAGAGAGGGTGGCTGAAAAGTCACCCTTTTTTGTTTTTCGACAAAGTTGATTTTCATATTGGAAACCCCGAAAAAAGTTCGTAACTTTGCCCCCGAATTCAAACACGTGTTTATTATTAATTTATTCGAATAAATCATGAACCCTACCCACATTGAACACATCGGAATTGCGGTTACCAGTTTGGAGGAATCCATTCCGTTTTTCGAGAAACTGCTTGGCACCAAGTGCTATGCCATCGAGGAAGTCGCCGACCAAAAGGTAAAGACGGCCTTTTTGCGTTGCGGACAGACCAAGATCGAGTTGCTGGAACCCACCAGCCCCGAGAGTACCATCGCCACCTTCATCGAGAAGAACAACGGTCGTGGCGGCATGCATCACATCGCTTTCGCCGTTGAGGGCATCGAAGGACAGCTTGAGGAAGCCAAAGAAGCGGGCATCCGTCTCATCGACCAGGCTCCCCGTCCAGGCGCCGAAGGCCTGAGCATCGCTTTCCTGCACCCGAAATCCACTTTTGGCGTGCTTACCGAACTCTGCGAAAACAAGAACAAATAAACCATACATCATGTTAATTGAACAGAAAATCCAGGAATTGTTAGAGAAGCGCGGCGAAGCCCGTCTCGGAGGCGGCCAGAAGCGCATCGACTCCCAACATGCCAAGGGCAAGATGACGGCACGTGAACGCATCGCCATCCTGCTCGACGAAGGCAGCTTCGAAGAGACCGACATGTTCGTGACCCATCGTACCGTCGACTTCGGCCTCGACAAGCAGCAGTACCTTGGCGACGGCGTCGTCACCGGTCATGGCACCATCGACGGTCGCGTCGTGTACGTCTATGCGCAAGACTTCACCGTGTTTGGCGGTGCCTTGAGCGAGACCATGTCGTTGAAGATCTGCAAGGTGATGGACCAGGCCATGAAGGTCGGTGCCCCCGTCATCGGCATCTGCGACTCGGGCGGTGCCCGTATCCAGGAAGGCTCCCGCAGCCTCGCCGGCTATGCCGAGATCTTCCAACGCAACATCAACGCTTCGGGTGTCATCCCGCAGATTTCGGCCATCTTCGGCCCTTGCGCCGGCGGTGCCGTGTATTCACCGGCCCTTACCGACTTCATCATCATGACCAATGCAGGCAGCTACATGTTCCTCACCGGCCCGAAGGTCGTCAAGACCGTCATCGGTGAAGACGTCTCGACCGACGACCTCGGCGGCGCCCGCATCCACAGCCAGAAGTCGGGCGTGGCCCACTTTGCCGCTGAAAGTGAAGAGGAAGGTCTTGCCATCATCCGCAGACTCATCTCCTTCATCCCGCAGAACAACATGGAGAATCCTCCGCTTGTGGAATGCAACGACCCCATCGACCGTATGGAGGATGCCCTCAACCAGATCATCCCCGACAACCCGAACAAGCCGTACAACGTGGGTGACATCATCACCGCCATCGTCGATAACGGCGACTTCCTCGAGATCCATAAGAACTACGCCAAGAACATCATCGTCGGCTTTGCCCGCTTCGACGGCATGCCGGTGGGTATCGTGGCCAACAACCCGGCCTTCTTTGCCGGTGTGCTCGACTGCGACGCCTCGCGTAAGGGTGCCCGTTTCGTCCGCTTCTGCGACGCCTTCAACATCCCGATCGTGACCTTGGTCGACGTCCCTGGCTTCCTGCCTGGCACGGGTCAAGAGTACAACGGCATCATCGTCCACGGCGCCAAGCTGCTTTATGCCTACGGCGAATCCACCGTGCCGAAGGTGACCGTCACGCTGCGTAAGTCCTATGGTGGTTCCCACCTCGTGATGGGCTGCAAGCAGCTGCGTAACGACGTCAACTATGCTTGGCCGACTGCCGAGATCGCCGTGATGGGTGCCAGCGGTGCCGTCGAGGTGCTTGATGGCAAGAAGATCTCCGAGATTGAGAATCCCGAAGAACGCGCCGAGTTCGTCGCCAAGAAGGTGGATGAATACACCAAGAAGTTCGCCAACCCCTACGAGGCTGCCAAGTTCGGCTACATCGACGATGTGATCGAGCCGCGCAACACCCGTTTCCGTGTCATCCGTGCCTTGCGCACCCTTGAGACGAAACGCCTCGCCAACCCCGAGAAGAAACACTCCAACATCCCGCTGTAATCATTAAATCCTTAAAGTGATGAAACTATTGCAAATAGCACTCCTGTTGGCTCACGAAGAGTGGGTCTATACCAAGGGCTGGATTGTCACCGTTGCGGGATTCCTGATCGTGGTCATCGCCCTGTTCATCCTGTCGTATATCTTCCGTGGGGTAGCCGCCTACTTCACCAAGAAAGATGCGAAGAAATCGGAGGTGAAAGACCTCAAGGTGAAAGGACAAACCCCCTCGACGGTTCCCGCTCAGAGCGCCACGCCCGAGGGCGAGATCCCGAACGAGGTGCTTGCCGCCATCGGCATGGCCCTGTACCTCTCCACCAATCTTCATGACGAAGAACCCAACGTGATCACCATCGAGAGAAGGAATACTTCTTGGAATGACAAAAATTACGGAGTTAGACACTGGAAACGTTAAACTGAACAGACATGAAAAAATTCAAATTCACCATTAGTGGTAAACCATACGAAGTGGAAGTCCAGGACATTGAAGGCAACATCGCCAAGGTCAATGTGAATGGAACCGAATATCAAGTGGAAATGGAAGAACAGGCCGCTCCGGTCGTCGCTCCGATCGCCCGTCCTGCCGCCAAACCCACCTCGAGTGCCTCGACGCAGAGCGCAGCCCCGAAGCCAGCCGCCGCTGCCGGTGGCGCCGGCTACAAGATGGCCGCCCCGCTGCCGGGTACCATCATGCAGATCTTTGTCCATCAAGGCGACACCGTCAAGAAAGGCGACAAGCTGTTGATGTACGAAGCCATGAAGATGGAAAACAACCTGCTGGCAGAAGCCGACGGTACCATTACCGCCATCAACTGCCGTCAGGGCGACAATGTGCTTCAAGGGGATGTGTTAATCGTAATCGGATAAAGTCATGTTGGGTAAGAAAAGTATTTACAGACGGCCGGTGGTCATCCTCGCCTCCATCGTCGTGCTGCTCCTGCTGAACCTGGCCGTGGTCAACAACCCCACGTTTGCCACCCGTATCAGCGACCTTACGGAACAGACGGCGACCGTGAGCGAGATGAGCGTTGAAGAAAGCAACGCCCAGCTGGCCGAGATGGCCGACAGCATGGTGGCCGAGGCCGCCAAGACGGCCGAAAGCGAAGCGCAGCAGGTGACGGAAGCCGCCCCTGAGGCGCAACAGACCCTCCAAGCCTCGGAGGACCTCTCCACCAAGGCGCAACTGAAAGACGGACTGCGCAAGTTCTGGCTGCTCACGGGCTTCAGGAACTGCAAGATCGGTAACCTCATCATGATTTTGGTGGGTATCCTCTTCATCTTCCTCGCCGTGCGCTTTGAGTTCGAACCCATGCTGCTGATCCCCATCGGAACGGGTATCATCTGCGGCAACATTCCTTTCTTCCAAGGCTATGGCATCAGCCTGGCCGAAGGCTTGGCCAACTTGCAGGCCATGATGGATGCAGGGACGCTGAACATGGATATGGACACGGCGAAGGCGTTGCTGCTGAGCGTCTTTGGGGACAACCCGGGCGACAAGCACATGGTGCTTAGCGAAGCCATCAAGTCGGTCGAACACCTCAACATGGCCGACTTTGGCCTGACCAACCACGACATCGAAGGGGTGAAAGGCCTGATGAATGGCGTGTTCCAAAGCGGTGAACTGAACCTCCAGACGGGTCTCTACCAGAAGGGCAGCGTGCTCAACTACCTGTACTTCGGTGTGACCTCGGGTGTGTATCCGCCTCTGATCTTCCTGGGCATCGGCGCCATGACCGACTTCTCGTCGCTCATCGCCAACCCCAAGCTGATGGTCCTCGGCGCTGCCGCCCAGCTCGGCGTGTTCATCACCTTCATCGGTGCCCTCTACCTGGGCTTCAACCTGCGTGAGGCGGGTGCCATCGGTATCATCGGTGGTGCCGACGGTCCTACCGCCATCTTCCTCTCCTCGCGTCTGGCTAACGGTATGAACGGCACGCGCAACCTCATCGGACCCATCGCCATCGCGGCCTATTCCTACATGGCCCTGGTGCCGGTGATCCAGCCGCCCATCATCCGCCTGATGACCTCGAAGAAAGAGCGTCTGATCAAGATGAAAGCCCCGCGTATGGTGAACAAGACCGAGAAGATCATGTTCCCCATCGTCGGCCTCATCCTGACCACCTTCATCAGCCCCACGGCCCTGCCGCTGCTGGGTATGCTGTTCTTCGGCAACATCATCAAGGAGTCGGGCGTGGTGAAGCGTCTGCAGAACACGGCCTCCAACCCCTTGATCGACATCGTGACGATCATCCTGGGCCTCACCGTGGGTGCTTCCACCCAGGCCTCGGTGTTCCTCACCGCCAGCTCCATCAAGATCTTCGTCCTCGGTGCCTGCTCGTTTGCCGTGGCTACGGCCGGCGGTCTGCTGGGTGCCAAGTTGATGAACCTCTTCCTGAAGGAGAAGATCAACCCGATGATCGGCGCCGCTGGCGTGTCGGCAGTGCCCGACAGCGCCCGTGTGGTCGAAGTCGAAGGTCAGAAGTACGACCCGTCGAACCACCTGCTCATGCATGCCATGGCCCCGAACGTCTCCGGCGTGATCGGCTCGGCCGTCGCTGCAGGTGTGATGATGTCGTTCCTGATGATGTAATGCTTATAGAAGACAGCCATCAGAAGACAGAAGAAAAAGAAAGCCGCCCCGTCTCGGGGCGGCTTTCTTGTTTAGGCTTTCTTGGGTTTTTTGTTATCGTACCAGTAGCTTTTGGGTCTCCACCTGACCCTCTTGATGGTAAAGCTTGATGAGATAGGCTCCTGAAGCAAGTCCTTGAAGGTCGATACGAGCGGACGCGCACTCCCTCACACACTGACCTGTCAGGTTATACAGCGCTACGTGATGCAGGCCTTCTCCTTGAACCATGATATGGTCATTGGCCGGGTTGGGGCAGAGGGTGAAACGTCCCGTTGCGGGCGTCTCGTCCACGGCGGTGAGGTCCAGATACGAGAGTTCCACCTCGAAGACGTCTTCGAAAAGGACGCTCTCGCCTTCGTTGTAGAACATCTCGATGTCGGTATTGCGGTCCTCGCCACCCAGCGGGCTTTCGCATTCGGCATGAAGGCTGTTGCCCATCGCATCGTGTTCATATTGAATGGTCTTGGACGGGGTGGACGACCAGGCGCCGTTGTCCCACAGGGTGATGGTCATGCGGTTCAACTGGTAGGGGCCGTCGTACTCGTATTGTTGTCGGACGTCGTTGACCCAGACGCTCTCGTTCACCCAGTTGGCATGGATGCATTCCACGATGTCGCCGTTTTCGTTGAGCTGGTACGTCTCGAGTTCTTGGTTCTGCCAGGCGCCGTCTTTCCAGTATTGCAGCAGTACGCTTGCTTCCTGACCTTCCGTCTCGAAGGTGTAGAGGTAGTGGTTGCCCCAGTGGTCGCCAAACCAGTCCTTCACCAGGATGGTCCTCACGGGATCGTAGGTGTAGGTGTATTGTTGCTGGTTGACCCAGTTGTTTCCTTGCCAGGTCTGGTACGTCTCTTTCTGCAGGATGGGCAGGTAGGTCCCGGTGTACTCCGCGAGGATCTGGCTCTGGTTGACCCAGTCGCCGTCCCAGTCTTGGGTGAGAATGCATTCAGGTACCAGGTCTACATTGACCATATAGGTCTCGCGGCGGAGGGGAATCCATTGGCCCAAGTCTTCCATCTCGGTCAGCACCTCGGTGAGGAAGTACTCGTATTCGTCGTAGGTGTAGGTGTTGCGGCATTTCATGGTCACCCCGCCGTCCTGCCATTGATAGATGGCTTTGTCGGGGGCGATGTCGTTGCGCAAACCGTTCGTGGAGGAAGGGAGCATCTTTTTTACCAGTGCGTGATCAATGCCTTGTTGTGCCATGCCGGCGATGCCTGCCAGCAGGAGGGCGGTAAGTAGAATTGTTCTTTTCATGATCGGGTCAGTTTTCGTTGTTTTCAATCTTGAGGACATCGAATCCATAGATGTTGTAGTCGTCGGGACCGTTTTGGTCCCAGTGGCTGGGCGTCCTTACCCTTCCGTGCAGCCGGATCTGGTTTTGGGCGTTCTTGTAGACGGTCATGAGGATGTCCGAGCGGTCGTCGCCGCCGATGGAGATCTCGGAGTCGTCTTCGTTGAGGGCCACCATGCCCCTGAAGTTGCGATAAAACTGGTCGGGGATGCGGATTCGGACGTTGACGAGGTCTTCGTCGTATTCGGTGATGCTGAGCTCCACTTCGGGATAGACCACCACCCCTTCGGTAGGCAGCTCCTCATAGAGCTCGCTGTCGGGATTGGCTTCGTAGTTGCCAAGGATCTCGGCCTTGGTATAGCCGTAAAACCGTTCCCAAGTGTTTTTGTTCTTGCCGCAGGAGGCGCAAAGGAACGCCATCCCCAGGAACGTCAATAGAAATAGGGTTGTTCTTTTCATGTTACAATACGATGAGCTTTTGAAGGGTATCATGATGTCTGATGAAATACAGTCCCGGAACGAGGTCGTTGACGGGAATGGTGGCATGGTCGCTGGATTGGTAGCGATGGGTCTTCACCAGCTGCAGTTGTTGGTTGTACAAGCTGATGAGGCCGCTTTGCTTGCCGTCCCAGCGAAGGGTGACCTCCTCGCTCGCAGGGTTGGGGTAGAGCAGGGGTGCTTCGTGCGTCTCGTTCACGCCCAGCAAGGCCTTGTCGATGACGCCGACGGTGTATTGTCCGGTCATCACCTCATCCACCGTGAAGGTGCCGATCTTCCAGTTGCCTTCCACCGTATAGGGGACGGTATGCCAGGGGTCGTCGAGGTTGGCGCGGTAGAGCAACACGACCGAATCGTTGGCGGTATGGATGATGTCGCCGTCGTAGCTGGCACCATAGTGGTAGTCGAAGTTTCCCTGGACTTGCGACGTGCCGAAATCCTGCCGCAGGACGTTCCAATAATGGCGGGTCGAGAGGGTCAGGTAGGGGATCTCGGGATCGTCCTCGGGCGCCACCAGATGGGCCTCGATGCGCAGTCGGACGGAGTCGGTCACCTGCTTCACCGAGAGGAGCAGGTCGGACTGGGAGAGGCTGCCTGGGGCCGTGGCGGTGAGGTTCTTGTCGAACTTGGCGTCGTGGAAGTGGTTGTAGAAGTCGGCATACACCGCCAGGGGTTCTGCGTCGAGGGTGAAGGCCTGTTCTCCCTCCACGCCGTTCCAGTGGGCCATCTCGGTCTGCAGGCTGCCGTCGGTCCCAACAAAGGTGACTTCGACGCGGTTGTCCTGTCCCACATGAGAGGGGCCGATGTGCTGATAGTGCATCCGGAGCTTCACGTCATACTGGTTGCCGTTGGGGACGACTTCGGCGATCTCGATGCCGTAATGGGGCATGCCGGCGGTGAAGACGTAGGTGTCGAAGAAGCCGTTCATGTCGATGCCCGTGGCCTCGCTAAGGGCGTCGCGCATGCGTTCGGAGCTGACGTTGCCGTAGGCGTAGGTGTCGAGGTAGTGGCGGAGGCCCTCCAAGAACGCCTCCCTTCCCATGTAGTTCATCATGGTGTTGGCGATGACGGCACCACGCTCATAGACGGCCTTGGTGTCGTAGGTCTTGTCCAAGGGGATGTCGTTCAGGGGGATCCAGTTGTTCTGGTTCTTGCACCAGCTGACGATGGTGTTCATGGTAGGCGTCATCTTCGACTGGAAGTTGGCTTCGTCATAGACGGCGGTGCGGTAGAACATCCCCCAGAACTGGGCGAAGCCTTCGTTGAGCCACATGTCGGACGCGTCGTCGCAGGTGACCAGGTTGCCGAAGTACATGTGCGACAGCTCGTGAGCCACATATTCCTCTTGGGATGTGTTGCCGTTGATGATGTCGGCGGCCATGGCGATGTTGTCGGTGCTCTCCATGCAGCCCTTGCCCGTACTGACATAGCCGATGCGGTTGAAGGGATAGGGGCCGAACCACGTCTCGTAGGCGGCGGCGATATCCTTGACATGGGCGAAGGTGCCGGGTACGTGACCCATCTGGCTGGGCTTGGCATACACCTCCACGGGGATGTCGCGTTCGACGCCGTGATAGGTGTCCTCCCACTTTTCATAGTCGCCGATGGCAAAGGAGATGTGGTAGGTGGCGATTTGCTGCGGCGTCTCCCAGTGCCAGGTGCTGGTGCCATCGCCGTTGTCGAACACGTTGACCAGGTTGCCGCCGCAGATGGCCTTCTTGTCGTTGGTGACGGTGAGGTAGAGGCTGTAGGAGGCCTTGTCGGTGAAGTTGTCGACGCAGGGGAACCAGGTCTTGCCGAGGTTGTGCGGCTGGCTTTCGAAGCCCACGCCGAGGGTATAGACATAACCGCTGCCCCACCATTCCACGCCGCCCCAGGTCTCGCTGAAGGGACTGCCTCCGTAGCGGATGTCGAGGGTCAGCGTCTCGCCGGCGCCGACGGTCTCGTCGGTGACCAGGGTGAGGAGGTCGCCTTCTTGGCTGAAGCTGGCCACCCCGTAGGATTCGGTGGCGGCGTCTGTGACGGTCAGGTCTTTCAGCTCCAACACAAAGGTGTCGGTGGGCGCCGTGACGGTGACGTCGATGAAAGTCTCTCCCTGAAGGGTGCGTTGTGTGAAGTCGAAATCCCAGAGACGGATCTCGTAGTGGGTGGCGTCGAAACCTTCCCCGGGAGTCTGGGCCAAGGCCCGACCGAAGCCTATCAGGGTGAGGAGGACAAGCAGGAACGTTCTTTTCATGGTATCGTGTATTTGAATTATTGGCGATTGAAATGAATGGGTTCGGTGGTGACGGTGTTGCTGATGTGTTGGGCGCGGTCCACGATGCGGATCTGAAGCTGGACGGTGTCGTCGGGATGCAAGGGGTTGCGCAGCATCATCCGGTAGTTGATCGTGCCGAGGATGGATTGGGGATCCTCGCCGGCAGTCAGCCGTTTGAAGCGGGCATTGAAGTGGATGGTGTCGGCCACGAACTGGCTCCCGTCCCAACGGAAGTAGTCGATCAACAGGTTGTAGTAGAAGGGGTCGCCCAAGCCGAAGGGATAGGTGGTGTCGGCGTCGTCGAGCCCGAGGTCGCCGTCGCCGTCGGTGTAGCCGATGGAGAGGATGCCTTCGCCGGTGAGGGTGCTGTCGGCGTCCATCAGGTACTGGAATCCTTCGTAGGTGATTTGCGGCTCAATGGGGAAATCCAGCTTCTCCTGGCAGCTGCTCAGGGCCAGGACGACCGCCAGCAAGGGAGCGACGGTCTTGAGCTTCTTCAACTGGCCGAGGGTGTAGAGGCCGTAGCACAGCACGACCGTGAAGCAGAGGAAGGGCAAGGCGAAGGAGACGTTGACGGCGGGCATGCCTGCCACGGTTCCCAAATCGATGATGGCGCCTTGCAAGGGGGGCATCAGGGCGCCTCCCACGATGGCCTCCACCAGTCCTGCGGCGCCGAGGGTCACCTCCTCGCCACTCAGACCTTCCAAGGCGATGCCGTAGATGGTGGGGAACATCAGCGACATGAAGGCCGAGATGCCGATCAGACAATAGAGCCCCATGTTGTTTTGGAAGAAGATGGCGCCCAGCGAGCAGGCCATGGCGCCCAGGGAGAAGATCACCAGCATCTTCCGGGGGTTGACGGTTTTCATCAGTAGGGTGCTGGTGAACCGTCCCACGACGAACAGGCCCATGGCGATCATGTTGAAATACTGGCCTTGGGTCTTGGTGTAGCCCAGCCGTTCCGCATAGTGGATGATGAAGGTCCAGACCATGATCTGGGCACCCACGTAGAACACCTGGGCAATCACGCCGAAACAGTACGGCCTGTTGTGGAGCAGGCGGCGGAAGGTCTGGCCGAGCGGTGCCTGGTGGGTGCGGTCGGTATGGTCTTCGATCTTGATGCAGGCCATCACCACGAACAACACGATGACGACGAGACCGAGGATGACGTAGGGGTTGCGTATGACGAGGAGGTCGTTGGTGCGGATGGAGGCTTTGGTGGTGGCGTCGAGAGTCGCATAGTCGGCCACCTTGTCGGACTGCAGCGCAGAGAGGATGACCTGTGAGGCGACCAGCATGCCCAGCAGCGAGCCGATGGGGTTGAACGACTGGGAGAGGTTCAGCCTCCGCGTGGCGTTGTCGGCATCGCCCATCGAGAGGATGAAGGGGTTGGCCGTGGTCTCGAGGAAGGCCAGCCCGAAGGTCAGGATGTAAAGGGCGATCAGGAAGAAGGAGAAGAGTCCGTACTGGGCTGCCGGGAAGAAGAGCAACGCTCCGACGGCGTAGAGCGCCAGTCCCAGGAGGATGCCCTGCTTGTAGTTGTGCTTGCGCACGTAAAGGGCGGCGGGGAAAGCCATGGTGGCATAGCCTCCGTAAAAGGCAAACTGGATCAAGGCCGCCCGTCTGGCAGGCAGCTCCAGGATGGTGCCGAAGGCAGCCACCAAGGGGTTGGTGATGTCGTTGGCGAACCCCCACAGGGCGAACAGCGAGGTCACCACGATGAAGGGCAACAGTAGTTTTTTCGGTACCAAGGGTTTCTTTTCCATAGAGATGCTATTTCCCTGCAAAGATAGTGTTTTTTCTGCATGATCGTTTTGGAATTATTGCTATCTTTGCAGCCGCAATACAAGAAAGCGCCGCCTGGTTCCTCGATGGAGACAGATTTGTTGACATCAAAGACCTTGCGGACCGAATCATCACCAACGTCTGATCCAAAAGTAATCACCTATGGAAAAGAGAATAGGCACCGTCATCATCTATGTGGGAGACCGTCTGCAGGTGCCGCAGCTGAACGAAGTGCTCTCCCGCCACGCCGACATCATTATCTGCCGGCAAGGCTTTCCTAGAGATCATTATAGCTTGATTTCCGTCGTCTTCGAAGGAAGCACCGACCGCATCGGCTCGCTCACGGGCCAGCTGGGAAAAATCCAGGGCATCGAGGTGAAATCCGCCCTGCTGAAGCCCAAAGAAAACGCTTCCCTTGTAATGCTTAACTCCTGACTTATGGCACGCGACCTCAAACCCCATATCGCCCTCTACGGCCGCACCAACAGCGGCAAGAGCTCGATCATCAACAAGCTGACGGGCCAGTCCATCGCCATCGTCTCCGACCAGGCGGGTACCACCACCGATCCAGTGAAAAAATCCATCGAGATCTTCGGCATTGGCCCCGTGGTGCTGATCGACACCGCTGGTATCGACGACTCCTCCGAACTCGGGAAGAAGCGCATCGAGAAGACCTACCAGACCTTGAAGGAAATCGACTGTGCCCTGCTCGTCATCGCCGGAAACCAGTTTGGCGCCCCCGAACAACAACTCATTGAGCAATTCAAGCAGTACGCTGTACCCTTCGTCATCGTCCATAACAAAGCCGATGAAATGGCTCTTGACGAGGATTTAAAGCAATCCATTGAAAATCAATATCTTACTAAAATACTGGAATTCAGTGCTTTACGAGATAACCCCCAAGTTATTGCGGAAGCCTTGAAGGGGGCTATTCCGGAAAGTGCGTATCACCACGCTTCCATGCTCGGCGGGATTGTCAAGCCCAACGACGTGGTGGTGCTGGTGACGCCCATCGACGACGAAGCCCCGGTGGGCCGTATGATCCTGCCCCAGGTGATGGCCATTCGCGACGCGCTCGACAACGACTGCATCTGCGTGGTGCTCAAGGAAACCCATCTCCAGCGCTATTTCGACACCATGCCCCGACCCGACCTGGTGGTCACCGACTCCCAAGCCTTTGCCATGGTAAGCCGGATCGTCCCTGAGGAGGTGCCGCTGACCAGCTTCAGCATCCTGTTGGCCCGCCTGCGCGGCGACTTCGAGAACTACCTCAAGGGAACGCCACAGTTGGCCCGACTCAAGGACGGTGACAAGATCCTGATGCTGGAGTCTTGCACCCATGAGATCAGCTGTGGCGACATCGGCCGTGTGAAGCTGCCTGCCCTGATCCGCAAGTTCACGGGCAAAGACATCCAATTCGACTATGTGGCCGGCCTGGCACCCATCGACAACCTCCATCAATATGCCATGGCCATCCAATGCGGTGGCTGCGTGGCGACGAGAAAACAGCTTTTGAATCGTACCAACCAAGCCGTACAAGCCGGTGTCCCCATCAGCAACTACGGCATGGCCATCGCCTATACGACCGGTGTTTTCGCTAGGGTCATTTCGCCTTTTAAATCTTTAAATCTTTAAATCTTTAAATAAATAACCACCATGCAATTCCATCCTGAAAAATGTCGCATCCCCGACGAGATCAATCGTCCGTTCATCGACTCCCAAGAGATCTGGGACTTCATCAACAACACCAAGAGCACCCCTGAGCGTGTGCACGAGATCATCCAAAAGTCGCTCGACAAGAACCGGCTGACCATGGAAGAGACCGCTGTGCTGGTCAACACCACCGACCCGGCATTGGTCGAGGAGATCAAGGAAGGCGCCCGCGAGCTGAAACGCCGCATCTACGGCAACCGTATCGTGCTGTTTGCCCCCTTGTATGTGGGTAACTACTGCGTCAACAACTGCAAGTACTGCGGCTTCCGTTCGTCGAACAAGGAACAGGTGCGCACCACCCTCACCGACGAGGAGCTGGTCCGCAACGTGGAGGCCCTCGAAGACGACGGACAGAAACGTCTCATCCTCGTCTATGGCGAGTCGCCGAAGTACTCACCTGAGTACATCGCCCATACCGTCAAAGTGACTTATGCTACCAAGAAGGGCAAGGGCAGCATCCGCCGTGTGAACATCAACGCCGCACCTTTGGACGTGGAAGGCTTCCGTACCGTCAAGGAGGCAGGCATCGGCACCTACCAGATCTTCCAGGAGACCTATTGCCCGGAGATCTACAACGAGTACCATCCCATCAACACCAAGAAGGGCGACTACAACTACCGCCTCACCGCCATGGACCGTGCCCAGCTGGCCGGCATCGACGACAACGGCCTCGGCATCCTCTTCGGCCTCTACGACTGGCGTTACGAGGTGTTGGCCATGATCCGTCACACCAACCACCTGGAGGCCTGCTTCAACGTAGGGCCGCACACCATCTCGTTCCCGCGTATCAAGGACGCCTCGGGCCTGAACATCGACAAGAAATACTTCGTCGACGACGAGACCTTCGAGAAGATCATCGCCATCTTCCGTCTGGCCGTGCCTTACACCGGCATGATCCTGACCGCCCGTGAGGATGCCGAGTTCCGCGCCCGCGCCATCGAATACGGCATCTCGCAGATCGACGGCGGCACCAACCTGCAGATCGGCGACTACAAGTATCATCACGAGGAGGAAGAGAAGAACAGCGACAAGCAAGAGGACCAAAACCTGCATCGCGAGCAGTTCAAGATCGGCGACGACCGCTCCTTGGGCGAGATCATCGACAAGCTGCTGGACCACGATTTCATCCCGAGCTTCTGCACCGCCTGCTACCGTTTGGGTCGTACCGGCGAGCATTTCATGGAGTTCAGCGTGCCGGGCTTCATCAAGCGCTACTGCACCCCCAACGCCATCCTGACCCTCAGCGAGTACCTGGTGGACTACGCCACCCCCGAAGTGGCCGCCAAGGGATGGAAGACCATCGAGAACAACTTCAAGAACGTCGACCCCAAGTTCCTCGACGAGCTCAAGAGCCGCATCGAGCGGATCAAGCAAGGCGAGCGCGACCTTTACTTCTAAGGATGGCCGCCGTCCTGAGTAAGAATATAGAGACGTCCGATCGTGGCGTCTCTATTTTTTTTATTTTTGTCCCAAATTCCAAAATCGATTGACATCATGAGAAAAATCTGTTCATTCCTGTTTTTGGCGCTGGTGCTGGGCATGACCCTGTCTGCCACCGCCCAAGAAAAGAAATTCTTCACGCCCGCGGATGCTTCCTATAACAACCGCGCCCTCTATGCCCAACGTCCCAACCAGCTGAAGTGGGTGGGCGACCAGGACATCCTCATGCAGGTGCGTGGCAACGAGGTCATCACCATGGTCCCTGGCCAGAAGGATGAAGGCGTGTTCCTCACCCTCGACGAGCTCAACGGCTATGCCCAGAAGGCCGGCATCGACAGCCTCCGCCGCATCCCGCAACTCACCTGGCTCAACGCCTACCAAGCCTATTTCTATGCCCTGGGCAAGGATGGCATCACCCTGAACCAGCTCGACGTCAAGTCGCGTAAGATGACACAGTTCACCACCGTGCCTCAAGGTGCGGCGAACCAGACCGTCTCCGAACCTACGATGCGTGTTGCCTATACGGTGAAAAACAACCTCTTTGTAGCGGACGGTAACAAGCAGATCCAGATCACCGACAACCCCGAGGGCGTGGTGGCCGGTCAGAGCGTGCACCGCAACGAATTCGCCATCAACGGCGGCATCTTCTGGTCGCCCGACGGCTCCCAGCTGGCCTACTACTCCATGGACGAGCGCATGGTCACCGACTATCCGCTGGTCGATATCACCGAGCGCATCGCCACCGCCAAGCCGATCAAATATCCCATGGCGGGCATGACGTCCCATCAAGTGACGTTGCATGTCTATGACATGGCTACAGGCAAGGACCTTACCGTCAAGACGGGCGAGCCGGTGGAGCAGTACCTCACAGCCATCACCTGGAACCCCGACAACAAGCGCATCTACATCGGCGTCCTCAACCGCGAGCAGAACCACCTGCGCTTCAACGAATACAGTGCCGTCAATGGCGAGCTACTGCAGACCATCTTCGAGGATCGCGACGAGCAGTATGTGGAGCCCCAGGGTCCCGCCTACTTCCTGCCGAACAACCCCGACCAGTTCATCTGGAAGGCCCAGCGCGACGGCTACTACCACCTCTATCTCTATACCATCAGCAAGCATCAGGTGCGTCAGCTCACCAAGGGCGACTTCGTCATCACCGACTTCAACGGCTTCTCCCGTGACGGCAGCAAGATCTACTACCGTTCCACCGAGGTCAGCCCGCTGGAACGTCACTGCTACATGATGGACATCAAGAGCGGCAAGGTCACCAAACTCACCAAGGAACACGGCACCCACGACGTGCTACCCTCCAAGAGCGGACGTTACTTCCTCGACTTCTACAGCAGCACCGATGTGCCGAACAACGTGGACCTGCTCGACCGTAACGCCAAGTTCATGAGCCGTCTGCATGAGGCTGAGAACCCGCTCAAGGACTACAACATCGGCGAGACCACCCTCGGCACGCTGAAGGCGGAGGACGGACAGACCCTCTATACCCGTCTCATCAAGCCCTATAACTTCGACTCCTCGAAGAAATACCCCGTCATCGTCTATGTGTATGGTGGCCCGCACGCCCAGCTCATCACCGACGACTGGACGGCCGGTGCAGGCATCTACCTCAACTACCTGGCCCAGGAAGGCTTCCTGGTCTTCACCCTCGACAACCGTGGCTCCGCCGACCGTGGTGAGGCCTTCGAGCAGTGCATCCACCGCCAGTGCGGCCAGCTCGAGATGCGCGACCAGCTGGTGGGTATCGAATGGCTGAAGACCCTGCCCTACGTCGACGCCAACCGTATCGGCAGCGACGGCTGGAGCTATGGCGGCTTCATGTCCACTTCGCTCAAGATCAACCACCCCGAGGTGTTCAAGGTGAGCGTGGCGGGCGGCCCGGTGCTCGACTGGAAATACTATGAGATCATGTACGGCGAGCGTTACATGGATACCCCGCAGGAGAACCCCGAGGGCTACGAGCTGACCAGTCTCGAGAACAAGACCGACAAGCTGGAGGGCAAGCTATTGATGATCCATTGCACCACCGACCCCGTGGTGATGTGGCAGCACAGCCTGGTGTTTGTGGAGAACTGCATCCACAATGGCAAGCAGCTCGACTACTTTGTGTATCCCGGCCACGACCACAACGTATACGGCATGGATCGTGCGCACCTGATCGCGAAGATCACGCAGTACTTTAAGGATAACCTGTAAAGCTCGGCAGCTTATTTGGCAGCCTCAAGGCGAGCCTTGAGTGTCTTCTGGATGCCGTTGGAGGAGTACGTGGCTCCGCTGACGGCATCCACTTCTTTATTAAGCGCCTCTTCGACCGTCAGGCCGTTCCACGAGTTGATGAAACCCGCATCGGTGACGCGTTTGAGGAAGTTGGGCGTCTCGTGGTTGTCGAGGAGGCGCACCTCGATGATCTTGCCGTCCAGCCCCAAGGCGATCTGTAGGGGCATGGGGCCGTTGAAGCCTTTGATGTCATCCATCATGGGAGAGGAGCACAGCACGCTGCCGATGATCTTGCCCGAGGCGTTCTTCACGGCATAGGTGGCCGTGTCGGTAAGTTCCACGTAGGCTGCTTTTGGGAAGGCGGCTTTGAGCTCGGTCAACGTCTCGACGGGAAGGTCCTTTTCGGTGGGTTTGTAGCGGTTGCATTGGGCAAACAGCACGGAGGTGGCGAGGATCAGGCCTGCCAATAGGAGGTGGGTGGTTTGTTTACGCATTTTTTTATTCTTTTTGGTTTTTCGTGCAAAGATACTCTTTTTTTATTTTTATCTTTGTGCATCAAAAAAACCATAGCATGTTAATCATTGGTATTGCTGGTGGTTCAGGTTCAGGAAAGACCACCGTCGTCAAAGAGCTGGTCAAACAGCTCCCAAACAATTCAGTATCCGTTATTTCCCAAGACGCTTATTATTACGATAACGGGCATCTCTCGCCGGAAGAGAAGCTGCACATCAACTTCGACCATCCCGATGCCATCGAATGGCCTTTGATGATCGAGCACCTCGACCGCCTGAAGAGAGGGGAGACCATCCCGATGCCCATCTACACCTACGTCACCTGCGCCCGTTCGGAGGAGGTGGTCCATGTGGAGCCCACCGAGGTGATCATCGTGGAGGGCATCCTGGTGCTGAACAACGAGGAGCTGCGCAAACGCATGGACATCAAGGTGTTTGTGGATACCGACAGTGACGAGCGTCTGATGCGTATCATCCATCGCGACATTGCCGAACGTGGCCGTACCTGGGAGGCGGTGCTGCGTCACTACCAGACCTTCGTGAAGCCCATGCACCTGCAGTTCATCGAGCCCACGAAGCGCTATGCCGACATCATCCTGCCGCAGGGTTCAAGCCCCGTGGTGGTGGATATCCTGGCTTCAAGGATCAAGATGAGCCTGTAATCCTATTGTTTTATGAACTTTCCTGCTTTCCTGTGGCCACGGGTGTCGAGGGCTTCCACGAAATAGAGGCCTGATGCCCAGCTGGACACATCGATGGCGCATTCGCCGCCGTTCACCGGGATTGAACGGACGAGTTGGCCGTTGGCGTTGTACACATGGAGGAGGTGGCTGTCCCCAGCTTCGATGAAAAGGGTGGAGGACGCGGGGATGGGATGGATCTTCAGCGTCTCGAGGGAGCTGGCCGTCTCGTCGACGGAGGTTGGGTCGAAATGGTCGCCACCGTCAGTGAGCCAATCCAGGCTGAAGTTATAGAACACGGTCGAATAGCCGGAAGCCCCCGCATAGGCCTCTTCGACGTACAGGCCGATGGTGCCGTCGGGCAGGATGCAGAGCGAGGAGTAGGCCGAGCTATAAGGCACGATGCACTTGCGGATGGGCCAGGTCCCGCCTTCGTCGTAGCTCACATACACCGACACGTCGGTGCGTTGGTTGCCGTAGGGTACCGAATGCAGCAAACGGTTCCGGTCGTGGCCTTGGTTGACGCAAGTGTAGCGGATCATGTCGCCGTTGCAGGCGGGTGCCGTGATGTCGTTCCAGGTGGAGGTGGAGGGCTGCCAGGTCTCGCCACCGTCTTCGGAGACAT
The DNA here is from genome assembly GCA_016291135.1 of Bacteroidales bacterium. GTDB lineage: Bacteria > Bacteroidota > Bacteroidia > Bacteroidales > F082 > Limimorpha. Next base: position 173,181 of record JAEFAE010000002.1, read on the forward strand.
TATACCATCGGTGGCCGGCATGGCGGATGCTCATCAGGATGCGGCCGTCTTCGAGTTCGGTGACCTTGGCCTCGTCGCCCGAGGAGGAGGCACGCTCTGAGACATGCCAGGTCTGTCCGTTGTCGTCGGAGTAGACGGCGTGGTTGTAGAGCACCTGTGCCGTAGTCTCCCGGATGGCAGCCACAAAAATGATGCGTCCCGTGGAGGTGCGCAAGCCATTGCCCGAGCCAAAGAAAGAGGCCCGCCAAGTGCGTTGTTCAGGGACGATGCAGTTGTCGCCGAAAATATAGTCGGTGATGTCTTCGGGCGCTGTCCAGGTCTGTCCGTTGTCGTAGCTCTTGGCGATGTAGGTGCGGATGGGGTTCGACGGGGTGGAGTACCACAGGCCGGGACCGCCCACGAAGCCGGCGATGAGGCCGTTGTCGTCGTTGCTCCAAGCCAGGGCGCAGTCGCCGAAGCCATGGTTGACGCCGGTGCCCTGGGCGAGGGTGAGCGGCTCGCTCCAGCTATGGCCGCCGTCGGTGCTGCGGTTGCATACGATGTCGATGTCCTCGGGGAGGTCGCCTTCGTTGTATTTGCGTTTGTCGGTCATCGTCACGATGGAGCCGTCCTTGGCAGTAATCACCGCCGGGATGCGGTAGTTGGCCGAGTTGTAGTCGCCAGGCTGGTACAGCAAGGTGTGGGCCAGGATGATCTCACGGCTTCCCGCGGGCGAAGGGTTGGCGACTTGGTAGGTCTCTTCGGCGGTGGTGATCTCTTTGAGCGAGGCGTCGATGACATGACCTTCCGTGGCGTTGGACGACACATGGGCGGTGATCCACAGGTAGTTGACCCCCGACTGGAGGCTGCCCTCGAGTGGGCAAACGAGGTCACCTGCCGCCGCGTCCACCCTGCCCAGCAGGGTGGTGCCTTCGAGGGTGCGGCCGTCGAAGGCGTTGACAAGTCCCGTAGAATAGACGCTGATGCCTTCCAAATCGTCCGGGTCGGTGGTGCCTTCCAGGTTCAGCAGCAGCGACTGGAGTACCGCCATGGCGTTGTCGCCACCATAGCTTACCGCTGCCTTGAGCAGCACGTCGTTTGGGTTGCCCCTGCCCGTCAGACGGGTGTCTTGCGTCAGGGTGACACCCAAGATCTCCGCGCCGCCAAAGGTGAAGTTCATCAGATCGGCATCGTGGCCGTGACCCGAGAGATCCGGCAGTTTGTTGTCTTCGACCGTCGAAGCTGCCAAGTCGTACGCCGCCACCAGATGCTCGCGCATCGAAGTGGTCAGCTCGTCGAGGGCGCTGTGGTTCAGGTCGACCCCCATCTCTTCTGCCGTGAGCGCTTTGTCGTAGAAGCGCACGTTGCCGAACGACCCATTGCAGTAGTAGGCGGGGTTGCCGCCGTTGTTGCCAGCGCCGATGAACACGTCGTGCGTGTTGGCGACCGCCCAGCTGTTCACCGCTGCTACCCAGCTGCTGTTGGTCGTGCCGTTGTGATAGATGCGGATCTCGTTGTTCGGACGGTCCACCACCAGGGCGATGTGCATCCATTGGCCGGCGGGCACGGTGACTCCGGTGTAGACGGAGAGGGCATGGCCGGAGGTGGCGGTGGGGGTGTTCAGTCCCAACGACTGTCCAGCGTTGCCGGTCCCGAAAAACTCATAGCCTGTCCGCTCATTGCCCGCCGAGGTGACCGCCATGTCGCGCTTGCACACATAGCGAGGCGTGCTGGTATAAGTCTCGTTGCGCACCCATCCTGTCAAGGTGAAGCTCTGGTCGGCGGCGATGTTGAAGTCGTCATGGTTCGGAATGCGCATGTATTGGTCGGTTCCGTTGAAGGTGATGAAATGGGCCGGTTGGGCCAAGGCCAGCGTGCATAAGGATGCCAGGGCAAAGAGCAGGAGGTGCTTTTTCATTTTTCGGATCGGTTTGGAGTGTTTATTCAAAATAGGCCTGTCCTTCCGGAGTGAGATAGGGTTTTATTTCGCTGTACGACAACAAGCAGTGCGGCCGTCCGGTACAACGGTCGGCGATCTCATGCTCGCTGTAGTTGAAATCCACTCCGCCGTAGAGAAGACAAGGCTCTTTCACCTGGGGAAGCCAGAATCCGCGCTCCTCCAAGTCGTCGGGGTCGAAGAACAGGAGATCCCAGAAGTCATCATTCGGGTAGATCTCCTTGAAGTACTGATCGAGCAGGGCGTTCATCACGAGCATTTCCAGCGACTCATCCGTTTTGATCATCTGATAAGAGAAGGCCTTTCCGGTGTTGCGGTCGAAGGTACGGTAGAAAAGCTCTACCGCCGCCCGGGGGGAGCTGTACGCTTCATAGAAGGTCTCGAAACTGTAGGTGACATAGCGGTCGGTAGTATCCAGCATCTTTACGGTATAGCCCATGTCGAATCCTTCCGGATCTTCGTCGAGGCCGGGGTCCAACGAGTAGTTCTTGTAATGATTCACCAAGGCTTTCAAATCCCGAGGATCGCCATCGTACTCATCTCCGAAGTTGGAGGCGATCCACTGGCAGATGCTGTCGCGGAGGGCTTGGTTTTCGGTGACGGGAATGTCAATCTCGCATTGGAACGAGCCGCGTATCTCGTAGGTGTCTTCGCCTTCGCCTTCGGTGCCGTACAGGCGGTCGTCTTGCACGTTGTAGGTCTCCACGGTGAAGGAATCCTGCTTGGGTTCAGGTTTATTGTTTTGTTTGTTGTTGCCGCAGCCGACGAGCATTGCGAGGGCGGCAAGGAAGAGGAGGGTTTTTTTCATGGTTGAAAGGAATTTGTACTCGCAAAGATACTGTTTTTCATGGATCTTCACTACAACTTCCTCGGGTATTTGTCAAGTGGTTTTAGGCAGGAGGCTCTTTCCACACTACGGACCTTGGCCTTCCTGACACTCTGGCTAAGGCTTGTATAAGGTTTTCTTGATGCGGGAGGTGATGGTCTCCTCATAGTTGGCGGGACGAAAGTGCATCTTCACGTCGCGGTCCACCACATAGCTGCAAACAACCCGCCGCAATAGTTTAACATGCTCCAGACCCGCGTAGGCTTTCTTCAGATGAGCGGTGTTTTCAACCGCAGGTTGTTTGAAATATATTGACATCAAACCAAAGGGTATCGGCGACCTGTGAGTTTAAAAAAATATATTAAATAGTTGAAACAAATGAAATAATATTATATTTGCAGGTTAAAACTCAAACTTGTGAAAAAATGAATGGAACAACTTTTTTCTTGCATGGTAATATCCAAACGACTACTTTTGCAAAACCAATTATTCCCGATGCCTTATGAAGACGACGGAACTGATCAGAAGGCTCAAAGCAGCGGGGTGTTGGTTTTTGGAAGAGGGAACGAATCACAGCTGGTGGTGGAGCCCTATCACGAATCGGAAATTCCAGGTTCCGAGGCATGCGGCTCACGACATCGGCTGGAACCTCTTAAAAGACATTGAAAGACAATCTGGGGTCAAATTTTAACCTAAAGGAGAAAGCAATATGAAGACAACAGTAATCATTGAGATGAACAGCGATGGCAGTTACACAGCCGTACCACAACATGATTTTGAAATTGGTTTTTTTGGCGAAGGCAAAACGGTAGAGAAAGCCATCGCAGATCTCAACAACTCGCTCTTGGAAGCCAGAAAACACCTTCCGGACCTTCCTGATATGGAGTGGGATCTCCGATTCGACACGGCCAGCTTTCTTCAGTACTTCAGCGACCGGATGAGTCTCGCAGGGTTACAAACCATCACGGGGATTAATCGTAAACAGTTGAGCCATTATGTAACAGGACACAGTCGTCCTTCAGCAGCCACCGTTCGAAAAATACAGGCTGGAATCGACCGATTTTCGCAACAATTAAGTCAGGTTTGCTTGATTTAAGAACCTCAAACTATCTCTTCTTCATCCGCTCCCGCTGTTGCTCCAAATGTCGGTACTGAGCGCCGCGTCTAACTTGCTCCGGATTGAAAACGGTATAAACCTCCATGCCTTTCATTGTCTTATCGAGCACTTCTTTTCGATGAGTAAAGTATTTTTCCTCGTCATATTTTTCGATATTGCTCTTGCGCAACCGCATGTGTCCGTCCCGCCTGATTTCATAGCCCAGAAAATTGATATAGAAGTTACTGTTGCCCTCGCCTTTGCCCCAGAAGAACGGGAAATGGATATTCTATTAGAAAAAACAGCAAAATATTATTCGGGATGATCAATGTAGGAAAAACAAGGCGTTTTTGTTCATTTGGTGGACAAATGGTGGACGCGGAGGGCATAAAAAAAGTATCAACCTGTTGATTATCAGATTGATACTGAATATTTTGAGTTGCCCAACCAGGGTTCGAACCTGGACTTTACTGATCCAGAGTCAGTCGTGTTGCCAATTACACCATTGGGCAATCATTGCGACTGCAAAAATACACTTTTTTTATTTTATGCAAGGAAAAAAAAGAGTTTTTTTTGTTGCCATGGTTTACAAGACCGCTTTGGCTAAACTTTCTCTTACGAAAGCATTAAGAGACATTCCGTACTCTTGGGCCATGGCTGCGGCTTTGGCGTGTAGTTCAGCTGGAATGCGGATGTTAAAACTGCCGCTATACGATTTGTGTAAAGGAATATCGTTTTCCTTACAGTGGTTGATATAGTCATCCACAGCATTCATAAAGTCTTCTTTTAGTTCGGCGAGGGTTTGACCTTCGTAGGTGACAAGTGTTCCTTTGTCCAAGCCAAGCACTTTTCCGTATAGCGTGTTGTCTTGCAATTCGGCTTCGATGCTGCCGATAAATCCTTTGTATCTCAGTGTTTCCATTTTATAGTAATTTGTTTTCTTCCAGAAAATCAACGATATCTTTTAAAGCCTTTTCCTTGATAATACTTTTGGGATGTGGTTTGTGGGCCAAATACTGGATTCGTTTATCCTTATTAAAGAACTTCACCCGTGATCCGGAGGTTTTTCCTTTATTATCTTTCTCAAAACCCAACTGATAAAGAAGCGTCTCCAATTCTTCAAAGGTGAAATCCTTCGGTAGTTGGAGAATTCTCTTCTTTAACTTCTCTTCCCGAGTCATATAGCAACTAAATTTTAGTTGCAAAAATAATACCTTTTTCCAAATAAACAAGGGTGAACGCAAAAAACAATAAAAATAAAAAAATCAGTAAAAAACTAAAAATTTAGTTGCAAGATTAAAATAATTGTTATATTTGCAGCGTTAAAGGAATAAAAAAGGCTGAATCATGGTTGCAAAAAAAGTCCTCTTCGGTTTATTGGCACTGCTGCTGATGGCCTCGTGCGCAGCACTCAGAGGCTATGACGATACCGTGGAAAAACTCAATCTCGCCAACAAAAACCTGAAACGGGTCCCTTCTTATATAAAGAGGTATAGAAACCTGAAGGAACTCAATCTCGAAAGGAACCGGATCAAGCATATTCCCGCCTGGGTTGCCTCCCTCGACAGCCTCAAGGAAATCAACCTCAACAACAACCAGCTGCGACTGACCAAAGCGGATGTCCGGCACCTGGCCAAGGTCAACCGCCTCCTGATGACGGACAACGGCATCCAAAAACTGCCGAGCAACATGGGCGAACTGCAATGCAAGACCCTGGTGATGGCGCGCAACAAGATCCAAACGCTACCGGCTTCCTTCGCTGAGATGAAGAACCTGCGCAACATCATCTTCTATGAAAACGACTTTGCAGCGATTCCGGAGTGCATCGCCCAACTGACCTCCCTTCATGAGATGGACTTCTACAAGAACCATATCCAAGTCATCCCCGATTTCATCGGAAGCCTCGACAGCCTTGAACAGCTCTATGTTGCTTACAATGAGATCGAGGTGATTCCCGATACCTTGAGGAACCTGAAACACCTCAAATACTTCTATGTACACCATAACCGAATCAAGTTCTTGCCGTCTTGGATGGGTGAAATGACCTCCTTGGAACGCGTGGGGGTGGGCCACAACCAACTGCTGGAACTCCCCGACCTGAGCAAGTTGACATCACTTACCGATTTCGACTGTGAGAACAACCTGCTCATGGATTTCCCATGGCAACTGCTGGAACTGCCCAAGTTGGAGGTCTTGGTGCTTTTCGACAATCCTTTTTCCTTGACGAAAGAGGAGAAACATGAACTTGAAATGATGGAAATTAATTTTTAAAAACACTGAATATGAAAGAGTTAACCAAAGCAGAGGAACAAGTGATGCAGGTGCTGTGGAGCATCGGGCAGGGCTTCGCCAACGAGATCATGGCAGCTTTCCCCGAACCGAAACCGGCCTATAACACGGTGCTTACCGTTATCAAGATCCTCGAAAACAAGGGCTTCGTGAAGCACGAGACCTTCTGCCGGGCAAACCGTTACCAGCCTGCCATCAGCAAGGAGGAATACTCCCAGAGCTTCCTTGGAAGCGTGGTGGAACGCTACTTCAACAACTCCTACCTCGACCTGGTGTCGGCCTTCGCCAAGAAGGAGAACTTCAGCCTGGAAGAGCTGGAGTCCTTAAAGAAAATGATTGACGATGCCATTGAGGACGAAAAGAAATAAGCCATGAACACACAAGCATTATTTACCGAATACCTTCTCCCCATTGCCATCGGCCTGATGGTGCTGTGGGTGGCTTATCGTCTGCTGTTCACCAACAGCAACCGGTTCCAATTCAATCGCTTCTACCTGCTTACGGCGATGCTGTTTTCGTTGGCGTTGCCTTTGTTTGGACTGCTGATGGGACAAAGCACGCCCCAAGTGGTGGCTTTCAAGCATCATTTGTTAGGCGGCTTCATGCTCAACGAAATCACCATCTCATACGGCGACCCGACAGCGGTGACCTTGCCCGAGGTGGAAGTCGCGTCGCCCACCAGAATCGATGTCTCGCTCTGGCAAGTGCTGTGCATCATCTACTTGATTGGTGTGGCAGTGTCGGCCTTGTTTTTCCTCTTCAAGATGGGCAAACTGGTCGTCATGATCATCCGCTCGCCCAAGCGCAAGATGGATGGCTATACCATGGTGTTCACCCACAAGGAACATGGCCCCTATTCGTTCTTCCGCTATGCCTTCTTCACGGATGAGAAGGTCAATCCCGACATCATCCGCCATGAGTTGAGCCATATCAGCCACCACCATTCGTGGGACATCCTGATGGTGGAGCTGATGAAGATTATCCAATGGTTCAACCCCTTCATCTATTTCTATAAAAGAGAACTCCAGAGCCTGCACGAATACATCGCCGACGATGACGTGGTGGCCAACGGTGTTGATAAACGAAACTACATGATGCTGATCTTGCAGCAGTGCACGGCCGTCGATTTCAGCGACATGAGCAATAATTTCAGTTTAATCTTAACCAAAAAACGTATCAAGATGATTACAAAACATGAAAAGGCCAAAGGCTTCTGGTGGAAGCTGTTGGCAACGTTGCCCGTGTTGGCGCTATTGCTGATTGTCAACGCAAGGGCATCGGCACAACAAGTGAAAAAAACGGACGAGACCGTCTATGAGATCAGCACCAAAGACATCACCAATGTCAAGATCAAGAAGGTCGATAACGACAGCATCTACCAAATCGTGGAAGTGATGCCCGAATTTCCCGGTGGCACGGAAAAGATGATGGATTATCTCTCCAAAAACATCAAATATCCTGAAGCAGCCAAGGAGAAAGGCATCAGTGGCAGGGTGTTCCTGAGTTTTGTGATTGAAAAAGACGGTGCGGTCTCTGATGTCAAAGTGGTAAAAGGGATTGGGAAAGAATGCGACGACGAGGCGCTCCGCGTGGTGAAGGCCATGCCCAAATGGAAGCCGGGCCTGATGAAGGGCAAACCGGTCCGTGTCAGCTACATGCTTCCCATCTTCTTCAAGTTGGATGAGAGTGAAAAGTATGCTCCCGTCAAGGGAGAGACGGTTGCTCCCCAAGCCGATTTGAAACCCGGTAAGGATGGTGTTTGGGACATCGCTGAAACGATGCCTGAGTATCCGGGTGGCATGGATGGCCTGAGGGCTTTTATGCAGGATAACCTGACCATGCCCAAGAAGTACAAAGAAATGGATACCAAGGCGGAATACCGTGTCTTTGTGCAGTTTGTGGTCGCCGAAGACGGCTCCATAACCAATGTGGAGCTGAAGAAGCCCGAGCCTTCCAAGAAAGACCTTAACGACGAGGCGGTCCGCGTGGTGAAATCCATGCCGAAATGGAAACCTGGCACCGTGGATGGCAAGCCTGTCAAGGTGAGATATATGCTGCCGGTATTGTTTAAATTGGGTAAATGAAAAAAGGGGTCGTGAGACCCCTTTTTTCATCATTGTGCTTTTGCCCAAGTGTCCTTGAGGGCCACCGTCCTGTTGAAGACCAGATGTCCTGGGGTGGTGTCCTTATCCACCGTGAAGTAGCCGATGCGCTGGAACTGGAAGTGGTCGAGCGGCTTGGCATCGCCTAAGAACTCTTCCACGTAGCATACGGGACGGACCTCCAAGGAGTTGGGGTTCATCATCTGCTTCATGGCTTCCAATGAGCTGAGGCCTTCGTCTTTCAGGCGGGCCATTTCATCACGGGGATTCTCCACCTTCCAAAGGCGGTCGTACATGCGAACCTCGGCCTGCAGACAACGTTCGCAGCTCACCCAGTGGATGGTGCCTTTCACCTTGCGGTTGGCACCGGGCATGCCGCTCTTGGTGTCGGGATCGTATTCGGCATAGACCTCAACGACCTCACCGTTCTCGTCTTTCTTGCAGCCGGTGCATTTCACGATGTAGGCGTTCTTCAGACGCACCTCGTTGCCAGGGGTCATGCGGAAGTACTTCTTGGGTGCTTCTTCCATGAAGTCTTCCTTCTCGATCCACAGTTCGCGGCTGAAGGCAATCTTGTGGCTGCCTGCCGTCTCGTCCTCGGGGTTGTTGATGGCTTCCATCTCCTCGACCTGTCCCTCGGGATAGTTGGTGATGACGAGCTTCACGGGGTTGACCACGGCGGCCACGCGGGTGGCGGTGGCGTTGAGGTCCTCGCGGATGGCGCTCTCCATCAAGGCGAAGTCGTTCAAGGCATCGTAGGTGGTGTAGCCGATCTTGTCGATGAACTTGTGGATGCCGCTAGGGGTGTAGCCCCTGCGACGGAAACCGCAGATCGTGGGCATACGCGGGTCGTCCCAACCACTCACCAAGCCCTCGTTGACCAAGACCAGCAGGTTGCGCTTGCTAAGCAGGATGTAGTTGAGGTTCAGCTTGTTGAACTCGGTCTGGCGGGGACGGTTGTCGTCCAAGTTGTCACCCTCGCCACGGATCTCCTTGAGCCAGTCGATGAACAGGTCGTAGAGCGGGCGGTGTACCACGAACTCCAAGGTGCACAACGAATGGGTGACGCCTTCGAAGTAGTCGCTCTGCCCATGGGCGAAGTCGTACATCGGGTAAGCGTGCCACTTGGTGCCCGTACGGTGGTGCGGGGTATCGACCACGCGGTAGATGATGGGGTCGCGGAAGTGCATGTTCGGGTTGGCCATGTCGATCTTGGCACGGAGCACCATCTTGCCTTCGCCGATCTCACCGTTGTTCATCTTTTGGAAGAGGTCCAACGACTCTTCGATGGGGCGGTTGCGGTACGGGCTCTCGATGCCAGGTTGGGTAGGCGTGCCTTTCTGGGCAGCGATCTCCTCGGAGCTCTGCTCGTCGATGTAGGCTTTCCCTCTCTTGATCAATTCAATGGCAAAATCCCAGAGTTGCTGGAAGTAATCGGAGGCGTAGTATTCGTTGCCCCACTGGTAACCTAGCCACTGGATGTCCTCTTTGATGGCATCGACATACTCCATGTTCTCCTTGGTGGGGTTGGTGTCGTCGAAACGCAGGTTGCACACGCCCCCATGTTGGGCGGCGATGCCGAAGTCGAGGCAGATGGCCTTGGCGTGGCCGATGTGGAGGTAACCGTTCGGCTCTGGGGGGAAACGGGTCTGCACCCGACCGCCGTTCTTGCCGTTACTGAGGTCTTCTTCCACCTTCGCTTCAATGAAATTGAGCGACTTCTTTTCTTCTTTTACTTCTTCTGGGTTTGTCATAATCGTTCCGTTTAGGATGATACAAACTGCAAAAATAACAATTCTGTAAGAAATATCAAAATAGTCCAACAGCTTCTAAAGCGGCTTGCTAAAGACGCGGATGCACGCAATGTCGGACTGCTCGTCGTTTGCGGTGAATTCAATGAAGATGTCGACTCCCAAGTCCTCGCTGTGACACAATTGCTGGGTGATAACGTATTGGCCGTCGCGATGATCGGAGACGATGGTGGTATCCTTGAGTAGGGTTGGGTCTTTCTCGTAATCAAGCACGTTTTTGATGGGGAATCCGATGGCTACAGGCTTGCTAGTGATATGCCAACCCTCATCGTATTCTTCGACTTGCGCAAAGCCGCAAAGGGGACTTTTCACGGTGTATTCGCTGATGATTCCGTCTTTTACAACAAAATGAGCCAACACTGCTCCGTCACTCACGACATCGTTGTTTTCGTCCAATCCATTCGGTTTGCCGCCAACGATACACCAATCGAGGAAGGTGCCACTGTATCGTCCAATGGCATTCATTAGAATGACCGATTCGGGATCCTGCTCAAAGGTCTTGCCATTCCAGTTGTACTTGATGGGCCAGAAATCGTCGTTAGAGAAGATAACGGATTCGTTGGCGAAAAGCAGACAGTTGAAATGGCCGCGGAGGAAATAATCGGAGGCAATTTGGAATGACTCGGGAAACAACGTGTTGATATCGCGGTCGGTCAAGACCCCGTCTTTGTATTCCACGGCGAAAACCTCCCGATGGCAGTCTTCCTCTTCCAGTTGGTAGCCGAAGGCATTTTCTGTCACAATCCCCATCCACGAGTCGTCGAAGGTCTGAAAGCATTGTAACTCGAATTGGGCCACAAGCATGTTGTCGGGTTCTTCGCTGCCCCTTGGGATGAAATAGTCATATTTCAGGTTGGTTTTCGATACCAATTCGCACACGTCTTCTTCTGTATCGTATCCGTACTGTTCCAGCGATTGGGCGGCTTCGAAGGCAGGTTTCACCTTGGGATGCTGGGTCTTTAGGCAATCCCAGAACAACTGGGCCATATTTTCCTCAGGCTCAACATAGCAGTATCCCGACTCTGGTTTGGGCGTCTCGCCGCTGACGTTGTCGGACGTATCCGTAACGCCAGATGGATGACGCTCGCATGCAAAACAGGATAGGAATAGTAGCACTAAAAAGGTGGTTTTTGCTGCTTTCATCTTCGTATCGATCCAACTTCCATCTTCTTTTTTAATATGCCTTATATTTGTCGCCGGTCTTCTCGATGAGGATGCGATAGTATTCGTCGCTGTACTTGGGATGCTCGCTCTTGATGGGCGTGTATTTGCTGCCGGGCTTGACGGGTTGAGCGGTGTTGAGGTTGCCGTCCATGTACTTCATGAAGAGTTCGTGATAGAACTGTTTCCAGCTGGCGCACAACTCGTTGGCGGTGTTGCAGGAGAAGCGGGTCATCTCCTTGATCATGCCGTCGTGGCCTTTGATGGCTTCCACGCGTTTGTCCAGCTCAGGCACCAGCTTCTCCACCCATTTCGTCTCCATTTCGCGCTGGCGGGTGCGGATCTCGGGATGGATGTAGTTGTATTTGGTGTAGGCCCAGTTGCTCATCTGGTTGAAGGTCCAGAAAGCGGAGGTCTCCGACCATTGGCTCATGGAGCCGTTGCCTTCGCGGAAGCTCTCGGGGATCTCGGTCATGCAGGTGTACATCGGGCAGTAGACGCAGTTGTCGGTGTCGTCCACGCCGAACCAGATGATGCCGAAGGGGTTGTAGCCACGGCTCTGGGCGACGAAGCTGAAACCGGTCTGTTGGGTGGCGGTGGTGCGTTCATGGACATAGGTCACACCGTCAACTTCCCAGTCCATCGGGCGCCAGCGGTAGGGGCAGTGGAAGGGACCGGCACCCACGTCTTGCGACATGTCGAGTTCGGTGCCCTCGAGGTGGTCGCGCATGAAGTCCATCATGTCGAGCACGCTGACCTTCTTGTTGGGTTGGATCCACAAAGGCATGCGGTTGGTGGGGAAGTTGTCGGGCGTCTGGCACATCCCTGCCTTGTAAGGCTGGGCGCGTTGGATGTCGCGGCCGGTGGCATAGCCCCAGTATTCGTTCATGTTGTCGCTCACCTTGTTGAACATGGCCCACACACGGAGGTCGCAGAAGCGGGCACCGTCGAAGGTGACGGGGTTATAGACGTCGGAGAAGGAGAACAGGGCGTCGGGGCCGTTGTAGAGCTTGGCTTCCTTGGCAAAGCTGATCACGTCGTCGGCATACACGCAGTCGATCTTCGGGTCTTTCAACAACTTGGCGATGTTCTTATAGGTGACGCTGGTCTTGCACTTGCGTGACGCCAGGGGGAAGGTGGTGATGCGGGCCTGGTTGGCATGGCCGCTGACGAAGCCGTCGGGGATGCGACGGGCCACCCACACGGCGCCTTTGTTTTGGGGACCCTTGCCGATCATCTCCATGATCCACACCTCTTCGGTGTCGCAGATGCTGAACGACTCGCCTTCGCTGACGTAACCGTAGGTGGTGACCAGGTCGGCCATCCACTTGATGGCTTCGCGGGCGGTCTTGGAGCGCTGCAGGGCGATGTACATCAGGCTGCCGTAGTCGATGACACCCTGTCCGTTGTAGAGGGCCTCGATGCCGCCGTAGGTGGTCTCGCCGATGGCGACCTGCCATTCGTTCATGTTGCCGACCACGTTGTAGGTGTGGGCCACTTCGGGGATCTGCCCGAGGTAGGCGCCGCCATCCCAGTCATAGACGTCACGCATCGAACCGGGGGCGTGGTCCGCGGCCGGATAGTGGTAGAGCTCGCCGTAGAGCACATGGCTGTCGGCGGCGTAGGAGATCATGCAGCTGCCATCGGCCGAAGCGCCTTTGGTGATGAGGAAATTGGTGCAGGCGTAGGCGCTCCCGATGCCGAGAACGAGGGCCATGGCCATCAAAGCGGAAAGGATTTTTTTCATATCGGTGTTTGTTGTTGATTGATTGCTTGTTGAAAGGACAAAAATAGGATTTTAGTTTTGTTTTTGCAAAAAGTATTGTTTGACTTTTTCGCGGTCCCGTTCCAGCTGGGCTTTCAGGGCCTCCAGCCCGGAAAACTTCTCCTCGTCGCGGATCCGGTCAAGGAACCAGACCTTGAGCGTCTTGCCGTAAAGGTCGCCGTCGAAGTCGAAGAGGTGGACTTCGATGATGAAGTCGCCCGCCGGACGGTCGCCGATGGTGGGGCGTGTCCCGGTGTTGGCCATGGCTTGGTAACGCTTGCCGTCGACCACGGTCTCACAGGCATAGACGCCCGGGTTGTTGATCATCATGAATTCGTCGGGGATGTCGAGGTTGGCGGTGGGGAAACCGATGGTGCGTCCGATCTCGTTGCCGCGGACCACCACGCCCGTGACGGAATAGGGGTAGCCCAGCAGCTGGTTGGCGAGCTTCACGTTGCCCACCGACAGGGCATTGCGGATCTTGGTGGAGCTGACGGCCACGGTGTCGATGTCCTGTGCCTCCACCTGGACGGTGCGGAATCCGTAGCGGGCTCCCAGTTCGCACAGCATGGCGTAGTCGCCCATCCGGTTTTTTCCGAAGTGATGGTCGTAGCCCACCACGATGGCCGCGGGATGCAGGCGGTCGATGATGAAATGCTGGATGAACTGGTCGGAGGGGGTGGCGGCGAACTCCTTGGTGAAGGGGATGACGAGGACGTTGTCGATGCCAAAGGCTTCGAACTTCTCCATCTTTTCCTCCTGGGAGCAGATGAAACGGAGCGTCTCCTTGCCGATACCCAGCACCTGACGGGGATGGGGATGGAAGGTGACTACGACGGTCTCCCCGCCGATCTCGTCGGCGATGCGGCGCATCTCCTTGAAGATGGCCTGGTGGCCGATGTGGATCCCGTCGAAGGTGCCGATGGTGACGACGGCATGGGGGATGTTGCGGGCTTGTATGATGTTGTGAAAGATTCTCATAAAATGTGTTGGATGACGTATTGGGCGATCTGCACGGCGTTGGTGGCGGCGCCCTTGCGGATGTTGTCGCTCACGACCCAGAGGTTGAGGCCATTGGCCACGCTGAAGTCCCTGCGGAGCCGGCCTACGAACACCTCGTCTTTGTCGAAGGCGGTGATAGCCATGGGGTAGAGGTTGCGCGAGGGGTCGTCCTGGACCACCACGCCGGGTTGCTGTTCGAGCAGCCGACGCACCTCCTCGAGTTCGAAGGGACGGTTGAACTCCACGTTGACGGCCTCGGAGTGGCCTCCCGTGACGGGGACGCGGCATACCGTGGCGGTGATGGCGATCTTCGGGGCGCGCAGGATCTTGCGGGTCTCGTTGACGAGTTTCTCTTCTTCGGTCGTGTAGCCATTGACGCAGAAGTCGCCTCCGTGGGGCAGGATGTTGCGGTAGATTTGGTGGGGATAGGCGGGCTTGCTGGTGGTGACATAGCGCACCACGCCACTACGGTCGCCGTCGTAGTGGGTCAGCTCCTCGTTGTTGAGCTGGTTGATGCCTTTCAGGCCGCTGCCGCTGACACTCTGGTAGGTAGCGATGACCAGACGTTTGATGTCGAAGGCCTCGTGCAAGGGAGCCAGGGCAAGCACCATTTGGATGGTGGAGCAGTTCGGGTTGGCGATGATGTGCGTTCCGCGCGTGATGGTGTCGGGATTGATCTCGGGCACGACCAGCGGTACCTCGTCGTACATGCGCCAGGCGGAGCTGTTGTCGATGACGTAGGTGCCCTTCTCGGCGAAGCGAGGGGCATACTGCCTGGAGGCGTCGGCACCGGCCGAGAAGATGGCGATGTCGGGTTCGGCGGCGATGGCGTCGTCCACGCTGACGACTTTATAGGGCTTTCCTTGGAAAGTGATCGCTTTTCCGACTGACCGTTCCGAAGCGGCCACAATCAGTTTGTCGAATCTAACATTCTGTTCATTAAGAACTTGAAGCATTTTGGAGCCGACCAATCCTGTTGCTCCGACCACCGCGATTTTCATTTTCTTTAGATTTTAATTCAACGTTTGTATAAAAACAAATACTTCTTGCTTATCTTTGCGGACACCATCCACGATGCAAAAATAATCAAAATATGAGAATTCCATGGTTCCTGTTGTTATTTCTTCCCATCGGATTGACGGCCCAGGTGGTGGATGACTTCTCCGATGGGGATTGTACGGTGAATCCCGCCTGGTATGGGATGGACAGCTGCTTCAAGGTGAACGGGAGCGGGCAGCTGCAGTCCGCCGCCACGGCGGCGGGGACGGCCTTTCTGTCGGTGCCCTTCGAGGAGGTCTCGGGCGCCATGGAATGGCGGTTCTGGATCCGGGAGAACTTCAGCCCTTCGGGAAACAACTACACCGATGTATGGCTGGCGGCCGACAGCGCCGACCTGAGGCAAGCCGACAGGGGGTATTTCCTGCGGTTCGGCGCCCCGGGCAACAGCGATGCGTTGGAGCTCTACCGAAAGGAAGGCGCAGTGCTCACCTTGGTATGCCGGGGCGCCGATGGGGCCATCGCCACCGCTTTTAAGAAGGCCGTGCGGGTGGTCTGCGACCCCTCGGGCCGTTGGATGGTGGCTACCGACCCCGAGGCGGAGGGGAGCTACGTCGTTGAGGCCGAAGGGCAGGACGACACCTGGCCCCGAAGGGGCCACTTCGGCTTCTTGATCACCTACACGGCGAGCAATGCCACGAAGTTTTATTTCGATGAGGTTTATGTGGGGCCCGAGGTTTTGGATACGTCGCCTCCCCAGCTGGTGCGGTTGGAGGTGAAGGACGTGTCCCAACTGTCGCTGGCTTTCGATGAGCCGCTGTCGGCGACGACATTGGAGCCTGGGCACTATCGGGTGGATCCAGGCGTGGGCTTCCCCGACACCGTTTGCTTCGCATCCCGACCCTCCGAGGTGCTGCTTTCGTTCTCGCCGCCACTGCCGGAAAACACCCACCTGCAGCTTGGTGTTTCGGGCCTCGCCGACCTGGCGGGCAATGTCATGGGGGATACCCTCGTCGGCTTTGCCGTGGTGCAAGCCTCCGAAAACGACGTGGTTGTCAACGAGCTCATGGCCGATCCCACGCCGCCGGTAGGGCTCCCCGAATGGGAGTACATCGAGCTGTACAACACCACCGCCTTTCCCATCGACCTCACGGGATGGACACTCACCGTCGGTAATGCCGACAAGGTCTTTCCCCAGGCGACGATCGCCCCGCACAGCTACCTGTTGCTGTGCAAGACGGAGGCGGTGGAGCACTTGGCGGCCTATGGCGCCACCCTCGGTCTCCCCGGTTTTTCGGTGGCCAACAGCGGTGCCCTCGTGCGGCTACGCTCGCACGAGGGCACCGCCATCTCCGAAGTGCATTTCGCCGACACCTGGTATCGTGACCCTGAGAAGCGGGAGGGCGGCTGGTCGCTGGAGCAGATCGACCCCCTGCATCCCTGCGCCGGCCAGCGCAACTGGACGGCGTCCGACGACCCCTCGGGTGGGACACCGGGGCGGGAGAACAGCGTGTTTGCCCCCAACCCCTTGCTCCCGCAGGTGGAGCGGGTGGCCATGTTGGGCGATGCCATCGTGCTGCTCTGGTTCGACCAGCAGATGGACCGGTCGTCGCTCGAAGATCCCGTCCATTACCGGGTGCTGGAACGGGATGCCGCGCCTGTGGAGGTGCTGTGCGACCCGATCAACGCCGCTGCCGTTTCACTCACCTTCGGAGCGCCCTTCCAAGAGGGGATGGTCTATACCTTGCAGGTGGAGGCGGTGGCCAACTGCAGTGGCGAGCTGGTGGCGCCGGACACCCGGGTCGCCTTCGGGATCCCCTTCCAACCGGCCCCCGCCGAGATCCTGATCAACGAGATCCTGTTCGACCCGGTCGCTCCGGCGGTGGACTATGTGGAACTCTACAATGCCTCCGACAAGCCTTTCGACCTGAGCGAGCTTAAGTTGGGCGTCATCAGAGAGACCTTCCCGAATCCGCCCGATACGGTGATGAAGGCGATCTCGGAGGAACGTCGTCTCTTTTTACCGCATCGCCATCTCTTGCTTTCTACCGACGGCGAGGGGGTGGCACGGCATTATGGACAACTCCCCGAAGAACGCCACGACATGGCTTCGTTTCCACCCTATCCCAACGGAGGGGGCGCTGCCCTGTTGGCAAGCCGACAGGGGGTGCTGGTGGACCGGATGGACTATGCCGTGTCGATGCACGACCCTATGTTGAAGGTCACCAAGGGGGTGGCACTGGAACGGGTGTCGTGGACGGCGCCCTCGTGCCAGCCGGACAACTGGCACTCGGCCGCCGAAGCGGTGCACTACGGCACCCCGGGTTGTGCCAACTCGATGCAGGCCGAGGCGGCGTTCCCCGAGCCAGACGAGGGGAACGCCCGCCCGCTCGTCGTGACGGTCACCCCGGCGGTCTTCTCGCCCGATGGCGACGGCTTCGATGACCATGCCGTAATTGCCTATACGTTGACGGAACCCGGCGCCACGATGAACGCCTACCTCTTCGACGTGGAAGGAAGGCTGGTCCGTCATCTGGTGCGCGGGGCGTTGGTGGGGAAGGGAGGGGGTGTGGTATGGAATGGCTTGGACCAGCGGGGCAACCGGGTCCCGCCGGGGGTCTATGTGCTGGTAACCGAAGTGTTCGACGCTTCGGGCCGCGTCAGCCGTTGCCGCAACGCCGTGGCGGTGGCGGCTACTTAGTACATGTCCAGGTTGGTCTGGGCGAAGAGTTCGTTGGTGTCGGGGTTGAAGGCCATCAGGTTGCCCATGTCGGTCTTGTCGGTGTAGAACACCCCGTTGTCCAAGGCGATGAAGTCGTAGTTGCCCTGATGGTGGATGACGTGGTCGATGAAGCTGTAGTCGACGGGGATGTGCCCATGGATGATGCGCTTCCCACCCGTCTTGTTGAAATCGACCTTGAAATTCCTGACTCGGGTCATGCTGTGGGTGTCCTCGAAGGGATTCTCGATCTGGAAGTTCATCCCGGCATGCACCAGGATGAAGTCTTCCAGCTCGTAATAGTAGTCGAGGTCCCGCATCCAATCGATATAGGCCTGGGGAAGCTCACGCGGACGTTTCACGCCAAAGCTCTTGAAGGTCTCCTTGGCGCCGACCCGTTCCCACAGGCGTTGCACCTCCGGCTTGAAAAGATGCCGTTGCCGGTCTTCCTCCCAAGCCTGGACACAGTAGTCTTCG
Source organism: Bacteroidales bacterium (assembly GCA_016291135.1). Lineage (GTDB taxonomy): Bacteria > Bacteroidota > Bacteroidia > Bacteroidales > F082 > Limimorpha. The sequence goes on from JAEFAE010000002.1 coordinate 191,361, forward strand.
TGGTTGCCCTTGAGGCAGTGGAGTCGGTATCCTTGCGCTTGCAGGTCCATGAGGTAGTCGATCACCTCCTTGCTGTGAGGGCCCCGGTCGATGTAGTCGCCCAGGAAGAACAGCTCGTCGTCCTTGCCGATCTTCAGGAAGCTCTCGACCAAGGATTTCAGGGTGTTGGCGCAGCCGTGCACGTCAGGGATGATCCATCTGCTCATAGTGCGGGTCTGATTAGCGTTTGATTTTCCGTTTATTTCGTCTTTCCTTGGTTGGCGACGGCAGCCATCAGGGCGGCCACTTTCTCGGGGTCGCCGAGGAAGAAGTCCTTCTGCAGCTTCATCTGTTCGTCGAACTCAAAGATATAGGGAATGCCGGTGGGGATGTTGAAGGCGATGATCTCGTCGTTCGACATGCCTTTGAGCACCTTCACCACGCCGCGGAGGCTGTTGCCGTGGGCGACCACCATCACCTGGTCGTGGGTCTCGAAGGCTTTCATGATATGGTCCTCGTAATAGGGCATGACACGGTCGATGGTGTCGCAGAGCGCCTCGGTCAACGGGATCTGGTCGTCGGTGAGCTCGGCGTAGCGGGGATCCATGCGGGGGCTCTTCGGGTCGTTCATGTCGAGCGCAGGGGGACGGACGTCGAAGGCACGGCGCCACAGACGCACCTGCTCGTCGCCGTATTTCTCGGCGGTCATCTTCTTGTCGAGTCCTTGCAGCTGGCCGTACGACTTTTCGTTCAAACGCCAGGTCTTGTAGACGGGGAGCCAGTCCATGTCCATCGTATCGAGCACGTAGTTCAAGGTCTTGATGGCGCGTTTCAGGTAGGAGGTGAAGCAGATCTCCGGCTTGTAGCCGTTTTCTTTCAACACCTTGCCGGCTTCGATGGCTTCCTGAATGCCTTTTTCCGACAAATCCACATTGGTCCAACCCGTAAACAGGTTGAGTTTGTTCCATTGGCTCTCGCCGTGACGGATTAAAATGAGTTTTTTCATGGGGAAATCGTTGTTGTTTTCGGCTCCAAAGATAGCATTTTCTTGTCAAATGTCATCAAAAAGTCCGGTCAATAGGCCTTTTTTGGACTATTTGTGGTTTTTTTTAAAAATATTTATATCTTTGCAGTTGAACCTTTAATACTATTTACTATGAAGAAAACACTATTAAGCTTTGGCGGTTTGTTGTTGGCGGCCGCCCTCCTTATCGTCGGTTGCAAAAAAGACGAAGATGTCGATGCTACCATTGCCAAATACTTCTCGGTGGAGAATGCTACCTTGGTAAAACAGAACTTGCCAGAACCCACCTCCAATGAGGAGATTGTCGTGGAAATGAACAACAGTGTCATCCCGGGCGGCTCTTCCTATGTGACGCTTCAATCGGAAAAAGCCGCAAAGAAGGTCTTTGTAGGCATGAAAGGCCAGAGCGGTTATTATGAGTTTGTTCCTGCCCGTGGGGAGTGTGCCTTCTTGGTGCTGGTCAACCAAGACATTGACTTGGGGGAAGAGGCTACCAGTTTCACCATCCAAGTGGCGATTGAAGACGAGAACGGTGCCATCTCCAAGATTTGGGAAAGTGCCGTGAACTTGATTGTGGTAGGGACAGGCAGCCTGCAGGTGAGCCTGAGTTTCGACAACGCCAAGGATGTGGACCTCCACCTGATCGAGCCGGAGTATGTGAACCCCGACGGCGACCCGGTTTCGTTCTATGAGCGTCATATCTATTTTGGCAATGAGATCAGTTACTATTCAGGCGGTGAATTGGATCTCGATTCCAACCCCAGCTGTTCCATTGACAATGTGAACAACGAGAACATCACGTATAGCGACACCACCGGTTTTGTGCCTGCCGGCACCTACAAAGTCTATGTGGATCTTTATAAGAACTGCGATCCCAGCATTCCTACCAATTATGTGGTGACCGTGTTCTATGGTGGCACGCGCATCGCCAGCAAGGCGGGCGTTTTCGAAGTGGATGCCCCGAGCACGTATAACCCGATCGATCCTGAATATGTAGACGAGAACGAGCCGTTCCTGACCTTTACCATCAATGGTCAACAAAAGAGCCCCAAGACCTTTGGACGGAAGCCTTTGAGCGAAACGGCCAAGGAAAAAGAAGCCAATTCCGTACATAAGTAAGGCATAGGTCGTGCCAATAAAAAACGGCTCCCGATCAATCGGGAGCCGTTTTTTTGTGTTATAGGCTTTTCAGCCATTTCCATTGGAAGAGGATCATGTAGAAAACCCCCACGGTGATGGCCGCATCGGCGAAGTTGAAGATGGGCCTGAAAAAGATGAAATGTCCGTCCTGTCCGAACAGGAAGTCGGGGAGCCAGCTGTTGTCGGCCCGGGCGATGTCGATGACAGGGAAGTAGAGCATGTCGACCACCTTGCCATGCAGCCAGCCGGCATAGCCGCCCCCTTCGGGGAGCAGGGTGGCCACCTGGGTATAGTCGCTGGCGCTGAAGAGCGGTCCGTAGAACACACTGTCGAGGATGTTGCCCAAGGCGCCTGCGATAATGAGCGAGATGCCGAACAGCACCCCGAACTTGGTGTTTTTCCGTGTTAGGCGGAACAGGACGATCAACAAAACCACGACGGCCACGATCCTGAAGATGCTCAGGAGGGCCTTCATGGTACCGCCGCCGCCCATCCAACCGAAGGCCATGCCGGGGTTCTCGATGAACAGCAGCTTGAACCAGTTGCCAAACACAGGAATCTCCTGGCCAAGGGTCATATGGGTCTTGACCCAGATCTTAAGGACCTGGTCGATCAGCAGGACGGCAAGGATGATGATGAAAGCGCCGGTAAGGCCTTTGTGCTTGGATTTCGTCACTTTCTCTTTTCCTTCATTTTAGCGTCAAGACAGATGGTGGTGGTGGGCACGCAGCGCAGCCGTTCCTTGGGGATCAGCTTGCCGGTGGCACGACAGACGCCGTAGGTCTTGTTCTCGATCCGCATCAGGGCGAACTCGAGGTTTTGGATGTATTTCTCGGTACGTGCGGCCAACTTGGCGTTTTCTTCTTTCTGTGATACCGAATAGCCTTCTTCCAAGATCTTGAAAGTGGGGGCGGTATCGTCGGTGCTGTGTTCGCCGCCGGCGATGTTCTCACGGAGGGTCTCGAGGTTTTCTTGCGCTTGTTTCAGTTTCTCCAGAATCAGCACCTTGAACTCCTCCAACTCTTCATCGGAGTATCTCACCGTTGGAGTGGCTTTTGTCTTCTCGTCCATAGTTCTTTCAGTTTGTGTCCCCAGGGAAGTCTCCTCGAGAACGGTTCAGTGATAAAAGTGTGCTAAATTACGTTAAATTTTCTAAAAAGTCAAGGGTTTCGTTCAACTCTTTTGGATACGCATCCGAAGGGTGACGTTTTCCGTCAGGGCGTCTTCCAGCACTTCACCTTCGAGGGAATCCTCCACCAGGATGTCGTTGGCGAGGGTCTCGGCGCAGATGTAGGCGCGGTAGTCGCTTAAGGCGGCCGCCAGCTTCTCGTTCTTCTCGATCAGGATGACGATGCGGTCGGTGACCTCCAGCCCGCTGCTCTTGCGCAGGGTCTGGACGCGGTTGACCAGCTCACGGGCAAGGCCTTCGTTGAAGAGGGCTTCGGTGATGGTCATGTCGAGGGCGACCGTGTAGTTGTCTTGTGAGGTGACGGCCCATCCGGGGATGTCTTGGGTGGCGATGAGGGCATCTTCGAGGGTCAGTTCCACATCGACGCCATCCACATCCAGGTGGGTGCCGTTGTTCTTTTCGTAGGCATGGATCTCGTCCTGGCTCATGTTGGCGAAGTAGTTCTGGATCTGCTTCATCTGCTTGCCATACTTTCTGCCCAAGGTCTTGAAATTGGGCTTCACGTTCTTCACCAGGATGTTGTTGTCGGAGGCCAGGAACTCGATGCCTTTGATGTTGACCTCGCTCATGATTAGCGGGGCCACCTTCTCCAGCTGTGCCTTCATTTCCTCGTTGGCCACGGGAATCATGATCTTCGACAGGGGCTGACGCACGCGGATGTTGGCTTTCTTGCGCAGCGAGAGCACCAGCGAGGAGATCAGCTGGGCGGCTTCCATGCGTTCTTCGAGCGCCTTGTCGATACGGGTGGTGTCGGCAACCGGGAAGTCGGTCAGGTGCACCGATTCAGCAACATTCTTGCCGGTGGCGTTGTTCAGGTCGCGGTAGAGCTGTTCGCTGAAGAACGGCGCGATGGGTGAGCTGAGGCGGGCCACCGTCTCGAGGCAAGTGTAGAGGGTCTGGTAGGCCGACAGCTTGTCTTTGTCGTCGTCGCTTCTCCAGAAACGGCGGCGGGAGAGACGGACGTACCAGTTGCTGAGGTGGGCGTCCACGAAGTCTTGGATGGCACGGCCCGCACGGGTGGGCTCATAGCTCTGGTAGGCATCGTTGACGTTGATGATCAGGGAGTTGAGCTCCGAGAGGATCCAGCGGTCGATCTCGGGACGTTCGGCAAACGGCAGGTCGGGCTGCTGGTAGTCGAACTGGTCGAGGTTGGCATATAGGGCAAAGAAGGCGTAGGTGTTGTAGAGGGTGCCGAAGAACTTGCGGCGCACCTCGTCGACCCCGGCTTCGTCGAATTTCAGGTTGTCCCAAGGCTGGGAGTTGGTGATCATGTACCAGCGCACGGCGTCGGCGCCATAGGTCTCGATGGCGCCGAAGGGATCCACGGCGTTGCCCAGGCGTTTCGACATCTTGTTGCCGTTCTTGTCGAGCACCAAACCATTGGAAATCACGTTCTTATAAGCAACGCTATCGAAGCACATCGTGGCGATGGCGTGCAGTGTGAAGAACCAACCGCGGGTCTGGTCCACGCCCTCGGCGATGAAGTCGGCCGGGAAGGGCAGCTTTCCGTTTTCCGTGTCGCACTTGCCTTCGCCCATGTAGTGGTACTGGGCATACGGCATGGCGCCGGAGTCGAACCACACGTCGATGAGGTCGGGCTCGCGGAACATCTTCTTTCCGGAAGGCGAGCAGAGGACCACGCCGTCGATGTAGGGACGGTGCAGGTCGAACTTGGTGTAGTCTTCGCTGGCATAGGGGTTCGAGGTCATGAATCCGGCTTGGATGGATTTCTCGATCTCCTTGCGAAGTTCCTCGACGCTGCCGATGCAGGTCTCTTCCTTGCCGTCCTCGGTGCGCCAGATCGGCAGCGGCGTGCCCCAGTAGCGGGAACGCGAGAGGTTCCAGTCCACGAGGTTCTCCAGCCAGTTGCCGAAACGGCCGCTACCGGTGGCCTCGGGCTTCCAGTTGATGGTCTTGTTGAGTTCGATCATGCGGTCTTTCAAGGCCGTGGTCTTGATGAACCAGCTGTCGAGGGGATAATAGAGCACGGGTTTGTCGGTGCGCCAGCAGTGCGGGTAGTTGTGGGTGTGTTTCTCGCTCTTGTAGAGCTTGCCTTCTTCCTTCAACATCACCACGATGTCGACGTCGAGGCTCTTGTCCTTCTCGGTCTTGGTGGGGTCGTAGGCGTTCTTCACAAACTGGCCGGCGTAGGGACGATAGGCTTCCACGTCCATGCAGTTCTTGACAAACTCGGGGTCGAGGTCTTCGATGCGCCAGAACTTGCCGGTGCGGTCGACCATGGGTTGCGGCTTGCCGTCCTTGTCGATCATCTGCAGGGGCGGGATGCCTGCAGCGGCGGCCACGCGTTTGTCGTCAGCACCGAATGTGGGTGCGATGTGGACGATGCCGGTACCGTCTTCGGTGGTGACATAGTCGCCGGGGATGATGCGGAAGGCACCCTCACCGGGATTGACCCAAGGGATCAGCTGCTCGTATTCGATGCCGACGAGTTCGGAACCCTTCACGGTGCCGAGCACCTCATAAGGCAGTTTCTTGTCGCCGACTTTCCAGTCCTCGAAGCCGGGCTTCTCGTCTTCGGCAGGGAAGAAGGAGCCCATCAGCGGCTTGCCCAGGATGATATAGGCTTGTTCGCCCGTGACCGGGTTGACGGAACGGACGAGGTTGTATTCGATGTTGGGACCGACGCACAAGGCGGTGTTGCTCGGGAGGGTCCAGGGCGTGGTGGTCCAGGCGATGGCGTAAGCGGATCGCTGGGGGTCGAGGGGGGCGCTTTGGAAGCATGCCTGCAACTTGGAAGCCTCCACTTTCAACCTAAAGAGCGCCACGCAGGTGAGGTCCTTCACGTCGCGGTAGCAGCCGGGCATGTTCAGTTCGTGGGAGCTGAGGCCGGTGCCGGCAGCGGGCGAGTAGGGCTGGATGGTGTACCCCTTGTAGAGCAAGCCCTTGTCGTACAGCTTCTTCAGCAGGTACCAGAGGGTCTCGATGTAGTCGTTGGTGAAGGTGATGTACGGATCGTCGAGGTTGACCCAGTAGCCCATCTTGCGGGTGAGGTCGTCCCAGAGGTCTTTGTATTTCATCACCTCCTCGCGGCAGGCGCGGTTATAGTCGTCGACGCTGATTTTCTTGCCGATGTCTTCCTTGGTGATGCCGAGTTTCTTCTCGACGCCGAGCTCCACAGGCAGGCCGTGGGTGTCCCAGCCGGCCTTACGGACGACATGTTTGCCCTTCAGGGTCTGGTAACGGCACACCACGTCCTTGATGGAACGGGCCATCACGTGGTGGATGCCGGGTACGCCGTTGGCACTCGGCGGGCCCTCGAAGAACACGAAGGCGTTCTCCTTGTCGCGGTTGTCGAGGCTCTTCTGGAAAGTGTCGTTCTCTTCCCAGTACTTGCGGATGGCATTGGCTGTCTCGGTGAGATTCAGCTGCTTGTATTCCTTGTAACGCTCTTTCATCTTGCGGAAATAAAATTAAGCCGCAAAGATACGGATTATTCCCTATAAAGCGATGATTTTAAAAAATAAATAAGAAGAGGCGCTCCCACGGAGCGCCTCCAACTTGTTTTTCAAGGATTCGGGAATCATTCTTTCACCACCTTGACCACACGGTAGCCTTCGTCGGAGCGGATGCCCACCAGGTACATGCCCTTGGGGAGGGACTCCATGGAGAGGGTGAGGTGGTCGCCTTCGGCGGGACGGTCTTCCACCAGCACGCCTGTGAGGGTGTGCAACGTGATCCGTTGCAGCCCCTGGCCTTGGATGGTCAGCAGCTGACGGACAGGGTTGGGGAACACCTGCAACGAAGTGGCTTCGGGAGCCGTCTCCTCGACGCTCACGCTGGGTCCGAGGTAAATGGTGTTGGAGAGGTCGGTTTCCCGTCCATTCCAGAGGGCGGTGACGTTGTAGCGACGGTTTTCGGTGTTGTTTTGTGTTATGCTATTCTGTTGAATGGCATTAACGATCATCTCCAGCTGTTCGTCGCCACCTTCCTCGGGGCCCCAATAGACGTTGTAGGTGAAGTCGCGCACTTCTTGGGCGACATCGGTATAGGCACGCAGCATCCATGAGCAGTCGAGACTGATCGTGCTCGCCGGGGCCCAGTTGTTACCTGCACTGACCAAAGCGCTGTTTTCCACACCGACGTAATGGCAGTAGGGGACCACCGCATCGTGGAGGGATTGCACGGTAATCCAGAGGGGCAGGGTGTCGGTGTAATAAACGGGGGTCTCCAACGGGATGCGTACCATGGCGTTGCTTCCCACCACTTCGTATTCCTGGGTGAGGAGCAAGGTATTGTTGTTGGTGGCTTCGCCGTTATAGATCCGGAAGCGATAGGTGCCCTCGGTGCAGTCGTAGGTCTCGAGATAGGCAATCGGCAACCCGTTGAAGGCAGCGAGGTGCTCGGGGTCCAACTTGATGGCCCATTTCTTTCCGCCCAAGGCGATGTTGTCGACATAATGGTTGTCGTCGAAGGCAAACAAGCCGTTTCCTGCAAATTGGGGCGCCTCCCAGGACAATTCATCGTAGGTCTCGTGATGGATGCCCTGCAGATGCTGTGGCGGTTCGCAGTAGTAACACATCGCAGCGGCATAGACGGCTAGGTCGGGATTCCATGAGAAATAGTCGCCGCAGCAAGCCTCCACTTGATAACGGTGGGTTCCGGAGCGGGTGAACTGGTCGTCGAGGAATTCATAGTCGCTGATGTTGGGGGCGATCAGGATGCCGTCGCGGTAGATGTTGAAACGGTTGGTCTCGGTGGCCATGGTCCAGCGAAGCCTGATGGAGCTGCCCTCGGGGGTGGCGGTCAGGTGTTGTGGGTTGTGGCAACCCAAGCCTTCATTGGTGGTGGTATAGGTGGCCAGCGATCCTTCTTCGGGATCGGTGATGTCGAAGAGCGGGCCTTGCTCATGGTCGTTGAGATGCATGGCAGAGACGTGGATGCCTTGGCTCTCGGGATCGAAACCTGGCGTCCAGTCGAAATAGACCGTCGTGTTGGCAGGCACTTGGATGTCGGTCTCCTTCGTCGTTCCACTGTAGAGGGTCATGTACTGGGTCTTCATCTCAGGGTTGCTGAAGGTGATTGTCAACTCGCCACCCTTGGTGCCGAACGGGGAATCGGAGCTGATGTTGACGCGCAGGGTCTCGTAATGGCCGAGGATGACCCAGTCTTCGGATTCGGCACTGTAGTAGTTGGCCATCCCTCCGCTGGAACTCAGCACGCTGAAGGTGTGGTATCCGTTGTCGGCTTCGGTATAGGGATAGACGAACTCGGTGCTGGTGAGGTGGCTGGCGATCTCCACGTGATCGCAATAGACGTTGTAGTAGTCGGCACCGGCTTTGGCGTCCCACGACAGTTCCACTTGATGGTCGAGGCTGTTGACATGGGCGATGAAGTGCTCCGGTCCCGGGGTGGCGCCTTCGCCTTGGTACATCCGTAGCTCAAAGGAGATCCGGTCGCCCGTCTCGCTGACGTTGCAGATCTGATACGCCCAGTCCAGGTATTGTCCGTTGGTCAGGAAGGGACGGGGGTTGGAATCGCTGTTGAAGACGGTTCTTCCATTGTTTGCGCTGAAGTTGGCATAATTGAGATCGCCGGCTTGGTTGATGTTGCCGCCGGGACGGAAGAGATACACCTCGTCGAAGCTGTCATAGCCGTTCCATCCAGCGTTGCCGTCATACCTTGTGTCGATACGGTAGATCAGCAGCCCGGAGCCGGGAATCTGTTGGTCGAAGATGTCGTTCTTATTGCGGTATTCAAGGAAGAAGAACTGATTCGAGTTGATGGGGATCTTGTAGCCATTGCGGCGACCGCCTTCCCAGGAGACCGCCTCCAACTCATAGACACCAGGTTCGGTGATGGTGGGGATGTCGTCTACCCAGTTCCCGTATTTGAGCTTCATATAGGTGTTGGTCTGTTGCGGGGGCTCGGTGGTACCGCACATCAGGTCCCAGGGCCCTACAGGGTCGATGCCGTCACTGTAATGGTATAGGTCGGGGGCGCTCAGGGAGTGGCACATCTCGTGGCAGAGTGTACTGACGTTGAAGTAGCCGCCTTGTTCCAACTGCAGGTTGAAATCGAACACCCTGAGGTTGTGCAACGGCACATAACGGTCGTAGATGCTCCAGCGGTGGGGCCATAGCAGGGAAGACCATGCGCCGGGCTCTCCTTTGATGACGAAGACCACGTTGTCGACATTGCCGTCGTTGTTGTAGTCGAGGTCGATGCTGTCGGGGACCATGTCTTCGATGTAGGCGATGGCGCGTTCGAGCATGGAGAACTCGCGATCGGCAGTCTCCCATTCCTGATAGCCCATGGGGTTGGTCACGGGGTCGTAAGGCTGGTAGTACTGCTTGGGGTGGATGTCCTCGTAGGAGAGGATGGTCTCGCCTTCGGGCTGCGGGAAGAAATGCGACCACAGGTCTAGTTGGTTGTAGGAGGTGTGGTGATAGTAATTGTGTAGGGAGTTGGAATCGTACCTGTCGCCATTGAACATTTCCTGCACGGTGGAGAAGGAGGAGTGATGGTAGGTGTCGCCTGCAAAGCGGATGAAGACGACCAGGTTGTTGTAGAGGCCGTGGTTCATCTCCCTGCCGTTTTTCATCTGGGGTGTCTGGATGTGCTTCTCCCATTCGTGGCGGCGGGCATAGTATTCCTTGGCGGAGATTTTGGCGTAGGGTTGCAGCCCTACGGTGGCGGGATCGACGCTGTTGACACGGAAGGATGAGGGGACGACCTTGCCGTCGGCATCCTTCATGGCGTAGACGTAGTAGCCGCCTTCGCCTTGGACGATGGTGAAGCCGTTGGCATCGTGCAGATAGTTGTAGTATTCATCGCCTGAGGCGAAACAGTGGATGACTTGTCCGTCGGGCTGGGTGAGACGGACTTCCATGTTTTTGAGCGGAGCGGCCAGGGCAAAGCATGCCACGGCCCATAGTAAGGTAAGTAGAAAAAAGCGTTTCATATTTAAATTGATATTTTACTTGTCGAGGTTGAGCAACAGTCCGTTGCCGTCGCCGGTCATGATCTCGGGCAGCTTGCCGTCCCATTTGCTGATCCATTCAAGTTGGACGATCTTGGGGTTGCTGGAGACGGAGGCGCCTTTGATCTTCAGGGCTTCGGCTTCGCCTTCGGCGGTGAGGATTTGGATGTCCTTGTCGATCTCGGCCTGTTTCTTCAGCTCTTCCTTCTGCTTGGTGACCTCCACCAGGGTCAGGGCTTTCTGCTCCTCCAGTTTCTTCTGGTTGAGCGCGGTCTCATAGTCGCTGTTGTAATAGACCTCGCGGATGTCGATCTGGTCGAGGATGAGGTGATATGACTGGATGTCTTTTTTCATCCTTTCGAGTACGATGGCCTGGATCTCTTCACGGCTGGTGCTGTATACCTGGATGGGGGTGTATTTGCTGGTGGTGAGGGCGAGGGCCGACTTCAGCTTGGGCTTGATGACGTTTTCCTCCAGCCAGTAGAAACGGCCGTTTTCCTTGCCGTCGGTTTCCGACACGTTGTCGTAGATCCACCAGGCGAACTCGGGGTCGATGCGCCACGACGCACTGATGTCGAAGCCCATCTTGATACCGTCGATGGTGGGGGTCCATACCGTCTCAGACTGGGTGGCGTCGGCCTTGTAGGATTTGTAATCCGGATCGCTGCGGCTGATATCGGACCGTTTGGCACAGGTATAGACCTGCTCGGTCTTGTCCATGGTCTGGACGTTGTACCAGGGATAGATGATGTGCCATCCGGTGTAGTACGTGTGCTGCTTCACACCGCTCGGCGTGATCACCACACCGCATTCCTGGGCGGGGATGATGGTGAGGAAGCGGGAGACGACCAGGAAGATGACCGGGATGATCCACAACAGCATGCTGTTGGCCATCTTTTTGGTGGTTTTCCCATGGCTTTGGGCGTTTTTGACAACGGTATTGTTATAGAGTGCTGCAAAGAGGCTATAGCAGATCAGCACAACGGCCAGGGTGCTAAGGATTTTCATTGATAGCTATTATTTATGCGTTTATATTATGTTTTTTCTAACATCCAATTGCTCTTGAGATCACCAGTCTCAGGATCTCCGAGGTGCCCTCTCCGATCTGGAGGATGCGTTGGTCGCGGTAGAAGCGCTCCATGTCGAATTCCTTGAGGAGTCCGTGGCCGCCCATCACCTGGACGGCGTTGTCGCATACCTCGGCGGCCACCTCGGAGCAATAGAGCTTGGCCATGGCGGCTTCCTTGCCGAAGGGGCGGTGCTGGTCCTTGAGCCAGCAGGCACGGTAGAGGAGGTTGCGTGCCGCCTCGATCTTCATGGCCATGTCGGCGAGCTTGAAGCTGACGGCCTGGAACTTGCAGACGGGTTTGCCGAACTGCACGCGTTTCTTGGAGTAGGCGAGGGCCATCTCGTAGGCCCCTTGGGCGCAGCCGAGGCCCATGGCGGCGATGGAGAGCCGTCCCGAGTCGAGGGTGGCCAGCATGAGATGGGAGCCTTCACCGGGTTCGCCAAGGATGCATTCCCTCGGCAGCCGTACGTTGTTGAAGACGAGCTTGCCGGTGTTCGAGGCACGCCACATCATCTTGTCATCCATGGGGGTCTGGGTGAAGCCTTCGACGGTGTTCTCCACCAGCAAGGCGGTGAACTCGGGCTTGCCATCCTTCTCGCCGGAGACGGCCTGAACGGAGGTGCCCAGGGTGATCGGCGTGGCGCTGTTGGTGATGAAGATCTTGGTGCCGTTGAGGACCCAGGTGTCGCCTTCCAGCCGGGCCGTGGTCTTGGTGCCGCGCGAGTCGCTGCCGGCGTCTTCTTCGGTGAGGCCGAAGCCCCAGAGGCGGTCTTTGCAGAGCTGGGGCAGGTATTTGCGCTTCTGCTCCTCGGTGCCGTAGTCCTTGATGGGGCCGATGCCCAGCGAGTTGTCGGCGGCGATGGTGGCGGCGGTGGAGCCGTCCACACGGGCGAGTTCCTCGACGGCGATGATGTAGCTCAGGTTGTCGAGGCCCTGACCGCCGTATTCCTTGGGGACGGTCATGCCCAGCAAGCCCTGCTGTCCCATCTTCAGGGTCAGCTCGGTGTCGAAATGTTGGTGTTCGTCGTTATAACGGGCCACGGGTTTCACTTCGGCTTCAGCGAAGTCGCGGACGCGTTGGCGCAGCGTTTCTTGTTCTTTTGTCAGGTCGAAATTCATTCTTTTATGTTTTTTAACGGGGTGGCGCAAGCGCCACCATTCATTTCCGGGGTTCCCGTTGGTCACCCCTTTCCCAGGGTTCCCTGCGGTCACCCTGGGCTACCAACAGGGCGCCCCTAACGGGGTGCGCGGGAATTGTTTTTTTATTTTGGTGTTTTTTATTTTATGGTTTATTCTTTTTTTCCCGGGGTTCCCTGCGGTCACCCTGGGCTACCGACAGGGCGCCCCTAACGGGGTGCGCGGGAATTTTTTCTTTTTTATTTTTATTTTGGTGTTATATTAACTCTATTAATTGTTTTTTATTGTCAACCATTTCATTCTCAGCGACCAGGATGCGTTTTACCTTGGCGTTGGTGTTGGTGGTGATGTTGTTTTCCATCTTCATGGCCTCCACTACGATCATGACGGTTCCCTTACTGACCTCATCCCCCTCCTTGACGTTGATCTTCACCACCTTGCCGGGCATGGGCGAAACCAGCATCATCTTGTCGTTGGCTTCCGCACTCCGTGCGTAGTCGTAGTCCTCATTGAGCTGGTCGGTGCGGAAACAGGTGAAATTGAGTCCGTGGAAGTTGACGATGGTCTTCTGCTCTTCGTTGACGGAACAGTACACGGTCTCCGTCCTGCCGTTCAACATGATCTTGAGCTGATGCTGGTCATGACCGAGGAACTCCACCGTGAAAGGCTTCCCGTTGAGGTCGCCTTCGATTTTCCTGGGCCCGGCTTGTGCGATGTGGACGGCCAGCTTCCGGCCTTCCACTTCAATGTTGAATTGACTGTGATAGCGCCAATAGCCAATCTCTTCCCAGACGTTTGTCGTGTTGTTGTTGAAACGTTTCTTTAACAAGTCATATACCAGGAATGAAACAGCTATATCATTGATACACAAATTATTACGACTTTCATTCAAGGCATTGAGAAGGTCATCGCGGTGGGTCTCGCAGAAAGAGGTGTCGATTTGGTTGGCGAGGAAGTCGGGATGCTTGATCACCTCCCAGAGGTAGGCCTTGTTGGTGGTGAGTCCCTGGATGATGAAGTCCTTCAAGGCATGTTGTGCCGTCTCGATGGCAGCTTGCCGGTCTTTGGCGTGGCAGATGAGCTTGGCGATCATGGGATCGTAGGCCTCTGAGACCGTGCAGGGCCGGTCGATGCTACTATCCACGCGGGTGCCGCGTACCTGGGGCTCGTGATAGGCGGTGACCCGGCCTGGGGTGGGCAGGAAGCCGTTCTCAGGGTCTTCGGCATAGAGACGCAGCTCGATGGCGTGGCCTTGGGCCTGAATCATGTCTTGGGTCCAGCCCATCTCCTTGCCACGGGCGATGCGGAGCTGTTCCTCCACGATGTCGATGCCAGTGCGCATCTCAGTGACGGGATGCTCCACCTGGATACGGGTGTTCATCTCCAGGAAATAGAAGCGTTGGTCGGTGTCCACGATGAACTCCACGGTGCCGGCGTTCTTGTAGCCGATTTCCTTGCAGAGCTTGACGGCGGTGTCGAGCAGGGCCTGTCTCCGCTCGTCGTTGAGGGTGGGCGAGGGAGACTCCTCGATGATCTTCTGGTAGCGCCGCTGAAGGGTGCATTCGCGTTCGTGCAGATGGATCACGTTGCCGTGGTGGTCGGCGAGGATCTGCACCTCGATATGGCGAGGATGTTCGATGTATTGTTCCACAAAGACGGTGCCGTCACCGAAGTAGTTGGCTGCCTCGCGGGAGGCGCGTTCCAGGGCGTCTTTCAGCTCCTCTTGGTGGTGCACGATGTGCATGCCTTTGCCACCGCCGCCTGCAGCCGCCTTGATGAGCACGGGGTAGGGCAGGGTGGCGGCCTGTTCCAGGATTTGGGAGTGGTCGCCCGTCAGGCCGAAGGTGACGGGGATGCCATGTTCGATGGCGAGCTGCCGGGCGGCGATCTTGTTGCCCATCAGGCGCATGGTGTCGGCGTCGGGGCCGATGAAGATGAGGTTGTTGGCCTGGCAGGCCTCCACAAAATCGGGATTCTCCGAGAGGAAGCCATAGCCGGGATGGATGGCGTCGGCACCGCTGTCGAGGGCGGCGTCGATGATCTTGGCGATGTTCAGGTAGGTGTCCTTGAGGGGGCCGTTGCCGAGGGGGTAGGCCTCGTCTGCCAGCCGTCGGTGCAGCGCTTCGGCATCGTTGTCGGCGAACACGGCGACGCTTTCGATGTGGAGGCGCTTCAGGGTTCGGATGATGCGAACGGCGATCTCTCCGCGGTTGGCGATCAGGACTTTATGGATTTTCTTGGTGTTCATGCAAAGAGGTGTTAAGGGTCGGTCAATCCGCCTCCCAGCGGGGTTTCCGTTTCTCGAAGAAGGCGGCCATGCCTTCCTGGCCGGCTTGGGAGGCGCGCTGGTCGGCGATGATCGCCGAGGTGTGGGTGAAGACAGGGGCGTAGGGGTCGTCGGCGCCCTCCACCAGGCGGAGCAGCTTCTTGCACTCCGCCACGGCGTCGGGCGAGGCGTGCATAAAGTGCTCGATGTATTGCCGTTCCGTGTCGATGAGTGCGTCTTCGGCCACTACAACGTTCACCAGGCGGAAGTCCTTGGCCTCCTGGGCAGTGAAACGTCGTCCCGTGAGCATCAGCTCCTTGGCGGCGGTAGGACCGATCTTCTGCACCACGAAAGGCGAGATGGTGGCAGGGGTGATCCCCAGCCGGACCTCCGAGAAGGCGAACCGGGTGTCGGTGGCTGCGATGACGATGTCGGAAGCCGCCACGATGCCGTTGGCGCCGCCGATGCAGGCCCCATGCACCACCGTGATGACGGCCTTGTTGCAGAAATGGATGGCCTGGAACAGCTTCGAGAGCCGTTCGGCGTCGGCCATGTTCTGGCCACGGCTGAAGGAGGCCATCGCTTTCATATAGGCCAGGTCGGCCCCGGCACAAAAGGCCGGGCCGTTGCCTTTGAGGACAATGACGCGGATGTCGTCGCGGCTGTCGAGCCACCGAAAGGCCTCGGTGAGCTCCCGGATCAGCTCCGGATTGAGGGCATTGCGCACTTCGGGCCGGTCCAGGTTGACCCAGGCCACACTTTCGCCCAACTGTATCTTGATCGTCTCGAATTCCATATCGCAAAAATCGGAAATTTTGTCATAATACCCCTCCATTTCGGGAAAAATATTTTACTTTGCATGATATTTGACAACAGCATATCCCTTCGACAAACAACCTATAAGATGGAAGACGAGAATTTCAACCAGGAGCTGGAGGATTTTTTCCGGCTTTTCAAACGCCTTATCGAGAAGGAGTCCGACCAGGGGGCAATTCCCGGTGTGGATCCTGCCCAGATGGAACAGCTCAAGGCCTTCATGGCCCAGTTCGACGACGTCAAGGACGACCTCAAAGGCGAGCTTCACAAGGTGGATCCCTTTACCAAGATGATGATCTCCTCCATCGTGAAGCAGCTTCGCGAGCAGTTGGGTCCCGAGGCGGACGAGGTCGCCCCGCCCACGGTGGAGGATATTGTCAGCCGTCGCGAGGAGGAACTCAGCGACGTGACCGACGCCGACGTGCGGGCCCGTGCCCTCATCGCCACCATCGACGACCAGCTGAAAAACCCCCATCTCAGTGAGGAGGAGATCGATGTATTGCTTGACAAACGGTCGCAAATTTCAGCGAAATTGTCTGGGGATTGAAATTTATTCTTACTTTTGCCTTTTCTTAAGAAATGATCGATACCATGAAGAGAATGCTCCTTTTGCTGGCCGCGGTGGTCCTTTCCGCCAACGCGTTCGCCCAACTCATCGCCAACAAGACCGACAAGAAGGTTACGGTGAACCTCGATGTGTTCAACGACTTCCAGCTTTACGAAAACGAGAATTGGGACGCCCGACTCTTAAGCCAGGGCTTCAGCTGTGCGGCTACCTACAACTTCCCGCTCGGCGAGAGCAAGAAACACACCGTGAGTCTGGGCTTGGGCTATACCGGCCATAACTACTTCTCCTACAACCATTTGATTAACCCTTATACCAAAGACACCTTGCAGTTCGTGTCGTGTCGCGACGAAGAGGGGTTTAAGCGCAACAAGCTGAATTGCAACTATATCGACATTCCGATCGAGCTTCGTTTCCGCATCAAGGATGCCTGGAAGATCGGCGTGGGGTTCAAGTTCGGCCTGTTGGTCAACGCCAAGACCAAGTATGTCGGCACCAACGAAGAGGGCATCCGGGTCCATGAGAAGTTCAGCTACATTCCCAATGTGGAGCGTTATGCCTATGCGGCTACCTTGCGTGTCGGGTACAAGTCGGTGAGCCTGTATACCGCCCTGCAGCTGGTACAGGTCTTCGAAGTCGGACACAACGCGCCCCGTCTGGTTCCGATCTCGGTGGGACTCACCTTTGCACCTTTCTAAACCGGTTCGTTTTTGGAAGTTGAATCGTTGACTTTGTGGATCCTCAGCGAGGCCGAGCGACTTGGCTTCGATGCCTGTGGCGTGTCGCCCGCGGGAGCCCTGGATCGGGAATCCGCCCGGATGGAGGCTTGGCTGGAGGCCGACCGCGAGGGCGAGATGCAATACCTGAACCGGAACAAGGAGAAGCGTTATGATCCGCGTCTGCTGGTGGAAGGCACCCGTTCCATCGTCACCGTATTGTACAACTATTACCCGGGTACCCTGTTGCCTGAAACGGACAACTACAAACTGGCCAAATACGCCTACGGGGAGGATTACCATGAGGTGGTCAAACGGAAGTTGATGACCCTGCTGTCCGTCATCGAGACGAAGACGGGACTGCTGGAGGGGGTCCGGGCGTTCACCGACTCGGCACCCATTCTCGACCGTGCATGGGCGGTACGTTGCGGCTTGGGCTTCATCGGGAAGAACACGGCCTTGATCCACCCAAGAAAAGGGTCTTTCCTCTTCATCGGGCATCTGTTTCTGCCCATCGAGTTGCAGGCGACAGGGAAGCCGATGACCAACCATTGCGGACGCTGCACGCGTTGTCTCGATGCCTGTCCGACGGGCGCCCTGGAGGCGCCTTTCCATATCGACGCCCGAAAGTGCCTCTCCTACCTGACCATCGAATACAAGGGCGACCTGGAGGGACAGGACCCCAACCGTTTTCACGATTGGATCTACGGCTGCGACATCTGTCAAGACGTATGTCCTTACAACAAGAAATTCTCCATTGCCAACAAAGAACCGCTGTTTCAGCCCTCGGAGGCCTTGACGCAACTGCGGAAAAAAGATTGGGAAGCCCTCGACCGCAACGCCTTTGAACGGCTGTTCAAGCGTTCTGCGGTTCGTCGTGCCGGTTACGAGGGGCTCCGGCGCAACATCAATTTCCTGCGTGAATGAAGGAATAGGTCACCGTTGCCAGGATGGCTACATTGTAGAGGTGACCGTACAGGAGGTTGGGCGACTCGAGGTTCCTACGGCAAGGGATCAGCGAATGCAGGTACCGGAGGTTCACTCCCCAGCTTCTGTTCAAGTCGAATTGGACCCCCAGATGGCCCGACGCCCCGAAACGCAACCACGATTCGTTTTCGAACAGGTCTTCAAAATCGGCGGATTGCTTTCCGCTCATCAGGAAATCGGCGCTGACTCCAGCCTCGAAAGTGATGAAATTCAGCGGATTGCCGTTGACAGAAAAATTGGAGAGGTCGTAACGGAACAGGATGGGTAGCTGGGCATAATGCAGCCGGATGTCCATGGGCAACATGCCGTTGTCCACTTCCTTGACGTCGGAATGGGCGCCCAGGAGGGTGTAACGGAGCTCCATCTGCCATGCGGTGGGGCCGTCGGTGGGGATGCGGGCGAAGAAGCCTCCGGTCCATCCCATCTGATGGAATCCGCCATAGCCGTCGCCGTCGATTTGGGAGGTGACAACGCCCGCCATGACGCCGCCGTCGAACGACTGCGCCTGGGTGCGGTGGGCAGCCAGGGCGAGCAAGGCGGCCACGATCAGGAGAAAGGTCTTTTTCATTCTTCAATAAGGGCTTTATAGTGGTTGTACCGTTTCATGACTTCCTTGACGAAGTTGTAGGTCTGCTTTCCTTTCAGCGGGCCGCAGGTGCACACGGGATCGGTGTAGTATTTCGATTTGTTGAGGATGTAGTAGTCGACGTTGTCGTCCCATATGTCGGGATCCTTGCCGTATTTCTCCGCAAGGCGACGGGCGTCGAGCACATGACCCAAGCCGGCGTTGTACGAGGCGAGGATGAACTTCTGGCGCTCGAGGCTGTCGGTGATGCTCTCGGGCAGGGACCGCTCCAGGTGCTGGAGGAGCTTGCCACCGGCTTCCAGCTGGTCCACCGGGGGCGAGTCGTAGTCGATGCCGTAGTTTTCCATCACCACGGGCATGAGCTGCATCAACCCGTAGGCGCCCTGGTCGCTCTCCAAGTCGGGCTTGAAATGTGACTCCTGATAGATGATCGAGGAAATCATCCTCCAATCCCAATGGATCTTCTTGGCTGCGGCTTTGATGAGATCGTCGTAGGGGCTGATGTGTCTGTTGTCGATGGCAGGGGTGGAGGAGGGGTTCTTTCCGCCTTTGAAATAACGGTAGAAGCTCTTCCTCATGTTGCTTTTCATGTAGTCCTGCAGCCAGATCCCGATGGCGGAAACCAGACTGGTGTCTTGGCCGGTGTCGGGGATGATCCAGACGATGTCTTGGTCGAGCTCCACCGGGGTTTCAAGCGGGATGGTCCGATAGGCGCTGTCGATCACCTCGAGGGTGTCGATCTCGCCGGCAAAGAGGTCCACCTGGCCTTCGGCGAGCATCTGGAAGCATTCTTCGAGGCTGTCGTTGACGAGGAGGTCGAGATGGAGGTCGAACAGCTCGCAGAAGTCGTCCAGCAGCTCAAACTGGAATCCTGCAGGACGTCCTTCGATGAGACGGTAGTTGACGTATTGTCGGTTGGTGACGGCCCGAAGCTGGCCACGTTCCTGAAGGTGCTCCATCACCGTGAGGGTGTCGACGGGTTCTTCCTCCACGACGGGTTCGGGCTGGTGCACTTCCTTTTTCTGGCAAGCGGTCATGGCAAGGACGCAGCAAAGCCAGAAAAAAGCATTGCGTAAATACTTCATAACAGTTGTTTTTGCGGTCCAAAGTTACGTTAAATGTTGATACAGATGGACTTTTTGGCGTTTTAGTGAGAAAATAAATCGTTATTGCAGGGTTTTTCCGTAACTTCGCAGCCGATTTTTCATTGGAATATGGCAAAGAAAAGCAAGATACAAGACAGCAATTGGTTCTATTCTATTTTAAGACCCATCGTGGATTTCAAGGCGCGTCATTCCTACCGTCGCTTCGAGGTCCATGGTTTGAATAAGCTTCCCAAGGATGCTGCGCTGATCTATGGCATCAACCACAGCAACACTTTGATGGACGCCTTGGTGGTGTTGGCCACCAGCCGGCACAAGAAGGTCTTCATGGCCCGAGGCGACATCTTTGCCAACCCCACGATAGCCAAGATCCTGAAGTTTCTCCGCATCCTGCCTCTGTTCCGCATTCGCAACGGCGTGGCGGCGGTGAAGCAAAACACCGATTCGATAGAACAGGCGGTCGATGTGGTGCATGACCAGGTGGGCCTTTATATGTTTCCGGAAGGACGCCATCGCACCAAACACTCGTTGCTACAGCTCAGCAAGGGCATCTTCCATATTGCCATCGACTCCAACCGTGAATTCGGACAGGACCGTCCGGTGTATTTGGTTCCGGTGGGCATCGAGTACGGCGACTATTTCCGCTTCCGATCCACCTGTATGGTGAACTTCGGGGAACCCATCAACGTTACGGACTTCATCAAGAACAGCACGGAAGAGAACGAGGCGGTGCTGATGAACCAGCTTCGTGCCATGCTCTCTGAGCGTCTCTCCAGCCTGATTACCTGGATTCCCGACGACGAGGACTACGACGCCACGTGGGAGATCGTCAAGATGAAGAATGAGAAACGGGTCGGCGGCTTGTACAAGAAGATGCTTCGGAACCGCGAGACGATCCGAAAGATCCAGGAATACAAGGCTGCACAGCCTGAGGAGGCAAAGGCGTTGTTCTCCAAGGTGCTCGACTTTGCCAACAAGCGGGTCAAGAACAAGATCTCTGTCACCTCCACGGCCAAACGTCGTCCGCTGCTGAATTCGCTTTGGAAGCTGCTGTTGGCGGTGATTGGCCTGCCGTATTTCATCGTCTCCACCGTAATCAACGCCCTCGCTTGGGTGCCTGTTGCGATCATCAAGGGCAAGCTGAAAGACCCCGCCTGGGGCAACACGGTGTGCTTTTCCGGAAAACTGCTGGTGTTTCCGCTCGTATTGGTTGGCGGCACCATCGCCTTGTTCTGCACGCTACCTTGGTATTGGGCACTGGCAGGTCTGGTGCCGCTGACGTATTCCTACGATTTCTGGTACGACTACCAGGAGTTGGTCCGTCGCATGGTGTCGGACATCCGGTGGGCGTTCAAAGGCAAGCTTCGGAAGGAATACCAGGCTTTGAAGCTCAACGAATTGTTCTAACCCCCGTAGGTATTTGGCTTAGCGGAGTACCCCAACGGCACGGCATATCTCCTTTGGAGATACGCAAGTTGCCTTATGGGGTACTCCACACGCCAACGGAACAGGGCTAATCAAAGCTTAGCAAAGTACCCCCAACGGCACTGCGTAACTCCCTTCGGTCCGTTACGAATGTGCCTCTTGGGGGTACTTTGTGCGCTTTGACAACCCCGTAGGGGTTGGCTATTGGTAGCCCAGGGTGAAACCCTGGGAAATCGGATGGTTAATGGGAAACAACCCCGTAGGGGTTGGCTGTCGGTAACCGGGGTAGCGCTTTGCGCAACCCCGGTGGGAAGGATCCTCCAAAAAACCGTTCGCTTAACAAAACACCCCCAACGGCACGGCATATCTCCTTCGGAGATACGCAAGTTGCCTTTTGGGGGTGTTTTGTGCGCGAACGGGGGATCAGAAGATGTAATTGAAGCCGATGAAGGGTTTCAGTTTCTCGCCGTCCCGTTTGTTGAGGGCTTTGCCCATCTCCACGGATACCACGAGATTGCGGTTCATGATGAGCTTGAGGCCCAAGCCGGCGCTGGTATGGACGCTTTCCTTGTCGCCGCTATAATACATCGATTCGTTTCCTGGCAGAGGATCAAGGACTGCTTCGGCATCCATCATTTCCTTCTCGCGGAACTTCTGGGTCACGATGCCCGCGTCGAAGAAAGGATTCAACGCCACCTGCCAGTTCTGGTTGATGAACTGGAAGTCGACGATGCGCCAGCGCAGCTCCACGTTGCCGAAAGCGAAGCCCTCGCCGAGGACGCCGTTGCGGTTCACGCCACGCATGGTGACAGCGCCGCCCAAGCCCTCGGTGTACATCTTCTGGAAGAACATGGTGTTCAGGTTGTTGATCATATACCAGGGGGTCTTGCCCGCAATGCGGTTCTGGGCACCGAGGCGGTAGGCCAAGGTCAGCCTGTCTTTATACAAAGGTAGGTATTGACGCCACAGAAAGGTATAGGACAAGTTGCCGTAGCCCTTGCGGTCGATGAGGTCGGGAGCGCCGACCAACGTGGCTTCCGCGTAGATGCCTCGGGTGGGGTCGCTGTTGTGGTCGCGGCTGTCGTAGACCATGCCAAGGCGAAGCTGGGTGGTGTTGCCGCCATGGGCTTCGTCCTCCTTGATGATGCCGGTGCTCACGTAATTCTCGTACAGCGTCACTTGGTCTTCATAGCCTTCCAGGTTGATGCGGTCCACCTTGGTGTTGTAGAAAGCCAACCCAGCGGTCCAATAGAGGTTCGGCACGCCAAAGAACGGGCGCTGCATGCTGCCCACAAAACGGAACTGGTTGCGGTTGATGAAATGGTAGCCGCTCTTGACCTCGTCCGAGGACGGCGTGCCGAAGAGGAAGCTGCTATAGGGATCGAAGCCGCTGGCCTCGAAACCGTTGAAGCCGAGGAACTCGTATTTCTTGGCATAGAAATAGGTGATGTCGAAGAAGAGCTTGGTGTCCTTCACCACGTAAGGCATGTCGCTGTAGAAACGGAACACGCCGGAGCCTTTGGTATAACGCGAGGCTTCCACGTTGAACTTATAGTTGTAGCGGGGATAGCGTGTGCCGTCGCCATAGTTGAAGATGTCGCAGCATACGCCGTATTGGAATCCCAGGTCGCCATCGTAGCCCACCACGGGCAAGGGGCCGAAGTTCCAACCTTTCTTGATGATTTCCTTTTTCTGTGAGAAGGCGCTGACAGAGAGAAGCAACGCCGCAATGATAAGTGCGTATTTTTTCATATTCAGTATGGTTTGTCAAGGCAAAAGTAAAACAAAATCGGATTGTTTCGCCGATTATCGACGGATTGTCAGAAAAATACCTGTTCACCATGGGCTAAAAAGACTATTTTTGCAGTCTCAATCTGTGTTGGAAATGCGTTTTCTCGAAATCCTTTTGATTGGCATCGGACTCTCCATGGACGCTTTCTCGGTGTCGATCTGTAAAGGTTTGACCACCAAGAAGTTTTCCTGGAAAATGGCGTTGACTTGCGGGCTTTGGTTCGGCATCTTCCAAGCCTTGATGCCTCTGATCGGCTATTTCCTTGGGGCCCAGTTTGAGCGCTTCATCACCTCGGTGGACCATTGGATTGCCTTCGGGTTGCTCTTTTTGATCGGCGCGAACCTGATCCGCGAGGCCTTGTCGAAGCGGAAGGAGGAGGTCGGTGCGCTTGATGAGGCAGTCGCTGCCTCCGAGAACGCCTTGGGGTTCAAGACCATGCTGTTGTTGGCCATCGCCACGAGCATCGACGCCCTGGCCGTGGGGATCACCTTCGCCTGCATCCAGGTACGGATCTGGTCGTCGGTGCTGGTCATCGGCGTGACCACCTTCCTTTTCTCCGTGCTCGGGGTCAAGATCGGAAATGCCTTTGGATCGCGGTTCGAGAAAGGCGCCGGCATCCTCGGCGGTACGATCCTGATCCTGATTGGAACCAAGATTCTGTTGGAGCATCTTGGCATCGTGGCGTTTTGATTTCGGTGCACCGATCCGGCATCGATATCGAAAAAAAAGAAAAAAACCCTTGCGGTATTGAAAAAAATCGTAATTTTGCAGCGCAAAACGGTTCGGGATGTAGCGCAGCCCGGTAGCGCGCTTCGTTCGGGACGAAGAGGCCGCAAGTTCGAATCTTGTCATCCCGACTGCATGAGACGATGGTTTAGCCATCGTCTCTTTTTTTTGTAATCAGCTGGTTTTCCACTGATAACGTCTTTCTGTCGATAACTTTTTTGAGATTTGCTTGCGGGATAAAAGAATTAATCCCTACCTTTGCAAATTGGTTCCACCCTTGAGAAAGGTGAAACTTTGAAAACGAGAGAGAATTTTTCATGCCTAACCTGTATATCATATCAGGCTGTAATGGTGCTGGAAAGACGACCGCTTCCCTGACGGTGTTGCCCGAAACGTTGCAATGCCGTGAGTTTGTCAATTGCGACGAAATCGCGAAGGGTCTCAATCCGCTGAATCCCGACAGTGCCAAGATCACTGCCGCGCGGCTGATGTTGTCCCGTATCAAGAAGCTCATCTCGCAAGACGAGGACTTCGCCATCGAGACCACCTTGGCCACGAAATCGTACCATGCGCTTGTCCAGCGTGCACAGGAAAGAGGCTACGACATCAAGTTACTGTATTTTTGGTTGCAAAGTCCTGAACTCGCCTTGCAGCGGGTGGCCGAAAGGGTTCGAAACGGTGGCCACAACGTGGAGGAGCACATCGTCCGCCGCCGCTATACCGCCGGCATCCACAACCTGTTCAGGCTTTATCTGCCGGTGGTGGATTATTTCATCCTCATCGACAACTCCGTCGTGCCCCGCGAGGTCGTGGCGGAAGGCAACACGCATGATGCCGTCAAGGTTTACAATGAAGAGAAATTTAAAATGATTAGACAGATATGACAACCGTAAAAGTAAATGCAAAAAAGAACGAGGTGTCAGACTTGACCAAGCAGCTGATGACCGGTCTCGACCTGTCCTTCCGCCGCCTCGTGATCATGCGTAGCCGACATAACGGCACGATGTGTTTCTGTGACGAAAAAGGCCATATTTATACCGTAAAAGCCAAGGAAGTCAAGATGATGATGGGTGCTTGATCCCGCATCGCCTGCTTTTATCAAAGACCACGACCCGCATCAGGCTGCGGATCGTGGTTTTTTTATTATTTTTGCGCATTCCTTAAAAAAGTGAAACATGATGAAACGTCCCTTGTTGTTCCTGCTGCTTTCCCTTTGTGGTGCAGGCCTCTTCGCCCAATCTTCCGACCAGCTTCCCGAAACCGACCCGGTCGTCACCCAACGCATCGGCCAGTGGCAAGACCTGAAGTTCGGCTTCATGATGCACTGGGGCATGTACGCCCAGTGGGAAGTCGTCGAGTCGTGGTCCATCTGCAACGAGCCCTGGATTAACCGCGATGGGGCGGACTATTACCAATACAAGACGGATTACCAGAATCTTAATAAAACTTTCAACCCGAAACACTTCGACGCTTCGAAATGGGCCGACGCAGCTTTCGATGCCGGAATGAAATATGTGGTCTTCACCACCAAGCATCATGATGGGTTCTGCCTGTTCGATACCAAGGAGACTACCTACTCCACGGTTGACCCAAGTTGCCCGTTCTCGAAGAATCCCAAGGCCGACATCACCGGCGAGGTAGTGAAGGCTTTCCGCGACAAGGGCTTTTGGACCGGACTCTACTTCTCCAAACCCGACTGGCATTGCGACGACTACTGGGCGCATGAATGGGCCACTCCCGACCGTAATGTCAACTACGATCCGACGGCCATGCCCGAGCGCTTTGAGAAATACAAGCAATTCACCCACAGACAGATACGCGAACTCACCCATAACTATGGCGACATCGACATCCTGTGGCTCGACGGCGGCTGGGTGCGCCCCGCATGGAGCGTGAACGACGAGACGCGTCCTTGGTTGGGTTGCCAAGGCTATATCCAAGACATCGACATGCCCACGGTGGCAAAAATTGCCCGCGAGAACAATCCCGATCTGATCATCGTGGATCGCTCGGTGGGCGGTAAGTACGAGAACTATCAGACGCCAGAGCAACAGGTACCCGACAGCCTGCTTCCTTACCCATGGGAGACCTGCATGTCGATGGGCAACTCGTGGTCGTATGTTTCAACAGACCAGTACAAGAGCACCAACAAGCTCATCCATTTGCTTTGCGACATCGTGGCCAAGGGCGGCAACTTCCTCCTCAACGTGGGTCCCGATGCCGACGGCAACCTGCCCGACACGGCCCTGCTCCGCATGAAGGAAATCGGTGAATGGATGAAAATCAACGGCGAGGCCATCTATGGGACCCGACCCATCTATCCTTACGCCTACGGCAAGTTCCGTTTTACACAAAAAGGCAATAAGGTCTATGCCATCTTCCTCCTCGACGAACAGGAAAGCCCGGTGCCCCAGACCTATTGGTTCAACGGCAAGGACATGAACCTGAGAACGGGCAAGATCCGGGTCTTGGGCAGCAAGAAAAAAGCCTCCCTGAGCAAGGAGGCTGATGGTCGTTACCGCATCGACTTCCCGAACAACTTCGAGATGCCACACGCGATGGTGTTTGAGATGCGGCAGAAATAATTATCCCACCACGATATTCACGATCTTCTTCGGCACGTAGATGACCTTGCGCACCTGCTTGCCCTCGATCCACTTGGCGGCTTCGGGGGCGGCAAGCACGGCGGCTTGCACCTCGTCGGCGCTCATCGTCACGGGCAGCTCCATGTTGAAGCGCATCTTGCCGTTGAAGCTGATCGGGTAGTTGAAGCTGTTTTCCACGGTCTTAGATTCATCATAGACGGGGAAGCTGGCCTTCACCACGGAATCGTTGTGGCCCAACAGGTGCCACAGCTCTTCGGCGATGTGCGGTGCGTAGGGCGATATCATGACAGCCAACGGATCGAGGACCTCGCGCTTGTTGCACTTGAGGTCAGTCAGCTCGTTGACACCGATCATGAAGGCAGAGACGACGGTGTTGAAAGAGATGCTCTCGATGCCTTCCTCCTCTTTCTTGATGAGCTTGTGCAGGCATTTCAGCTCAGCTGCCGTAGCGGGCTCGTCGCTGACGCAGAACTCGTTGTTCTCGTCGGTGTAGAGCTTCCAGAGCTTGCGCAGGAAACGGAAGGTGCCCTCGATGCCTTGGGTGTCCCAGGGCTTCGACTGCTCGAGCGGTCCCAAGAACATCTCATAGAGACGCAGCGTGTCCGCACCGTATTTCTCTACGATGTCGTCGGGGTTCTGCACGTTGTACATCGACTTCGACATCTTCTCGACCTCGGCGCCGCAGAGATAGACGTCGTTGCTGTCCTTGTCCTTCTCGAAGATGAACTGGGCGTCTTTGAGGTCGTCGCGCCACAGGCGGAAGGCCTCGGTGTCGAGTACGTCGTTGTGCACGATGTTGATGTCGACATGGATGGGGTCGCTGAACAGCTCGCGGCCTTCGATGTTCTTGGAGATGAAGACCGGGGCGCCGTTGTAGGCCTCGCCTTCCTCGAAGGCGGGCACCGTCTTGCCTGCGATCAGGTCCTTGATCTTCTGTTCCACCTTGTCGGTGCCGTTCAGGTAGTCGTTCACCACATCGACGATGGGGACGAGCAGGAGCTTGTAACCCTTGCCGGCGGCGTATTCTTCCCAAGGCTCGGCGAGCTTTTCGAGGGCTCCCATGCGGTTGATCTCGATGAGGATGCCCTTCTCGGGACAGAAGAAGTCGAAGCGGCGACGGCCGTCCTTGAAGTCCTTCTCGAACTTCACACCCAGCCGGTTGTCCTTGATCAGACGCCAAACGCCGTATTCACAGAGTTTTTCCATGTTGGCGCGGTAGGCGAAGCTGGAACGGCCCTGGATCATGCCTTGGTTGATCATGCGCTGGAAGGGCTCGTCCTTGCACGACAAGCCGAGGTCGTAGAGGAACTTGCACCAGAAACGGCTGTAGATGAGGTGTCCGGTGGCATGTTCGGCACCGCCGATGTAGAGATCGACGTTCTGCCAGTAGTCGTTGGCCTCGCGGCTGAAATACGCCTGGCCGTTGTGCGGGTCTTCGTAGCGGAAGTAATAGCCGCTGGAGCCGGCAAAGCCCGGCATGGTGTTGGTCTCGATGGGATAGCCCTCTTCGGTGACCCAGCCTTTGGCGCGTGCGAGCGGGGGCTCACCCGTCTCGGTGGGCTTGTATTCGTCGATGGTCGGCAGTTCCAAGGGCAGCTTCGATGCGTCCATGGCGTAGGGCATGCCGTCCTTGTAATAGATCGGGAAAGGCTCTCCCCAGTAGCGCTGGCGGCTGAAGATGGCGTCGCGGAGGCGGTAGTTGGTCTTGCCCGTGCCGACGCCCAGCTTCTCCAGTTCCTGGATCATGCGCTCGATGGCTTTCTTGACCGTGAGGCCGTTGAGGAAGCCCGAGTTGACCAGCTCGCCGTCCTTGGCATCGAAGCTCTCGGTCCACGTAGCCGGGTCGGTGGCCTCGGTGCCGGGTTTCTTCACCACCTGGATGATGGGCAGGTCGAAGTGCCGTGCGAAGGCGAAGTCGCGGCTGTCGTGGGCGGGCACGGCCATGATGGCGCCGGTGCCGTAGCCCATGAGCACGTAGTCGGCGATCCAGATTGGCAGCTTGGCACCTGTGATGGGGTTGATGCCGTAGGCACCGGTGAAGGCGCCGCTCACCTTGCGGACCTCGGCCATGCGCTCGCGCTCGCTGCGGTTCTTGGTGCGGGTGATGTATTCCTCCACCTCGGCACGTTGCTCGGGGGTGGTGATCTCCGAAACCAGTTCGTGTTCGGGGGCCAGCACCATGAAGGTGGTGCCGAACAAGGTATCGGCACGGGTGGTGAACACCTCCAGGTCAATGTCTTTGCCTTCGACCTTGAAGATCACGGAGGCACCCATCGACTTGCCGATCCAGTTGCGCTGCACTTCCTTCACCGACTCGCTCCATGCCACGGTCTCCAGTCCGGTGAGCAAACGTTCTGCGTATGCCGTGATGCGGAGCAGCCATTGCTTCATCGACTTGCGCACCACGGGATAGCCGCCGCGGACGGAGAGGCCGTCCACCACCTCGTCGTTGGCGAGCACGGTGCCGAGTTTCGGGCACCAGTTCACCAGCGCTTCGGCCTGGTAGGCCAGACGGTAGTTCATCAGCACCTCCTGTTGTTCCTTCTCACTCATGGACTTCCACTCGGCAGCGGTGAAGCTGAGCGGCTTGCTCTCGGCCACGTTGAGCCCCTCGGTGCCTTTTTCCTCGAAGCGGGCGATCAGCTTGCTGATGGGCTGGGCCTTTTGGCAGCCGTTGCAATAGAACGAGTTGAACAGCTGAAGGAAGGTCCATTGCGTCCATTTGTAATAGCCGGGGTCGCAGGTGCGCACCTCACGGTCCCAGTCGTAGCAGAACCCGATCTTGTCCATCTGTTCGCGGTAGCGGTTGATGTTCTTCTCGGTGGTCTCTGCAGGATGGGTGCCGGTTTGGATGGCATACTGTTCGGCAGGCAGGCCGTAGGCGTCGTACCCCATCGGGTGCAATACGTTGAAGCCTTTCAGACGTTTGTAGCGCGCATAGATGTCGGAGGCGATGTAGCCCAGCGGATGGCCTACATGCAGGCCAGCCCCGGAGGGATAGGGAAACATGTCAAGTACATAGAACTTGGGCTTGTCGTGGTCGATGTCAACCTTGTAAATCTTGTTGTCGCGCCAGTACTGCTGCCATTTTTTCTCAATCTCGGTAAAGTTGTAGTCCATAGAGGTGGTGTTTGTCGAATAGAAACTGCAAAGGTAAACTAAAATAGATTTCGATACGTTATTTTTATTTGGAAATGTTATTTTTGCAAGGTGAAAATGAACCTTTACACGAATAAGAAGCGGTGGAAATGGGCGCTCGCCGTGGTGGCCCTCCTCATCGTGGGGGCATCGTTGTGGTATACCAACCACCTCGTCCAGTCGATGGCGGAGCAGGAGACCAACCAGGTCCAGCTATGGGCTGCAGCCATGGAACAACATGTCGGTATGATGAAGTCCACCGAGGAGTTCTTCAACAAGGTCAGCGAGCAGGAGCAGCTTCGTGTCGACTTGCTGGCCCACGCCTATCGCGAGGTCCTCGATTTCTCCCGCGATGCGAACACGGGCATCTATCTCGAGATCATCCGAAGCAACATCAGCATCCCTTTGGTCATCACCGACGACAGGGGCAACATCATGTTCTCGAACAACCTCCCCGACGACCAGAAGGACAAGAAGACCTTCGACAGCGAGATGCGAAAGGCCTACTCCAAGTTCGACCCCATCAAGATCAACCCGGGTTTTGGGCAGATCCAGTGGCTCTACTATAACCAATCGATGATCTATACCGAGCTGAAGGCGGTGCTGGAAGGCATGATCGACCACTTCCTCGATGAGATCACCCTCAACGCCGTGGGCGCTCCCGTCATCATCACCAACGAGGACGGCTCCAAGGTCCTGAGCTATGGCAACCTGGACTCCATCCAGATGCAGAATCCCGACTATGTGGCCCACCAGCTGCAGGTGATGCGCTCGGAGAACGATCCCCTGCCGATCGACTTCATGAATACGGGCAAGGCCTTTGTCTATTACCGTACCACCGACCTCGTGCAGCAGATGCGTTTCTTCCCCATCATCCAGATCATCGTCATCGCCCTCTACCTCCTGATCGCCTACCTGCTCTTCAGCTGGGCGCGGCGCTCGGAGCAAAACCAGGTGTGGGCGGGTATGGCCAAGGAGACAGCCCACCAGCTGGGCACCCCGATCTCGTCGTTGATGGGCTGGGTGGAGCTGCTGAAGCTGCAGGAGGAGCCTTTTGCCGGCACCGCGGAGATGCAGAAAGACATCGAACGGCTGCAGATCGTGACGGACCGTTTCTCGAAGATCGGCTCCGTGCCGGTGCTCGAGCCCACCGATCTCATCCCGGTGCTCGAGGATACCATGGACTACCTTCAGAAACGTTTCTCCAAGAAGTTCGAGTTTGACCTGCAGCTGCCCGAGGGGCCGGTAATGGTGCCGTTGGCGCCGTCGTTGTTCCGTTGGGTGCTCGAAAACCTGGCCAAGAATGCCGTCGATGCCATGGGTGACCATGGTCGCATCGGTCTTGTCCTCAACGAAGAATCCGAAGAGGTGGTCATCGACTTCAGCGATACAGGCAAAGGAATCTTGAAGTCGCAGTTCAAACAGGTGTTCAACCCGGGGTTCACCAGCAAGAAACGTGGCTGGGGCTTGGGTCTTTCGTTGGCCAAACGCATCATCGAGGAATACCACAAAGGCAAGATCTTCGTGAAATCGTCCACCCTCGGCGAAGGCACCACCTTCCGGATCGTTTTACGGAAATAGGGGCACCCCGTTGGGGTGGTAAAAGGGGATATCGGATGATATGGTTCCAGGGGTTTCCACCGGAGGTGTCAACCCCGTGGCTACCGACAGGGTACCCCTAGCGGGGTGTCGATGAACCCCGTAGGGGTTCGCTATCGGTAGCCAGGGGTGAAACCCCTGGGAATGGGGTGATAATTGTTTTCATACCGACAGGGCACCCCTAGCGGGGTGCCTGTTGTTCCATGAACCGTTTGATCGTTTCGGCATGTCTTCCGCGGACGATGACGTGGTGGTTGCCGATGGAATGTTGCAGCAGGTAAGGCTTCAGGTTGGCATCCAAGGTAATCTGGGTGCGACAGAAATGGTTGCTGTAAGGCGACGCCACCGCCTTGGCCTCCGTCACGAAATAACGGTCCAGCCTTGGTCCGCCCCATTTGAAGATCGTATAGTCCGTCAAGGGCAAGGCACCTTGGATGGCCACGCCGATGCCCGATTCGAAATGGGAGCGGAGGGTGAGGTCGTCGCACATCTTGAGCGGAATGGTGCAGTGGGCCAGCATGGTCGTCGTGTCGGTGAGCTGCGAGGGGTTGGCCATGAAGGCTTCCGCGCCGCACAGCCGTTTCACCAGCAGCATGCTCATCAGGGTCTGCATGTCGCCTTCGCAGCCCGCCACGATGCCCTCGTCGTTGAGCAAGGCTAGGGCCAGGCAGCTCGTGGTTCCACAAGCCTTCACGATGTCGAAACAGCGTATGGTCATGGCGTCGAGCCGCTCCTCCTGACAGATTTGCCTGATGGTGAGATAGGCCTTGGCCGCCTCCACCATGTCGGCGCAGGAGGGCTCCAAGGTGTCGACAGACCGTTTCACGATGTCTTGCGCCACCTTCACTGCCTCCTTCTGCGACACGGTTTTGATGCCATCGACGAGCCGTTGCAGGTCGATGTCGAGGGTCTCCACGCCGTAATGCGAGCGCAGGTATTCCCGATCCACGCCCGAGGCGATGAGCCAGTCGGAGGGCTGCCCGAACAGGCCGATGCGGGCCCCTGCCAAGGGGTTGGCCTGTTGTGCCAGGGCCGACAGGATCGCTTCGTTGCTCCCATGCAATATCTTTGCTTCAACGCCTTGACCTTCCAGCCAAGTGAGGATTTCGAGGGAGGCTGCCAGCGAGTTGTTGCGGCCGTCGGCAATCAAGGTGACGTTTTTGGTGCTAGATGGGGTGTTCAGCATCTCGACATCGATAGCCGACCAGAGGCGTTTGAACAGGTTCTCCACCCCGCCGGTGGCAATCATCACGGCATCGGGCAGCATCGCAATCTTCAAGGTATCAACGGTCTCATCACCGATGACGGTGATCTCGGCATGACATTCGTTTTCAAGCCGTTTCAGCAAGTCGGCATATTCATTCCAAACGAATTCATCGGTCTGGAAGGATGATCGGAGGATAATGATTTTCATATTCGGTTTCCTTGTGATGGCTCTTTTTTGTTTTGTTTAATGACGCACCATAAACCTCAAGGTCTGCTCACCTGCTTTAACGACATAGATGCCGTTTCCATAGCTGCTCGTGTGGATGTTGAGTTCGTTGCCGTTGGCTTCGAATTCGTCCATCATTTGGCCCAGGGTGTTATAGACCCGTACGGTACCGAGGTTTGCGCCTTTCAAGGTCACGAAGTCGTTGGCAGGGTTGGGTCGAAGTGTCATTGTCTGGTTTTCAGTAACTTGCACGCCAGAGGTCCAGTCAAAGGCAGTAACCAATTGGACGGTCTCGAGGGTGTTTTCAAAAGAAAGGATTGGATAAATGGTGTCTTTACGGTAAATGTTCATCCAAATATCAAGTTGGATGTTGTCTCCCTGGGCGATCGGAATGTCGAAATCCTCGTCCAAAAAGATTTGTTGGTTTCCATAAGTGAAGTAATACCAGCCCCCATCATCATCCACGGTAATTTTGTTTAAATGAATCACGGGCTCGGTGGTATTATTGTAAATGGTGAGCGGCGTGGCATCTTGCATCTGGGATATCCACAAGGTGTCCGTGCCGAAAGTCAACGTCTCCTCATAACAAGAAGCTTGCTCGTAGCCTTCAGCCTCCATTGCTTGGACAATGTATTCCAGCGTGGGCGGATAGATGTCGCGTTCGGCGAAGGTGTGGTCGGGACGGATCAGCATCAGGGCGGGGTAAAGCGCTACGGGGATCGCTTGGGCGATGTCGTTGCCACCCCCGTCGCGGCTAATGATGGGATACTGCACACCGAATTGCTCCACCCAGGCTTGACAAGCGTCGTCATGGCCGTTGGGCGAGATCCCCATGAAAAACACGTCATGGTTGTTGCATCCATACTGATGGAACGCCTCCACGATATCGGACATGGGCGTTTCACTAAACGGGTCGCCCGTAAGGAAAAAGTTGATGAACACGGCCTGGCCGGCATCCAGGAGGTCGTAGAGGTGGATTTCGTTGCCGTCGAGGTCGGTGCCGGTGAAGTCGGGCATGGTTTCGCTGCCTCCCCCGGGGGTGGTGGTGACGGTCTCTTGGGCCACCTCGCCCAGCGTACCGTCATTGTCGGCCGGCACGGCATAGATGGTATAATCTGTGTGGGGTGTCAAGCCGTTGAAGGTATTGGAAAGGGTCCCCGAGCTGGGAATACCGTAGGTCCAGAGGTAGTTCGGGAGGTCAAGCCCTGTCAAGCCCATCCATTCTTGGATTTCGGCGTCGGTGGCGATGGTGTAGGCGTAGGAGGCACAGTCGGAGTTAGGCGTGAACGTGGCGGTGACTTCGGTCTCCAAGACCTGATCGATGGTGATGCTCACCTCGGGCGTGGCGCCGCAAGCGTGTTGATGAACCCCCTGGTTTTCCAAAGCGTTGACGATGGTCTGGGCGTTGTTGATGGGCCAAAGGTCGCCGATGGCGATGGAGTGGTCCGGACGGATGAGAACGACGGTGGGGAAGGCGCCGATCTGGTATTGGTTGCAGATGGTGCCGCCGCCGCCGGGCCGGCTGATGGTGGGGTATTCGATCCCGTAGTTGTTGACCCAGTTGAGACAGGCGGCATCGCTGTCGCGGTCGGAGATCTCTATATAGAACACATCATGTTGGTTGCATCCCATCAGGGTATAGGAATCTCTGATCTTGGGCGTCGCCTGCTGACAGGGACCGCAGGTGGTGAAGAAAAAGTCCAGGAGCACATACTGTCCCCGATCGAGGATGTCGAATAAATGGACCCGTTCACCATGTACGTCTGTAGCGGTAAAGTCCACTGCTGTTTGCAAGGGACACTGCGCCTTCACACCCCATCCCAGGATGAGCGCGATGAGTAAGGTAAATACTTTTTTCATAGCCTATATCTATCTCTAATATGTCTCTATATTTAGTCGTCTTGTTTGTAGTATATATAACTTTCCACGCTCCACTTTTTAATTGTCTCGATAGTCTTTTTTCTTGGTCAGTTTCAAATCTTGAAGTGCTTGTGCCTTCACGTTGATGGTGAAGTTCCAGCTCTTGTAGTTGCCGATGGGGATCCAGTTGAAGCGCATCTCCCAGCAGTGCAGGTCGCGGTAGATGTTCAAGGAGGTGTAGGAAAGTCCATGGTTGGTGAAGTCCCATCCCGTGGAGAAGGTGAACTTCCATTTCGGGGTGAGGCTGATGTCGCCGTTGACCGAGAGCGTCTGGACGACTTGGTTCTTGGCGATGCCCATGAAGGCGGCATACGTCATGTTGGTCGTATAGCGCAGGTTGTAGTTGAGGGTCAACGACCAGGGCGTGGTCCAGTCTACGTAGGCGTTGGGGTTGCCGAGGATGTCGTCGAGTTCGCCCGGGGTGACAAACTCGGAGCCTGCCGCCTGTGAGGCGATGCGGTTGTTGAAGGCGGAGGGATCCCCGTTCCCCGTTTGGCTTTCACCCCGCCATTTCTTGAGGTCGTTGTGGCTGAACGACCAGCCGAGGCTGAAGTTCCACGCGGAGTTGTTCTTATGGAACAGCTTTCGGTTTTCGAGGAGCTCCAGACGGTTGATGCGGCGGCCCAGCGAATCGAGTGCGTAGGGGTCCCATACACTGGAGTAGCTGACTTTCAGCTTTTTGAACAAGGTGGTTCGGCCGCTGACCGACATGTAGGAGAAGTTGAGCGAGTCTTGGGTGAGGTCGTAGTTGCCGGAGAAGCTGAGCGACTCAAGCAGGACCACCTTCTTGACACCGGTGATGGTGTCGCTCTTGGAGGGCACCTTCAGGTCGAGCGTGTTGTTGAAGTTGTAGGTGATCAGCCCCGACCGGTTCTGGGAGGGAGTGCCATACAAGGCGTTCATGAACATGTTGTAGGTCTGGACATTCCCGTTGGCGTCGACATATTGGTTGTAGACGTTCCATTTCGGGTCGCTGAAGTCGGGCCTGAACGAGAATCCGATGGTCGGTGTCAGCACATGGCGGATGGCGCGGATGGGTCCTTTCCGGAAGCTGACCATGCCGTAGAGTTTGGTGGTGAGGTTGCTAGTGATGTTGAAATCCACCAGGTTGCGGAACCCACGGACGGTGTCGATGCGCATGCAGCTGTCGGCCTCGTTCCATTGACGTTCGATGCGGCTGAAATACATGTAGTCGTTGATGGTGGCCGAGTTGGTCCAGGTGAAGTGTTTGAGCAGCTTGATGGGCAGGTTGATCGGGAGGGTGTGCTTGACGCCGCTTTGGACGTACTTCTGCAGGTTGTTGAACCAGGCCCCCATGTTGTCGTACCATCCATGGGGGAAAAGCAAGGTGTCGATGCCGGAGACGTAGTTCTTCGCGTTCATGGTATAGTTGACGTTGAGGTCCTTGTACCAGTGTTTCTTTCCCGGCTTGCCGACTTTCTGCAACGGATAGATGCGGTTGACGCTGAGGGTGAGCTCGGGCAGCGAGGCGGTGACCTGCTTGGTCAGGGTGTTCTGGCTGTGGCTGGCGTTGAGGGTGAGGTAGACCTTGCCGCCGAAGTTGGTCTGGTAGGCCACGGAGCTCTTGAAGGTGTTGCTGAGGTATTCGTTGGAGGTGGTGGCGTTGTACTTGTTGAAGTTGGAGCTGATGATGTTGACGTCGGCCGAGAAGCTATGTCGGGGATGGGCCTTGGGATCCTGCTTGTGCGTCCACTTCACCTTGAAGTCGGTGCTTTTGTCGTAGTCGGCTGCTCCCTCGTCGCCGATCTTGTTGACGGCGAAGCCCAAAGCCAGCGAGCCGTTGTGCTTGTAGCGTTGCGCATAGCGGAAGGTGGGTTTGACGGCCCAGCTGCCTCGGGTGTAGATGTCGCCCAGCAGCTGCAGGTCGTAGTGCTCGTTGATGGCCCAGTAGTACCCGCCGTTCTCGAGGTAGAAGCCTCGGTTGGCCGACTCGCCGTAGGTGGGGATGATCAGTCCCGATTTCTGTCCCTTGTGGTTGGGAAACATCGCAAACGGCAGCACGATGGGAAGCGGAACGTCCTGGATGGTGACATAGACGGGTCCGGTGACGATCATGTCGTCGGGGATGATCTTGGCTTTGGTGAACCGGAACTGGTAGTGGGGATGGTCTTTGAGGTTGCAGGTGGTGAAGCCGCCCGACCGGATGTTGATCGAGTTGTCGTCCATCCGTTTGATCTTCTCGCCGTGGATGTAGCCGCCGCTCTCCTCGGTCCACACCTTGCGGATGATGCCTTTCTTGGTTTGGAAGTTGTACGACATCTCCTCCGCCTCGAACTTGGTCTCGCCTTGGGTGAACTTCGGGGCGCCTTGGATCCGTCCGGTGGAGTCGGCAAGCCCCATGGCGGTGACGACGTTGGTGTTGAGGTCGAATCTAAGGTAGTTGGCTTCGAGGGTGATGTCGTTGTATTTGACCACGGCGTTGCCGTAGTAGTGGATGAGCTTCTCCTGCACATCCTGGACCACGGAGTCCACCGCCGTACGCTCAATCTTGACTTCGAAAGGCGACGCTTTTTTCCGCTGGGGCGGGAGGTCGCGACGGGCTTCTATCACCGTGTCACCCGTGACGACCAGGCCTGAGGAGGCGTCCACCAGGGTGTCCATCGTGACGGAATCCTTGGCTGTCATCGTCGAATCGACCGTTTTCTCGATGGAGGGTTCCGCTACCGGCTCCAGCCACAACGTATCCACCTGAACTTCTGTCTCCTGTCTTCGGTCTTCGGTCTTCTCCAACGTCTTGCATCCGTTGACCGCGCATACCAGTGCCAACGACACGAAAAATGCCGTCCACCGAAAATAAATATGTAGAAAATTGCGTTTCAACGATCGAAAACGATTATTTTTGTCCCAAAATACAAATTTGGCTGCAAATATACTCTTTATATCCTTAATACAGATGGTTATGAATCAACGAAACCACATAAAATTTGGTATGCTGCTGCTTGTTTTTCTGCTTCCGATGGTCCTGATGGCCCAGCGGGGAGAGAAGATCAGGACCGTGGTCATCGACGCGGGTCACGGCGGCAAGGATACCGGTGCCCTCGGTGCCATCAGCAAGGAGAAGGACTTGAACCTGACGGTGGCCTTGCTCACGGGTGAGTACATCAAGAAGAACCTGCCCGATGTGAAGGTGATCTACACCCGCGAACGGGATGTGTTCGTCACCTTGAACGAGCGGGCAGCCATCGCCAACCGCAACAACGCCGACGTGTTCATCTCCATCCACTGCAACTCCGCGGGCAGCAAGGGCTCGTCGGCCGTTGGAGCCGAGACCTTCGTCCTCGGTGAGCACAAGAACGCTGCCAACCTTGAAGTGGCTAAGAAAGAAAACTCGTCCATCCTGTACGAGGAAGATGCCAAGGAGCAATATGGCGACTTCGACCTGAACAGTCCCGAGGCCTACATCGCCTTGTCGCTGTTCCAGCAGGAGTACCTTAACCAGAGCCTTCAGCTGGCGGCCAACGTGCAGGAGCAGTTCACCAAACGGGTGGGTCGTAAGGACCGTGGCGTGCAGCAGGCAGGGTTCCTGGTGTTGTGGCGGACGGCCATGCCGAGCATCCTCATCGAGCTGGGCTTCATCAGCAATGCCGCCGAGGAGCGTTTTTTGGCTTCTGAGACGGGACAGGAATACATGGCTTCGGCCATCTATCGGGCTTTCCGCGACTTCAAAGCTTCCTACGAAGGGAACAACGTGGTGGCGGAAGCCAAGCCTGAACCCGTGGTGAAACAAGAAGAGACCCCCAAACCGGAGATCAAGCCTGAACCTGAGGTGAGGGAGGAGGAAGCCCCGAAACCCGAAACAAAGCCGGAACCTGAAGTCAAACCCGAGCCTGTGGTTGAGCCCGAACCTGAGCCTGTGGTGTCACCCAATCAGCCGGCGGTGTGCTTCAAGGTGCAGTTTGCCACCCGTGACAGCGATGTCCCTGTCTCCGACAAGGCCTTTGCCAAAGTCAGGGAGGTGGACCGTTATTACTACAACGGCGCCTATCGCTACACCTCAGGCACGTTCCGCAGCCGCGAAGAGGCGGCCGTGCGTCAAGCCGAAGTGCGAAAGCAAGGCTTCAGCGACGCCTTTGTCGTGGCCTTCATCAACGGGGAACGCGCCACCATCAAAGAAGCGGAGGCGGCGATCAAACTGTTTTAATTTTTTGTTTTACAGGCGTGGAAGGGAACGTTCTGTAGGACGTGAAGGCCCAGACAGACTCCCGCGGTCAAACCGATTCCTCAAAATGACATAATAGTTCTTCAAGCTTTTGGACTTCTTTTAAGGCACCGTTGTTCATTAGTAGTTCATCAATCCATCCTCTTATTAGCCTGTATTCTTCCTCGTTATTGATTTTACCACGTTTAATGATACGCTTTATCTCGGCAATCTCTTTTTGACGGTTATGCACTAGATCTTGCCCAAACTTTCTTCGAAGAATATGATTGAGTTCATCAAATTGCTCGGGAGAAAGGTCTCTAGAGTTTTCATTCAAATCATTGTACAAACATTTCAAACCAGGTAGATTTTGGTCCGAAAAGGCTTTATCTATAATCCGTATTAGATAATCATGTAAAGATGCGTTTTTTTCAGCGTAGGCAGGGTCAAGTTCCTGCATTAATCCTATATCAAAGCAATCATTTTCAAGAGTGTTGTAATATTCTTGGAGGGTTTTACACCACTCATATTTGAATCTTAATTCCTTAAGTTGTATTGGGTTTAAAGGTCGTTTCATGATTCCTTAAGTTGTATTGGGTTTAAAGGTCGTTTCATGAGTCAGAATCTTCGATAGCGCCCACCACTACGCTGCCGATTGCGTGAGGCCCGTCCGTGGGTATTTGTATTATTCTATCCATGGATTGCCAAACACTCCAATCAAAATAAACATGGAATTAAGTGTTAAAATAGAAAACACAATACACCAAAAAGACCTTTTGAATCTACGATCATAATCCTCATCATTAAACATTTCTTTTATTTTTAAATAGCGTTTTTTATTGAAGAACAAAATGCAATTGAGCACAATATCAACAATGGCAAATAAAACAAAAAAAACACCGGAAGGGAGAGCTATAGGCAAGATGAATCGAGAAATAATAT
Organism: Bacteroidales bacterium; assembly: GCA_016291135.1. GTDB lineage: Bacteria > Bacteroidota > Bacteroidia > Bacteroidales > F082 > Limimorpha. The sequence goes on from JAEFAE010000002.1 coordinate 230,617, forward strand.
ATAGTAATGTAAAAAAGCCGCTGTAACATAAAATGCTCATTGGTAATATAGCAACGACTGCAGCAAATCTATCCGATTCCTCTCCACCTTGATAGTTTTTCTTTTCTATCCTAAAAAAGAAATAAAACAATCGATAATAAGCCTTTTTTAAATAACATATCAAATCCATAACTGTATTATTTTCCATGACGATAATAAAGTGGCGTTTTTCATAATTTGTATATGCTGGTGTGAATTTTCCAAGCCAAATTCAAAAGGCAGTTCGTTCTTTGCCCCTTGAACGGCTTGCTTCAAATGCTCGTCATTGTAATATACACCAGGATAACTAATCAGGTCTTCCCTGCAAGAGGTATAACGACTGGTAATTGTATTCAGCCTGTCAAAGACTTTTTGTTCAGTTTCTGACAAACAAGCATGACCCATAGCTAAATTATATGATTCATAAAAAGCTTCGCAAAATGCTTCGCTAGCAATTCTATCAGAAATGTAAGCATCCATTATCCAATAGATGTATTTTATCTGTTTTACTAAACATTGTTGTAAAAATAAAGTTATGGCGTTATTGGTGGAAGAGGTCCTAATGAGGGAAGGCTACAAAAAGGGGAAGTTTACAAGGGGCAATGTCCTCGTTTTCACCTGGATTTTCGTTTTGGGCCATTATGGGAAGGCTCAATGTCCATAGCGCTATCAAAATAGGAAACAGTTTTGCTTTCATTGCATTTTTCTGTATTACAATACATTACTCAATAAAAAACACTTTCAGTGGAGTTGATCCACTGAATAAGATTGATGTATAATATGGCACACATCGCAGCAGGAAGTGTGGCCGAACATTTTCTCGCCTGTTATTTTGCGGCGATCATCTCAATCTCTACCAAGGCTTTCTTGGGGAGTTCCTTCACGGCGAAGGCGGCCCGGGCCGGGCAGGCGCCGCTGAAGTACTTGCCATAGACGGCGTTCATGTCGCCGAAATAGCTCATGTCGGCGAGTAGGCAGGTCGATTTCACCACGTTGTCGAAGGTGCATCCCGCCTCGTGGAGGATGGCCTCGAGGTTTTTCATGCACTGCTCGGCCTGGGCGGTGATACCTTCGGGCATGAGGCCCGTGGCAGGGTCGATGGGCAACTGGCCCGAGATATAGACGAATCCGTTGGCTTCGATGGCTTGGCTGTAGGGGCCGATGGCGCCCGGAGCCTTGTCGGTGGCGATGGCTTTTTTCATGGTTAGGATATTTATGGGTTTCTGCCCACAAAAATACGTTTTATTTCTCAATCTTTTATACCTTTGCAGCGTGAATATTCAATCTGCCATGACCTTCAGAAAAATATTGAAAAAACTCGCCAACCGCTACGTGATCGCTACCGTGGCGTTCCTGCTGGTCATCCTCTTCTTCGACCAGTTCAACATCAGGAAGCAGATCGCCCTCCATCGTGAGCTGAAGGAGCAAGAGGCGGAGATCGAACATCTGGAGACCCACATCGCACGCTATCAGGACTCGCTCAAGATGGTCACCGAAGACAAGGAAGGCATGGAACAGATTGCCCGCGAGAAATACTACATGAAACGCGACAATGAGGTGGTCTATAAAATCTCCGACGAGGAATGAACTCCCCCCACCGCATACTTTTACGCAGTTTTTTGTTGACCGCCCTTCTCCTGCTGACAACGTGGTTGTCTGCACAAGACCACCTGGTCCGGGGAAAAGTCACCGACAAGCAGCACCGGAAGCCGCTTGCCTTCGTCAACATCGTGGTCAACGAGGGCCAGTATGGCGGCATGAGCGACATCGACGGGAAATACGAGATCCACAGCCCTGAGCCGGTCCAAACCCTTCGGTTTTCTTATCTCGGTTATGAACCGGAGCTGCGCACCTTGGAGCCTGGGACGCAACGTGTCGATGTGGCCCTGCAACCCACGACCTTCGAGTTGGGTGAGGTGACCATTGAGGCTGGGGAGAACCCGGCCCATCGCATCCTCGACAGTGTGATGGCGCACCGCAAGGAGAACAACCCGAACGCCCTCGACGCGTACCGTTATCATATCTATGACCAGATGGTGTTCACCATCGACAGCAGCGAGTTCAACAAGGCATCCCTTGCTGCAGACCGCCCTCCAGCGATGTCGCAGTTCGACAGCCTGCTGAAGCGAAGCGACCTGATGATCATGGAGACCTACTCGGAAGTGCTGTTCCGGGCCCCTGACCAACTGCGGCAGAACGTGCTGGGCACCAAGATGTCGGGCTCGAAGAACGCCCAAGTGGTGTATCTCGCAAGCAAGATGCAGAGCACCAGCTTTTACGAGGAGACGGTGAGCGTCGCGGGTACCGACTATGTTAACCCCATCAGCCGGAACAGCAAGAACCATTATTTCTTCGGCCTGGAATCGGTGTCGCCTGCCGGAGGGACAGATTCCCTCTATTTGATCTCGTTTCATCCCTTGAAGGGTAGCGGGTTCAACGGGTTGCGGGGCGTGATGACCATCCACTCCGACGGCTGGGCCTTGCAGAACGTGAAGGCGGAACCTGACCGGCAAGCGGAGCTCTTCACCATCAGCATCCAGCAGCTGTATCAGAAGATCGAGGGACGGTGGTTCCCGAAACAGCTGAATACCAACCTGGTGCTTCCCCAAGTGGCCTTGGCGATGGACGATCAGGCCTTCCCCATGATGGCGGTCGGCAAAAGCTATATCTCAGAGGTCGAGCTGCATCCTGAATTCCACAAGAACGACTTCTCGGAAGTGGAGCTGATGGTTCCCGTGGAGGCGGCTTACCGTGACGACAAATTCTGGACCCAGCACCGTATCGACTCGCTCACGGAACGCATTCTGAACACCTACCATTTGATGGATTCGCTGACAGAGGGCAATGATATCTTCGACCGGGCGCTGAACGTTACCAACAAGCTGTTGCAGGAATCGGCCGTGAGTCTGGGACCCGTCGATCTGCAGCTGGGTAGCATGCTTCGTTACTCCCTGCTTCGAGGATGGTACGTGGGACTTCACCTTGCGACGAACGACCGCTTTTCGCGCCATCTGAGGTTCAGCGGCTTCAATGGTTTCTGGACCCGGTTGCGCGATTTCGACTATGGATTGGAGGGGAAATGGCTCATCAACCGGCAACGGCAGATGGAACTGGGAATGCGTTATGCCCATCGGTCGAATGCCATGGGCGAGTTCGGTGGCTTTAACGAAGGGGTCAACCTGTTGTCTGAAAAGGACTATCGATACACGTTCTACGAGAACGTCCTGGAACGGGGTAATCGCACGGAGGTGTTCTTCAACACGCGCTTCGCCCGGCATTTCAAGGCGTTTGTGACAGGGGGCGTCTATGACAAACACTATCACCAATCTTTTTATAACACCCCTGCCGATACCATGAACGCGGCCCGTTATGCCATGGCGGAGCTCAAGGTGCGCTTTGCCTACAAGGAGAAGTTCTTGGGTAGTACGAAAGGCATACAATCACTGGGTACCGATTATCCCATTGTATGGATGACCTATCAGCATGCCTTCAAAGGGGTGCTGGGCGGCGAGTATGACTTCGATCGGGTGAAGTTGCAGGTGGAAAAGGATTTTCAGACGAAATACCATGGTCGTTTCTCCGTGCTGATGCAGGCGGGCTATGCCTCGATGGGCTGTCCGGTGATGGAGACCTTCAACTTGCTGGGATCGTATGAACGATTCGGCTTGTATTCGCCGGGCTGTTTCGCCACGATGCGCGAGAACGAGTTCTTTGCGGACCGCTTTACGGCTTTGTTCCTGAGCTACCATTTTCAAGGCACCCTCTGGTCACCCAACAGCGCCTGGTTCCAGCCGCAGCTGACCCTGGCCACCCATCTGGGATGGGGCGACATGAAACGTGGCGCTTGGGGCTCCGACCGAAACTTCAACACGATGGAACGTGGTTTCTTCGAGAGCGGCGTGGTGGTGAACGGTTTGCTGTGCCTGCCTACCATGAAGATGGGGGCGGGGGTGTTTTACCGTTACGGACCTTATGCGCTTCCGAAAAAATTGGATAATTTTGCGTTCAAATATTGCGTGACGTTTGCTTTTTGAAATTGAAAACGACTATGGATACGGGTTTACGAAGGGTTTGTTTCTCATGCTTGGCGTTGACGGCTTTGATGTTGCTCTCTTGTGGGCGACAGCCACAGAAGATCGTCCTGGAAGGCCGGGCGCAAGGTTCCTATTACGCCATCACCTATTTCGACGAGGAGGGCCGCAACTTCCAGGAGGGCATCGACTCGATCTTCCATGCCGTGGATTGCTCGGTGAACCTGTGGGTGGACAGCTCCGTTATCTGCAAGGTGAACCGCAATGAAGACGTGTCGTTGGATCCGATCTTTATTGATAATTTCAACATCGCCCAGCAGGCAGCCGAGCTCTCCGGTGGGTATTTCGACCCTACCATCTCCCCTTTGGTGGCCGCATGGGGCTTCAGCTATAAGCATGGCGACAGCATCACGCCGCAGCTCATCGACAGCCTGCGTCCGTTGGTGGACTATCGGAAAGTCCGCATCGAAGACGGAAAGTTGATCAAGGACAACCCTGCCATGCAACTGGATTTCAACGCGGTGGCGCAGGGTTATACCTCCGATCGGATCGCCGCCTATCTCGAAAGCCAAGGGGTGAAGAACTATCTGGTGGACACCGGCGGCGAGATCATGGCCAAGGGGGGCAAACCCAACGGGCAGCCCTGGGTGGTGGGCATTGAGAAGCCTGCAGACAACTGGGACTCGGAGCAGGTGGTCCAGACCCGTGTCCCCTTGCGCGACAAGGGATTGGTCACTTCGGGCAGCACCCGCAAATACGTGGAACGCGACGGTAAACGCTATTCGCATTGCATCGACCCCACCACGGGCTGGCCGGTGGAGCACCAGGTGCTCAGCGTCACGGTGCTGGCCGAGAACGCCACCTGGGCCGACGCGTTGGCTTCCATCGGCATGGTGATGGGCATGGAGCGGTCGTTGCCGATCCTTCAAAGCCTGGAAGGCGTGGAGGCCTACTTTATCTTTGTCAACGACCGGGGCGAGTTGGAGACCTTCGCCACCGATGGATTCGAAACCTTGGATTAAGCGGCTATGGTGATCCTGTTCAACAAACCCTACGGCGTGCTGAGCCAGTTCACTCCCGAGGCAGGACATCCGGCCTTGGATGGCTTTGGCTTTCCGCCTGGCGTGTATGCTGCCGGCCGTTTGGACCACGACAGCGAAGGCGCCCTGTTGCTGACCGACGAAGGGAAGCTGATCAAGAAGCTGCTGGACCCCAAGTTCGAGCATCCCCGCACCTACCTGGTCCAGGTGGATGGACAGATCACCCCGGAGGCCATTCGCCAGCTCTCCAAGGGCGTTACCATCAAAGGCTACCGCACCAAGCCCTGTCGGGTGGAGATGGCGACCCAGCCTGAGGATCTATGGGAACGCGTGCCTCCCATCCGGTATAGGGCCAACATCCCCACCAGCTGGATCAAGATCACCTTGGTGGAGGGCAAAAACCGCCAGGTACGCCACAGCACTGCAGCGGTGGGTTTTCCGACCTTGAGGCTTATCCGTGTCCAGATCGGCAACATTGCCTTGGGCGACCTCCAGCCGGGCCAGTGGCGGGTAGTCACCGAGCGGGTGATCTGAGTCAAGTGGTATTTCGGGCACAAAAAGAGAGCGACCTTCGATGAAGGCCGCTCCCAAAGAAACACAAAATGACTAAACAAAATCGAGTTCTTTACTTAACTAGGAGTTTCTGTGTCCGCATCGCTTGTTCCGAAGTCAGGCGGAGCAGGTAGACACCCGGCACCTCGGGCAGGTCCATCTCGGTGCCGTTGCCTTGTAGGGTTTGTGCGCGCAGCATTCTTCCGGTCACATCCATGATCTCAAGCTTGGCTTCACCATCATTCAAGATGTGGAGTTTGCCCTGGCTGATAAAAGCGAAGGGGTTGTCTTCGTCGGCTTCATCTTGCCTCATGAAAACCAGTTTGAAACGGGAGGCATAGTCTGTTGTCTTGGCTTCGAAGCGATAGCTTGGGTCAGCCAGCAGGTCGACATCGGCTCCTGTGAGGCAATCGATCAGATGGAGGTAGGTGATCGAGGAGGTAGAGGCGGTAAGCGCTTCTGAAACGCTTAAGGTATAGGTGCCGTTCTCGTTGGCCTTGAAATTGACAGGCATCTCGCCTTGGTCTTCAGCATTCACCACCGCGTAGTCTTTGCCCATTTGTGGGATATAGAGCTTAGTGCTGTTGCTACTCATCTGGAACTTCGGCAGCTCTCGGCCTTCGCCGAAACGGACGAGGACGCGGTCAATGACACTGCCACCTCGGGTTGCTGAACCCGTCGAAGCGCCCTTGCTCAGATTAAGGACAAGCCCCTTGCCATTGCCGTTTTGAGGTGCTGTCGTGAAGGTCAAGCCCTCATCATTTTCGTCGGCGATGACGAAAACACCTTCCATGGGCGCGATGCTGTTTTGCTCCACATCGGCAGCGGCTATAATCTCGCTTCCACCGGAATTCATGACGTAGAACGGACGGTCGATGTAGGCGGTCTGTTCTGCGAAGGGATTGCCTACGAGGTTCCATCCCGGAAAACCTCCGGCTGCATCGTCCTTGACCAGTGTGACCTCGTAGCTATCGCCTTCAATGGGGGTTCCACTGAAGGTGAGCGTGACGTTGTCCTTGTTGGCATAGAGGTAGCCCTTGCCGCTTGCGAGACGGAACGGTTCTTCTTTGTAGTTACGCCATTCCAGGTCTTCCGACTGGTTGAACCAATAGAGGTCGTAGTGGTTGTCCTCTTCGGGAATCATGCCTTCGACCTCAGCAGGATTCACGTCGTCGATGGGGCTGGCGATGAGGTAGAAGTGGTCCTTGCCATCGCCGTAGCCGATGATCTCCTTGGTGAAGCTCGATGTCGAAGTGGTGAAGTTGAGGACGATGGGGTTTTTATAGGTGCCGTAAGAGCCGTCACTTAACCATGTGATAGTACAAGGAGTTCCGTCGTAAGTGGTGATGGTACAGTCTTCCAGTTCTTCACCGGTTTGATGGTTGTATAGTTTGAATGAGATCTCGTAATTATCGCTGGTGCCGTAAATCAACATGTTAACGCGATAGTAGTGGTTCGAGCCAAAGCATTCAATCCTTTTGGAGCCTGTAACGGTAGCGCCGTTAAACGCTCCAATCTCGATGTCGTTCGATTGTTGTTCAACGCCGTTGATGAGGATTTGGGCCTTGAAATTCATGTTGTTTGCGTAGTCGTGAGGATTGACCTGGTAGTGTTGGTCGTCTCTTGTGAAAACCAAGGGCTTGTTATTAGGGTCTTGCGAGATATAGACATAACCTTGTCCTGGCTGCAGCATGTTGAAGTCTCCCATCCATTCACCATCTTCGTAGGTGGTGCTTTTTTCAAGGGTTTTGATGATGTCGCCTTCGACCGGTTGGAAATCGTTGAGGGCGTCTTCGATTGCCGTGGTTGTTGCGCCAGGGTATCCGAACCAGTTGTAGCCCTGGCTGATGGTGATAGAGACAGTTGAAGCGGCTTGTCCTTTAAGTACGAAGCTGCAATCTTCGCTGACTTGGATCTTATACATTTGTCCGGGGTCGAGGGAGATGTTATCGCCGAGCCATTCGTTGTCTTCGTAATCGACGGTTTTCGTCTGCGATTTGATGGTGATGCCGTTGGAGCCGAGGGCCGTTTCAAGCTGTTCCAATGTGATCTCTACAGAAGGTGACCACCAGTTCCAGCCTTGGGTGAGTTCGACGGTTTGGATGGCATCCACCAGGATCTTAACATTGTCGATCCACCAAACGATTTGTGAGTTGCTGTTGTTGCCTTCATATCTAAAGGCAATATAGACATCTTGATTCGAGTAGCTGCTCAAGTTGACTGTTTCGTTGGTTTTTGTGGCAGGAAGGTTGTTTTCGTCGGCCAACCAAATCGGGGTGAAGTTCGCTTCGATGAAGCCTTCCGTCTTGATGTCTTCCACGTCGATATGGGGTTTGGTGGAAATCATGATGGAGCAGGGAACATAGTTACTGCCAGAGGTAAACAAGTTGTCGAACGCAAGGGTGGCGTCACCGTCGAGGTGCATCTGAGGCAGGAAGAGCCAGGTCTCGTGTTTGAAATCGCTGGTGACGGCACCTTGGTTGTCCAGGTTGTTGTTGGTGTTTCGGAGCCAGCCGTTGGTGACACCCATCTCACCGAAGTTGACTTTCTGCCAGCAAGTGGGCGGGAAGGTCGCATCGTTGAAATCCTCAACCAAGGGGTTGGCAGCGTCGATGGTCCAGATGCCACACTCGGTTTCGAAGCTGATGGGATTGCTCCATTCGCTCTGGTCTTCGGCGTCGCAGCGGGCTTGTACTCTTGCCTCATAGGTGGTGGCACGTTGCAGTCCGGTCAATGTATAGGAGGTCTCGTTCACGGCAGTCGCCTCGCTCCAGTCGCTGTCGGAGGCTGTCTTGTACTGCACGTTCCAGGCGGTTTCAGCACCTCCGGCCGTCCAGCTCAGCGTGGCCTCGTTGGCACCGTTGACGGTTGCTTCCAAACCTGTAGGAACCGAGCAGGAAGGAATCTCCTCGATGGTGATGTCGTCAATGCTGAAATAGGTATAGGAGTAGGAGCTATAGGCGGGGTTCAACTTGAAAGCGATGTAGATGCCGTCTCCCGTGTAGCTGCTGAAATCGACCGTGTATTCTTGATAATCCGCCGTGCTGACGGAAACGCTCTTTACTTGGGTAAAAGTACTGGCGTTGGAGGCGTCGGTCATGACGCCGACGAGTACTTCGGGGTAGGCGCTGCTGCCGTTGCCGTTTCTTCCCCAAAATCTTAATTGCACATTCTTGATGTTGGCGTTGAGTTCAGGCAAGACGGCAATCTCGTTGGTAAGGCTCGGCGCCTTGTATAAAAGCAGGAATTTCCCACCCGTGCGAGGGCCATAGTTGCTATTGTTAGTCGTGCTGCATACGTATGGGTAATAGGTATAAGGATAGTTTCCATATTGATATCTGATGGCATTCCAGCAATTGGGCATGGGGTAGGAGGAGCTGTAGGGCGAGGCCGTGTTCAGATTGTCCTCGAATCCGTAGGAATAAGGCAGTGGCAGTGCGGCACATTCCGTGCTGACAGATAAGTCAGAGTTTTGGTTGGTACTGTAACCCCATTTGCTTTGGTCTTCATCACTACAATATGCACGCACGTTCACGCTATAAGTGGTGACAGGAGTGAGGTTAGTGATAGTGTAGTTGGTTGTGGTTTGACCATCAAGATGGACGTATGTGTAATCGTCGGATCCAGTCTTATAACGGATGTCCCACGCTTCTTGGCCTGTTGTTCCAGCTGTCCAGCTTAAGGTGATGGTGGTGGCGGTGGCGGTTGCTGACAAGCCCGAAGGGGCTACACAGGTGGCGGTGGTGGTGAAACTCACTTGGTTGCTCCAGGCACTGTACCCGTCTTCTTCGCCGCAGTAGGCTCTGATCTTGACTCGATAGGTGGTTTCAGGAGCCAGATCCTGCAAGGTATAGGTGTTGACGTTGTCGAGGTTGATTTGGGTGACGCCTTCATCGCCTGGGTTGAAGGAATAGGCAGTGGAATAAATCAGCTCGTAATGGTCGGCGCTGCCTGTCCAACTCACCGATCCAGAATAGGCGGTGTTGGAGTTGGTCACATAGCTCAACGAGGGTTTTTGGCAGGTGGCGGTGGTGGTGAAGTTGATGACATCGCTCCAGGAGCTTTCTTCGTTGCCCAAGATGGATTTCACGCGGACATAATATTGGGTTTCAGAGGTGAGGCCAGTGATTTCTTGGGTTGCCGTGCCGCTGACGTTGGTTTCTACTACATTCTCAGTGAAACCGTTGTTGGTGGCGTATT
>JAEFAE010000048.1 GCA_016291135.1 Bacteroidales bacterium
AAGTACGCTTTTGCAAAAGATACCGAACAAGGTTTGCTTGTCAACCATTTCAGCAATTCAGTGATTGACAAATGTTGGCTCGACTGCGTGGTCCATGTGAACGATAATGGCGGATATGCGCTCTTTGGTTATGGAGGTGCGTCAACCCATATCACAAACTGCATCTTCAGAAGTCCGCTTATCGACAATCCTTCAGGGGAGATTCCCCACGGCGCGTTCTGCGCTTTTATTGAGGGTAACAATGCTTATAACGTAGTGGAGAATTGCGCTATCATCGTTGACAGCATTGCCTATCCGTTGGATGCGCCAGTTGTCGTGGAAAACAACTCAGGCCTTATGCGTAACTGCTATTCCTATATAGGGACTTTCAAGAATTTCGACCCACAGGCTTTTTTGTATAATGGTAGAAATGGGATTGTAGGTATCGATTACGGCTCAGTTGAGCATTGCTACTACAACTGGTTAGACCCAGAAGTGTATGGCGAAGATGTGAATAATCCTGCGTTATTCAGTCACGAAGATTTAGATGCCACCATGTTTCGGTGGGTTGACGATGAATGGACGTTGCTTGAGCCAGTGACTGTTGGCGGAATGGAGACTGACGATCTTATTGAGGCGTTGAATGTTTGGACAAACTCCCAAACCAATGTCTCCGAATACCTCCAATGGCATGCGGATTATGCTGTTCTGCCCAACGGGCTCCCTGTCCTTTATGAAGAAAACAATCAGTTTTTCCCTCGTGGCACCGAATGGTACTACGAAATCAAGCATCTGACAGGTGAAATCACCTATCAACATCTTGAATATACGGCAGATACCGCCGTCAACAGCAAACGGGTGAAGATCATCACGGAGACCAACACGATGTACGACAAGGAGCAATGGACCGATTACGAATACATCTACGAGGAGGGCGACCGGATCTATTGGTGGAACAAGGACTTGGAGGATTTCACCTTGCTCTATGACTTCGGCGCCGAGGTGGGCGATGAATGGGAAATCAATGGAGGCTGGTACACCATCACGGTCCATGTGGATGGCGTGGAAGAAACGACCCTCCAAGGGAAGACCTATCGGGTGCTTCATGTGACCGACCCGAACTATCAATTGTTTACTGGCGACATCATCTGTGGCATCGGTCACCAAAAGAGCTTTTTCCCAGGAACTCCCATGGCCAAGGACTATGAGGTGGACGGCTTGCGTTGCTATTGGCAGGATGGCGAGCTGGTCCTTACCATGGGCGAAGAGGATTGTGATGCCGTCTATTACGAGATCCATGGCGTGGAGGAAGGCGATAATGCTGGATTCGAGGTCTATCCCAATCCGACCGATGGTATCATCACCGTAGAGATGCGATGCAATGCGTCTCTACAACAGGAATACCGCATTACCAATATTTTGGGTCAAAGGGTCAAATCAGGCTTCCTCACCGCTGACCGTCAGCAAATCGATGTTCACGACCTGACGGAAGGCATGTATTTCATCACCATGGGTGGAAAAACGAAACTCCTTCTCAAATCATTGTAACGTTTCTTTACACCGCTGTAAAAAAACGTTACAATTTGAGAAATTAGCGATATTCTATATTATTGATTTTCAATAAATTAAATCTTTGGCACGGTAGGTGATTGACCTGCCGTGCTTTTTTATTGAAATCAATTTGCTATGGATATGGAACACTCAATGGATCGTAAAATCGAAAAGAAAAAAGGTATTGCCCGTGCGTTCACGAAAAAGGCGCTGCCGTTCTGGGGCGGGGCGTTGCTCCTCGTCTTCATCCTTTGGCTCCTCTTCAGGGACGACTCGAAGAAACTCCGCATCGACGCGGACAACATCACCGTGAGCGCCGTCACTTCGGGCGAGTTTAACGACTACATCCGCATCAGCGGCCAGGTCGCGCCCATGACGACCATCCAAATCAGCCCTTTGGAAGGCGGTGTGGTGCAACAGATCGTCACAGAGGAAGGCAGCCGCGTCAAGGCGGGCGATGTCATTCTTATCTTGAGCAACGAGAACCTCGACATGCAAATCCTCTCCTCCGAGGCCGACCTTGCCGAGAAGGAGAACATCCTTCGCAACACCATGATTCAAATGGAGCAGCAGAAGCTTAGTGTGGAGCAGGAGAAGCTTCAGCTACAGATGGAGGTGCAGCGTAACCGTCGCACCTATGAGGCGCAGAAGTCGCTCTACGACGACGGCCTCATTGCCCGCGAGGACTACCTGAAGGCCGAAGAGGACTTCACGCTCTCGAACAGCCGTCTGAAGCTGGTGGAGAACCGCGCCAAGCAGGACAGCCTCCATCGCTCGGTGGAAATCGACCGGATGCGTGAGAGCCTCGAAAACATGCGCGTCAACATGATGATGATCCGCAAGCGCAAGGAAAACCTGACCATCAAGGCACCCATCGACGGCGAGTTGGGTCTGTTGGATGTGGTGTTGGGCCAATCGGTGGGCGCTGGCTCCAAGATCGGGCAAATCAACAACCTCGACAGTTACAAGATTGAGGCCCAAATCGATGAGCATTATATCGACCGCATCACGGCGGGTTTGGAGGCCACCTTTGAGCGGCAGAACGAGCGGTATCAGGCGCAAATCCGTAAGGTGTACCCCGAGGTACGCGACGGCAAGTTCAAAGCCGACTTCAAGTTCATGGAGCAACAGCCCGAGAACATCCGCAGCGGCCAGACCTATTACCTTAACCTGCAACTCGGCCAACCCGTGGAGGCGGTGCTCATCCCGCGTGGCGCCTTCTACCAGAAGACGGGCGGCAAATGGATCTATGTGCTTTCGCCCGATGGCAGCAAGGCCACGCACCGCGACATCAAGATTGGGCGACAGAACCCGCAATATTACGAGGTCGTCGAAGGCCTTGAAGCAGGGGAGAGGGTGATTACTTCTTCGTATGACAACTTTGGAGAGAGTGAAGTGTTGGTTTTTTAATCACAAAACAAACAATTCAACAGTTTAACAATTAACCTTTCGACAATATGAAGAGATTCAAAGACACACTCATTAAAATCCTATCCTTAGGCATAGGTCTCGCCATTGGCATCGTGCTGATTGCCAAGGTGTGCTTCGAACTGTCCTACGACAGTTTCTACAAGGATGTGGACCGCATCTACCTCATCAAGGCGGAGTTTACCTATAGTGACCGCCAAAACGAACGAGATGCCATAAGTGGTGGTGTTGCCCCGGGCTTCAAGGCCGAAGTGCCGGGCGTGGAGGAAGCTACTCGCATCGTGGACCAGACTTGGAGTAAAAACAATTACACCGACGAAGAAGGCAATGTGGTTTTCGAAGGAGCTGCCATTATGGCCGACTCGTGCTTCTTCAAGGTGTTCTCCATCCCCATCCTTGCGGGCGACATTGACAAAGTCTTGGTGTCGAAGGAACACATAGCCATCTCGCGCTCTTTCGCTGAAAACTTGGGCGGCATTGAAGCCTGCCTTGGAAAGACGGTTGGCGTGGAGGGCGACAAAGATGTATATTTGGTTGGAGCCGTGTTCGACGATATGCCCGTCAACGGAACACTTTCGTTCGATGTGGTGTATTCCATCAATTGGATGAGCGTAAAGAGCCTCGAAAACTGGATTGGCAATGACCGTTACACAAGTTTTGTCAAATTACAGAAAGGCGTTGACCCTCATTCTCTTGACGAGGCCATCCACAAAATGCAAGCCACTCACCAAGACTTGGAGAAAATGAAGACCGAAGAAGGCAAGCAACTGCGCTATTACTTGTCGCCATTCGACAAAATGCATACTTCCGACCCCCAAGTGCATAACACCATCATCATCCTTTCGGTGGTGGCTTTCCTGTTGCTCTTCATCAGTATGATGAACTATATCCTCGTTGTGGTTTCGTCGATGGTGAAACGCTCGAAGGAAATCGGCATCCGCAAATGCTATGGCGCGGGCACTCGCGAAATCTATGCGATGCTCATCAAGGAAGCGGCAATCCATATCGGGCTGGCTTTAGTGCTGGCGGCTTTGCTTATCCTTGCGGGCAACAACTTGGCGAAGAACCTGTTGGACACTTCGTTCACCACGACGTTTATCTGGCCTAGCATCCGCGTCATCGTGGCAGTCATTGCACTGGTTTTCGTGCTTTCCGTCATCGTGCCGGGAGTGCTCTACACCCGAATCCCCGTTTGGCAAGCCATTCGCAACTTCAGTCTGAATATGCGTCGATGGAAGTTGTTTCTGCTGAGTCTGCAAGTGGCTGTGAATGTGTTCATTGTAGCGATGTTGCTTGTTGTGACGGGGCAATACGAACACATGGCGAGTGAGGATACTGGCTACAACTACAAGGACTTGTATTACATTGATACCTACGCAAATTTAGACGTGTTGAACCGCATCGTGGATAAACTGGCCACTGTGCCGGAGGTGAAGGATGTTGAAGGCTGCGCCATCTTGCCTTTCATAGGAGCGGAAGGCAATGTGGTGCTAAGTGAGGATGGTAATACCAACTTGGTCTATCTCGCCGACGGCTATATGGTGACTAACGGCTACTATGATATGCTCGAGATTCCCTTCGTCGCCGGAACGCCTCCCGCCGACTCGTCGCAAGTGGCCATTAGCGAGAGCTTGATTGAGAAGATGATGGAATTTGAGGACTGGAGCGACGGCGCGGTCGGGAAGCAGCTTTATATATCCGACCACAGCGTTATTCGCGATGCGGAAGGACGTAGGGTAGGCTTTGCTCCGTTTATGGTTTCTGGGGTCTATCGCAACGTCCGCATCGGCAGCGTCCTTGACCCGAACATGAAGCCGAGTTGTTATTTCCGAGGTAATTTCTTCAGTCGTGGGCGCTACCACAGTATGCGGTATTTGTTGGTGAAGGTGGATCGTGCCAACGGCAAGACGATGCAGAAGATTCAGGATGCCGTGAACGAGGTGGTAAAAGATGTGAATCCTGAAATGGAGGTGAAAAACTATGCTGTCGAGGTGCGCGCCCAATATGCCGACAACCGCAAGATGCGCAACACCATCTTGGTCGGTGCTTTGTTCGCCCTGCTCATCTCGCTCATCGGCTTGATTGGTTATGTCAGTGACGAGGCCAACCGCCGCAGCAAGGAGATTGCCATCCGCAAGGTGCATGGCGCGGTGTCGGGCGAAATCGTCGGGATGTTTGTCGGCGAGGTGCTGAAACTGTCGTTGGTGGCTGCCGTCGTCGGTGCAGTGGGTGCGTTCTTCGTGGCCCGCAAGTGGATTGAGCAATTCGCGTTTCGCATCAACCTGTCGCCGTGGTATTTCATCGGCGCAGCGGTGATCGTGCTGGCCATCGTGGCCATCGTGATTGGTGTGAGCAGCTGGCGCATCGCGCGGATGAATCCGGTGAAATCGCTTAAAGATGAATAAGAATTTAGAATTAAGAATTAAGAATTTAGAATTTAGAGGGAGAGGGAGTCGGCCTGAAAGGCCAAAAGTCACTAGCCCAGGGCAACGCCCTGGGGATAAAAACGGGGCAACGCCCTGGGGAAATAGAAAAGGATAAAACAAATCAATAAAAAAAGAGTTAATCAATTAAAACCTAAAGCAATGATCAAAGTAGAAAACCTGAAGAAAGTCTTCCGCAGCGAGGACATTGAAATCGAAACCATCGCATTGGACGGCGTTTCGTTCGAAATCAACGACGGCGAGTTTGTCGCCATCATGGGGCCTTCGGGCTGCGGCAAATCGACTTTGCTCAACATCCTCGGCCTCTTGGATAACCCCACCGAAGGCAAATATGAACTTCTTGGCCATCAGGTCGGCGACCTCAAGGAGAAGGACCGCACCCAGTTCCGCAAGGGCAACATCGGCTTCGTGTTCCAGAGCTTCAACCTCATCGATGAACTCAACGTGTTCGAGAACATCGAACTGCCGCTGCGCTACATGAACATCCCTGCCGCCGAGCGCAAGCAGCGCGTCGAGGACATCATGACGCGCATGGCCATCAAGCACCGCGCCTCGCACTTCCCGCAGCAGCTGTCGGGCGGTCAGCAGCAAAGGGTGGCCATCGCCCGCGCCGTCGTCGCCAACCCCAAGCTCATCCTCGCCGACGAGCCCACGGGTAACCTCGACTCGAAGAACGGCAAGGA
>JAEFAE010000049.1 GCA_016291135.1 Bacteroidales bacterium
CGCCGCTTCGGCTACATGGTCAACGACACCATCTGCGAATTTGGCGAAGTGCTCATCAACGGCGCCAAGGTGGTGACCATCAACTCGGAATCCACCGAGATTGAAGACATCAAGAAGACCATCAAGGATGTGGGCCTCGAAGGCGTTGAGAACATCAACTACCTGCAGGCCATCAAGCGTGTCATCGGCATGTCCGACAAGCCGCTGGCCAATGAATGACATTCGTAACCACATTGAAAACGACAGATTATGGCTCAAGAAATAGAAAAAAAGTTTTTGGTCAAGGGTGACTTCAAACCGGAAGCCTTCAAGGCGACCCGCATCACCCAAGGTTACCTCTCCAGCGTGCCGGAACGTACCGTCCGCGTGAGAGTGAAGGGCGAGAAGGGATTCATCACCATCAAGGGCATCGGCAACGCCTCTGGCGCCGCCCGCTTTGAATGGGAGAAGGAGATTCCTGTGGACGAAGTCCAGTCGCTCCTCGAGATCTGCGAACCGGGTGTCATTGACAAGACCCGCTATCTGGTCAAGAACACCGACGGCAAACACACCTGGGAAGTCGACGAGTTTTACGGTGACAACGACGGCCTGACCGTCGCCGAGATCGAGCTCACCGACGAGAACGAACCCTTCGACAAGCCTGCCTGGCTTGGCGAAGAGGTCACTGGCGATCCCAAGTACTTCAACTCCATGTTGATGAAAAATCCTTATAAAAACTGGAAATAAACTTTGAAGGTAGAGACGCGCTGCGCGTCTCTACCTCTCTACCTTTCTAAACGCTCAACTATCAACACTCAACTATGGCTTTCGACCCCTTAGACATGAACAATTACAAGGTGGAAAAACTGCCCAAGATGCAGAAATCCTCCTTTGAGAAATGGATGGCCCGCCTGGGCGGACCGCTCGCCTTGATCGCTTTCGTGCTGCTCTATTGGTTTGTCCCGATCGGGTTTATCGACAACCTTAACCCAGAGATGCTGACGGCCAAGGCACTGAAACGCGCCAACGAGATCGGCATGGATGCCTTCATCCGATCCAACTATGCGATGTTCGCCATCTTCATCGCCAGCCTTATCCTTTGGATGACTGAGGCCATTCCCAACTACCTCACTTCATTGCTCTTGATCTTTGCCACGGTAATATGCAATGTCACCACGCAAAAAGAGGCCCTTGCGCAATTGGGACATCCGGTCATGTGGCTCAACATCCTGTCGTTTGTCCTGGCCAGCATGTTGGTCAAGACCCAGTTTGCGAAGCGATTAGCCCTGGCCTTTGTGATCAAGTTCGGCAAAAGCGCCAAAGGGGTCCTCTGGAGCTTCCTGATCATCAACCTGGTGTTGTCGGCCTTCATCTCTGCCACCACCGTCAAGGCAACCATCATGCTCCCGATCTTCATGACGGTGTGTGCCATCTACGGTGCCACCGGCGACCATCGCAACAACTTCGGGCGAAACCTCGTCATCCAAAACCTGTTCCAGGTGAATGTCGGTGCCAATGCGTTCTATACCGGCAGTGGCGCTCACCTGTTGGCGATCTCGTTGATTGCCGGTTTCCTGGGTAGTTGCGACTTCGGCTATTCCGACTGGCTGGTGGCCGTGGGCCCCATGAGTGTCTTGATCCTGGTGGTCGGCCTGCTGCTGGGGATGTATCTCTTCTTCCCCATGAAGAAAGAGGAGCAGAAGCCCCAGATCGACGGCGGTTTGGATCGCCTGAAGAAGGAACTCGATGCCATGGGCAAGATGAAAGCGGAAGAATACAAGGCGGTGGGTATCTTCGTGTTGGTGCTCTTCCTGTGGGTCACCAAGGGGACCTTCCATAACATCGACGAGACCATCGTGGCCTTGTTGGGCGCCGTCCTCGCCCTGCTTCCCGGCATCGGCGTGGTGAAGTGGAACGACGTGGACATCCCCTGGCATCTGATGCTCTTCTCGGCCGGTGCCTATACCCTCGGCTCCGGTCTCAACGCCACCGACTTGCCCA
The DNA here is from genome assembly GCA_016291135.1 of Bacteroidales bacterium. Taxonomy (GTDB): domain Bacteria; phylum Bacteroidota; class Bacteroidia; order Bacteroidales; family F082; genus Limimorpha. Next base: position 1,981 of record JAEFAE010000049.1, read on the forward strand.
ACACCATGGTCAACGCGGGCTTCGACAGCCTCGGCATCACCTCCAACACGCCTTTCTGGGTGCTCTATGTGATCCTGACCTTCCTGATGATGTATTCTGGCTTGGTCTTCCAAAGCAAGACCATCCGCACCATGGTCTTCGTGCCCATTGCCCTGGGCGTGGAGTCCCGCTTCGGCTTCCCGGCCATGAGCCTGGCCTTGCCGGTGGCCATGCTCATCGAGCACTGCTATGTGTTGCCCTTCAACAGCAAACCGGCGGCATTGCTCTATAACACCAACATGTACAGCCAGACCGACGCCTTCAAGTTCGGCATCACCATGATGACTTTCTCGTGGATCTTGATCCTGATCTGGGGCGAGACGGTGCTCAAGTGGCTGGGCATTACGCCTGGATTGTTCATCTGAATGCATGGGATATGATTGATATTCAGACCAAGATACACGACAAGTTCGCCATCGAGTTCAAGGTGGGATTCAGCGGACGGGAAGACGTCAAAGACGAGCGTTTTGACGTCAATACGTGGATATTTGTCCCTAACGGATTGGATATCAACAAGAACACTTACAGCAAAGACCGTTTCTACACCGACATGAAGTCGAACGTGCGGCTCATCACGCCTTCGTTTGCCTTGGCCGATATGGTAGGGGAGGCAGCCGTGCCTTTCCGGAACCTGAAACAGGCGGTGACGGATCTGGTGGCCGAGCTTTCCCCGGAGCATCGCAGCGAGTTCGAATTCCAGCTGAAGCTGTTCGGGTCGATTTTCAAGAGCTCGATCAGAGACGCCTCCAGCGTGATTGTCAAGAACCTCTCCGACACGTTGAGCTATGAACGTTGCGCTGCCTTTGCTGCCGACGTGCGCAGGGTGTTGTCGGCGTTCCGGGGGCTGCTCCCCCTGATGGAGGGCCTGCCGGAGGAGTTGACCTCGAAGCTGGCCTTTGCCGACGAGTTCATGAGCCATCAGGTGGAGATCCGTGCCTTGCGTACCATCCGAACCATGGATCAGCAGAACAACCCAGCGCTGGAGTCGGCGCGAAAGGAGTTGGAGCAACTCTTCGTGGCCGAAGAGACCTACAAGATCAAGCAGGGTTACAGCCATGCGGTCATCGGCGACGAGAAGAACAACCGGGAGCTGGTGTACCGTCACAGCTTGCTGAAAAAATACATCGAGAGCGCCTTGTTCCTGAAGGTGGATACCACCCAGGACGGCAAGGCGGTCAAGCAGATCTCCTTCAGCCTGGCAGCGGGGTTGGCGATGATGGTCTCGATGCTGGTGACCCTGCCTTTCCAGAAGTACTTGGGCAACTATCCTTCGCTGATCTTCATCATCCTGATCGTGATCTACATGCTCAAGGACCGCATCAAGGAACTCACCCGTTGGCTGTTTGCCTACCAGCTGAAGGACAAGTACTACGACAACAAGACGGTGGCGCGTATCAAGGACCGCACGGTGGGATGGATCAAGGAAGGCATGGACTTCATTACCGACGACAAGGTGCCTTCCGAGGTGATGGCACTCCGCGGACGCTCCACCCTGGAAGCGGACAATGCCTTCCTGGAGGAGAAAATCATCCTGTACCGCAAGAAGGTGGAGGTGGACCAGGGCTTGCTCAAGAACCACTACAACTACGACTTCAAGGGCATCAACGACATCATGCGGTATCACATCAACTTCCTGACCAAGAAGATGGACAACCCCGAGTCGCAGGTGCATTGTCTCGACGAGGAGCACCGGCTGCATACCCTGGTGGCCGACCGCGTCTATACCTTGTTTTTTGTGCTGCAGTTCAAATGGGCCGATCAGGTCGAATACAAGGTGTTCCGTGTGGTTGTCAATAGAAACGGCATTCTCGAAATCAACGCAAAATAACCATGAAAACTGACAAAACAACCGTCCTTGCCGAGATCCGACGTTACGTCATCATCACCCTTGCCTTGTTGATGATGGCCTTTGGCTGGACGGGCTTCCTGATTCCCCACCATGTGCTGGGCGGGGGGGTGAGCGGTATCGCCACCTTGATCTTCTACGCCACGGGCCTCTCCACGGGTATCTCCGTATTCGTGATCAACGGCATCCTGGTGCTGATCTCACTGAAGGTGTTGGGGCCGTCGTTCGGTATCAAGACGGTGTATTCCATCATCATGGCCTCGGTGTTTTTCTCGATCCTGCAACATTACATCACCGATCCGATCCTGGCCGGGGAGATGAAGCCCTTGGTGGACGACAAGTTCCTTTCGTCCTTGATCGGCGGCGCCTTGGCGGGCACGGCCATCGGCATTGCCTTCACCCAGGGCGGCAGCACGGGAGGCACCGACATTGTGGCCATGATGGTGTGCAAGTACCGCAACATCTCGCAGGGCAAGGTGATCCTCTTCCTCGACGTGATCATCATTGCCTGTTCCTATTTTGTGGTGGAGACGGACAAGATCCAGACCATCATCTACGGCTTTGTGGTGATGGGCGTGTGCAGCTATTGCATCGACCTGGTGCTGACGGGTAACAAACAGACGGTGCAGGCCTTCATCTTCACTTCCGTGCCCGAGAAGGTGGCCGCACGCATCGGCAACGAGATGCAACGGGGCGTCACCTTGATCAAGGGTACAGGGTGGTACACCAAACGCGAGGGCGACATCCTGATGGTGGTCACCCACAAGCGCGAGTCGCAGCAGATCCTCCGCATCGTGAAGGAGGAAGACCCCAAGGCCTTCATGACCATGAACACGGTGATGGGCGCCTACGGGAAAGGCTTTGAAGTAATTAAGAACTAAATTTTTATATCATGAAACGCATTTTTGTATTGTTTTCATTAGGGATGTTGTTGCTGGCATCGGCTTGCGACAACAACGCAAAGCAAGAAAAGGAAACCAAGGCCGTGAACGAACCGCAGCAAGCCCCCGCCGAGACGGTGGCTTCCCTGGCGCAAGCACAGGATTATTTCCTGTGGAACGAAGAGAAACCCGCCATCAAGGGTGAGATCAAAGACGGCTCCGTATGGCTGACTTTTGACAAGGAACAGGTTGTTTATCAAACGACCAATGACGAAGAAATGTACCGCTTGCCCGACTGGCCGGTGGAGGTGGAAGGGCTGCTGGGAGAACCCCAAGGCCTCTGCATCGCCGATATCGGACAGGATTTCAATCCCATCCTCTGTGTGCTGCTGCCTGATGGCAAGGTGCAGATTCTGAGCCTGTGGAACAGCATGGTGACCGGTGACCTTAACGCGACCTTGATGCCTTTCGAAGGCATGGTGGGTCTTGAGGCGGGTCCCGGAGGCGAGTTTGAGACCGAGGACGGCGAAATCGGTTACGAATACATGACCATCTATGCGGTGGATGACCAGGGCGGCAAGAATGAGATCCCCCTGTATCTGCTGGAACACAATCTCGAATACAGTGAGGACCATGATGTGCTGGTGTATCGCTTGCACCTGAGTGAGGATTGGAAGATGATGTATGTGGTTGATGACCGTGCGCACAACAGGACGGAGGAGGAACGAGGCCGTTTCTGGGAGATCGAATCCGACTGGGACAACATGGTGTTCCGCTTCGGGTATGAGCTGACGGAAGGATTTGTGTATTCCGAGAATGGAGTCAAGGGGACTGAGGAGAATGCCAAAGGCGTTTTCGAGATTCGCCAGAACGAAGGGGAGTGGGATGATTTTTACGTCATTCCGATCGA
>JAEFAE010000050.1 GCA_016291135.1 Bacteroidales bacterium
CGCCAATATGGACACCTGGCATGATGGTGACATGCTGACCAATCCAAACGTCGTTGCCCACAATGGTATCGCCTTTCAGAGGCAATTCATCTTTCACTGGAGCAATTGCGCTGCCCCAGTCACCGCCAATGACATAAAACGGATAAGTCGTCACGCCGTCCATCCTGTGGTTGGCACCATTCATCACAAACTCCACCCCTTTGGCGATAGCGCAAAACTTGCCGATAATCAGCCGGTCGCCAATGAAGTCGTAGAAATGAGTGACGTGCTTCTCGAATTGGTCTGCACCATCCACGTCATCATAGTAAGTATAGTCACCGATAATGATACGCGGGTTCTTCACCACGTTCTTGATGAAGCAGAGGCTTGGGATGTTGGGATTCGGGAAAGCCTCGTTGGGGTTGGGTCGGTTTTTTATCATTGCTATAGATTAAAATGGATCCTACTTGTTCATCATTGGCTTTAAAACCAGGAAATAGATCGCCACCATAAAACTGCCGATTGCCATGAGAATCATTGGGGTTTTCTTGCGTTTTTCATTTTTCCAGTCGATAAAAGTCCACACCCCACCAGTGACTAACAAAACCAATTGAACAATCATCCAAATATAAAGGAAAACTCTCATATCTTACTAAAGTTTATCGGATGAAATTAGTGTATTTCGTCACTTCCTTCTCAGGCAATCCGTTGCGTTCGCGCTCGGCGGCGATGGCGCGGATGAGGAAGGCCATGTTGCGGCCCAAGATGCGCATAATCTGCACACCTTCTTCGTCTTGCATCACGTCTTCAGCTGTATGGCCATGCACCATGTTCCAATAGCGGCTGCTTACCACGGGCATCTCGCTGATGGTAAAATACTTGTTGAGTCGGTCGAAGGCAGCTGTGGTGCCACCACGTCGTGCCGAGACGACGGCTGCGCCCACTTTCATCCGTTTGTCGAACGGTGTGCTGAAAAACAGGCGGTCGAGCAGGTTGGTGAGCGTCCCGTTGGGGCCGCCGTAATACACTGGCGAGCCAACCACGAGGCCGTCGGCCTGCTCAAATTTTTGTGCCACTTCGTTCACCATGTCGTTGAACACGCAATGTCCCAGTTCGGTGCATTTGCCGCAGGCGATGCAGCCACGGATGTCCTTGTTCCCGATGTGGACGATTTCGGATTCTATGCCGTTTTTCTGTAATTCTTCCGCCACGATGCTCAAGGCAGTGAAGGTGCAGCCGTTGGTGTGCGGGCTGCCGTTGATGAGGAGGGTCTTCATTTCAATCAGATTTACTGCAAAAATACAAAAAAGTGACAATCTATTCCTCTTCCTTCGCATTAGGCACGGCAAAAATGACCGTCAGCACACCGATGGCTCCGACGATGGGCACGATGATGCGAGCTACAGAGCCCTTTGGAATAAATACGAATGTGGAGAGCAGCACCATCGCCACCATGATGCCACAAGCGCCGGCTTTTTGCGCAACGGTCATCCCGCCGCGACGGCGATAGCTGCGGATGTAAGTCCCTAACCATGACTGCAAAAGCCATTCTTGCAAGCGTGGCGAGGAGCGGTAAAAAAGCCATGAGGCCAACAACAGGAAAGGCGTGGTGGGCAATCCCGGCACCACCACACCTAAGGCTCCAAGGCCTACGCAAAGCAAGCCTAAAACGATGTAAAAGATGCGTTGCACTTAGGCTAAAACGGTTTACGCTTTATTTGTCTTCCAGCATCTTTTGTATGGCTTCCTCCATCATGTCGGGCGTCACCATGGGCTCAAAGCGCAGGATGGTCTTGCCGTCTTTGGAGACCAGGAACTTGCCGAAGTTCCAGCGGATGGCGTCGCCTTGGTCGAAGCCCGAGCCGGTCTTTTGGTGAATCTGGTCGAGTTGCGCGGCAAACTCCTCGGTGCCCTCTGGATAACCCTTGAAAGGCGCTTGTTTCTTGAGGTAGGTGTAGAGCGGGCTCTCCGCTTCGCCGTTGACATCAATCTTGTCGAACAGTGGGAAAGTGACATTGTAGTTCAGCGAGCAGAAACTTTGGATCTCCTCGTTGGTGCCAGGCTCTTGTTCCAAGAATTGGTTGCAGGGGAAGCCCAAAATCTCCAAGCCTTGGTCCTTGTACTTTTGATAAAGGGCTTCAAGGCCTTCGTACTGCGGAGTCAGTCCGCATTTGCTGGCCACATTGACGATGAGCAGCACCTTGCCTTTGTAGTTGGCCAACGACACATCGCTTTCGTCCATGTCTTTTACCGTGATGTCGTAGATGCCACTGGTCTGCTCGACCACTGGCTCTTGCTCGGGTGTCACTTGTGTGGTCTTGCTGTTCTGGTTATTGCAGCTCGTGGCCATCATCAGGGCCACTGCTACGAGAAAGAATAGTTTTTTCATATTGAATTAGGATTATGTTATTATGGTTATTTCAGCACTTTCAAAACCTGCTTCCGTGAGGCCATTCCATCTGACAGCCTCGTGATGTGATCGACTAAAAACTCCAGCGACTCCTCGGGGGTACGGTCGGTGTGGAGCGTGTTGAAGTCTTCGAACAGCGACTCGGGCGTGCAGAAATACGATACCTGCCAGCCGTTGTAAACCTGTTCGGGGCCTCGATACACCCGCTCAATGGCACCTGTGACGACGCGACACTGATGCATCAGTTTGCCTATGGCTGCATCGGCCTGGCCTTTTTTCACGCCAAGCAAAGCGCGCACCTCCTTGATGGTGATGCTGCCTTGCTTTTCGAGGTATTTCATGATGCGCTCGCCGTTCTTGTCGGGCGTTGTCGTGGCGCGGCGGACGTTCATCAGTTCGCAGTAGAATGGTATTGTCGCGAAGGCGGCTTTTCCTCCGCAAAGGAACTTCCCGTATGCGATGCCGCCGTTTTGTAGGCAGTCGATCTTCCAGTCCCACGGCCCGAGTGAGTCCTCCTCACCGTCAAACCAAAACCCTGGCTGGGTGAGTTCCTTGATGGAATAGCCCGGGATGGCACTGGTAAAAAACGGGACGATGCCCAACTCGCAGATGGCTCGCTCCATTGTCTCTGGACTGGATATCTGAAGGTCGGTCATACCCACATTACGCCTTATTGAACTTCTCCTTGCCCTGCTTGCAGCGCGGGCATTTCCAGTCGTCGGGAAGGTCTTCGAAAGCCACGCCATCGTGCTCAGCGGGGTCATAGACATAGCCGCAGATGGAGCAGATGTACTTACCAGAGGCTTCTTTATTTGTAAAGTTCACTTCGGCAAGGACGGTCGGGTAGGGGTGGTCGAGGTCCATCACGCGTTTGGCTTCCAAGTTCTCATAACCTTGCGGCGAATGGGTGGAGAGATAGACTGTGGGGTTATTGTGCACGAACTCGTGTACGCGGTCCAAGGTCTCACGGGCTGCGGACAGGTCGTCGTACACCACCGAAAGCTTGTTCTCATAAAGAGCCTCATCCACGTAAGTGATGTCGCCTTGGAACATATAGAACAGACCCTCATTATCGGCAATCACAAGGCTGTTGCCATTGGTGTGTCCTTTGGCCTTGATGAACCACACGCCGTCACAGATCTTCTGGCTGTCAGGGAAGTTGTGATATGCCCCGTCGGTGAAGGTCACTGGCACCAGGTTGGGTAAGCCCTGCAACTCGGCTGCCTGCATTTCGTCGGCATTCACATAGATCTTCGCATTCGGGAACGAACGGAGTTCGCCTGAATGGTCTGCGTGCTTATGCGTGAGCAGGATTTTGGTCACCTGTTCGGGCTTGTAGCCCAAAGCGGCCAAGGCGTCCATATAGTTGCAGATGTCCTTGCCGGTGAAAGCGAGCGAGTTCTCGTCTGGGTTTTCCTCTGGTGTGCCAGCAGGGAGACCAGTATCCACCAAAATAACCTCCGAGCCCGTGTCAATCACATAGTTCTGCAAGCTACCGCGATAGCGGATGTTGCGGTCGAACTTATCGGGCCCTTCCTCGCCGCCAAAGGCAAAGGGCTGGGTATAGAACCCGTCTTTTCTGAATTTTACTGCTTTGATGTCCATAAACATAATTATTTAGCGAAAGTGCAAAGATAAGAATAATAGTTAAGCTGAAAAACATTGAAAGAAAGATTGTTGGCAGAAAATCATCAACAAACAATTAAACATTCAGCTTGTCAAATACCTCCTGAAGGCTGTTGAGGAAACGGGCGGCTTCGAAGCCGTCCATCTGGGCATGATGAAACTGGAACGAGATGGGCAAGGTCGTTTTGAACAGCCCTTGATGGTATTTGCCCCAAGCTAAGAAAGGATTGGTGAATAGCTCGGAATAGACACTCACCACACCGTCAATCTCGCATTCTGCCAAGGCCGAAGTGTCGATAGCCATATAGTCGTCGCCAAGAAGGTGGTCTTCGTTTGTTTCGTGAACCTGGCGCTTTGGCAACCCTGACCAGTCTGCTGACATCAAAGGTTTTGACTATCGTCACTTTCGGCATGCCAGCCGTTTTCCACAGCTCAAACGCCCGTCCGCGCGGTGAGTCTTTAGGGTCAATCTCTTTCTTCATTGCCGTTGTTTTGCTGCAAAGATACTGAAAAATCCGCAAGACAAGCCAATGCCCGAGTTGCGGATTCCATAGTATTGTCGGTTTCATCAAATGTAGTATCTTTGCCGCAAATTTTAAAACTGATCATCATGAATCAAAGAATAGCCATCCCATCCAATGAAGGAAAACTGTGGCAGCACTTCGGAAAGGCTCCACAAATCACCATTTTCGACGTCGAAGGCGGAAAGATTATCGATTCAAAGGTACTGCAAGCACCCGAACATAAGCACGGCGCGATGCCGAAGTTTTTGGCCGAACAGGGCTGCACCGATGTGCTTTGCGGCGGGTTGGGCCAGGGGGCAGTCAACATACTGAACCAGTTGGGCATCCGCATCCATGCAGGCGCTCCCGAGCTTCCCGTGGAGCAGGTGCTGGCCATGTTCCTCGACGGCACCATCGTTTATGGTGACCCCAGCTGCCACCATCATTGCGAGGGGCATCACCATTAAAAAAGCCGCAGCTCAATAGCCACGGCTT
>JAEFAE010000033.1 GCA_016291135.1 Bacteroidales bacterium
CTCGACGGGACGGCCAACGCCTCGGGATAATGGCGTTGTACCCATTTCCAGTAGAGGTGGTGTCCCCGTCGCATCGCGACGGGGAGGGCATAGCAATACCCCATGAAGTCCACGTCGGTGAAAGGCGAGAGGGCAAAGGTGTATTGCTTGCGGATGAACCACGACGACATGGCTCCCATGAAGCCTCGGGTGTAGAGGCTGTAGCAGTCCTGGTTGTCGATGGCCTCGGGGTTGGGGTCGTAGCGGAGTGGCAGCCGGTGCGAGAGCCGTACCGCCTCGGGGTCGACCTGGAGGTCGTCGGTCTTGACGAAGGTGCCGATGGCGATGTCGCCCAGCTGGCCGGTCTGCTCCGCGCCGAAACGGTTGAAGTCGAGTCTCGAGAGAAGGCGTGCCCCTCCGGTGATGCCCGTATATAAATAGGTGGCGAAGTTGCCTCGCACCAGGTCGTCGAGGTCGAAGAGGAAGGCGTGGTCGTCGAGGGGCTCGAACACCATCGTGTTGCCGAAATGGGCCGATGCGGCCTTCGAGAGCCGTTCTTCCTCGCTGCCTGTCTGGCTGTAGCTGATGTTGGTGATGGGGCCATAGCCCATGGACCGGGCCACGCAGTTCACCATGCGGGAGTCCATGCCGGCACTCATGTCCACCAGGTGCTCCCGATACCCGTATTCGAGGTCTTTGTCGAAGCAACGCCGCACGGCCTGCCGGAACAGGGTGTCGATGTGCCCGATGGCCTCGTCTTCGCTGACAGGCAGGGTTTCGGAGCCGAAGCGGTGGTAGCGACGTTCCGTCCAGCGGCCTGCTTCGAGGTAGAGCGCCTTGCCGGCGCACAACCGTTTCACCTCCTTGACCATCATATGGCTGTCGATGAGGTAGCCGAAGGTCAACATCCAGTGGGCCGCCTGTTCGTCGAAGGTGACCGTTACCCCCTGTTTTTTAATAAAATCCAATAAAAGTGTGTAATTGGACGAAAACGCCTGCATCGTCTCCGACAGGTAGTAGAACACGGCGGAGTCGCCCGTCTGGTTGGTGAAGACCACGGCCCGCCGAGTCACCTTGTCGTAATACAGGCCGGTAAACGGCCCCCTGAAGTCGTTGAAGAAGTCGGCGGGCCGTGCCTCCTGCATCGTCGTAAAGAGCGTCAGGAAGTCGTCGGTATGGTATTGGCCGAAGAGCTCCTTCTGGTTGAGGAGCAACCCGTCGAACACCACGACAGCCGTGTTGGTGTCACAGTTCAGGTGGTCGTGTCCGAAACGGCACGTACCCGTCTCGTGGACGGTGACCCCGTTGCTTCGGAAGCAGGCGATCCAGTCGTTCATAGGCGATGGGATTATCCGAAGAGTTGGGTGACCAGGTCGATGATGGTGGCCACAGGCACCACCTCGATATGGAAGCGTCGGGTGTCCAGGCCCTTGGCGTTGTATTTGGAGATGAAGATCTTTTCGAACCCCAGTTTGTCGGCTTCCGCGATGCGGCTGTCGATGCGGGTCACGGCGCGGATCTCGCCCGAGAGGCCCACCTCGGCGGCGAAGGCATAACGGCTGTCGATGGGGATGTCGGCGTTGGAGGAGAGCACGGCGGCCACCACGGAGAGGTCGATGGCGGGGTCGTCGCTGCGGATGCCTCCTGCGATGTTGAGGAAGACATCCTTCATGTTGAGTCGGAAGCCGGCCCGTTTCTCGAGGACCGCCAGCAGCATGTTCATCCTCCGGATGTCGAAGCCGGTGCCGGAGCGCTGGGGGGTGCCGTAGGCCGCGGTGCTTACCAGGGCCTGGGTCTCGATGAGCATGGGACGCTGCCCCTCGATGGTGGCGGCGATGGCGATGCCGCTCACTTCCTCGTCGCGCTGCGAGAGCAGGAACTCGCTGGGGTTGGTGACCTCGCGTAGGCCGTTGGCGTTCATCTCGAAGATGCCCAGCTCCGAGGCCGACCCGAAGCGGTTCTTGATGGTACGCAGGATGCGGAAGCCGTAGTGGCGGTCTCCCTCGAACTGAAGGACGGTGTCCACGATGTGTTCCAGGATCTTGGGTCCGGCGATGCTACCGTCCTTGGTGATGTGTCCGATGAGGAACACCGGCACCTGGAAGCCCTTGGCGATGCGGTTCATCTCGGCGGCGGTCTCCCGGATCTGGGTGACGGTGCCGGCAGTGGCGTCGACGTATGGCGAGCTCAGCGTCTGGATGGAGTCCACGACGACGAGGTCGGGCTGCACTTCCTTGACGTGTTTCAGGATCGCCTGGGTGTCGGTTTCGGTGAGCACCAGGCATTGGTCGTTGTGGATGCCTACGCGGTCGGCGCGCATCTTGATCTGGTTGGCGCTCTCCTCACCGGAGATGTAGAGCACCCGTTTGTCGGTCAGCTGCAGGGCGGTCTGCAGCAGCAGGGTGGATTTTCCGATGCCTGGCTCGCCGCCGACCAAGACCAAAGAACCCAGCACGAGCCCGCCGCCCAGCACGCGGTTGAGCTCCTCGTAGGGCAGCACGATGCGTTGTTCCTCGGCGTTTTTGATGGCTTGGATCGGCATCGGCACCGCATCGGTGGGCTGCCTTCGGTCTTCCGTCTTCTTGCCTCTTACTTCCTTCTCTTCCACGCAGGTGTTCCATTCCCCGCAGGCCGGGCATTTCCCGAACCATTTCGGCGACTCGTTGCCGCACGACTTGCAGAAGAACACGGTTTTTTCTTTGGTGGCCATGGCTGAAAACGTTGGTTATACCGGGGTGCGGTCCCGTTTCTTCGTCGGGGCGAAGAAATAGAGGATCAGCAGGATGAGGAACATCGACACGGGCACGCTGAGCAGGATGCGCAGCAGGGCTTGTCCGACGAGATGGAAGGTGAATCCCTCCAACATGAAGAGCGTGAAGTTGTGCAGGGTGACCATGCAGAGGGTATAGCGCAGGAACCAGGGGAATCCCATCTGGTTGATGCTTGGCTCCCGGACGTTCTCGAACTTGAGGTTGCCCGAGACCAGGCGGATGATGGCGGGCCGGCAGAAAGCCATCAGCGTGGTGGCGCCGGCGTGCATGCCGAGGGTGCCCATGAACAGGTCGATGACCAGCCCCATGCCGAATCCCGACAACAGCAGCTGCCAACCGGGGATGTTGAGGGGCAGGAGCATCACGAAGATCAGGTAGATGTAGGGATGCACATAGCCGCCCAGCCGGATGTGGTTGATGACCAGGATCTGGGCAACCACCAGCAACACAAAACGAATGATATTGATCAAGACCCGGTTCATAGCTGTTGTTGGTTTTTGATGAGCGCGTCCAGCTCCGCCTTGTTGGTATGATGGATGACGTACACGTTTTTCAGCGTAGAGAAGTCCGTGGCAAAGCGGATCTTGGCCTTGTTGAGCGTCCCGCTGGGCGATTGGATGAGTTCGGTTACGGTACCGGCCAGCAGGTTCTCCGGGAAGATGAAGGAGTAGGAGCTGGTGACCACGGTGTCGCCCTCCTGCAGCAGCAGGTGGGTGGGGATGTCGTCGATGATGCCGTAGCGGTAGTTAGTGGTTCCCCAGTGCAGGATGCCCAGGTGTCCGTTGTTCTTGAAGCGGACGCTGATGGTGGAGTAGCTGTGCAGCAGGCTCATCACCGAGGCGTAGTGTTGGCTCACGTCGGAGACGATGCCCACGATGCCGTCCGACGAGATCACGCCCATGTCCTTCTCGATGCCGTCGGCCTTTCCCTTGTCGATGAGGAGGTAGTTGTTGGGCCGGTTGACGGTGTTGTTGACCACACGGGCCGGGATGAACTCATAGATGGTGTCTTTGTTGACGGTCTCGGTATAGCTTTCGAGGGTGTCGGTGACCACGGCCAGCTGACGCCGCAGCTGGGCGTTCTCCTCGGCCAGGTCGCGGTTGATCTTGCCCAGCCGGAAGTAGTCGCCAATGTCCGTTCCCGTGGCGTAGACCTTCCCCACCAGGTCGTTGGTGGTGTTGATCCGCTTCTGCCGGTGAAAGCTCTGGGTGAGCGTCAGCAACGTGATGCACAGCACTTCGAGCGCCAGGAAGAGGATGACGAAGTGGTGTTTCTGTATGAATCGTATGAGGTTATACATTATTTGATGAGGAAGGTGAAGCGGTCGAAGTTCTTCAGTGCGATTCCCGTACCTCTGGCCACGGCGCGCAACGGGTCTTCCGCCACGTGGATCGGCAGCTTGGTCTTCGCGGCCAGACGTTTGTCGAGGCCACGGAGCAGGGCACCGCCACCGGTGAGGTAGATGCCGGTGCGGAAGATGTCGGCGGCCAACTCAGGCGGGGTGAGCTCCAAGGCGTTGAGCACGGCGGTCTCGATCTTCATGATGCTCTTGTCGAGGCAGTGGGCGATCTCCGAGTAGTTTACCTTGATCTCCTTCGGGATACCGCTGAGCATGTCGCGACCCTGGACGGCGAAGTCTTGTGGCGGGTTGTCGAGCTGCGGGATGGCGGCGCCCACCTCGATCTTGATGCGTTCGGCGGAACGTTCACCCACGATGATGTTGTGCTGCTTGCGCATGTATTCCTCGATGTCGGCGTTGAAGTCGTCGCCGGCGATGCGGATGGACTTGTTGTTGACGATGCCGCCCAAGGCGATGACGGCGATCTCGGAGGTACCGCCTCCGATGTCGATGATCATGTTGCCCGTGGGTTCGAGCACGTCGATGCCGATACCGATGGCGGCTGCCATGGGCTCATGGATCAGCCTCACCTCCTTGGCTCCGGCCTGTTCGGCGGAGTCCTTGACGGCGCGTTCCTCCACCTCGGTGATGCCCGAAGGGATGCAGATCACCATCTTGAGGCTCGGCGGGAACAGGGTGTTCTTGAAGTTGATCATCTTGATCATCTCGCGGAGCATGTGCTCGGCGGCCTGGAAGTCGGCGATGACGCCGTCGCGCAGCGGGCGGATGGTCTTGATGTTTTCGTGGGTCTTGCCATGCATCATCATGGCTTTCTTGCCCACGGCGATGATCTTGCGGGTATCGCGTTGGATGGCTACGATGGAGGGTTCGTCCACCACCACCTTGTCATTGTATATAACGATCGTATTGGCCGTTCCCAGGTCAATGGCAATCTCTTTGTTCAGGAATGAAAAAGCACCCATTTTGATTAGAATTTAGAAGTCAGAGGTCAGAATTTTGAATTAGTGTTTAAAATGGCGGTAGCCAGTGAACACCATGCTGATGTCGTGTTGGTCGCAGCAGTCGATGGATTCCTGGTCGCGGACGGATCCGCCGGGTTGTATGATGGCGGTGATGCCGGCTTCGTGGGCCAGCTTCACACAGTCGTCGAAGGGGAAGAAGGCATCCGATGCCAGCACGGCTCCCTGGAGGTCGAAGCCGAACGACCGGGCCTTCTCGATGGCCTGCCGAAGGGCGTCCACCCGCGAGGTCTGGCCGATGCCGGAGGCGTAGAGCTGGCGGTCCTTGGCCAGGGTGATGGCGTTGGAGCGGCTGTGCTTGACCACCTTGTTGGCGAAGATCAGGTCCTTGACCTCGGCACGCGAGGGCGCCGCCTTGGTGACCACCTTGAAGTCGTCGATGCCTTCGGCATGGAGGTCGCGGTCTTCCACCAGGTAGCCGTTCAGGGCGGTCTTCACCGTGGTCTTGCGGTACACATCTTCCTTGAGGCGCAGCACGACCCGGTTCTTCTTGGTGAAGAGGAGGTCGAGGACGCCCGCCTCGTAACCCGGTGCCACGATCACTTCGATGAAGAGCTTGTTGATTTCCTCGGCGGCGTCGAGGTCGATGGGGCGGTTGCACACGAGCACGCCGCCGAAGGCCGACACGGGGTCGCCCGCCAAGGCGGCGAGGTAGGCCTCGCGCACCGTCTCACGGCAGGCGATGCCGCAGGGGTTGTTGTGCTTGAGGATGGCGAAGGTGGGCCCGTCGAACTCGCGGATCAGGGAGAGTCCCGCCTCCAGGTCGAGGAGGTTGTTGTAGGAGAGCTCCTTGCCGTGCAGTTTCTCGAACAGGGCGTCGAGGTCGCCGTAGAAAAGGCCTTGCTGGTGCGGGTTCTCGCCATAGCGCAGCACGGTGCCGGGCCCTTCGCACAGGCGCAACTCACGCTGGCTGTCGTTGCGGGCGAACCAGTTGTAGATGGCGCTGTCGTAGTGGGAGCTCTCGGCAAAGGCGTAGGCTGCAAAACGCTTGCGGTCGTCGAGCGAGGTCTCGCCCTGTTGGGTCTCCAGCAGGTGGATCAGCTCGCCGTAGTATTTTCTGGAAGGGACGATGAGCACGTCGTTGAAGTTCTTCGCGCCTGCGCGGATGAGCGAGATGCCGCCGATGTCGATCTTCTCGATGATGGCCTGCTCGTCTTCGGTGGAGGCCACCGTTTCCTCAAACGGATACAGGTCCACGATCACCAGGTCGAAGGCGGGAATCTCGTACTGGGCCATCTCCTGTTGGTCCGACGCGAGCTGGGTGCGCCCCAGGATGCCGCCGAATACTTTCGGATGGAGGGTCTTCACCCGGCCGCCCAGGATGGAGGGGTAGCCCGTCAACGACTCCACCGTTTTCACGGTCGGGTCGATCCGCTGAAGGTAATCGTAGGTTCCGCCGGTGGAGTAGAGCTGCACGCCCTGGTCCTTCAAAAGGGAAGCCACTTGGTCGATTCCAGTTTTATAAAATACTGATATTAAGGCAGTTTTAATCTTTTTCAAGGGATAAGAATTTGGAAAAAACGATTATGCAAGATTATTAAAAATACGGATACCATGCAACCGCTTTTTAAAAAAAATAACGAATGATTTATCAACAGCCGCTTATCTTGAATGACTTGAAATGAAAAAAAATAATCAATTGACAATCAACGATATACAAAATATTCGCATTCTAAATAATAAAATAATAAAAAACAACGGAAATTATTCTTATTTTTACGGATTCAAAATTATATAATGGAAACAAAGTGGGTTTTAAATAAAGCGGTTGACAACCAACTGGTTGCCGAAATCGTCCGGGCGCTCAACATCGATGAGAACCTGGCCACTTTGCTTGTCCAGCGTGGCATCACGAACTATAACGAGGCCAAGGTGTTCTTCCGTCCTTCGCTCAACCAGCTGCACGATCCTTTCCTGATGAAAGACATGGACCGGGCGGTCGATCGGGTGGTGGCGGCCATCAACAATGGCGAGAAAATCCTGATCTACGGCGACTATGACGTGGATGGCACCACGGCGGTGGCCTTGGTCTATACGTATTTGAAGAAGTTCTTCAAGAAGAAGAAAATCGAGTTCTACATCCCCGACCGTTACGACGAGGGCTACGGCATCTCCTTCAAGGGCATCGACTACGCCTCGGAGAACGACTTCAAGCTGGTGATCGCCCTCGACTGCGGCATCAAGGCCGTGGAGCGCATCCAGTATGCCAACGAGAAGGGGGTGGACTTCATCATCTGCGACCACCACCGTGCGGGCGACGAGCTCCCTGCCGCCGTGGCGGTGCTCGACCCGAAACGTCCCGACTGCAACTATCCCTACAAGGAACTCTCCGGCTGCGGGGTGGGCTTCAAGCTCATCACGGCGCTGGCCATGCGGCTCAACCTGCCCATCGAGGAAGTCGACGAGCTGCTCGACCTGTTGGCCGTCAGCATCGCCGCCGACATCGTGCCCATTACCGGCGAGAACCGCGTGTTGGCCTATTACGGTCTCAAGCAGCTCAACAAGAAACCCCGCCCGGGCATCGAGGCCATCCTGCAGCACGCCAACGTCTATCGGCGGGAGGAGGACCCGGAACGGGTGGACGGCGACAACACCAATGTGCTGACCCGGGAGCTCACCATCAGCGACCTGGTGTTCCTGATCGGTCCGCGCATCAACGCCGCCGGCCGCATCGACAAGGCCTCCGACTCGGTGCGTCTGCTCTTGGCGGAGAAACACGAACATGCCCTGAAACTGGCCGCCAACATCAACGAGCTCAACGACACCCGTCGCGAGCTCGACAACGGCATCACCGAGGAAGCCCTCAACATGATTGCCGACGACGAGGCGTTGCGCAATGCCAGCAGCACGGTCATCTTCAACGAGAACTGGCACAAGGGCGTCATCGGGATCGTGGCTTCGCGCCTCACCGACTATTACTACCGGCCGACCATCGTCCTGACCCGTGCCAACGACCTGATCACGGGATCGGCCCGATCCATCAAGAACTTCGACATCTACGACGCCATCGACCACTGTTCCGACCTGCTGGAGCACTTTGGCGGTCACAAATACGCGGCAGGGCTTTCGATGAAACCCGAGAACGTGGACGAGTTCCGCCGCCGGTTCGAGGCCTATATCCGCGAGCACCTCACCGTGGAGGACCTGGTACCCGAGCTGATGGTGGACCTCAAGATCAACTTCCGCGACATCACGGCCAAGTTCATGCGCATCCTCAACCAGTTTGCCCCCTTCGGCCCGGGCAACACCGCCCCGGTGTTCTGGTCCGACAACATCGTCGACACGGGCGGCTCCCGTCCGGTGGGCGGCCACAAGCACCTGAAGCTCACCGTCCGCCAGCTGGGCGACGAGGACAACACGGTCTTTTCGGGCATCGCCTTCCAGAAAGGCGACCTCTTTGCACGCATCCACAGCGGCGAGCCTTTCAGCATCTGCTACAACCTGGAATACAACTACTGGCAAGGCAAGACCACCCTGCAACTCAACGTCAAGGACATCAAGTTCAAGGAGACGATCTGAAAATCGGTTTTTCGATGATTATTCCACGATCTCCGCATCCTCTACGATGTCGGAGTCGTCTTTTTCGGCCTTTTCAAGTTGCTTGTCGACCTGATGTTGCAGCCGGCGTATCGAGAATGCGAACATCAGCGTCAGGATACCGACGACCAAGGCAATGGCCCCTGTCAGCTTTACGAAGAACGCAGCCGACTCGAAGGGGTTGAGGATCATCAGGATACCGAAAGCCAGCGCCAGCACGCCGCACACCACGAAGAACCACTTGTTGGCCATTCCCTTGATGCCGATGAGCGAAATCAGTTGCATCAGCCCGATGATGGCCACCCAGACGCCGATCAGGATGATCAGCAGCTTCACGGTCTCGTACGACCAGATGATGGCTGCCAAGCCCACCAGGATCATGACGATGCCCTCGAAGAGCAGCATCATCCAAGGCATCATGTTCTTCTTCCGGAGCAGCGACACCCCGGCACAGACGGCGCCAGCCACGACCAGGATGACGCCCGTGACGGTCATCACCGTTTTCATCATTTCTGCAGACAGCAAGAGGGCCAGGATGCCATAGAGCAAGGTCACCAGCCCACTGATGAGGAAGGGGCTCCAATTCAGGTTAGCGGTTTTTTTCATAGCAATGTGATTAGCAGGTTAAAGCATAAACTTGACGATGCCGTTGATGATGAAATAAAGGCCGAACAACACCAAGCCCACCCCGATCACGATGTTCATGATGCGGATGCGCTTGGCGTTGAAGAACCGTTTCAGGAAGGAGGCGCCCTTGGCTTTCAACAAGTCGCATCCCAGGCAGGTGGCGAGCATGATGCCGAAAAAGAGCA
This sequence comes from Bacteroidales bacterium, assembly GCA_016291135.1. Taxonomy (GTDB): domain Bacteria; phylum Bacteroidota; class Bacteroidia; order Bacteroidales; family F082; genus Limimorpha. The sequence continues at coordinate 9,479 of JAEFAE010000033.1, forward strand.
GGGTCTTGAGCTTGTCGCCGCCCATGTTGCCCGCCGTGATGGCCACGGTGCTGAACCAGAAGATCCAGACGAAGGGGTTGAGGATGTTGAGCACGAAGCCCTTGCCCAGAAAAACGAACCATCGCGGGGTGTCGTCCTCGTTCTTGAAGATCTCCTTGTTTTCGTCGATGATCTCGTCGGTTCGCTCCTTGATGCCCTTGAAGTTGTCTTCCTTGACCTTTCTTGTATACGTGAAGATGCCGAAGAGGATGAGGATGATGCCCGCGCCGAGGCTGAAGAGGAACATCTCGCGGTCGTTGTTGGCCACCACCTGGATGGAGGTCAGCACGCACAGCGACACCATGAGCACGTCGTTGAGACACACGCCCATGGCGAACCAGGCCGCCGACCGGAACCCACGGTGGATGCTGGTCTGGATCAGCGTGATGAAGGCCGGCCCAAACCCGAAGACCACCGACAGGGTGAGTCCCAATACGATCGCGTCAAAGATAAAGCTCCACATGTTTTTTTGTCCCAGGGGTTTCCCGTTCGGTCAACCCCGTGGTTACCGACAGGAGAACCCCTACGGGGTTCAGTTGATTATTTTTTGTTGTTTATTTCATTTCTGTTTTTTAGATAGTCTTCCCACATCCCAAAGCGTTTGCCCTTAAGCACGCGTGGGAACTTGGTGGCGCCGCCCCATTTGCCGATCTTCTCCTCCATGAACTTGTAGAAGACCTCGGTGGGCAGCACGTCGATAAACAGTTCCTTGATGGCCTCGGTGCGCTCCACGGCATAGTCGTCGTTGAGCTTGCAGAGGTATCCATCGATCTTTTTGATGGCCACTTGCGGGTCGATGGGCTCGTCGCATCCGAGGTACCAGTGGTGGGCATACATCGTGTCGTGCTTGATGCCGGCCACGGTGAATTCGGTGATGTTCACCCCCAGCTCCTCCGCCAGCATCTCGACGGCACGGGTCATGTTGTCTTGCGACAGGTGCTCGCCGGTGATGCTCAAAAACTGCTTGGTGCGTCCGGTGATGGCGATGTTGACGCCTTTCGGGCGATCCCCGAAGAGGGGGCCGTCGGGGGGCAGGAACTTGATGGTGTCGCCGATCAGGTAACGCCAGGTGCCGGCACAGGTAGAGAGCAGCAGCGCGTAATCCACGTTCTCTTCCACCTCGTTGAGCATCAAGGTCTTGGGATGTTCCACGATGTTGCCGTTCTCGTCGAAGTTCTCTTCGTTGAAAGGCACAAACTCGAAATAGATGCCGTTGTCGACCAGCAGCTGCATGACGCGTTTCTTCAGGTCGACCTGGTAGGCGATGTAGCCCTCGGAGGCGAGATAGCTCTCCACATAGACCACCTTCTTGCCGAACAGGCGCTCAAAACTCTTTTCGTAAGGAGCGAAGGCCACGCCGCTGTGGACATAGACCATCAGGTTGGGCCAGAGGTCGTGGATGGTCTTGAGCTTGTATTCCTTGACGATGCGCTCCAGCAGGATCTGTACCCAGGCAGGCACGCCGACGATGACGCCGATGTCCCAGGTAGGAGCGGCTTTCACCATCTCGTCGAGCTTCTCCGACCAGTCCTTGATCTTGGAGATCTTTTGTCCGGGCTTGTAGAAGAACTCGAACCATCTGGGAATCTTCCCCGCCGAGATGCCCGAGAGGTCGCCGGCATAGTAACCGCCCTTACGGCTGTACGACAGGTCGGTGGAGCCGCCGATCATCAAGACGCCCCGGTTGAAGAATCCGGCGGGGAAGTCGTATTTCACCGCCGAGACGAGTTGCCGGATGCTGGCCTTGGTGATCTTCGAGTTCAGCTCACGGGTGATCGGGATGTATTTGCTGGCCGCCTCGGAGGTGCCGCTGCTCAGCGCCCAGTACTTGATCTTACCGGGCCAGGTCACGTTGTGTTCCCCATCCAGGGCGCGATGCCACCACTCGTTGTGCATCTTGTTGTAGTCGAACACGGGGACGGTGTTGCGGAATGCCTCCCTGACGTCGCGCGACAGGAGGATGTCCGTAAAATGGTATTGTCTTCCGAATTCGGTGAACTGTGCCTTGCGAAGCAGTTTCTTAAGTTCACGTTCCTGCGCCTTGACAGGTCGGATGGTGTTTTTCTTGATCTGAACCGGGATGTTCCTCAGTTCGGCTGCGGTCTTGATAATCGTTCCAAATAACGGGGATGCCATAAGCAAATAGAAAAATGATGCGGCAAAGATAATAAATTATTCCACCGCATCAACAAAACGTAGTTGCCAAAAGTCGTTTATTGTGGACTTTGAGGGATGACCAAGGCACAGATCAGGTAGGCGATCACCCCCGTAGAGCAGCTCACGAAGCCGAAGATGATCCAAAGCAGGCGCATGATGGTGGGATCCAAGTCGAAATACTCGGCGAGTCCGCCCGCCACGCCGCAGATTTTTTTGTTTCTGGTACGGTAAAGTTTCTTGTAGTCGCTCATTTTTTTGTCGTATTTTTGCAGACCGATTATTACTACAAAAAATATACCATCCAATCCCCATGACACAGAATATTTCAAAGCTTCGCAACATCGGTATCGCAGCGCATATCGATGCAGGAAAAACAACGGTTTCGGAACGCATCCTTTTCTTCACCGGCGTCAACCGCAAGGTGGGTGAGACCCACGACGGCCAGGCCACCATGGACTTCATGAAACAGGAACAGGAGCGTGGCATCACCATCGCCTCCGCGGCCATCACCGCCCATTGGAACGACCATCAGATCAACCTCATCGACACTCCCGGCCACGTGGACTTCACCGTCGAGGTGGAGCGTTCGCTGCGCGTCATCGACGGCATGGTCGCCGTGTTCTGCGCCGTCGGCGGCGTGGAGCCCCAGAGTGAGACGGTGTGGAACCAGGCCGACAAATACCGCGTGCCCCGTATCGCCTTCGTCAACAAGATGGACCGTACGGGTGCCGACTTCAACGAGGTCGTGAGCCAGATGCAAAAGTACCTCGGCGCCAATGCCGTGCCGTTGCACCTGCCCATCGGCGCCGAAGCCACCTTCGAGGGCATGGTCGACCTGGTGCAGATGAACTCGGTGCGTTTTGTCGACAAGGAACGCATCGTGGGGCCCATCCCGGAGGCCATGATGGAGCAGGCACAGGCCGCCCGCCGCAACCTCATCGAGAAGGTCGCCGACCTGGACGACGACGTGGCTGAGCTGTACCTCGACGACCAGGAGATCCCCACCGACCTGCTCATGGCTGCCATCCGCAAGGCCACCATCAAGCTGATGATGGTGCCCGTGCTCTGCGGTGCCGCCTATAAGAACAAAGGCATCCAGCTGCTGCTCGACGCCATCGTCGATTACCTGCCTTCGCCCAAGGACCTCGGTGCCGTCATCGCCCATGACGCCTACAACGAGGAGAAGACCTGCCAGCGCAACCCCTCGGAGAACGAGCCTTTCGCCGCCCTGGCCTTCAAGCTCATCAACGATCCTTACGTGGGTCAGCAGACCTTCATCCGCATCTTCAGCGGCAAGCTGGTGAATGGCATGAGCGTCTATAACACCAACAAGACCAAGAGCGAGCGTGTGGGCCGCATCTTCCGCATCAAGGCGAAGGAGCGCGAGGAGATCGCCGAGGCCGGTCCGGGCGAGATCGTAGCCTTGGTGGGTATGAAATACACCCGCACGGGCGACACCCTCTGTGACGAGAAGGCACCGCTGATGCTGGAGAACATCCACATCCCGCCGGCGGTCATCGAGATGAAGGTGAACCTCGAAGACAAGAAGAACCGCAGCAAGCTCAGCGAGGCGTTGGCCAAGCTCTGCAACGAGGATCCTTCGTTCCGTGCCCACTTCGACGAGGAGACCGAGGAGACCATCATCGCCGGCATGGGTGAGCTGCACCTGGAGATCATTGTCGACCGCATCAACACGGAGTTCAAGGTGCCGGTCAGCGTGGGGGCGCCTTCGGTGTCGTTCCGCGAGACCATCACAGCCCCGTTCGAATGCAACTACAAATACGCCAAGCAGACGGGTGGCAAGGGCCAGTATGCCCACACCGTCATCCGTTTCGAGCCGAATCCCGGCAAGGGCTTCGAGTTTGTCGATGTCAGCAAGGGCGGCGTGGTGCCGAAGGAATACATCCCCTCGGTGGAGAAGGGCTTGGCCGCGGCCATGCTCAAGGGACCTTTCGCGGGTTATCCCGTGGTGGACGTCAAGTGTGTCCTCGTGGACGGCAGCTCACACCCTGTCGATTCCAGCGACATGGCCTTCCAGCTCTGCGCCCAGATGTGTTTCAAGCAGGCGTTCATGAAAGCCAGCCCGGTGTTGCTGGAGCCCATGATGAAGGTGGAGATCAACACGCCGGACGATTACATCGGCAATGTGACCGGCGACGTCAACAAACGTCGTGGCCGCATCGAGAACATGCGCCGTTTCCGCAAGGGCTCGCAGAAGCTCGACGCCTTCATCCCGCTGATGGAGCTCTTCGGCTACGCCACGGCCTTGCGTAACCTCACCTCGGGTCGTGCCAACTATTCGATGGAGTTCTATCAATATACGCCGACGCCGAAGGACAAGCAGGAAGAGATCGTCAAGGAACGCAACAGCAAGGAATAGGCGGTTTCGCTCGTTCCAAGGTTTTTTCGCTCCGCGGGACCGCCTCAACGGCACTACGCAACTCCCTTCGGTCCGTTGCTGAGGTGCCTTTTGAGGCGGTCCCGCTCGCTTAAAAGGGAACACCCGTCATAGCGGGTGTTCCCTTTGTTATTGGGTCAGCGTTATTATTGGATCAGCGTTTCATCTGTAGATCGCTGATCAGTTGCTCGGTCTCGCTATTGCGACCGATGATGCGGCTGAGTTTGTTGTACCTTTTTTCAAGCACCGTCAGGCGGGCATCGTCGTTCCGTTTGATGCCGGTATCTCTCATCTCTATGAGTTCCTTGCGGAGCTGGCTGTGGCTGATTCCGGCACCGGTGAACAAGCCGACAAACAATAGCAGGATGCAGACGGGGAGTATCAACAGGACGGTTTTTTGGTCCTTTTTGGTCCTTTTATCGTTGTTTTTCATGGCGTTTTCGTTTTTGGGTTAGACTTTCTTGGTGGTTTTGGTGGTGGACGAGACCGTGGTCTTGCCGCCGGACTCTTTGACGGTGGTGGTCGTCTCCGACTTCAGGGTGAGGCCGAGGGTCTGGAGGGTGCCGCACCAGGTGAGGCCGGCGCAGAAGGCGGTCTTCATGCTGGCGGGTTCCATGATGAAATAGGCCAGCGCGGTGCCGATGAAGGGCATCAGCAAGGCATCAAGGATAAAGTAGAAACGTTCTGATTTGCCGGGCCACAGCTTCTTAAGGAAGGTCTTGCAGCCGATCATGTCGGCGTAGATGGAAAGCATCTCGGAGATCAGTGCCCCAGCGAAGGTGATGGTTAGCAGTAGGTAATCCATAACGACGTGTTTTAGGGGTTGTATAAGGCTGAAAAGCAACAACCTTGCCATAAAACGTCGCAGGTCTCCTGTCGGGATCGTTCAGGTAGTCAGGAAAGAGGCGCAGCGGTTGATGATATCGTTTGCCAGGGAAATTCCGTCATCACACACCTTTTTACGTGAATTGCCGTCATAATCCATAGACAAAAAATTTTTCAACAACGATCAAAAGGAACGGTTCAGCCACTGGCAGAAGTCCTTGGTCTTCTTGAACTCGTCCAGTACCCACGCCACGAGGTCGGGGCTATAGAGGTGTTTGTCATCGACTTCCTTCACCAGCAGCCAGTCGCGTTGTTTGAGGAACTCGGCATAGGGATGGTCCTTGGGATAGCCATTGGGTACCCGTTTCAAGGCACTATGGGTGTCCAAAGTGAAACCCTTGGCTTTTTTGACGGCTTGCTCCAAGGGCGCTCCGTCATAAAGAATCTCTTCGCGGAGGCTTTTCAAGGTCTCGGGATAGGGCATGTACATCCCCGTGCAGAGCATGTTGCCACTGAAGTAATCTTCTGATTCCCTAGGCTGTACCTGAAAATAATAGCCGCTGAGCATCGACTTCTTGCCGCCTTTGCAAACAAACACCCCGAAATGGGTCTTGTAAGGCCGCTTGTCCGAAGAAAAACGGGTGTCGCGATAGAAACGGTAGGTGCAGTCCTTGAGCGTCAAGCCCTGCATGTCGGGATCGAACTGTGCCACGCCTTCGATGATCTGCTCGGCGATGGCGTTGAACTTCGCCTGGGCGCTTTGGTATTCCTGTTTGTGCTCATGAAACCACTCGCGGTTGTTGTTGTGAAGCACATTGGTGAGAAAGGTGATGATTTCTTCCATGGTGAAAAATGTTGGCCAAAATGGGGTGTACTACCTCCATTTTGCCCACAAAGATACGTTTTTTTGTTTTGCCATCGCTTTAAAAACAAGGACAAAACCAAAAACTATAGAGAACTATCGTGTTGATAATCAGTATCAATACTATAGGACATCCCGAAATGATAGGGACAATTCACGCCGCTCTTACAGAAACCTCTTGACAAGTTTGTTTTCTCTTTAATTTTGCATCAACAACCATTCGAAAAATGAGAACACATCTTCTAACTCTCGTATTGATTTGTGGCTTGCTGACCGCTTGCAACACCCAAACCAAACGGGTGGGACAAGCCCAATCCCTTTATGAAGAAGGTTTGCGCCTGCGCGAGCAACGCCAGTCGGAGGAGGCCGCTGAGACATTCCTGCAAGGACTTGAAGCGTTGCAGTCTTGCGAAGAGACTACAGAAGTCCTGCAACTCGAAGGCCAACTTTGCGACAACCTCGGTGCGATGTATTTCAAGCACGGACTGTTCGAGGGTGCTTTCGACCAGCATCAACAGGCCTTGGACTGTTTCCGCCAGACCTTGGACTCCACGGGTATGATGAACGCCTACCGCAATAGTGGACGGGCCGTCAGGGCACAGGAACAATACACCCAAGCCAAACAGTACTACGACTCGGCTTTCAACATCGCTACCTTAATCCATGATCAAGCCATGCTAGGCGACCTCTATCTGGAGATGGGCCGCGACTATTACATGGAAACAGGCAATTTTGCTAAGGGCATCGAGAGCGTGAACCAAGCCCTGAAAATCGGTCTTGACGACCCTAACACCGACATCGCCCAGATGACGCTGGGAATTCTTTATTATTATATGAACGACTATGAACAGTCGAAGGAGCACCTGAACCAGGCCCTGCGCAGCGAACGTGCCGGATTGAAGATGTCGGTTTACCAGACCCTCTATGGCATCGCTTATAGCGAAGGCGATTACAAGCAGGCCGTACAATACCATAAGCTGTTCTCGCAAAACCTATTGGAATCCGAAAAGGAACACGCCAGCGACGTGATGCTGCGCATCAAGTCGGAATACGAGCTGAAAGCCCAGCAAAGCGAATTGGAGAGCCTGCACCGTAACCGCGACCTGAAACTCTATTTGATTATCGCTTTAGCGGTGATTGCTTTATTGGTTATCTTGTTGATTGTAAGGAAGATCGTTAGCGATCATAAATTGAAAATGGAGCAGTTTGGTCGTCAAGTGGAACGCGACCAGAACCGCATCCACGAGTTGGTCAGCGACATGGAGACCTTGATCCGCACCAACGACGAGCTGCGGCGCAACCAGCAGACCCTCTCGCAGAAAGAGCTGATGATGACCCAGAAGATCATGGCCCGAAACAAGGTGATGGTCACGGCGCAAGCCCTCAGCGAACAGGTGAATGCCGACACGCTCAACTTCGAGCTCGCCGACAGCGACTGGACCGACTTCATCAACCTCACCGACTTGATTTTCGATGGCTTCTCGCAACGACTGCTCCAGCTCTTCCCCAAACTTGGCAAGTGGGATGTGCGCATCTGTTGCTTGTCGAAAAACGGCTTCTCCAACCAGGTAATTTCCATCTTGTTGGACACCCAAACCGATTCCTATTATAAACGCAAAACGCGAATCAAACAAATGAAAATGAACCTCGGGGACGACAATCGAAGCTTCGAAGAAATCGTCAATGCGGTGTGAACGGAACCCCGAAGGGCTCACCGACCGAATGGGAGGTAAAACGGAGAACGATCAATATTAATCGAATAAATCAAAAAACCAACTTGAATATGAAAAAGCAACTCTTACTGATTATCATGACGGTCTTGACCATCAACACCGTTAAGGCCTACGATTTCTTAAGCATGACGCAGGCAGGTCAATATCTGTATTGTACCATCCTTGACCAAGACAAGCGTTTGGTTGGCCTGGAGCAGGGGTATCCCATGCCGACGGGAGACCTGGTCATTCCCGAAACCGTGATGGGCGGTGGTGGCGTTTGGACGGTGTCGGAAATCCTCGACGATGCCTTCCGCGAGTGCAGCATCACCTCGTTGGTGATCCCCAACACGGTCACAGCGATCGGAAACCGCGCGTTCTACCATTGTACTTCGCTGAGCGGCACGGTGGTCATTCCCAATTCGGTGAATACGGTGGGATACACGGCGTTCTGCCGATGCGACCGCATGACCGAGGTGGTGCTTCCCGAAAAGGACGTGACCTACGGCAATGAATGCTTCATGACCACCGGTTTGACGGGTACCCTGGTGCTGCCAGAAGGGCTTACGGTGGTTTCGAATAGTATGTTCCGCAACAATGGTAAGTTGACCAACATAGTAATTCCAAATACCGTAACGACCATTATGGGTGATGCTTTCTCTTCTTGTGACAAACTGGAGACCGTTCAGCTTCCCAGTTCGGTCACCACCATCGAAGGGAACCCTTTCAACAGTTGCGAGAAGATCGAGTCGGTGACCGTTGAGGAGGGGAACGCCGTTTATGGTTCCGAAAACAACTGTGTTATCAACCAACTTACCCATACCGTTGTGATTGGCTGTAAGAACAGCGTCATTCCCGAAGGGGTGGCGGCGATTGGCCCCTACGCCTTCGGCCAATGCGGTCTTACCCACATGCCCGACCTTCCTTCGTCGGTGACGGCTATTGGAACGCATGCTTTCATGAGTTGCAATGACCCAGGCTCGTTGGTCATTCCCGAGACGGTGACCGACATTGCCCCGGAAGCCTTTATCTACGGCCGATTCTCTACGGTTACCCTTCCCCGGTCGATGGATACCATCCCTTATCGGTTGTTTGCGATGTGCCAGTGGATGGGCGAGGTGACCATTCCTGAATCGGTCAGCTACATCGACAGACTGGCTTTTTCGTGGTGCACGAAGTTGAAGAAGATCTATGTCTATAATCCGGTTCCACCTGTGGTAAACGCAGAACAGGCTTACTACCATTCTTTCGACCTTGTTCCCCGAAGCGCCACCCTCTTTGTGCCGCAAGGCTCGCTTTCGGCTTACCAGAACGCGCCTGGCTGGAACGAATTTTCCAACATCGTGGAAATGGGCATCTTCCCCATCGGTACGGAGTGGTATTATGAGATTCAGAATGAAAACGGCAGCGTCACCTATCAGCATTTGGAATATGTGGCCGATACCACCGTCCAGGATGAACCCACCCATATCCTTGTGCGCATCAACACCCTCTACGACAAAAACCCGCATGAGGAAAAGTCGAACGAATACATTTATGAACGTGACAACAAGGTGTATTGGTGGAACAAGACCTTGGGTGAGTTTACGATGTTGTACGACTTCGCCGCCCAGGTGGGCGACGAATGGGAGATCCAGGTTGGGACGGAACGTTTACCAATGCATGTGGATGGAGAAGGTGCGGTGGAGTACAACGGCCACACCTATCGGACCCTCATGGTGAGCGATCCTCAAGACCTGTTCAGCGGCACCATCCTCTGCGGCATCGGCCACGCAACCAGTTTCTTCCCAGAGCGCTTGATGACCAAAGGCGATGACTATCGCGTGGAAGGCATGCGCTGTGTGTGGCAATACGGACAATTGATCATCCAGACGACGGAGACAGCTTGTGACGAGGTGTATTTCAATTTCCATTACGATGTTGACGAAACCACCGCCGAGAGATTCCAGGTTTATCCCAACCCCACCTCGGGCCTCATCACCATCTCAGATACCCAACCCGGTGAATACCGCATCACCAATACTATGGGCCAGACTCTGATGACGGGTCATTTTGGTGGTGAAAACCAACAGATTGATGTTTCACAATTGTCCGAGGGGATGTATTTCATCACCATCGATGGGAAAACCACGAAATTGATCATTAACCGATAAAACATAGAGTCATGAAAACAATTAAAAACATCTTGGCTGTCCTGTTGATGACAACTATGGTAGCCGTTCTTCCTTCTTGTGAAAAGGACCCTCAAATCTATGGTAAATGGAAACTTGTCGGTTTAACCTTAACAAACGGCGAACAATCAGAGTCCATTCCAATCGGAATAGGACTTACTGTAGAATTCAAGAAAAACGGACAGGCGGTTCTGGCCATGGGAGGGGAAGAAGTTGCCAAGGAATACACGCTTCATGGAAACAATCTCGTTCTGAAGGACTGGTATTCGGAACATATTATAGAAGATGTTGAGATTGAGAACTCATACGATGTCTTGGGAACCATCAACATACTCACGAAAACCGATCTAAGCATTGAGTTATACTTCAGTGACGAGGCCTTGGAGACGATGGAAGAGGAGGATTGGGCATCGCTTCGCGCGATGGTGGATTTTGAAAGGTTGTAAAGAGCGTTACTTCTTGGGTTAACGTCATAGGATCACCTCAGGACGACATCCGAGCACTCGTGACAGTGCGAGGATCGAACGCACCTCAGCCTTGGTGATGTCCTGGTCGCCCTGTTCGTAAGCTTGAATCATGCGAAGTGAAACCCCTGACAAGTCAGCTAACTTTTTTTGAGTGAGACGTGATTGCTTTCGGATGGTTTTCAGCGGGTTCTTCCGGTGTTGGAGACCTTGCTCAATCAGCGCATCGGCCGTTTGTACAAATTTGGAAAGATCGGCCTCATGCATGGTTGGATAAAGCAAAAACAGGGTGCTGATGTTTAATCCATTGCTTTTAAGAAACGAAAATGATTGGGCACGATACCATTGGTAATAGGCCAACGCCCAACCCGCCCAATATTCAGGGGTTCGGTCCAAGGGTGCATAGGACATGACGGGCACCGTTTTGTCAATGGTTTTATCCAAAACCAATAGCATCAGCTCCATCCCCGACAGCCCCGACAGGTAACGGGGATTGCCTGCCTCAATTTGTGAGGCGACGCCGCTTGACAGAAACATCTCGTAAAACAACGTCAGGTCGCAATTTGCAGCATGGACGGCGCAGTCGAACATGGTGCCGATGTTGTTCATCACATCTTCAAGATACAAAGGGTTATAGGCGTGGGTCATCATGATTCCAATTTTGTCTGAGAATATCAATCATATAGATGGCATCAACCGGTGATGCTGTGGATTTTTCTTTCTGGTAATCTTCCCGGGCCTGGCGGTCACGGGCTTGGCGTTTCGGGTAGTACAGACTGCTGTCAACGGGGATGCTTTCCTTGAAATGGATGCTTGCAAACGCCTTTTCGCTTTTTAATACGACCTGTTCCCCCAGTTTTCCTAAATGCATCGCTTTGCGCAATTGCTCCAACGAGATAGTATTGTTCAAGAAGGCATTGGCAAACGAGAAATAAGAATCGTCGGCTCGGTAACCAATAATAATATCGTAAGGCTCGTAGTCGGGCAAAAAATGGTTCAGTAGATATTCTCTTGCTTCTGCAGGCAGGCCTTGTGAAAGAACAAACGTTCTGTTTTTCAACAGTATAGAGAGCCAATTCAGGATATGATAGGGTTTTTGATTAAGATGGAGGATGTCCAAACCATCCAAGTCGATCTCATAGCAGTTGGCAAAGCCATCGTGTTGTTCCGTGCTTGCCCATTCTTTGGCGAGTTCAAGACTTTCGGTACAATAAAAGCCCAATCCATAATCATTCTTTGGATTTCCTACCCCCAATACGGGTTTTTCGATGATCTTTGTCGAACCGTGATAAATGATAATCGATTTCATAAACTATCGTTATAACGAGACTTTTTGCAAAAATATAAATAATTATATAATAAAATGCACTTTGCGATTTTTTTTCGCTTTACGGTTTTACATTTTGAAAAGCAATTGGTAGTTGGTGTCAAATACCGCAGGATAAGGATCGTGGTCAATTTGAGCGCAATCCACATAAAAATCAATGCTTTCTTGAACGTAGTTGACAAATTCAGAGAAATTACCTGTAAATGATACGACCCATCCTGGAATCAATTCACAACTGGCACTGTATCCATTTTCGGTTTTTGACGTTGAAATGATCACTTGTTCCATGGTTTCTTATTTAAAATATCACTCCAACATATTGGCGCAACGGTCGATGATCTCATTGGCCATACGGATGCCTTCATCGCAGAGGGGCTTGGATTGGATGCCGTCGTAAGCGATATAGACCCAAATGATGTCGCAACCACAATCGACCACCTTTGCCAGGGCCTCGTCGCGTTCGGAGATGGCCTCCAGATAGTCGTCGATCTTCACCTTGGTCCGCCGGTCTGTCCTGACATCAAACACGGAATCCAACGCCAGCAGCACCCCATACCACAGCATCCTTCCTGCCTTGCGAACCGCTTTTTTGTTTTCGTAATGCAGGATCTCCGCATCCAGCAGTCCACGTTCTTTTAAGATCATTTCGGCTTTGCCCACATAATAGCGGGCTTTTTCAATAGAATCTATTTTCATAATGCATTGTATTTAATAATTTCGATGCAAAAATATACATTATCTAAATAATGTCAATACTTTTGTTGTTGAAACTTTGGACACAATGCATCTTTACTGATGAAAAACAACCTTCATCAGTCTTCATGGGAAGGAACCCTCGTCAATGACTGATCATAGTATTGGATATACAAGAGTCCGAATGCCTCGTTGTAGTACCAGTCGTAGATCAGCTGGCCCGTGTATTGGCTATAAAGGATCTCGTGGTGGACGTTGGTGTATTCGATTTCGTCCAGAGGGGCGTATGGCTGGTAGCTCAGGAGGCTGCCATTGAGGTCGAAGTCGTTCCCATAATAGAATATGAGGTCCTTGCCAGGAAGGATGGTGAACCCTAAGCTGTGGTTCTGTTCGCATTCGAGAATCACCGTGCGGGCGTAGCAGTAATAGTCGTCCTTTGGGATCTTTCCCGTTCCTTCGTGTGTCCGCGAGAAGTATCGGTCTTGATCGTAGGGATAGGTGTCGTCGAAAACGACTTCGTATGTCAGCGTGTCGCCGTCCTGGTTCACGAAATCCACCCTTTGTCCCAGTTGGTAAGGGATGGCAGCAGCGTCTTCGTCGGACAGTTTCTGATAGATATGGGCGTGCTCGATGCAGGAGCTCATCATGATGAGCGTGGTGCAAATGATCAAGAGTTTTTTCATTGTGCGCGGTTTTTGAATTTATATCTGATTCCCAAGTTGTAGTTGCCTTCCATGCCGACACCCCATTGCAGGAATCCGGCGATGCGGTCGTTACCGACCTCAACACCGGCAGCGGCTTGCCAGGCAAAACAACAGTGCTTGGTAGGAAGGTTCACCCCAAACAGGTCGGGTTGGAATTCCTCCAGTCGGTAGCCCCAAAAACAGAGGCCTGCATCCGCTTTGACATAAAGGGTGAAATGTTTCTTGTTGATGCAGTTCAGTTTGAGGTGTCCCATTACGGAATGGCAGGACTCGTAGAGGTTACAGACCAATGGATTGTTGGTGCCATGATGCCGGTAGTCGATTTCCCTATAGTCGAAACAATAGGTGCCGCCCACCCCGACAACTTTGTTGAAGAAGTGGGTGTAACTGCCCGAAAAGGCTCCTACTTTGTCGAGGTAATAAGAGTAAAAGGGCACGTTGGGTTGAAAGTCATCACCGCTTACGGGATGAACTCCATAGCTTAAGGCAATCTCATTGCTGACACAACGCTCGTTGTCTTGTTCTTGTGCCAAGGTTGGAAGGCAAAAAGCCAATGCCAACGTTAATAAAAGGATGTTTTTCATGATTTATTGATGGTTGTTTTGTTTTCCGTTTCCCCAAGGCGAGGCGTTGACATAATAAAAATCTCCCTCGGCGGTCTTGATGCCGTCGGTGATGTAAAGATGGTAGGTACCCGTGGGTTCGTTGCCCATGAAGACCCTCACCACGCAGGGATACTGCTTGTCCATCCTTCTCGAGAACAGCAGGTTACCGTTGTTGTCGGTGACCAAGGTCATGCAGTTTTCCACCGTCTCGTAGAAACATACGTAAAGGATATTGTCGATCAGCCACGATTCGATGTTGGGACTTTTCATGTCGCCGTTCATCAACGACCCCTTCACATCCACCTTTTTTTCCTTGCCGTCGGAATTGGCGAGAAGACTGTTGTAGAACAGCTCCCTATAGGAAGGCTCCTTGTTGCATGAGTTGGTGCCCAAGATAATGATAATCAATAAGAAAAAAGCTTTTATGATTCCTCTCATAATTCTAAATTCTTCATTCTAAATTTATTGTTGAGGCTTGCCCTGATTTTGTCGATGTTATAGACGCTGCATCCAAGGGCGTCGGCGTATTCTTGTCGGCTGAGTTTGAAGTGTGAGAGCAGGCAATAACGGAACTCCGATTCCGTGAGATCGGGATAGTTTGTCTTGACGGAGTCGATGAACCCTGGATGCACGCCCTCGAAGGCTTGTTCGAATCCCGTCCAATGGTCTTCGCCCTCAAACAGGGCTTTTTCCAAGTCCTTGAACCCCATGGGGTTGTTACGGTCACGGGAATACACTTCAAAGCATCGGATGATATGGCACTTCTGAAGGTATTCGTCTTTGAGTCGGTCGCCGGTTTGTTTTTGGAGGGTCTCGATTTGGGTTTGAAGGTCGCTCTGTTCCTGTTGTTGCTGCTCGTTGCGTTTCTTGAGTTCCAACAGGTTGGCGTTGATTTCGGCTTCGATGCGTTTCTTTTTCAAGGCATTGAAAATCAGTCCAGTGATGATGGCCAAGGCGATCATTAAGACGACGATGAGCACGATGATGAGCCGTTGGCGCGAGAGCATCTGACGGTTGTGCTGGTTGGCTTGGGTCTCGAAGTCGTATTTCTTTTGGATCTCGAGCACGGAGCTCTGGGTTTGGTCGGAGAGGATGTCGAGGGCGACTTCTTCGTGTTTTTTCTCCAGGTCGAACGCGGTGGCGTAATCACCGTTGGCCAGGGCATCTTTGATCAGGAAGGCATAGACGGCGGCCATGGTCTCGGGGCGGCATTCCGTCAGTTCCATGGCGTTGAGCATCGCTGTTTTATAATATTCGAGCGAGTCGCGTTCGTCCAAGGCAAGATACACTTTGGCGAGGTTCATCAAGGCGATGGGACGGCGCTTGACATCCACCAAGGGCAAGGCTTTCCGAAGACAGTCTTTGGCCGCGTCGAAGTCGTCGGTGAGTTGGTAAGCCACGGAGTAGTTGTTCCAGACGGAGGCTTCCGTGACGGAGTCATGGGAGGTCTGGGCGAGCTGTAAGGCCTGTTCCAGATAGATCAAGGCGCTGTCATACGCATCGATGACGATGTTCATCATGGCCACGGCGTTGAGGCACTTGGCCTTGCGGGAGAGGCTGTCGCCCCACAGCTCGGCAGCCGCTTTGTAGTTGACGATGGCCTCGTCTTCATGGCCGCTGTTGTTGAGGAGGTCACCTATGTAATATTGGGCGAAGGCGGCGCTGACCGAATCGCCCGTCAAGCGACCATAGCGGTCTGCCTCTTGGTAACAGTTCATGGCGGCCTCGTATTCCTTTTTGGCTTGGCGTACCCGACCGCTGTAGAGGGCGGCGGGAGCGGCGTTCCGGTAATCCTTGGCGTGAAGGAAATAGTCGTACGCCTCGAAGATCTGGTCGTCGTTGCTGATGTCCTCGTCGGCACGGTAACGGTCGCGCACTTCGTTCACCACGGCCTCCATACGCTCCGTCTTGGCCTTCGAGCGGAAGGTGCAGGAGGG
>JAEFAE010000006.1 GCA_016291135.1 Bacteroidales bacterium
GAAAGTTCACGGGAGCCATGAGTTACACCTATTCGCGTGTCATCTATACCATCGACGGCATCAACGACGGCAATCCCTATTCGGCTTTGTCAGACATCCCGCATGACTTCCGCATCAATGGCTGCTATCAGTTCACGCCACGCTGGAGCGCGAGTGCGGCTTGGCAGTATTCGAGCGGCCATCCCGTCACCTTGCCTGTGGGTTTCTACGAGTACATGGGGCAGACCGTCCCGGTTTACACCGAACGCAACGCAAGCCGTACGCCTGCCTATCACCGCCTCGACCTTTCGTGCGCCTATCATTCGCCGAAATACAGGAACGGCTTCAACTGGAGCGCGAGTGTCGGGGTGTTCAACGCCTACAACCGTTTGAATCCCATCGGCTATCAGTTTGAGACCGATGTTGAATCAGGCGAGATGCGGGCATACGCCTACTCGATGTTTGGGATTTTGCCTAATGTTTCGCTGCGGGCAGGGTGGTGATTGGTTGTTTTTGGTTTGAAATGTTGTGAGGGGGAAGGATTGTGTTTGAAGGTGTGGGAACCCATTTTATAGGATTTAGGGATCGAAAAAATACTTAACTTTGCATCATAATAAGGAGAAGCCGCTATGAACGAAAGCACCATAATAGATGCCTTGAAGAGAGGTGAAAGGGTAATCCTGGAGTGCAAGAAAGCCTCGGGGGAGGTTCCTAAGTCGCTTTGGGAAACTTATTCGGCATTTGCCAACACTATTGGAGGATTGATTCTATTGGGAGTGGATGAGGACAAAAAGGAGAAAAACCCCGAAAAGCGTTATCGCGTCATCGGCGTTGATGATCCACAGAAGATTATTACTGATTTTTGGAACACGATCAACAGCGACAAAGTGAATGCTAACATCCTTAGCGATAGTAACGTTGAGGTGGTGAACATGGACGGCAAACAGCTCGTTTGCATCCATGTGCCTATGGCGGACTGGAGATCGAAGCCCATTTACCTGAATGGTAATGTGTATAAAGGGACCTTCAGGCGTAACCACGAGGGCGACTTTCACTGTACTGAACGTCAAGTGAAAGCGATGATTCGCGACTCGTTTGAGGAAGGCAACGACAGTTTGTTGATAGAACACTATGGCATGGATGACATAGACCTGGACTCACTGCACCGTTATCGCACATTGTTCCAATACAGGAATGAAGGCCATGTGTGGAACGAGATTGATGACAAGTCGTTTTTGAAGAACTTAGGCGGGTATGTGGTTGTAAGAGAATCGGGAAAAGAGTGTCTGACAATGGCTGGACTGCTGATGTTTGGCAAAGGGTTGTCGATACGGGAACGTTTCGACAACTTTCGCATGGACTACATCGATTTCTGTAACCTCATAGGTGAGGAACGGTACAGTGACAGACTGACATACGATGGCCGTTGGGAAAACAACCTATATCAGTTTTTCAGCAGAGTGATACCTAAGGTGACTTTCGATCTTCCCAGGCCTTTCCGCATGGAAGGCATCCAGCGGGTTGATGATACGCCTCAGCACAAAGCGGTTCGTGAAGCTTTCACAAACGCCATAATCCATTCTGACTTTATCATGGAATCGGGGATTCTGCGCATAGAGAAACACGATGACAAATTAGTGTTCCGCAATCCGGGGCTTTTGCGATTGCCTATTGAGCAGATTTACGAGGGAGGTGTTTCCTTCGCTCGAAATCCAAAAATCCAGAACATGCTTCGCATGGTAGGCTATGGCGAAAACCTCGGTTCGGGTTTCCCGCTCATCTTAGATGCCTGGAAACAAGCTGGTTGGGAGAAGCCGGAACTGAAGAATAGGATTGATGTGGATGAAGTGGAGTTGGTGTTACCTTTGCCCTCAACCAAAGCGGTGACA
The DNA here is from genome assembly GCA_016291135.1 of Bacteroidales bacterium. Classification (GTDB taxonomy): domain Bacteria; phylum Bacteroidota; class Bacteroidia; order Bacteroidales; family F082; genus Limimorpha. The sequence goes on from JAEFAE010000006.1 coordinate 1,869, forward strand.
ACAGCAAATGAGCTGCCTAAAGGGTTGACTGATGGGTTGCCTAAAGGGTTGTCTAAAAGGTTGTCTGATGAGTTGTCTAAAGGGTTGTCTGAAACTGCTGTTAAAATCTTGAAATTGATATATTTGGACAAATATATCAGCAGAGAAATATTAGCGGAAAAAACTGGAATTTCCATTACTTCGGTACAGAATCATGTCAACAAATTGAAATCTATCGGCATACTTAAACGTATAGGCTCTGCCAAAAGCGGGCATTGGGAGGTTGTGAAATGAAAGATTTTTTAATTGTTTAACTAGCGATAATAACAGATTATGCAACACCTGTTTGAACTAAAAAGATTCGATTCCTCGACTTCAAGTTTGAAAAACGATTTCGCAAAAGCGTTGAAAATCTATGTCGACCAAACACCTGCGGATATAAAAACCAATTCCAATGAATTGTCAAGTTGGCTGATGAGTCCTTATAAAACTCATTTTGAGGTATTGGTTTTTATCTTGTATTGTGATGGCGAAGTAGTTGGCTTGGCGATGATGACCTACCATCAACAGGTACAAGTAATGGCATATGAGTATGTCGCGATAGATAATGCATACTCTTCATTTGCGTCTTATTTTTCATATCTTGATTTGCTCAACAGTTACACGGCAGAAAACGGTTATGATGTTTTATATTGGATAGTAGAAATTAATAATAGAAATGGGGGGAAAGACATTGATAAAGAAAGCGTTCTATTCAAAAAAATACTTTGCTTGAGCCAGTTTGGCAAGATTGGCGCTTATCACATGACTTTCCCCTTGGGTCTTGACAAAGACTCTTCGTTTGATGCCGTCATGTATATCAAATCAAATGACAGAATAAAACAAATCAGCAAAGACAAATACATGAAAATTGTCGAATCAATTAAAGAGTATTATGCTGTTTGGTATAAAAGGTTCATGTTGAATGAGGATTATTCTCGCTATTGTCAGATTCTTCGTGATGTTTTTGATAAAATAAAAAGCAAACAAGCCCCAATCGACAGTATACCAATATCATATATTGACTGTCCGTTACTTACACCTGGAGAGAAAACGCACAGTGTAATTGTCCCAAATACAAATGCCACCAAGAAAAAGAAATGGTTGATTCCTGTTGCAATTTTGGGAATAGTAGCGATTGCTTCTATTATTGCTGCATTGTGCTGGATGATTTTTGCTAAATTTGGGATTGATATATCCTCTATCGCAATTATTATTGCCAATGTTGCAGCGGCTCTAATATCAGCCTTCTTTTTGTGGTTTATTGGCAAAAAGTCATAGCTTAACGCACTCCATTAATACATTGCAACCATGTCTTTTGACAAAAGGTATTCTTTTCGCTATGGTATCAAGACAAGTGTATCTCGATGAGTCCGTCTCTGATTTTCCCAGATGAAATGCCAAAGCAGAGATTATGTGGAAATACTCTTCGTTTAGTAGTTTGAGATTACAATGATTCAAAACTCTTTTGATATATGCTGGCGAAAATACCCAGATTTTATGAGGCTGGCCATAATATGTTGTGGTTACAACATCCGCATCCACTCCATACAACGGTGTTCCTTTATATTCATAGGAGTAGCTGCTTTCAAATTCCAAAATCAGTTTTCCAGAACGGCACAATACCCTTGATAATTCTGATAATGCTGCGACAGCATCACAATAGTTTAGCACACTGCCGACACAGACGACACCTGTGAAAAGGTCGTTTTCGAAAGGCAACTTCTCAATGTTTGCAACAGTGAAAAGAGGCTTGTCTTGAATCTTTTTCTCCGCGATATCCACATAATGTATGCGTCCTTGTATGTTATAATCATTCTCACCGGCTCCTGCATTCAATACATAATCGTTTTTCTCAAAAGGATGCTTGTGAATGAATCTTGAAATCTCTTTTTGGGTATGTCTATACCATGGCTCATTTTGAGGCCAAATACTAGAAAGCTTATTATAATAGTCGGCAACTTTTTGAGAATCTATTTGCGCATCCATAATCTGTTATTATCGTTAGTCGTTTTCCGGGCTATTCCATATATTGCGGGAAAAAAGCCTATGACTGAGGGTGTAAAACAAATTGATATGGCGGTGGCTGCGGAAGATTTTTTGAGCCACTGCAGGTTTGAGAGAAAACTGGATGAGAAAACGATAAGGGCTTATCGGTTTGACTTAAAACAGTTTACGGACGGCTTGGGGACGGATGCCAAGTTGTGTGATGTTACACGGGATTACTTGAAACAATGGATCGTATCGCTGTCGAGTTATCGCTATAAAACGATTAAAAGGAAGATAGCGTCCGTAAATGCTTTCATGAATTATTTAGAAGTGGAGCGGGAGGAGTTCAACAATCCATTGCGGAGCTTGCATGTCCGTTTGAAGCCGCCCGTTAGACTTCCAGTAGTGATGACGAAGGAAGAAGTGCAACAGATTCTGGTAAAGCTTGATGTAGAGCAGAACGCTGTAAAAGACGACGGGCAACGTTTTTTTGCCGTTCGCAACAAAGCGATCATTGAATTGCTATTTGGTTCGGGCATGAGGATTGGGGAGTTGTGTGGCCTTAGGAATCGGGATGTAGATTTGTGCCGAGGACAGGTGCGAATCATTGGAAAGGGTAACAAGGAGAGGGTTGTGGATGTCTGTTTGCCCGTGATCATGCAGTCGTTGAGGCAATGGGTGGATGTGCGCAAGTCGTCGGATGGCATGGAAGATGGTTTCTTCACCAGTCGAATCGGCCGAAACCTGGGACCTCAGACGGTAAGGTCGTTGGTTCGTCGGCTAACAAATGACTGTAGCATAGAAAAGCATGTGACGCCACATACTTTCCGCCATACGTTTGCCACGCTACTGCTTGAAGAGAACATCGACATTGCCTATATCCAGCATATTCTGGGGCACAGCTCTATTGCAACCACGCAGATTTATCTTCACGTCAATCCCTATAGACAACGAGAAATCTTGACGAACCATCATCCTCGAAGCAAGATGTGATTTATTGAGATAATGATGCGTACAGGATGCTTCCCGCAAACTTCCTTCGTGTTCCTGTGTATTTCCTGCGATTGGGTTTGGAGGGTATAGGACGGATGGATTATTTTTGTGGCTATAATAGAACAAGGTGCTTGAGGAGACATTGCTTTTGTGGAAGATTGCCTTATCTCTCAAGCACCCGAAGCAAAACGAGAACACCTGAACGCATGGGACATAAGCCCTTGGCGCATTGTTATACCCGTTTTTGCATGGCAAAGATAGCAATTATTCGAAAGATGCAATGAAAATGCTGAGAAAAACTAATCCAATAACAATGAAAAATGAGATGTTAACACAAAAGTGATTTCTTGATACTGGTGAATGAGTTTCTGCAGAGCTGGGCGTTTTATTGGGCAGAAGGGGAATTTGGATAGACCTATTTGACAAAAGAATGAAAGGGACTTTAATCGGATAAGGTGAATGCGAGATAATAATATGAGCGAGAGTAAAGATTTTGTGAAGATACGGCATTTGATGGAGTATGCGGAGCGATTGCCAAAGCATGACAACGTTGTTGTGCTGAAGGCGTTGCTTGCCACTATAGCGGAAGAGGATGGCGACTGGACGCAGACGGTGAGAATTGCCATGGAGGAGGCAGAGGAGCGGCAGGAGGCCGCCGAGATGCATAGCCGTTACAAGATTTCGAACCAGAAGATTACGGCTTTTGTGAAACTGTTCCGCATTATCTACGACCTGCATATCTTTGAGACTGCCGACGGCAAATATGCCTCCAATTCGGAGAATTTCATCTGTGACCTGGGATTGTTTTTCAACACGGAAATCAAGCACACGAGGAATCTGCTATCATCGGCCAAACGGACGGGCAACTTCATGGATGTGTTTGAGAGGCTGCATGAGCTTGCCCAGGCGTATTATGAGAAAGGGGACGGGCTGAATATGGGCAAACGTATGGTTCGAGAACGGCAGGAAAGGATTGATTTTGGTAGTTATTGATACGTGAACTGTGATGGGGAGGTTATTTTTGGCGGGGGTTGATGGATTTTGAGTAATTTTGCAAGTGTGATTTTGCTTGAAATTGAGATGAAAATACGTGTTTACATTATAGGTTTTTTGATTGTGATGGCTGTGATGGGGTCGTGCAAGCCACCTCAAGCCTCACCCAGACCCTCTCCCGAAGGAGAGGGAGAAGCCTACCGGACGCTGGAGGAGATAGACAGCCTGATGTGGGAACGTGCGGATAGTGCGTTTGCTATGCTGCAAGCGTTGGTGGTTAGCCCCATGGCGGATAGTCTTGATGAGTTTGAGGAACATTATTGCCAATTGTTGATTTCAGAGCTGCTTTATAAAAACTATTATGCCCAAAGCAACCGAGAGAATCTGTTGAAGGCAGTTGGCTACTTTGACTCGTTGGCAATGACTGACGGCTGGGATGCTGAGAAGCACAATGCCTCCTTACAGGAACGCAATGTGTTTTTGGATGCGCGTTCACATTATATTAATGGTGCTGGTTTATATGAGAAAGGGAGTGTGGTGGAGGCTTGTGCTGAATATTTGAAAGCGTTAGAAATAATGGAGAATTGGTGTGATGAAAATGAATTGGCGGGGAAAAAGGTTATATTCATGTTCTATACCTATAATCGTCTTTTGGAACTTTTTTCAGCGCAATTCATGATGGATCCTGCAATAGCTTGTGGAGAAAGGGCTTTGACTTGTTGCCAAAAGGAACCTTCATTGTTTAACAAGATTTCCAATATTAATGTCCATATTGGAAAGCAATATGACAAGAAAGGGCAAAACGCTGAAGCGAGACAATACTATATTAGTGCCATAGAAAGCATGGCTTCTACGGACAACCTTCTATATAGGGATGCGACTTCTGCGAAGGCTTTGTGCGACTATCAATTAGGATATGGACTTGAGCAATCAATTGCCGTATTGAAGAACAACCTCAGCAATGCAAGTTCTGAGATGGAACGGTTTACCCGTTTTATGACTATTGGATACATATACTATGAAGAAGGTGTGCTTGATTCGGCTATGGCATATTTGGAGCCGGTTTTTCTCAATGCAGAGAACCAACTCTCCAAAGTGAAATCTGCGGAATATCTGTATGTCATTTATGATAGACTTGGTGATAAGGGCAAATCAGATGAATGCATGCGTTTTTTGGCAGAATACAAAAAATCAGAAGGGGAATCAAAAGCCATGGTCTCATTGCTTGAAAACTTGTATCAAGATTACCAGAACCGAAAGTGGGAGAAACGGGCGGAGATATCACGACAAACGACTATAAAAAAAGCAATCGGTATTATTATTCCTATTACTTTAGCAGTCGCTTTGGCGATAGTTGTTTTGGCAAAAAACAAAAGCAAGAAACTGCTGGAAAAGCAGCAAGCGGAAGCAGATAAGGTGCTTGAAGAGGCCGAACAGCGTTTGAAGGAGGTGGAGAGGAAGCATCAGCAGTGGATGGCAGAGGCCAAAGAACGACATGCGGAGGAATTGATGGCGCAAAGAGACATGTCGGAAAAAGAAATAGAAAAGACCAAGGAGCGACATACAAAGGAGTTGGAAGCAGAGCGGGAAGCCTATCAGAAGGAGCGTGAAGCATTACGACAGATCCTCCAAAGCAAAGAGGAGCAGGTTCGTGACCTGGAGATGACTTTAAGCCAACAACAAGAAGAGATTGTGCGGAGACGTGAAGCTTTCCTGAAGGAGCCAGTATGCAAACGTATAAATGATTTGTTGCATGGCAGACACATCACCACTCGTGACACATCGTATCAACATGACGACATCACCTTAAAAGAAAAAGATTTCAAGCAGCTGAAGGAGGCCGTGGAACGGCATTTTGAGGGTTTTGATGCGGCTCTGTCAGGCAGATGCCCGTCATTGAAACATAACGACTTGACACTATGCCATCTGTATTTGATGGGGTTGAGCGAGGGAGAGATTGCGGCACTAAGAAGCAGGACTTACTCGGGAATTAAGAAACAGAATGAGAGTTTGCACGAGAAACTGGGATTGGATGAGGGCGTGGCAGCGTATGTTTTAAGGGTGGCGGAAGACTTGTGTGGCACTCCAACGAGGAGTATTTCGCAAAATAGTACATTGAAAGGTACATTGAAAAGTACATGGAGCGAAACTTTGAAAGGTACACAGAAGAAAATAGTGGAAATAATCATAAACAATCCGAATGTTACTATTCCTCAAGTCGCAGAGCAACTGGATTTAAATCCGCGAGGAATAGCCAAGCATTTCAAAGCACTTCAAGAAAAAGGTGTTATTCGCCGTATTGGACCCGACAAAGGCGGGCATTGGGAAGTGATGGGATAGTCGCTCGGAGCGATACAGAGTAATTTGATGGAGAAAAGTTGGAGGAAACTGATGCTTTCCTCCAACTTTTTGTTTGTAACTTATTGATTTTCATTATTACACGGTTTCTATTTGTTAATTCCAGGATTTCTCCAGCGTGGTTTTGTGTTTCATGTTTGGGCGATACTCTACTTTCGCCGATGGAAAATTGAACGCAAAAAAGCTCAACTTAAAACACAAAACCATGAACAAATTCAAGAAAACGGTTCTGATGCTCTGCTTGGTTCTTTCAGGAGCATTGTGCTACGCTGGAGGCGTGGTTGGAACGAGAAACGAGAAAGGAGAAGGAAATCCTATTGAAGTATTTGAAGTTAGTATTCTTTCAGGACTTAATAGGGGCCATACCATTGTCCCTGTTATTAATGGACATGTCCTTACGGTAGAATTCAATGCAAATCTTGGTCAAGTCGCCGTAGAGGTTGCTACCGCAGCTGGTGCCTCTGTGCATTGTCTTTCGGTGCTAACTCCTAATGGTTTGCAGGTTTACATTCCCAATGCGGGGAATTACATTGTCACTTTTACACTCCCCAACGGGGATGAGTATTACGGTGAATTTACGATTACGGATTAATAAACCTACGTTTAACTAATTAAAACATTTACATCATGAAGAAAACAATATTTAAGGTGGCTGTGATTGCTGCCGTTGTTGGAGTGCTGATGGCCTCCTGCAAGAAGGAACAGGAAACGGTTTCAGAAACGCAACTTCCTCAAAGTAATTCATCTGTTCTAACCTATACTACCTCAGAGTTACCTGAGAGTGGTGTTAGAGATGGGGATGGAGCAAGTAGAATGACTATTGGTAGTGACAGGGGTATTCCTTTTTCGTTAAGGAATATGCGTGCTGCCGCCAATTTTATCAACACTAATTCTGATCAGGGTCTTATAGAAGTGGTTCCAACACATTATTATGTTCGGTTCAATCCTTCTACCGAAGAACACCTTGTGATGCTTGATTCGCTATGTAATATCTATGCGTTGTTTAATTATCCGATTCAGAATGAGGTTGTAAAGGAAGGAAGTTATCTTTCCACATCAGACAACACTCAAAATAAGTTTGATCCACTTTATGCCAGTATTCCTATCGGAGATGTGCTTCCGAGTGTGCCTTATACTGTGATAGACACTTTGTTTGATCCCGATGAAGAGCAATTTGATTTGACGGTTGTTTCGTATGTGTTGACGGGTAACGCTGATCAGCTCGGTATCCAGTTTAACGGAGAAGATCTGACAACTTCTACATTGGTGGATTATCTTGCTCTTCCTGAACCCACCAAAGGCAGTGGAAACTATTATCCAGAAGGAATTTTGAAAGTCCAGACAACGGGTAACAATTATGCTCCTGTCAGTAACACAAAATTACAAATTGTAAGGTGGGGCATACCTTACGCTGTTTTCACGGATGCCAACGGGCATTTTAAACTGAATAAGAAAATGCGTGGTGAGGTGAAAATCAGGGCAACTTGGCGTAATGGTGATTACATTATTCGCAAAAGCTGGAATGAAATGCTTGGAATTGCTACTTCTGATGCCATAACCTATATGAACCAAGGTTCTGCCGGTCCATATAAGGAGATTAAAATTGCTAATAGCAATCCTCATCTTTGGTATAAGGCCACAGTTAGCAATTCTTTATACAAATACAATCAACACGTGGAAGCCTGTGGGGTAACAGGAATTCATAATGATGCCAATATTTGGGTAATGGTTTCCAGTAACGGGATGGGAGGCGCAACGCCTATGGCAAAAAGATATACTGGTTTTGTTACAGGGTGTGGATTGCTGTCAGGTTGGCTGCAATATTTTGCTCCGGTCACATACCCCATTGTATCGAATTTTAATCTGCTGTTTGGACATCTTTATCCTGATATTGCTTTGTCTTTATCCAGTTCTAACTTTTCGACACAAAGCATAGATAAGCTATTGTTTCATGAAGCAGGTCATTTTAGTCATGGAGTAAAGACCGGTGGCGTTTTTTGGGGCGAATTTGTTCACAATGAGTTTGAAAACATTCTAAACAACGCAAATAGTGATCCTTATCAAAACGGATACAAGCCTTCAAATGCAGGTGGTAAAATGATTGCTTTATGTGAAGGATGGGCGGAGTTTATGTGCTACAAGTGCATGAACCATTACTATGATGGAAGTGGATCGTATTTCTATAAGAATCAGATAGAGAATTTTACGATGAGAACCAGGCCTTCGCAATCACCCGCCGAGTCAGGCTACATGAACTGTTGGTTCTTAACGGGTTTGTTTTGGGATATTATTGATAACCATGTTGACACTCAATCTCAATTGATTAATGGTGAAACACTGGCAACAATCAATAACATTTCAGACTATCTTCAAATTGGCAGTTTGAATAGTCTGTCACCTGTTTATGACTGTATGACATTCACAACAAAGAATGGCGGCAACCTGAAATCAAAACTGCTTTCAGCTTACCCCAATAAAGCAACCCAAATAAACCAGTTGTTCACAAGTTATGGTTATTAACGCAAAGATGAAAGCAACTATGGAAAAGTCGCTCAAAACAAAATTGCTGTTAACCTGTCTCTTTGTCTCGATAATAAGCCTTTTTACGGCATGTGAACATTATGTAGATGTGGATTTTGTAATAAGCAAAACAAACGACAATGATACAATTACTTTCATTGGTTGGAATAAGGCATATCAGGATGGCATGACTTATTATAAGATTCCCTTTGTTACTAATGATGGAGAACAAATGATATGTGCAACAATTTGTTCTTTTAGTGTTGGAGGAGGTCCCAATGTGTGCGTGTCAAGAGAGCAGGCGTTTGTTCGGCTAATGTCCGACTTCGACAGTGTGAGAATAGTGCGTCATTCTGACGGAGCTTCCACAATCACTTATCGTCACGACGATAGTGCAACAGATTCTCAGCGCTTCTTTTTCAAACCTGAAGCTTGGATGTGTAATCCAGATGATGAGGGTTTTGAGGGTTCGAGAACATACAAGCTTAAACTCACCGAGGAGATGTTTGAATGATTTATTGTTTAAAACAAAAAGCCCCAATCTCCGGGTTGGGGCTTCTAAAAAAGAAAAAAAATGAAAAGATATTTAGGATTGATATTGATGTTGTGCATTATCCACACTGGATTACTTCGTGCTCAAATCATGCCCCAAACAGAAATGTTGAAAAACAGGATTAGTCGAGTGGAAAAATGGAACCGTTACGCCAACACTTTCAGCGAGGAGCTGGACAGTCTTTACGGTGACTTTCAGAAAAGCGTGTTTGAGTATGACGAGCGCTTCAACTGCGTGAAAATCGATCACTATTGGTTTGAGGATAGCTGGGTTCTTGATTTTACTGAGGAATATGGGTATGATGAGCAGAACCGTATCATTATGAGAATGGAAACCAGCGATGGTTATGCCATGAAATCGGAGTTTATCTATGATGGTGAATGGATTACTGAAGAATACGAATCTGCGCTTGATGGTGGCGTTTGGTACGTAGTCAACAAATACACTTATGAATACGATCCGGACGGTCACATGGTGCTTTCGGAAGGTTTCGCATTTGAGGAGGATTGGGTACCAGAAAGCAAAATGACATGGGAATATGAAGACGGATTGCTGTTAAATGACATCTACTATTACCATGGCGATAACAGCTGGAATCCCCTTACAAGAAACGATTACTTCTATACCGCCGAAGGTCTTTGCCAGGAACAGCTGCAAAGCCATTGGGAAGATGCGTGGACGGAGAACTGGAAGATTGAATATGAGTATGATGAGGTGGGCAACCGACATACAGAAACCACATCAACCCATCAAGGGTTTGATGACTGGGTTTATACCTATATGACGGAGTATTATTACGATGATAACGGTAATTGCCATGTTACGGCGGATTATTACAATGATGATTTACGTGAGTGGGCATTGGAAAGCAAGATGACCTACAATTACGACCTCTCAGTGCCGGTGGAGACCACCGCAGGCATCTGGATGGTTTGGGATGACGAGCTTCCAATCCATAACAAACTGCTGAATTGGCAGTTGCGAGTGAATGACGATGTTTATACCACCACTTTCTATTATTCAGATTGCGTGGGTTTGAATGAAAAACCAATAACTGCGCTGAAAGTGTGGCCCAATCCTGCATCAGAAATGGTTCACATTGGTGGTTTGGAGGCGGTCGAAGTGCAAGTATATAACGCTCATGGTCAATTTGTAAAGACTGTCTATGGCACGAATGAGATCAGCGTAGCGGATATGTCTGAAGGATTATACTTGTTACAGGTAATTCCCGACAATGGCTTTTGCCATGTAATGCGTGTGATTGTAAAAAGATGATGAAAGATGGACTGGTATAATTAATACAAAAAGCCTTGTTTATTAGAAATTTAAAGTAAACGTTGTGTATTCGGATCTTATTTGTCCTTTCTCATCTGAACACATGACGAAAATAGTAACAGAGAGAGGACGTAAATCCCTAAAATTTAAATACCATGGGAACAATTAAAAAATCAATCAACTTTATCGAAGAGGCTGATGCCTTTAGTGAAATGGACATGAATGCTTTGGCTGGTGGTTATGCGTTGGCAGGTGATTGTAAGGTTCAAATCTGCCTGCATTCTAGTTGTAAGCCTTCTACTTGCTTAGGGCACGCTGAATCAAAAAGCGGTCCAGTGGCCAGATGACAAGTTGTAGTTGTCAATGCGCCTGTATTATTAGTACAGGCGCATGGCTTGTTTAATTAAATAATATTTGGTATGATGAAAATTTCTAAGTTTACTTATATCTTTAAGTCGAAAAACAACGGTTGCTTAATGTATAATTCGCGAACAAATTCGTTTGCTGAAATAAGCGACACTTTGTTCGATAAATTAGAATCTTTCAGGATCAATCCCGAAAGAATTACTGAGTTATTCAACCAAGACGAGTTAGATGTCTTGATAAAAGCAAAAATAGTAGTTAAAGAAAATGAAGACGAAGACTATGTAATGACAGAAAAAATGCGTTATTACATGAGCGGATTTCACTCTAATAGTCTTAATTTGACAATTGCACCTACAACAGAATGCAATTTCAGATGCCCTTATTGCTACGAAGTGAATAAACCTAAGAAGTTTATGACGTCAGTGGTTGAGGATGCCATTGTACATTTCATAGAAAAACATGAAAAGACGGACCAAATCAGTTTGACTTGGTATGGAGGAGAACCCTTGTTGGCTTTCCAATCCATAAAAAGCTTGTATGAAAAGATATCTAAAATTGAGGGCAAGAGGATTGTTCAACATTCCATTATTACTAATGGTTATTTGATGGACAAAGAAAAGTGTTTATTCTTTAAAGAGCATCAACTCAATATGGTACAATTCACCCTTGATGGCTGCCGTGAGACCCACAATAAAATTCGATTACATAAAAATAAAAAAATAACTACATATGATAGGATTGTTGAAAATATTGAGTTATGCGCAGAGCAATTACCAGAGACAATTATAAATGTCAGAGTTCATATTGATGAAAATCGCTTGGAGGAATATGCAAAGGTACATGGTGAACTAAAAAAACTATGCGAAAAGCATCAAAACATACATCTCACACCAGGATTCATTACTGATTATGAACGTAACTGTGAATTGCTGGATAGGCAACAACGTGGTCAGTTTTTTATAGACTTATATCATAAGCACGGTATAGATGTCCAATTTTATCCAAGTCATGAATTGGGAGGATGCGGAGCCACCTGTTTGAATAGTTATGTTGTTGGTCCAGAAGGTGAGCTATACAAATGTTGGGTGGATGTGGGAAATAAAGACAGAATTATAGGATCTGTGTGTGATATGAAAATCCATAACGAGTATTTGTTGGCCAATTATTTAGTCAATTCCAATATGTATGACGATGACGAATGCAAACAATGCATGTTGTTGCCTATTTGTAATGGAGGTTGTCCTATTCGTCGATTGAATAATAAGAAAAAAGGACTTAACGAAAATTTGTGTACTGCAAGAAAAGACTTTTTACAGCAATACTTGGAAACTCATTACGAAATCAAGAAGAAACAAGAAAGCAATGTGTAACAAAGTGATAATCAAGCAAAAAATTTTTGAGAAAATTGTTAAGTATTTTGGGCTTGAAAAAGCGGAAAGTTTTTTTGATTTCTTCAAAAGAATCAAGTAAAATATTAAAAATAATAACATTATGGCGAAGAATTTATTTTTGACAGCACTGCTCGTTTGCATGGCAGTGCTGGGCGCTAAGGCGCAAAACATCAGTGGCCGCGTGGTGGACGAAAACAACGAGGCCATCCCTTACGCCACCGTTGTGACAATGCAACTGCCCGACAGCACTTTCCTCGGTGGCGTGACCACCGACAACGATGGCCGCTTCACGCTTGAAATAGCTTGCGACCTGCTGAAAATCAGCTTTGTGGGCTATGAGCCGAAGTTTGTCAGCCAGCCTAAAGGCAACTTGGGAACGCTGAAAATGAATGTCGCGGCCTCCCAACTGCAAGAGGTGACCATTGCGGCCAAGCGACCTGAAATCACCAACCTGCCCGACAAGACGGTGGTCGGGGTGGAAAGCACCCTGCTCTCGTCGAGTGCGGATGGCATCGACATGCTGAAGAAAACGCCCGGCCTCTTGGTGGACGGGCAGAACAACCTCTCCGTCATCGGGCAAGGCTCGCCCATTGTTTACATCAACAACCGGCGCGTGTATTCGATGGACGAGGTCTATAACCTGAACCCTCAAAACATCAAGTCCATCGAAATCATCCACAACCCATCGTCGCAATACGAGGCCGACGCCACCGCCATCGTGAAAATCGTCACGATACGGCGCAACGACGACTTCTCGGTGCGCATCGGCGGCACGGTGACCAAGGCACGGCGTTGGAGCGAGCGTGCCTTCGCCGACGTCACCCTGTCGAAAAACAAGTTCTCGGCCAACCTCTATTATGGCTTCAACGGGCGCAACATGCACACCATCAACAACGAGGACGTGATGGGCTACTCGATGATTGAGCACCGCGCCTACAACTTCTCGGAAAACCAGGGCCACAACGCGAAACTGATGCTGGAATACGCCCTGACCCCGAAAATGACTCTCGGATTACAGAGCATCAACAACCTGGGCAACGGGACGAGCCTGCGCGAGCAAACGACCCATTTCGAAGGGTCAGACCACACGGATTTCAAAACCGTGACCAACACCAATGAAAAGAACCTGCGAAGCAACAATACGTTGTTTTTCAACTACGACATCGACAGTCTCGGCCAGAACCTCAATGTGACCTTGGACTACACCTACAACCGATATAATGACGAGGACGCTTTCCGCAACATCATTTTGGATGGAACCGAGCATCAAGGCATCTTGAACCTCAACAAAGGCTACGGCAACACGGGCATTTACGTGGGCAAGGCAGACTACACCCTGCCGCTCCGAAACGGCAAGACTACGCTGACGGCGGGAGCGAAATACTCGCTAATCCAAACCGACAACCACATTGACTTGACAGGAAGCAACAACCTCTTGCAACATTACCATTCCGATGAGTCGAACGCTGCCACCTACGCCAGCGTTGCGCACAATTTCTCCGACAAGTGGTCGGCCACAGCCGGACTGCGGGCTGAATATGTTGACCGTCATAATTCCTTGAACAATGTTTCCCAAGTAGATTACAATAATTTCAGCCTTTTCCCGAATGCCACCGTACAATACGAACCAGCCCAGGGATATGCTGTAGGTGCGTCCTATTCGAAACGCATTGTCCGCCCATCGCTGGATGCCCTGAACCCCAGCATGTACATCGATTCCTTGGTTAATACGATGGGCAATCCCAACTTGATTAACACCCACATCCATTCGGCACAGGTTTTTGCCAGTTTCCCCATCTCGCTCTCGGTGCGTTTTGGCTACAACTACGAAATCAACCCAATTTACAGGGAACTCTATCAAAGGGCTGACAACCTTGATCTTGGTGAATCCCGTTACAGAAACGGAGACCATACGCAAAGTTTGTTCGGCTCCATTGCGTGGAACGGAAATGTCACCAAGTGGTGGTATCTCTTCAGTTCTGTTTATTTTGGCAGGAACTATTACGAGAAGGAAGAAGAAGGCATACTGAAACAGAACAACAGGAACTACGCCATGCTTTCCGTCGGCAATATGCTGACTTTGCCTTACGATGTGAAGTTCAACCTAAATTTCTATTACGGGACACCATATCCTTCACAAAGCGTTACAGTGAAAGAGTTGTGGAGCCTCTCGACCAGTTTGGAAAAGAGTTTCCTCAACAACAATTTGACCGTGCGGCTGAGTGCCAACAACATCTTCAACACTATGCTCTATTGGCAACAGAGTATCCTTCGTGGTAATTCCTTGGTCTTCTATGATGGTGATGAACGCAACATCATGCTGAATGTCACGTATAAGTTCGGCCAATCGAAAGTGAGACTTGATTCAAGATCGGTTAGTGAGGAGGAGAGAGATAGGTTATGAAGAGTTTTTCCTATACTCGCCAACATGATGCCATGGACTGTGGCCCGGCCTGCCTGAAGATGGTGGCTGAGTATTATGGACGGCATTATTCCCTTGACACTCTACGAAAGGAAACTTTCATTGGGCGTGATGGCGTGTCGTTATTAGGTGTTAGTCGTGCGGCGGAGAAGATAGGGATACGGACGGTGGGTGGAAGGCTGTCGTTTGAAGATTTAAGGGACAAAGCACCTTTACCCTGTATTGTGCATTGGAACCAGAACCATTTTGTGGTGGTTTACAAGATACGAGGCAAGAAGGTGTTTGTAGCCGACCCAGGGAAAGGCTTGATTACATATACCCTTGAGGAATTTTGCGAACATTGGCTCAGCACTCGCAAAAATGGAGTAGACAAGGGTGTCGCATTGCTGATGGAACCAACCCGTCTATTTTACGACAATAAAGGCGAAGCGGAACCCGAAAGAAGCCGGTTGAAGTTCCTGTCGGGCTATTTCCGGCCCTATGAGCGATTATTCTTGCAACTCGCTATCGGATTGTTGCTTGGTAGCCTTCTGCAATTGGTGTTCCCTTTCCTTACACAGGCCATTGTCGATACGGGAATAGGCAACAAAGATATTGGCTTTATTTGGGTTGTGCTCATTGCGCAACTCATGCTGCTGCTGAGCCGTACGGCCATTGATTTTATACGACGCAGGATCTTGCTTCACATTGGCACCCGTATCAACATTTCCCTTGTATCCGACTTTTTTATCAAACTGATGAAATTGCCTATGAGATTCTTTGATACCAAGTTGGTGGGTGACTTGCTACAGCGTATCGAGGATCATGGGCGCATCGAGCGATTTCTGACAGTGCAGACATTGAGTGTGGTGTTTTCCGTGTTCAGCTTCATCGTGTTTGGCGCGGTGTTGTTGGTCTATAACTTGAACATCTTTCTTGTGTTCCTTGCCGGAAGCATTGTCTATGGCCTTTGGGTATTGCTGTTCCTGAGACGGCGGCGATTACTCGACTACCAATATTTTGAGAAACAGGCCATAAGTCGCAATGTGGTATTACAGCTCATTAACGGAATGCAGGAAATTAAGCTTCAGGGCTGTGAGCAACGCAAACGGTGGCAGTGGGAGGACGCACAAGCAGACCTGTTTGACGTAAACATGAAAACATTGACCCTCCAGCAAAACCAGGAAGCAGGTGGTGTTTGCATCAACGAACTGAAGAACATATTGACCACCGTATTGGCTGCCGCTGCGGTCATACATGGTGAGATGACCCTTGGTATGATGCTGGCTGTGCAGTATATTATCGGTCAACTCAATAGTCCTGTGGAACAGTTGGTTGGATTTGTGTATCAATGGCAAGATGTAGGCATTGCCTTGGAGCGCATTAACGAAATCCATACTAGGAAGAATGAGGAGAATGAGAATAGAACGGTAAGCAGAATCGAAGACAACGACATCACCATTGAGAACCTGTGTTTCAAATATGACGGGACTTTGCCCAATTATGTGTTGGATGGTATTAGCCTGAAGATTCCACAAGGCAAGGTGACGGCCATTGTGGGAGCAAGCGGCAGCGGAAAGACAACCTTGGTCAAGCTATTGTTGGGCTATTATTCCCCTAATGAAGGGCAAATCACGATTGGCGGCGAGGATATGGAGCGGTTCAACCTCGTGTGGTGGCGAAGCATCTGCGGTGCCGTAATGCAGGACGGTTATGTGTTTTCGGACAGCATCGCCCGTAACATTGCTGTTACGGATGATGAGATTGACATGGAGCGTCTGCGTCGCGCCGCCCGTATCGCCAACATCGCTGATTATGTGGAATCGTTGCCATTGGGTTACAATACTATGATAGGACAGGACGGGCAAGGCCTGAGCCAGGGACAACGGCAGCGGATATTGATTGCCCGGGCAGTGTATAAGAATCCACAATTCCTGTTCTTTGACGAAGCAACCAATGCTCTTGACGCTAACAACGAGCGGGCTATTGTCGAGAACTTGAATGAGTTCTACAAAGGCAAGACGGTGGTGGTTGTGGCGCACAGACTGAGCACCGTGAGGAATGCCGACAACATTGTAGTGCTTGAGCATGGGAAAATAGTGGAGCAAGGCACCCATGCAGAGCTTACGGCTTTGAAAGGAAGTTATTATGAGCTGGTTAGGAATCAGTTGGAACTTGGTAATTGAATAGTATTATGGCAGAAGAAAGAAACATAGAGTTGCGTAGCGAGAAGGTAAGAAACATTGTGGGAAAGATACCGCCAGCAGTGGACAGATACGGCATTACAATTATTGGGTTAGTCCTGGTTGTCGTTGTGGCGGTTTCGATGCTGATTCCTTATAAGGAAACTGTGAGTTTTAGCGTGAAGTTTGATCCCGTGCGGTCGAAGACGGAAGGTGTGGCCTATGTGGAGGCTCGGCAGGCAGGACTGCTTCAAAAGGGATCGATCGTTTCCATTAAAGTGATGGACGAGACGGTTGTTGGGGAGGTTGTTGCCGTTTCGGAAAAAAGGATTAATGGGAAATATGAGGTGAGCATCAGGACTTCTGAGAATGATGAGATTACGGTAAAGGACGATTTGGATGCAGAGGTTGTGGTGATGGAAAAGAGCTGGTTTGAG
Source organism: Bacteroidales bacterium (assembly GCA_016291135.1). Lineage (GTDB taxonomy): Bacteria > Bacteroidota > Bacteroidia > Bacteroidales > F082 > Limimorpha. Next base: position 19,346 of record JAEFAE010000006.1, read on the forward strand.
GCGGTGAGAGGGAGAAGATAATGAAATCGTGTTAATGTAGGAGAACCAAAAGATGAAAAGAAAGGCAATGATATTTACAATGGTGGCAATGGTTGCTGTCATGCTGTTGGCAGGATGTCATCAAGGAGACGGTACGAGACGCTCATCGAAAAAGGAAACAGAAATGTGTGTGCCAGATCCTATTGATACATCGGCGATGGACGAGGAGTTTTATAGGCGGATGCGGAGATTTGAGGCGTTGCACCCTGAAAATGTGCCGTTGGATAGGTGAGGGTTTGAAAATAATTATTATTTTTGCAACCGTCATTAAGTTAATGGGCGTTTAATTAATACTATTCAACATGAAATTCTACGACAGGGAAAAGGAACTTGAAATTCTCCAAACCAATTGGGAACAGACCACAGATAGAGGTCGGCTAACGGTGCTTATTGGACGCCGACGCATCGGGAAGACTACGGTGCTGAGAAAAAGCGCAGATGACGCTGGACAGCCCATGCTTTACCTCTATGTATCGAAAGACAACGAAAAGGTGTTGACCGGCAAATTCCAGGATGCCGCTGAGCAAGCACTTGGGCTGCAGATATTCGGTCGTTTGGAGACCTTCGCCCAATTTTTCGAACAGGTGTTGAAGTATGGTCTGCAACACCATTTCACGTTGGTGTTTGACGAGTTTCAGAATTTTATCAAGGTGAACCCAGCCATCCCCGGCCATATTCAAGATCTCTGGGACCGCTATCACGAGGATGTGAAGGTGAACATGGTGGCTTGCGGCAGCATCTACAACATGATGCACAAGCTATTCGACAATGAGGACGAACCGCTCTATGGCCGTCAGGACTGCCGTATGAATATGCTGCCGTTCCGCATCAGCGTGCTGAAACAGATTCTCCACGACCACAACCCCCAATATACTTCGGAAGACTTGCTTTGCCTGTACATGCTGACCGGCGGCGTGGCCAAGTATGTGGCCTGGCTGATGAACGCCAAGGCGACCACCAAGGCGAAGATGCTCCGTTGGGTGACACAGGCCGGATCGCCCTACCTCACTGAAGGCACGGAGCTCATCATGTCGGAGTTTGGCAAGGACTACACCAACTACTTGAGCATCCTCCAATTGGTTGCTGCCGGCATGACAAAGCAGAGCGAGATTGACGGTGCTCTTGGAAAGAACACAGGGGCATTCCTTGACAATCTAGAGACAGAATACAGCTACCTCCATCACAAGCAGCCCATGTTCAGCAAGCCCAACGGGAGGAACTCGCGGTGGCAGTTGGACGACTGCTTCCTGCGGTTCTGGTTCCGCTTTATCCTACGCAACCAGGCACTGGTGGAGATGGAGCGCAACGACCTGCTGCTTGAGATTGTTGAGCGCGACTATGAGCGATACTCGGGCCTCGTGCTTGAACAGTACTTCCGTCAGAAATGGATGGAAGAGGAAAGGGTGACCGTGGTAGGCAACTATTGGGATCGCAACGGGTTGAACGAGATAGATATGATCGCCCTGAATGACATCGACAAGACAGCTGTGGTGGCAGAGATCAAACGTCAGAGGAAGAAATTCAATCCCAAGGAGTTTGCCGATAAGGTGTCAACTATTGAGAATGATCTGGCCAAATATGATGTTAAGCAGATAGGGTTGTCGATGGAAGATATGTGATGTCTGTATTGCAGAACCAGTATGGTGGGTGGCTGTTATTTCTGCTTCTTACTTAACGCCATGCTGGGGCTATTAAGCAATATGAGTCCGGCCATGTCACCTAAGCGCTGGACCCTCTTAAAGTCGAGGTTGTGGTTGTAAACATAGCTCCTAACCCTTGCCCTAACAATGTTCAACACCACTGGATTGTTTTTATGTTTAGAAATTATTTCCTGAAGATCACTGTCTTTTAGTGGTTCATAATAACTTTTGATGGTAAAGGTGATAACATCAGCGGCAGGTGTCTTTATTATTTCTTTAGACACCTTGTCGTAAATTTCGCTGATACCTGCAGTGCCAACAGAGGCTGATAGATTTGCGAACATATCGTAACAAAGCCTCAATAGCATCATATGGAGCAGATTCCTAATTTTATCTGTCAAGATCTGTTTGTCCATGTCAGATACGTTGTCATTTTGCTCAAGTATAGCATTCACTATGGAATCACGATCTTTTTCAAGTAAGTTTGTAAAGAAAGACAAAACCCTGAAGGTTGAAAGATAAGCATCTGTCAACAAATCCGCTATCTGGTCTTTTCTTAAGATATCTCTTTGGTTTTTAATTACCTGGCCTATTATCCTGTTTGCTTTGATTGTGTCATTGATTTCGCGTAAATCTTTGTCCTTTTCAAAGTCTTCATCGGTTGGGACAAACGTCTTTCCTGCTTCTGTCGCTCTTTCTTCCTCGTCACGTTCCTTTAACAATTTCTCTCGCTCTTTTCTGTGGTCCACGTCGATACGAAGGACATCCTTCTTTACTTCTTGAACAAAATCGGCAAGCTGTTTGTAAAGTTCGTCCCCTTGGTCAAGAGTAATGGGCGTTAAATTTTCAAACGGGAGCCAGCTAGCGAATTTTATTTCCTCGATAAGAGAAAGGTCTTTGTCAAGATATGCCATGAATACTAGGATATTGCCATTCTCTTCCTTGTATAGTTTTTCACATAGACACTTGATCTCTTTTTTCTTTTCGTCACCATCCAAAGATACAATATGTTTTGCAACAAGATAGAAATAGATGTATTTGTAAGTGAATGAGTAAACTCCAGATTCTTTCTCGACTAAGAGTCGCGCATTGGACAAAATAGCAAGAAGTCTATCTTTTTCATAAGGCATATTCCATGTTTGGACATATTCATTATAGGATTGCACATACCCTTTTTCACCATCTACATCATAGTTATATCGGAATGAATCCTTTTTATTCTTATATAATGAATATGCCATTCCTGAAAGGAATTGGATGATGCCGTCAAAGTTAGATTGGGGAACATTTTGCTTATGTAGAGCTGACATCAGCAAACTCTGATATAAGTTGGCATAAGAAGTGGGAGCTACGTTATACGACTCAAGAGTTTCGTTCATTTCTTGAAGGAGAATCAACAAGAAAATAGGATTTGAGGGTAATAGCTGTTTCCCCAAGACATTAGAGAACTGCTCAAAGATAATCTTTATCTTGTCCAATGCCTCATTGGTGTCGATACTGAATTTGTCCGCTCCAAGAAGAAGCCATCTTTCTATCAATTTGTTCCGTTTAAGATGGCCCAATTGATGTATCAAATATCTTTTGATTCTGTCATCTTTTCTGCTTTTCTGCAAAAGCCCTATTATCGAGTTGTCGGTATTAGAGGTGACTACTATGAACTCATAATTCTCCAAAACGTTCTTAAAGGCTTCGGCGATGCCGTCCTGATTCAGTGGTGATCTGTCAATATTGTCAATAAAAACGCATCGCTTTGCTTTCTCAAACTGTAAAAATTGATCATAGTCTATCTTGTCGGCAACATATTGTTCTTTATATGCTTCTTTCAGAATGCCTCCGAGTTTTACGACTTTCACATTCTGACCTTTTACAAACAGTGGATATATTCCGTTTTGGTAGCATTGTCTAATCAGCATCTTTAACAATGAAGTTTTCCCGGACTGGGGATCGCCTTCGATGAAAATGACTTGGCCCTCGGAACAAGTATTCATTAGATTCTCTGCATCCACATATGTATACATCCTTTGATTATCCAAGCATGACATGGGTTCCAAATCTGGATAGACATAAATATCATCTAATGTAAGGTTTTTCTTGACGGGATGTTGAATAGGTGCGTCAAGTCTTGACAAGAAATCATTGTGGGTGGGGGTAAACGACAAAGAGTGTTTTTTAAACATAATGGTCTGCGGTGTCAAATCGTCCTGATAGGAGGAACCGTCAGAATCCAGCACTATTTCAGAAGGGCTAAGCGTCATCTCCTCTGTTTCGTCATCAAGTACTGAGACCATAAACGACTGTTCTCTGCCTTGTTGTAGGGAATTGCTCTCTAGATAGAGTATTTTATCAATATTTTCCAGATTTGAAATCACTTTTATGCCCCTTTGGTGTTCATGCCCGCACATCAGCACATTCGAGGTATGTTCAATGTGATCTTCAAAAGTCCTTTGATTGTTGTTGGCTGTTCGTGTAGAAAGCCAACCTGTTTTATGATGGAATACCGATATGACTACATCCTTTCTCGTGTCGTCAATGGCATTATTATATAAGAAGTAGTTTTCGGGAAGGAGAAGTGACTGTGGCTGCTCGTTGATAGTTGACATCAAAGCGGTGTTGTAACAATGGAATATCAGATTGCATCGGTCATTAACAGCAATGGTTTTTGAATAAGAAACGCATGGCGAAATAGGGAAGCCGTTAAGTTTTGCAACGAAATCCCAAAAGTCTTTCTGCGGTTTCAAACAGATTTGAATAAAATCCTCTTCTTCAACAACATCGCGATTCTTAATTGTATCGATGATAACGGGTCTAACCGGATCGTCTATATTGAAATTGATATCATGGTTACCTGGCACAAATACGTAATCAAAACCATCGAGGGACGCCTCTTTCTGCAGCTCTGTTTTCAAATCATTAAAGAACTTTTCGGCTAAACTATAATTTGCAACTTTTCCTTTATCGATGATGTCGCCTGAAACAACGACAACAACCTTGTTACAAGTGTTAATGATAGATTTGCAACTATGAGCAATGGCTATAGCGTTCTTAATAATAAAATCATCAGCCGACGATATGTGCAGGTCTGACATTTGTATGATTCCTATTCTCATATTTTGATTTTTATATAACTGATGCGCTTGAGGCTCTTTGAATTGGAGAATACAATGCAAAGTTATTACTATGGACTGGATTAAAATCAAAGAAATGGCCGTAGTTGCAGTACTGGCTTTCATCATCGTTCTCATCGCCATGATGATAGACCTCGCCAGCGGCATCAACAAAGCGAAACAACGTGGCGAAGTCAGGAGCTCATGGGGGCTTAAACGGACATTGAGCAAGTTCATCATGTACGAGGGCGGAATGCTGATTGCCTTCGGGGTGGACGCACTGATCTACTTTTCAAGGCTTTTTGAGTTGTTCAGGTTGAGCGTCATCGACGGTGTCCCAGTGGTCACCTGTCTTGTCGGTATCTTCCTGCTCATTGTGGAGTTCAAGTCGATACGTGAGAAGTCCGACAAAAAGACGAAGAAGGATTTCTCGGAAGCAGGCGAAATCATAACGAAGCTGCTGGAGAGCAAGACCTTCAAGGACGCTTTCGTGAAGGCCATTGAGACGCAACAGCAGGCACAGGCGCATGGGGCGCATGATGATGAAGACATCAAGGGAATGACGGAGGAACTATCATGAGCAAGGAACTGAGAAAAGTGCAGGTCGCCCGTGTTCCTGGCGACTCCAAGGACGGCGCGATCCATGTGAAGAAGTACGGCAGGAACGAGCCGTGCCCGTGCGGCAGCGGACTTAAAGTGAAGCAGTGCTGCTGCGGCAGGGAGAAGCAATACTTCTACATCAAGAAAAAAAGTACAAACACAAAAACTGAATAACCATGGCGAAAGTTGAAAAACTCATTCCCATCATCATCAAGTGGGAAGCCGGGATAGACCCGAACAAGGAGGAAAACGCCGGGCTGACGGCCAAGGAGCTGTTCGAGAAGGCGAGGAAAACAGGTTACGGCAACGACCCTGTTGACAGCGGTGGTGCTACGATGGTAGGTGTCACGCTCGACACCTACAAGGCGTACCGCAAGAAAAAGAAGAAGTCAGTCCCGGCTATCAAGGAATTGAAGGCCATCACCTATGAGGAGTGGCTCGACATCCTGAAAACGATGTTTTGGGATCGGATGCAGGCAGACCGCATCGAAAACCAGTCGATTGCCAACCTATGTGTCAACACGGTGTGGGGTACTGGCCCAGGATACATCAAGAAAATACAGGGTGTGCTCGGTGTCCGGCAGGACGGCATCGACGGTGACATCACCTTGGGGAAAATCAACGGCTGGAATCCGCAGTCGATGCTGTTCGACAAGCTGTGGGCGCGCCGCAAGAAATTTTTCGAGGATACCGTTGCGTCAAGCATAGCCGACTACGAACGCAAACTGGGTCGCAAGTCAACGCTTCAGGAGCAGCTGAAATACACCAAGAAACGCTTTTTGAAGGGCTGGCTCAACAGGCTTAACGACTTCAAGTTCGAGGAGTGATGGAGAAAGAACTGAAACACATACTCACGTTTTTTCTGTCGGCGATCCTGCTGATGTTCGTCTCTGGTGTGCTCGGGGGCATTATCGGCTACAACAGGGGTAGCAGCCGTCCCATGCCGGAGCCTCTGTTGCCGGACACCGTGAAGATTTTCGACACGGACACCTGCTGGCTTTTACCGCCGGAGGATTCCGTGACGAAGAAGGAAGACAAGGTTGTGCAGGTGCCGCTCGACGATGTAGAGGTAGATTCCGTCGTTGATTCGGTTCGGGTCACTCTGCCGTTCGAGCAGCACTTCGCCAGCCTCGACAGCGTGGCTGACATTTGGTATAGCGGCTATCAGGTAAGGATAGACAGCGTGGTCGTTTACCGTCACAGGACAACGGAAATAATCAATCAGCCGTACCCGTATGAGGTTTCGAGGATGCCGAAACTGACAGCAGATATTGGTGCCTCCGCGTTTTATTGCGACGGCAGGGTGAATCCTTGTCTTATCGGAGAAGTTCGCCTAAACCAGCCGAAAACAACCTTCTCCGTGTACGGAACGGTTGACCACGAAGGAAAGTGGTCTGTCGGGGTTGGCGTAAGCTACCGAATAACCATCGTGAAATGACGGCTACTGGACGCGGATGTAGATCTCGGTTCCTGCGTAGTTGCTGATTGTGGTCTCTGTGGTGTCTATCACGTAGTCCTTGGCGTTCAGGCCTGAACTCCAGTAGGTGGCGGTGTCGAAGGGTTCCTCACTTACATAGGCTGACAACAGCAGGTTGTTTTTGTCCAGGCTTTCGCGGATGGAGTAAGCCCAGCACCTTTGGTAGATGGTGTCAGAACGGTGCCATACGGAGTCGAGGCCAAGACGGTCGGAGCCGTTGTAGGTAAGCATATTGGTGGGAGTGGTGAAGTCAATCGCATAGTAATACCGCTTGCTTGGATCGAATGAACTTTGCTTATAGCGTTCGTACCTGCGTCCAGTGAAGTCGAAAGTCCTTTGAACAGGTTCACTCTCCTTGGCACACGAGGCAAGGGCGAGGATGATTGAAGCGACAAGCGCGAGTGAGCGTAAAGACATAATTCCTTTCATTTCGTTTTTTCTTTTTCCCCGTCGGCAACGGCGGGGTTTTTTATGAGTATCGGTATCTTGGCCACGGCCTCCTGCTTCTTCCTGTCTATGATCTTGTTGGCGTATATCTGCGTCGTGGAAAGCTCGCGGTGGCCAAGGAGCTTCGAGGTTGTGTATATGTCAACCCCTAACGAAAGCATCATCACGGCGAACGTGTGGCGCGCGGAGTGGAATGTGAGTGGCTTGTTTATCCCGACGGACTGCGCCCAACGCCTGATGGCTGGGTTGGTGCTTGCGTTGTAGTGGAACTTGCGGAACACCTTGTCGCCGTCGCACGTCCTCTCTCCCATGATCTGCCTCGCCTGTTCGTTGATGTCGAGGTATTCAATGTTCCTTAGTCTTGCGCTGCCGGAACACGATCCGAGTGAAGCCGTCCTCCTCAACGATTTCTCCCCATGTCAACGCTTCTATGTCCGACTTGCGAAGACCCGTGAGGCAGCTGAACAGGAAGGCGCGCTTGAAGTCCTTGTTTAGCTTGGTTTCCGACAGCCTCTGCAGTTCCTCTATCGACAGGTACTGCCTGACGCTTTCCGCGCGGCCAACGACACTAACGCCTATCGTGATGTCGGTGGCGAGCAGCCCTTCCTTTTGAGCCTCGTGCATGAAGGTTTTGAAGATGTTGCAGTACGAGTTGAGCGTTGTCCTCGAAAGCGTTTCGCCTTTGCGGTTCCTGTTTGGCGTTGTTGCGAGGTAGTCGAAGAATGCCTTCACGTCTGCTGTGGTTGTCTGCTGTAGAATGAAGTAGTCGCCGAAAAACTCCTTTGCCCTTATTGCCACGTTGCGGTACATCTGCCGGGTGCCCATTGTCTTTTTTTCTACAAGGCTTTCTATGTATGCGGTGAGGAACGTCTTCTGACGCGAGGCGAATCCGTATGTCCCGTTCTGTATCTCGACTATGCGCCTTGCCTTGACTGCCTCTGCGAGGCGCAGGGTCTCTTTGTTACGCTGCTTCGCGTTTTTGTCACGCTCGGGAATCAGGTATAGCCGCAGGAACTCATACGACCGCCTGCCGTTGCAGTAGATGTCGAGGTAGAGGGAAACGCCGCCGTTCGACAGTTTCTTCTGCCTGATATGTACTGGCTCCTTGATTCTTGCGTTTTTCATGGCTTCACGGTCTCGGGTAACAAACTGGCAACAAAAATTGTGTTATTCAAGTGGATTGATGTTAGCGGAAGTGCATTAAGTTCGGGTTTAGACCGGAACAGACGGGGCTGAAGTCGTGCTTTTTCATCCACTTTATTATATTTTATATGATTAACAGGTGCAAAGTTAGGCTTTTTTTGATTTAATACACCGATTTGTAAAAAGAACTCGGTTTTTATCTCATTAATGACTTGGAATATCAGTAATCTTTTTTGGTTTTGCGAATTATACGTACAATTGTAGTATAATTCATAGTCCGACACAAGGCCTCATCTTTGCCCACGATTTAACCGTCGTGGGCATTTTCTTTATCGGTACCGTAAGTATGGCCCGCGCCAAAACAAAAGTATCATGTTAGACACCATCACCTTTGACCAACTGCCCAAGGCCGTCGCCGACATCCTCGACGGCATCGCGGAGCTGAAGAGCATCTGCAACGACATCCGTGACAAGGACTCCGGAAAGGATGTTTACCTCACCGTGGAGGAGCTTTGCGCCTACCACCCCGACCACCCCTCGCAACAGACCGTGCGCCGCTGGAAACGGCTCGGCTACTTCCCCTATTACAAGGACGGGGAGACGCGCCGCGTGAAGTTCAAGAAATCGGAGATAGACGCTTGGATTGCCTCCAGCAGGCACATGTCACGCCATGAGCGGAACGCGCTGCACGATGCGCAGATCCTTGCCAGACGGCGACAAATGGAGATAGGAGGGCTTGACGATGAATGAAGACCTGAAGGGTTATCCCGTGCTGTTCGACTGGATAGAGCTGTCGGACCTGCTGCTGATGCTTCACCTGACCAAGAACACCCTGAAGGAGTGGTGCTCGGAGGGTGGGTTGAAATGCAGCCGCATCAAGAACAAGACCTATTTCCTGCGCCAGGACATTGAGCGCTTCCTCTACAACCACTACCAAACCTACAAGCCATGAACACCGACAAGAGCAACGCCCCGGCGATGTATTTCTGGGGCATACCCGACAGCTACGCCGTGAAGCCTTCGGCGCAATGCGACCTGAAGAGACTACCCGGCTTCAGCATCTTCAGGCGATCCATCACGAACAAATACCCCTACCAGGTGGTGAACCTGATCGATGTGTTTAACTACATCATCAGTGACTACGCCAAAGACCGCACCTGCGAATACCGCTCGATCAAGGACGAGCGGTACCGCCGACAGTACAAGTCGGACAAGTTCGACTACTGCACCTTCTCCGGCATCTTCACGGTGCGCATCGACAAGGCCATCATCCAGCACTCGGGCTACCTCTGCCTCGACTTCGACCACCTGAAGGATGTGGAGGCCGTGTTTGAGCAGCTGAAGCAGGATCCTTATTTCGAGACGCTGCTGCTGTTTCGCAGTCCCTCGGGCGACGGTTTGAAGTGGGTGATCTCGTTCACGGACTCCTTCTATCGATACGGCAACGATGGGGAGTCGTTCGGGGAATACCAGGTGCGGTTTTTCGCTAGCCTCTACAACTACATCTTCAACCACTATGGCGTGGAGGTTGACCGCCACTGCCGCAACCTCTCCCGCGCCTGTTACCTGCCGCACGACGCGGAAGCCTACCTCAATCCCTCGCTGCTATGAAGAAAGCCGTCTTCAATCCCGATGACTGGAATGCCGCCGTGGCTTCGTCGGCCAGGCACACGGATGTTGAAGCTTTGGTGTGTGCCGTTGAAGCCTCGGGCATCGACATCACGGCTGCCTATTCCGACTGGTTGGCCATCGGCTTCGCCTTAGTGTCGGAACTGGGCGAGGAAGGGCGACCGCTCTTCCATCGCCTCAGCCGCTTCTATCCGGGTTATGACATGGCCGTGGCCGACCGGCAATACACGGCCTGCTTGCGTGACGGGAGCCGAGAAATCAGCATCGCCACGCTGTTTTATATCGCAAAACGTCATGGCGTTTCCTCATTTTCCTCAAGTTCCTCAACTGGTTGGGTTGAGGAACTTGAGGAAAACAACAATGGTTGTTCTTGCGTTTCGACTGAAAATGATACTCCAAAGTCTTTGCCAACCTTTTCGCAATCAGTCCGTTTGGACCTTCCGGCCATCATGCAACGCATTGTTTCCGATTCCGTTTCAGATGTGGACGCAGACATCCTAATCCTTGGCTCTCTTGCCGTTTTTTCGGCTTGTATCCCCAATGTTTTTGGCGTATATGATCGCCGAGAAGTTTTTGCCAACCTCTTTCTTTTTGTCACTGCCCGTGCATCAGCAGGCAAGGGGCGTCTCTCATTGTGCCGTCATCTTGTGGCTCCGATACACCAGGCGTTACGTGACAAATATCACAGACAGATGAAGAAGTTTGAAGCCGCCCAAGCTGCTTTTGTTGCCAATCGTAAAAACGCCCTTGCTGTGCAGCCTAAGGAACCGCCGTTCCTCACTCTGTTTGTTCCTGCCAACAGCACGGCCACGGTGGTTTATCAAACGCTTGCCCAGAACAATGGTGTCGGTCTCCTGTTCGAGACCGAAGGCGATACCCTGGCCAATGCCTTCAACTCTGACCTTGGCAACTATTCAGACGGTTTTCGAAAGGCTTTCCATCATGAATCCATTTCCTACCTCCGCAAGAAAGACCATGAATTCGTCGAGATTGTCAAACCTAAGTTCTCCGCTGTTCTTTCGGGTACGCCTCAGCAGATATTCAACCTCATTCCTGATGCCGAAAACGGTCTTTTCAGCCGCTTCATTTTCTATACCATGCCTACTGAACTTGTCTGGCATGACATGTTCGCTTTCACGGGCGTTTCTACGGCTGATGAGCAGTTTAAGCAAATAGGCCGTGACTTCTATTCTTTTTTGAAGACGTTTTTCAAGAATCCAGTGCAGTTTACCCTTAGCCGGGTGCAGCAAGTCCAGTTCAACGCTTTCTTTGAGGCCACACAGCTTCGCTACGCTCGGTTCTTCGGTGATGACATCATTGCGTCTGTCCGCCGTCTTGGCCTTATTCTATTTAGGTTTGCGATGATTCTTTCGGTTTTGCGTCTCATCGATGAAAAGCCTTTTTCCTCTCAAAAGGTGCGGGAAGGGCTCGTGTGTGCGGATGCGGATTTCTCCACTGCTTTGGCAATGGTCAAAGTCCTGTTGGTTCATACAAGTTCTGTTTTTCAGGCTTTACCCCGAAAGCAGCCATCGTATAAAGCACTCAAAGGTAGCAAGCAGTTTGCCGATACTTCGCGGTCAAAGTTCTTTGAGGCTTTGCCAGCTTCGTTCAATCGTTCGACTTATCTCGCTATCGCCCAATCTTATGGCATCTCTGACAAGACTGCTGAACGATATATTGCGGGGCTTTGCAAGTCAGGGCAGCTGGAGCATCCGGCCAACGGGCAATACAATAAATCTTCTTGATCATGGAAGCACTTATCCACATTGAAGCTTACACGGTGGCTGCTTACCGTGCCATCCGCCCCGCCATCGTGGCCACCAACATCGGCTACTTTGGCGTGAGTGGCCTGCTGATTTCGGCCAAGATCAAAACCAAGGATTATTCTTACCTTGTTGATGTCGTCAACCAAGCTGCTGAAGACGCTGGAGTTGAGCGCTCGGAATACAGCATTGTATTAATGGAGATGCATAAAGCGTGAGCTTTAGAAATCAGTTTATTAAGGCCTCGGCATCGCTATCGATGTCTGGGGCTTTTTTGTTGAGGAGCAAGAGCAATTGTCGGGATTCGTTGAGAATAGGCTCTCGCTCTTCGAGAATTTTAGCCGTTTCCCGGATGCAATTTTGCACGGTTTCGTCGGAGGGATCACCGTCAAGGAGCTTGTCGATAGCGGCCACTCTCTTGTCGATGTCGGCAATTTGCGCGTTCAATTGTTTCAGGCGTTGAATTATCAGTTTCTTGTCCATGACTTGATGGTTTTCTTGTGGCAAATAAAGAAGGCGCAGACTATGCCGCAACCATTGTCAAAAGGCTCTGGTAAACCCTACAAGTATGGAAACGACCAGCCCACGCCTATGGCGCAGGCCTTATCGTTCGGTCTCCACTTGTTGAAATTTACCAGATTTCTTTGACTAGGAAACGCGAGCGTAAAGCCTTATCGTTATGTCTTATATGGGTACAAAAGTAAGACTTTTCTGTGAAAGGGAGAATTTTTGTGGTTTTTGGAGGGTTTTTGTGCGGGAAGGGTGTGAAAGTGAGCGGTTGTGAGCAGGTGGTGAGGTTGAGCGAGGGCGTGTCAACGTGTCAACGGGCGTGTCAACACGGGTGTTTGTTGTCGAAATAATTATCATGAGTGGCCATAAAAATGGGATTTGGTTGACACATGGTTGACACGGGAGAGGGTGTTAAGGGGAAGAAAAATCCCTAATTGACTGGGAATCAATTAGGAATGTGTGGATTGATTGTAGCCCCACTAGGACTCGAACCTAGATTTAAAGTTTAGGAAACTTCCGTTCTATCCCTTGAACTATAGGGCCGTCCGGCAAACGGCTGCAAAAATACGTTTTTTCTGCTTCACTGCCAACAAATTCAAAAAATAGTCGTATTTTTATCGCTCAAATCTTTTTGCCATGAATTGTCTGAAAAAACTCTTCATACTGCTGTTTTCCGTTTGCACCCTGATGGGGGTCGCCCAGGAAGGCGTAGGCATCGGCCAATGGCGGACCCACATGCCCTATCAGCAAGTCATTGATGTCGAGATCCTTGGCAGCAAGGTGTATGCCGCCACCAATTACGAGCTCTTCGTCTATGACCGCGACGACAACAGCCTCTCCATCATGAACAAGATCAACAAGCTTTCCGACATCGGGATCGCCACCATCCGTTGCAACCCCACGTTGGACCTCTTGCTGGTGGCCTATACCAATGCCAACATCGATCTGGTGGACGCCAACGGGCAGGTATACAACATGAGCGACATCAAGGACAAGACCACCTTGGGCAACAAGACCATCAATAACGTCGTTTTCCGCGACGAGTTTGCCTATGTGGCCTGCGGATTCGGCATCGTGGTCTTCGACTTGAAACGCCAGGAGGTCAAGGACACCTATTATATAGGTCAGAATGGCCAAGCGGTGGATGTCACCGATATCGCCTTCTACGACGGGAAGATCTACGCTTCCACCACAAGGGGGTTGTACTATGCCGACGCTGAGGGTGCCAACCTGGCCAATTACACCGCCTGGAGCCTCGACAGGACGCTCATACATCCCACGCTGAATTACGATGAGATGGAGGCCTTCGGCGGGAAGCTCCTGCTCAACCACGACGGCTCGGTATACAACAGCGACACGCTTTTTGTCTATGACGGGAACCGTTGGAGCTACTTCGATCCTTCCTTTGTCACCGAGAAGCGGGAGCTGCGGGTCTGTGGCGATAAGCTGTTGTTGTCGTGCTACAGCAACGTCTATGTGTACGATACCGATCTTCAACGGGTGGATGTGGTGTATGAATGCGGTGGCGTCCTGTCGCCGAATGCTGTCACGGTGGATGTCGATGGCATGTATTGGATTGGTGACCAGATGCGGGGCATGATCCGCGCCAAGAACAGCTGGAACTACGAGGAGATCAGACCCAACGGTCCCTATAGCAAGAATGTGTTTGAGCTGAGCCATTGCGGAAAGCACGTGTGGATTGCCACCGGAGGTCACGACGCCAACTGGGCGCCGATATATGCCAAGAATGGGGTCTGCCATTTCGATGGCAATTGGTGGACCAACTTGAACCGTCATACCGTTCCTGAGCTCCAGGACATGAACATTTTCGATTTCGTTTGTGCCGCCACCGATCCCTACGACACGGCCGTGACCTATGTGGGCACTTGGGGGAGGGGCTTGTTGAAGTTCCGGAGCAACACGTTTGAGGCACGCTACGACAACACCAACAGCAGCCTCGAGGTATGGACCATGAACCAGGACCTGATCAACATCAGCGGCTTGGCTTTCGACAGCAAGGGAAACCTATGGGTGGCCAACACGGGTGCCAACAACCTGCTCTCCGTGATGGACCGCAACGGACAATGGCGTTCCTACAACTTGGGTGGCGCCAACAGTGGCATCGACCTCTCCGTCCTCATGATCGACCATAACGACTACAAATGGATCCTCCGCCGTGCCGGCAACGATGACAAGATCATCGTGTTCAACGACAACGGGACCCTCGACAACCCCGCCGATGACCAGGTCGTCTCGTTGCGATGCTCCGAAGGCCATGGCGGTCTGTCGGGTTCGGCAGTCAACTGCTTCGCCGTGGACCGCAACGGCTATGTCTGGGTGGGCACCGACAGCGGACCCTGCTATTTTGCCGACACGAAGAAGTTGTTCCAGTCGGGCAGTTACGACGCCAGCGTGGTTCTGGTGCCCCGTAACGACGGGACCGACCAGGTGGATGCGCTCTTCACCGGCATCCAGGTGTTGAGCATCGCCGTCGATGGAAACAACAACAAGTGGTTCGGATTGGAATCGGGCGTGTATGAGATGTCGCCCGACTGCAAGACCCAGCTGCTCTATTTCAACACCCACAACAGTCCCTTGTTCGACAACTCCGTCAAGACGATGACCATCAACGACGATGGGGAGGTCTTCTTCGGAACCGACCAGGGAGTGCTCTCCTATCGGGGTACGGCCACGCCCGGAGGCGAGATCAACTCTGAGGTGACCGTGTATCCCAATCCCGTGCGCCCAGGCTTCAACGGCTATGTGGGCATCAAGGGCTTGGTGGAGGATGCCTTGGTCAAGATCGCCACGGTGGACGGCACCTTTGTGACCCAGCTGCTGGCCGAAGGCGGCCAGGCGGTTTGGGACTGCACCACCATCGACGGGCAAAAGGTCCAGCCGGGCATCTATCTGGTCTTTGTCAGCACCTTGCAGGGTACGGAACGTTATGTCGCCAAAATCCTTGTGGTGAATTGATGGAAGACAAAGTCCAAGGGTTTGTCCTGCAATCCATCCGTTATGGCGATTCCAGCCTGGTGGTGAAGATCTACACCCAGCAGGTCGGGCTCCAGACCTATATGGTAAAAGGAGTGACCGGCCGCGCGGCGCACCATCGCGCCGCCCTCTTCCAACCCATGACCTTCCTCCGTTTCGTACAGAGCGGCCGGTCCCGTCCGAACAGCCTTTCCTACCTGAAAGAACCCGAGCTGCAATATGCCTACCAGTCGATTCCCATGGTGATGAACAAGAGCGCCATCCTGATCTATCTGTCTGAGCTGCTCTCGCACACCCTGACCCAGACGGAACAGAACGAGGCCTTGTATGCGTTTGTCTTCCAGTCCGTGGTATGGCTCGACCTGGTGGAGTCGCATTATGCCAACTTTCCCTTGTATTTCACCTTGGAGCTGACCCGTTTCTTGGGCTTCTATCCCCATGTTCCCGAGCCGGGCCAGACCCTCTTCGACATGATGGAAGGCCGTTTTGTGTCCGTGGCGCCTCCGCATCCCTACTGGATGGAGCGGGAGCCAAGTGCCCTTGTGGCCCGTCTCCTGCAACGACCCATTGACGAGATGGCAACGGTTATATTGAATGGAGAGCAACGGAATATGCTACTCGACGGCCTCTTAACATTCGTGCGACTGCATGCCCCCATGGTCAAGGGCTTGCAGTCGCACGAGATCTTGAAGGAAGTCCTTCGGTGATTATCTCAGGCTGAACGTGGTTTGTCCCACGAGGTTGTCATTGTCGTCGTAGATGTCGACGAAATAGTAGCCCGGAAGCATCTCCCGGCCGGCCGGCTTGATGTAGTAGGCGCGGACGTCCTTCTCCTTGTTTTCGTAGTTGACGTGGATCTTCTCCGTGTACTGGAGCAACTCGCCTTGGTACATGAACGCATATTCATCGCCCATGCCTTTGGTAATGATACTCTTGGAGGGATCGGCAATACGGAGATAGAAGTTCTTTCCTCCGGCACTGACCAGGTCGTTCTGTCCGACGGTGAAGTCCACACGGATCCGTTCGGTACGGCCGGCCTTGTCGGTCACCGTCTCCTGGCTGCCACCTTTGAAACGCACCGGGTTGGCGCTGAGGTTGTAGATGCGGAGCACGGCGGCTTGGTTGACCTTGTTGGTCAGTTCCTCTTTCTGCCGTTGCAGGTTCTTGTTCTGCTTGCGCTCTTCCTGCACCTCCTCACGGATGCGCTCGTTCTCGGCCACCAGTTCCTGGTTGACGACATACAGCGAATCCAGCTGGTGTACATATTTCTGAGAGATGGCTTGCAGCTCCGTCACCTTTTTCTTGATGCGGTTATAGTCCCATTGGGTCTCCAACAGCTTCTTGATCTCTTCGGCGTCGGCCTGGATGATGCTGTCTTTCTCAGCCAGTTGGGTGCTGAGTTCACCATAGTTCTCCTTTAATTCGTTGTGGACGCGGAGCAGGCTGTCGACTTCGGCCTGGAAATCCGCCCGCTGTTGTTCCTTCTCTTTCTCCAAGGTGTTCAGGTTGCCTTTGATGGAGATGAGCCAGCAGGACAGTCCAATGATAATCAGTGCCAAAAGGCCGAGAATGGCATAGACCCAGCCTTTCGATCTGGTGGAAGAAGTTCTTTCAGTGTTCATTGAATCTTGTTTTTATACTATTAATTTCAATTTCCTATAGGGATGTTTCCTTTTGGTACACCGGTTCCACCCGGGTCCGGGCGATGTTGATGGGCAGGTAATGCCCCACCGATTCGATATAGACGATCAGGCGTTTCTTGTTCTTGATCGGGGCCAGGCGTCCGATCAGGCCCATCATCTCGCCGCTGGTGATCCGCACCAGTTGGCCTTCGTGGAATTCAATCTGTTCTTGTTCCTGTTCCGTCCCCTCAAAGTCATCGCAGTATCTCTTGATGGCGTTGATCTGGTTTTCCGGCACCGTCACGGCTTTTCTCTCAAAACTCACGAACTTCGTCACACCCGGAATGGACAGGATCTCGTAATGGCTTTTATCATCCGCACGGACAAACAGGTAGGATTTGAACAACGGCTCCTCCACCTTCTTCAATCGGTCGCTCCATCGCTTCATCCTCGTGACCAGGGGAAGGTAGGCTTCATAGCCTTGTTCGACCAGTCGGGCATACACCTTCTTCTCGGCTCGGGAATGAAGATACAGCGCGTACCACGGAAGCTTGTCCGTTTTAGTCATAACGTTTTAATTGTCTTTTTGTTTTTTGCGTCTCGCTTTTTTCTTGCCATCGTCGTAGTCGGAGTAGTATCCTTCAGCCACATCGCCGTAGCTGCCGTACTTGCCTCCGCCATAGCTATAGCTGTATCCGTAGCCGTATCCATAGTGGTATTTGCCATAGCCATAGCCGCCTTCCTGGTGGACACCGTTGATCACGATGTTGACCTTCAGGCCGCGTTGCTCGATGTCTTGGATGATGCTGGCGAAGATGTTCTTGTCGGTGTGGCCTTGACGCACGATGTAGATGTTGGCGTCGGAGTACTTCATCAGCAGGAAGGCATCGGTGACCAGTCCCAAGGGCGGGGTATCGATGATGATGTAGTCATAGCGTTTCTTCAGCTCCTCGAAGAGCTCGGCGCACTTGTCGGAAGCGATGAGCTCGGCCGGGTTGGGCGGGATGGGGCCCGAGGGGATGAGGTCGAGGCTTTCGATCTTACCTGTATTCTGGATCACCTCGTCGAGCGAGTTCTTGTTGCTGAGATAGGAACTCAAGCCGACGTTGTTCGTGAGGCCGAACTCCTGGAACAGCTTCGGCTTACGCATGTCGAAGCCGAGCAACAGGGTCTTCTTGCCGTAGAGCGCATAGATGGAGGCGATGTTGATGCTGTTGAAGGTCTTGCCTACACTCTGCATGTCGCCGGTGACCAGGATGGTGCTCTTGGGCTTGTTTTGCGTGATGAAGTCGATATTGGTACGTACCGAGCGGAAGGCTTCGGCCACGGGTGACTTGGGCTTGTTGATGACCACCAGCGGGTCTTTGCCGGAGCAAAGGCCGATCTGTCCGATGATGGGGAAGTTGGTGGCTTTCTCCACGTCTTTGCGCGTCTGGATCTTGAGGTTGAAGTAGTCCCTGAGGAAGAGGATGAGGGCCGGGATCAGCAGGCCGATGATCAAGGCCAACAGCAGGTTCATGGCCCGACGAGGCGCCACCAAGGTGGCCCGTTTGGTGCTGGCATAGTCGATGATCTCGTTGTCGGGAGTGTTGGAGGCCTTCAGGATCTGGGCCTCTGCGCGACGTTGCATTAGGTAGTTGTAGGTTTCCTCGCTCAACGAGAACTTACGCTCGTAGTTGATCAACATACGCTCCTTCTGAGGCAGGTTGCGAGCCTCGGCCTCGCTTTTGCGGATGCGGTTCTCAATGTCGCTGATGCCCATAGCCGTCTTCTCGACCAGGTTGTTGATGTTTTCGAGTAGGGTCCGCTTGGTCGTAACGATCTGTTCATCGATCTTGACGATCTGCGGGTGTTCCTCGGTCAGGGTGAGCAACAGGGAGGCTTTCTGCTGGTTGAGGTTGACCAGGTCTTGCACCAATTTGTTCAGCAAGGGGTCGCTGATACCCATGGCCGACGGAGCGGCGAGGTCGTTGGGGTTGTTGATGTTCTCCTGGATATACGACTGCAAGCGCTTGTAGTACTGTTGGTTGACCAGCATGTTGGCGTGCTCTTCCTCTAGGGTTTTCAGCGAGGCGATTACTTGGCTCGTTTGGGCATTAAGATTGGTCAAGTCGTGGGCGGACCGGAATTCCTGAAGATCGACCTCCGCCTTGTTCAGGGAACTCTCGGTCTCGGCCAGTTGTTCGTCGATGAATTGGATGGTATTCTCGGAGACGATATTCTTGCGTTCCAAGCCTCGGTTCACGTAAACATCCATCAATGTGTTCACGAATTCGACCATCTTTTGGCGGTTCTCGCCCGTCATGCTGATGGATAGAATGGAGGCTTGCTTGCTAATAGGGGCCACGGAGAAATTGCGCATACGACGGGTCAGTGTCAGGTAGTCGTAGAAGCAGAATGACATTTTTTTGTCGTTGTGAATGTGAGGCTTGAACCGGGAATTCTTGCTGATCTTGAAGCGGTTATACCCGGTGTCAATCCATTCGTCAAACTTGTATTCACCATTAATCTCGATCTCTTCGGGTGTCTGTACAATGAACTGCTCGGTGGTATAGTCATATTCCGAGTGGTAGTCTGACTTGGCTTTGAGGGAGATCTGGTCGCCGTTGATGACGATGTTGTAGGTCAGGTTGACGGCCTGAGGCGCAGTGTGGTCGAATTCCACAGTGAAGGGCGTGCTCTTGTACAGCTCATGGGTGACAAGCCGGTTGTTTTCGAAGTAGCCCACTTCCAGGTCCATCTTCTTGACCACCTGTTCGCACAGCGAATAGGATTTCAGGATGGCGATCTCGTTGTCGAGGTTCTGCGTGCTGCTGAACGAAGAACGCGTCATGATGGCCGTCGGGTCGAGACCGGAACGGTCGTCCTTGACCAGGACGGTGCCCGAAATCTGGTACTCCGGCGTCTTGAGACGGTTGTACAGCCATCCGCATCCTACCGCGACCGCGGCGGAGATCAGGAACAGGTACCAGTAGTGCAGGAAAATATAGACGAGCGACTTGATGTCGATCGATTGTTCGTCGTTGTTTTGTGTGCGATATTTTGGGGTTTCGGAAGGGTTGCTCATGGCTTGCGTTTTTTTAATCGTTTCCGGTGATTCGATAGACTAAGGTGTAGATGGTGACGCCTAACGACAGGATGGAGAAGACGGTCGAATACGGGAAGGTGGTGAAGCCCCAGCGCTTGAGTTTCAGCGGTTCGACATAGAGGATGTCGTTGGGTTTCAGGTAGTAATAGGGCGACGAAAGGATGTCGGCCTTCCCGAGGTTGAGGGTGATGATCTCCGAGCCGTTGTCGGTACGACGGATCAGCTTCACGTTGGAGGTCTTGGCAAAGCTCGACAGGTTGCCGGCCAGCGAAAGGGCCTCGAACAGGTTGATCTCCGACTGGTACACTCTATACTTGCCGGGTCTCTGGACCTCGCCGATGATGGTCAGGTCGAAGTTGGAGAGTTTCACCATCAGGGCGGTCTCCTTGACGTAGCGGCTCAGCTGTTCCTCCAGTTTGTACTTGGCCTGTTCTACCGTGAGATTCTTGACCTCCACCAGACCGATCAGGGGATAGTCGATGTAGCCGTCTTTGTTAACGGTATAAGAATTCAGGTAGATGGAGGCGTCGGAACTCATGTAGTTGCTTCGGGCACCTTCACCGTTGAGGGCATCCGTGTTCTTCTCATCGATGATGTTGATGGCACGGATGTAAAGATTGTCGCCTGGTTGGATCTTATAGCTCAGGCTCCGTTCGTTTTGGTATTCGATGGAGGTGGTGTTGTTGACCATTTGCGCGTCCTTGAGGAGCAGCATCTTCTTGTGCGATACACAGGAGGAAAATGTCAGGATCCCGAGAAGGGCAAGCAGCCCGAAGCTGCGAAACAATCTTTTCATGGTGTCTATTGCTTTTTTGTTCATTGCTGGTTGATGATGGCGATCTTTTTGATGCCCTCCAAGGGCGTGATGGGCATCCGGTTTTCAAGCTGGAACATATAAGTGCCGGCTTCGCTCAGGCTCAGTTCGCTGTTGATGGGCAGGTTGAAGGTATAGCCGCCTTCTTTCAAATCCGACTTCCACTGTCCGTCCGCATCCTTCAGGCGGAAATGGTAGTTCTTTGCACGGAGGGGGTTGCCGTTGGCGTCGAATACCGTGAAGACCACGGTGAGGTGGTCGTAGGCGTATGAGGGGGCGAAGGTGACCTCCATGTTCAGGTTGTAGGTGGTCGGGCGCTTGAGTTCCACTTGTTTGGTGATGAAGTCGAAACGTTCCCAACCGCTGGCGGTAAAGGTCCTCGACAACAGGGCGTTCCCGTCTGTGTTGGAATGGCAGGAGGCCAATCCGAGGACTACCAACAGACAAAGACTGTACAAAATTTTTCTCATAGCCGATATTTAGCAGGCAAAGATACACTATTTTATTCAATAGTCCGTATCCATTCCCTATTTTTTTAGCAACAAAAAAAATCTTTGGAAACAACCCTTTCCAATTGCAACATTTCGTTACTTTTGCAGTTGAGATACCATCATGAAAACAGTCAACCGGAATTTAGCGAAAAGGCAGTACGTCGTCATCGGCATTTTTGTCGTGATTGGCGTGGTTTATCTATTGAAACTCTTTTCGTTACAGGTGCTCGACAAGTCGCTGAAACAGTCGGCTGACAACAACGTGTTGCGTTTTGTGACCCAGTACCCCGCTCGTGGCAAGGTGTTCGATCGCAACGGGGAGCTGCTGGTGTACAACGAGGCGGTCTATGACTTGATGGTGGTGCCTGGACAGGTGAAAGACATCGATACGCTTGAGTTCTGCCGCTTGCTCGGCCTCGAACCGGAGGTCTTTACGGAGCGGCTGGTCAAGGCGCGCAAGTATTCGCGGGTCAAGGCCTCGATCTTTATGTCGCAGATTCCCAAGGAAGACTATGCCCATATCGGAGAAATCCTCTACCGTTACCCTGGCTTTTATTTCCAGACCCGAACGCTCCGGCACTATCCCATGGCCATTGCCGCCCATACGCTGGGCGATATCGGCGAGGTGGACCAGGCCCAACTGGAACGCGATCCCTACTACAAGATGGGCGACTATGTGGGCAAGTCGGGCATCGAGAAATACTATGAGAAGGAGCTTCGCGGCAAGAAAGGCCTGAAGGTGGTCATGGTCGACGTGCACAACCGCGAGAAAGGCAGTTACCTCGACGGGCTGCTCGACACGCTCCCTTCGCCCGGCAAGGATCTCTACCTTGGCCTCGATGCGGAGCTCCAAGCCTACGGAGAAAAGCTCATGCATGGGAAGATCGGCTCCATCGTCGCCATCGAGCCCAAGACGGGGCAGATCCTGGCCTTCGTGTCCAGCCCGTCGTACGACCCCAATCTCCTGGTGGGACGTGCCCGAGGCACCAACTTTGCCGCCCTGCTCAACGATCCGGACAAGCCCTTGATCAACCGGGCGGTCAGCGGCACCTATCCTCCGGGATCCACCTTCAAGATGGTGAACGGCCTCATCGCCCTCCAGAGTGGCAGCATCACCCCCGCCACCCGGTTCCATTGCAACGGCCCGGGCACCACGCCGATCAAATGCACCCACCACCATGGTGGATCGCCCGACCTGGCCAATGCCATCGAGAACTCGTGCAACCCCTATTTCTACGAGGCGTTCAAGACCACCATCAACAACCCGAAGTTCGGAAACATCAAGAAAGGGTTTGAGTATTGGCGCGACATGACCTGGAAACTGGGACTGGGACATAAATTCGATACCGACATTCCTTCGGAGCTGGCAGGCAACATCCCCACCCGGGAGTTCTACGACAAGATCTATCGCGGGAGCTGGAATTCAGTGACCATCCGGTCGTTGGGCATCGGACAGGGGGAGATCCTGCTTACCCCGTTGCAGCTGGCCAACATAGCAGCCACCATCGCCAACGAAGGCTACTACTATCCCCCGCACCTCATCCGTGCCTTCGGCGACTCCACTGCCATTCCCGAAAAAATGACAACCCGCATCGAGACAGGCATCGAACGCCGCCATTTCAAGGTGATCAAGGCAGGGATGCAGAGTGTGTTTGAGGGCTCCCATGGCACGGCGCGCAGCTCGAAGATTCCGGGCATTACGGCAGGCGGCAAGACAGGTACGGCCCAAAACCCCCACGGCGACAACCACTCCATCTTCATCGCTTTCGCTCCCGTGGAGGATCCCCAGATCGCCCTCTCGATCATCATCGAAAACGGCGGTTATGGGTCCACTTGGGCGGCGCCGATCGCCTCCCTGATGATGGAGAAGTACATCCGGGGCAGCACCGAGCGGACGGCTGTGGAGAAACGCATGATGGACGGTGTGATCAATTATTCGAGGAAAAAGAAATGACCGACAGAAACAGTATCATAGGAAAAGTGGATTGGCCCCTGCTGCTGATGTATTTCGCGCTGGTGCTGATAGGATGGTGCAACATCTACTCCGCCGGTTTGAGCGAAGGGAGCCATCCCATCTACGACATGAGCCAGTTCTCGGGCAAGCAGATGATCTGGATCGGTGTCTCCCTGTTGCTGGGATTCATCATCCTGTTGCTGGACGCCAAGTTCTTCGACGCCTTCGCCATCTGGATCTATGTCATCGTGGTTTTCCTGCTCGTGGTGGTGTTGGTCTATGGCAAGGCCACCAAGGGCGCCACGTCTTGGATCAACCTGGGAGGCGGTTTCAAGCTGCAACCCTCCGAGTTTGCCAAGTTGGGTACGGCGCTTGCGTTGTCGAGCTATCTTGGCCGTTACGACGTCGACCTGAAAAACCGTCGGACCCGACTGATCAGCTATGCCATCATTCTGGTGCCGGCCGCCTTGGTGCTCCTGCAAAACGATACGGGATCGGCCCTGGTGTTCGCTTCCTTCATCTTTGTTCTCTATCGTGAAGGCATGCCGGGGGCCGGTGCGCTCATGCTGATTGCGGTTGGACTGGTGGCGGTGTTTGTGCTCACCTTGCTATGGACGCCCAAGGTGATGGTCATTGTATTGGGAGGGCTTTTGGCCCTGACCTTGGCCTATTACCTGCTCAACAAGAAGAAAGGCCTGTGGACCATGGTGGCGGTGTTTGTCGCTTTCAGCGCCTTCGTCTTTGTGGTCGACTTTGCCTTTTACCACATCCTCGAGGATCACCAACGCATCCGTATCGAGGTGTTGTTGGGCCTGAAGGAAGACCTGAAAGGGGCCGGATACAACCTGCACCAGTCGAAGATCGCCATCGGATCGGGCGGCTTCTGGGGGAAAGGCTTCCTGCAAGGCACCCAAACCAAATACGATTTCGTTCCTGAACAGCATACCGACTTCATTTTCTGCACCATCGGCGAGGAGGGAGGTTTCAAGGGCTCCCTGGTCGTGCTGTTGCTCTATATCGGCATGCTGGTGCGTATCATCCGGATGGCGGAGCGTCAACGGTCCGACTTCAGCCGGGTGTACGGCTATGCCATCGCGGGGATCCTCTTCGTGCATGTGGCGATCAACATCGGCATGACCATCGGTCTGGTCCCGGTCATCGGCATCCCCTTGCCCTTCTTGAGTTACGGAGGGTCCAGCATGTTGGCGTTCTCGATCATGTTGGCGATCTTTGTCAAGCAAGATGCCAACCGACTGAACGTCCTTTAAACAAATTATTCGTATATTTGCACCCTTGAACCCTTTTATTGTCGATAATATGAATTTTAACAATCTGAAATACAGTATTTTAGCATTTTTCCTATTCGTCATTTTGACGGTTCCCGCCCAGGTTGCCAAGCCGGTCCATCCTTCGGAACCCGATTCGGTGTATGTGGTGGATACGATCGAAATCCTGCCGGATAGTCTGGAACTGTACGAGGAGCAGCGGCAAGCCGATTTCCAGGAAGCCCGCGATGTGTTGGGTGAGTCGGAGGTGATGAAGATGTTCGAGGCCTTGGAAGGCATTCCCTATTTCGGGGAGGACCATCTGGAAATCGATGCCAAGGCCATGAATGTGTATGGCTACGACTATGGTGAGATTCCGGTGTTTGAAGACAGCATCTACGCCCAGCGCATCGACCAGCTGGCCAGCCAGACGACGATACCGCTGGTGTACAACGCCCATGTGAAGCCTTTCATTGAGCTCTATGCCGTGCGCCGCCGTTCCTTGATGGGCAGGATGTTGGGCTTGTCGTACGTGTATTTCCCGCTCTTTGAGGAGTTGCTCGACAAGTATAACATGCCGGTGGAGCTGAAATACCTCGCTGTGGTGGAGTCGGCCCTGAATCCGGTGGCTGGGTCTTGGGCGGGCGCCAAAGGCCTATGGCAATTCATGTATGGCACGGGAAGGCAATATGGCTTGCAGACCAACTCCCTCGTGGACGAACGCTTCGATCCCCTCAAGGAGACGGAGGCGGCCTGCCAATTCATGCTCGACCTCTACAATCGGTACAAAGACTGGTTTCTGGTGCTGGCCGCCTACAACTCGGGTCCTGGCACCGTCAACAAGGCCATCGTCCGTGCGGGTGGCGTGATGGACTACTGGGCGATCTGGCCCTACCTTCCCCGCGAGACCCAGGGCTATGTGCCCGCCTTCATCGCCGTCAACTATGTGATGAGCTACGCTTCGGCCCACAACCTCTATCCGATCGATCCCGGCCTGTTGATGAGTGGTACCGACACCGTCACGGTGCACGATGCCCTCAGCTTCGACCAGCTCACCGAGACCCTGGGCGTCTCGATGCGCGACGTGAAGTTCTTCAACCCCCAATACACCAAGGAGATCATCCCCGCCAACGACACCACGCCCTATATCCTCCGGCTTCCCACGCAGTATGCGCTCCAGTTTGTGGAGAAGGAGCAGGAGATCTATGCCTACAAGACGAAAGCCTCTGCCGAGAAGGAGAAGATCGTGGAGCAGGTGGCCAAGGTGAGCGACCGCACGGTGCATACCGTCAAGAAAGGGGAGACGCTTTCGTCCATTGCCGGCAAGTATCATGTCACGGTGTCCAACCTCAAGAAATGGAACAGCTTGCGCAGCAACACGCTCCGCGTGGGTCAGCGGCTGACCATCTATTCCTCGGGAGGCCCGATGGCCAGCGGTGGCAATTCGTCGGCCGTGGGATCTTCTGCGCCGAAATACTATACGGTGAAGGCGGGCGACACGCTGGCCTCCATCGCCAAGAAATACCACACCACGGTGTCCAACCTCAAGAAGTGGAACAAGCTGAAGTCGGACAAGATCAAGGTAAAACAGCGCTTACGCGTTTCGAAATAATAAATGGGGCGGTTCCTTCGTTCCGTAATTACTACCAAACCTTATCAACATGAAACAACATCGCATACTGGCATGGGCCCTGTTTCTCGCTGTCATGGCCGCATTGCCTTCGTGCGAACGAACACAAACAGCGAAGAAAGACCGTTCTGCAGGCGGCACCTCGGAGATCCTGGTAGTCACGCAGAACGAAGAGCAATGGGAAGGAATGATCGGCGACAGCATCCGCGCCTTCTTCCTGCAACCGCAATATGGCCTTCCGCAGCCGGAGCCTCTCAACAAGCTTACGCATATCAACGTGAGCGGCTTCTCCGACATGTTCAAGCGGCACAAGAGCCTGCTTTTGGTGGAGATCGACCCATCCCTCGACAAGCCCATCGTGGAAACCGGCGAGGATCTCTGGGCCGCTCCGCAACGGGTGTATAAGATCATTGCCCCCGACCGTACGTCGTGGTGCGAGACGTTCAACACCTACAAGGACGCCTACAAGGTGATGTACGACAAGGTGGAACGCGACCGTATCATGTCGGTGCTCCGTCCTTCGACCGACAACAAGATCGTCGAGCGCATCAAGGAGAAGATGGGCTTTGGCCTGACCATCCCCTCGGGCTTCTACATCGCCAAGGACGAGCCGGACTTCATGTGGCTGCGCAAGGAACTGCCCAAGAACAGCTTCGGCATCTTCATCTACACCACGCCTTACAAAGATACCTTGCAGCTTGAGCTGAACAGTCTGGTCTCGGTGCGCAACCGGCTCTTGCAGGAGCATGTGCCCGGACCGGCGGACGGGTCGTTCATGACGACCGAACGGGAGTTCGTGCCGCCCGTCGTCAACTACATCTCCACCTATCCTACGGGATTTGCGGCGGAGATGCGTGGCATGTGGTGCCTGGTGGGCGACTACATGGCAGGCCCCTTCGTCTCCTATACCTTCCCGGATGAGAAGACGGGCAACCTTGTGACCCTGGAGGGGTATGTCTATTACCCCAACCACGACAAGCGCGACGACCTCCTTCAGCTGCAGTCGATCCTGTATAGCATCCAGTATTAGGAAACCGTATCGGCTCCATGGCGGATCTCCAATGGTTTAAAACCCGAACCCGCGAAGGGAGGGCCGAGGTCTTCGACCCCCTTCGGAGAAAGTATTGTGCCCTCACCCCCGAGGAGGAGGTGCGGCAGAAGGTGCTCTTCTTGCTGGTGCAGCATTTGGAGGTGCCGGCGGGCTTGTTGGCCGTGGAGTATTCCGTCAAGGTCAATGGGCTCGACAAGCGTTGCGATGCGGTGGTGTTCGGCCGTGACGGCGCTCCCCTGATGATCGTGGAGTGCAAGGCAGCCAGCGTTACCCTCTCCCAGGCTACCTTGGAGCAGGCGGTCCGGTATTATGCGGCGCTTCATCCCAAGTACCTGTTGCTTTACAATGGCGTACAATGCTATTGCTTCAAGGCTGATGCCGGGACGCTTCATCCGATGGATCATCTTCCACGCTACCAGGAGATGGAATGAAAAAATGGCCGCCGACCCCGAGGGGCCGGCGGCCTGCCATTATGAAGATAAAAAAACAACTGTTTTCAGTGGGTGCGTCATCCGCATTTTGAATGGCCGCAGTTGGTGCACAACATGCAGCCGTCCTGGTAGATCAGCGTGCTCTGTCCGCATTCGGGGCAAACCTTGCCCACCATCTTCAAGCCGTCTGGTATGTATTTCTTGAGGGCGCGGACGATGCCGTTCTTCCAGGTGTTGATGTTTTCCTCCTCTACCGTCAGGTTTTGGATGAGTTCGATGACGTAGTTGATGGGCATGCCATGGCGCAGGATGCCCGAGATCAGTTTGGCGTAGTTCCAGTATTCCTTGTTGAACATGCGCGACAGTCCCTGGATGGTGACCGGATAGCCGCCTTTGTCGAGATACTGGAAGTCGTAGCGCGTCGCCTCTCCCTTGTTCTTTTCCTTGATGATCAGGCCCTTCTCCACAAATGGGGGCAGGAAGATCTCGTCGGCGTTGCCCAGGAAGATCTCATAGGGTTTGTCGTGCAGCTTGCCCACGAAGGCGATCCACTTCTCGTAGTTGTTCTGGAAGCGGACCACGTCACATTCGAGTTCCTTGGGCCGTTGGGGGGCCGAGTTCAGCTTGATGTCGCTGGGCCGGATGCCGAGGTCGGTTTCGGGTTTCTTTTCTTCCGGTTTCTTTTCGGCCTTTTTCTCGTCTTTGGCCACCAGCACGCCGTCGCGTGAGCCGTCGCGGTAGATCGTCATGCCCTTGCATCCGCATTCCCATGCCGTCATGTAGATCTGGCTGACCAGTTCTTCGGTGGTCTCCTTGGGGATGTTGACGGTGACGCTGATGGAGTGGTCCACCCATTTCTGCATGCTGCCCTGCATCTTCACCTTGCTTACCCAGTCGATGTCGTTGGCGGTCGCCATGTGGTAGGGCGACTTGGCGATGAGTTCCTTGAGCTTCTCGTCGTCGTAGTGCATCACCTCTTCCACGTTGTATCCATTTACCTGCAGCCAGGTGAGGAACTTGTGGTGGAACACATTGTACTCCTCGAAGGAGTTGCCCACGCTGTCGACAAAGGTGACGTGGACGTCCTTGTCGTTGGCGTTGACCTTGCGACGGCGTTTGTAGACCACCATGAACACGGGCTCGATGCCCGAGGTGGTTTGGGTGCAGAGGCTCACCGACCCCGTCGGGGCGATGGTCAGCATGGCGATGTTGCGCCGTCCGACGCGGAGCATCTTTTGATAGAGGTCCTCGTCGATGGCCCTGAGGCGGTTGATGAAGGGGTTGTTTTCTTCCCGTTTGGCGTTATAGACGGGGAAGGCGCCGCGTTCCTCGGCCAGGTTGACGGAGGAACGGTAGGCCTCGTGGGCCAGCAGTTTCTGTACTTCGGTCGAGAAGGCGATGGCCTCGTCGGAGGCGTAGCGTTTGCCTAGGGCGGCCAGCATGTCGCCTTCGGCGGTGATGCCGATGCCGGTGCGGCGGCCTTGCAGGGTGCGGTCTTTGATGCTCTTCCAGAGGTTCAGCTCGATGCGTTTCACCTCGGCGTCCTCCGGGTCGGACTCGATCTTACGGATGATGGCTTCCACCTTTTCCTGTTCCAGATCGACGATGTCGTCCATCATGCGCTGGGCAATGCCCACGTGCTTGGCAAAGAGGCGGCTGTTGAACCGTGCCTCCGGGGTGAACGGATGATCGACGTAGCTGTAGAGGTTGATGGCCAGCAGGCGGCAACTGTCGTAGGGACAGAGCGGGATCTCGCCGCAAGGGTTGGTGCTCACCGTGCGGAAACCCAGGTCGGCGTAGCAGTCGGGGATGGATTCCCTTAGGATGGTATCCCAGAACAGCACGCCCGGCTCGGCAGACTGCCAGGCGTTGTGGATGATTTTGTTCCACAGGGCCCGGGCGTCCACTTCTTTGGTGAACTGGGGGTTCGGAGCATCGATGGGATACTGTTGGATGAAGGGCTTGCCTTCCTTGACGCATTGCATGAACTCGTCGGTGATCTTCACCGAGACGTTGGCGTTGGTGATCTTGCCTTGGGTCATCTTGGCGTCGATGAAGGCTTCCGAGTCGGGGTGTTTGATGCTGATGCTCAGCATCAAGGCGCCGCGACGTCCGTCTTGCGCCACCTCACGGGTGGAGTTGGAGTACCGCTCCATGAAAGGCACCACGCCGGTGGAGGTCAGCGCGCAGTTCTTGACCGGGCTGCCCGTGGGGCGCAGGTGCGACAGGTCGTGTCCCACGCCTCCCCGGCGCTTCATCAGCTGTACCTGCTCCTGGTCGATCTTCATGATGCCGCCGTAGGAGTCGGCGTTGCCTTTGTTGCCGATGACGAAGCAGTTCGACAGCGAGGAGATCTGGAAGTCGTTTCCGATGCCTGCCATGGGGCTGCCTTGCGGAACGATGTACTTGAAGTCCTTCAGCACCTCGAAGATCTCCTCCTCGGTGAGGGGGTTCGGGTATTTCCGCTCGATGCGGGCCACCTCGCGGGCGATGCGGTGATGCATCTCGTCGGGGGTGAGCTCGTAGATGTTGCCTTCGCTGTCCTTGAGGGCATATTTGTTGGCCCATACGTCGCCGGCCAATGCATCGCCATGGAAATAGGCTTTGGCAGCTGCCTTGACTTCGTCGATGGGATGGACATGATATTCGGGGGTTGTGGGAGGAGCTTGGATGGCCGTTTCCGCCTGGGGATCGGGTGACTGGGCCTTTTCAACGAGTTGGACGTTCTCCTGTTCCGACAGTTTGCGTTCGCCAAAATCCACGTTTTGCCTGGCTTCCAGAATCTTGTCGTGACCCGGCTGGGTCGGCTGCTCCACCATTTCGAGCTCCAATGCGCTGAATAGGGTCTGCTCCTCTTCCAATGCCTGCCGTTTGTTTCTCATATCTCGCTGAAAATTAGTAAATTAAAACAAATGCAATTCCCGTTTTCCCCGTTTGGATTGCGATTGCTAAATTAGCAAAGAGAACGGAAACGGAGCGCGTAAAACGAAAGAATGGAACAGGTTTTTTTCAACACCGGGTGTTGATAAATTTCGAGGCGTCCATCCCCCGAGGATCAAAAGTCGAGACTGAACGAGAGATAGTATTGCGGTTTCCGGTTCAGGACCCCGTCTTGTACGCCCCACGCCATGTCGCCGCGGACGAAATAGCCGAACAGGGTGGTCCGCAGGCCAAATCCGAATCCAGCCACGATGGGTTCCCTGAGGCGGGTGACACTGAGGCTGAGGTTGCCGTCGGTGTAATGCGAGGTGTAGAGTGAGTTGCTCAGGTTGTACGGGTTCCAGCCCGTCCAGGCAGTTCCCACGTCGCCGAAAGCCACCACTTGGAAGTTCTTGATGAACTGCATGTTGATCGGCTGGTTCAGCAGGTAGCTGAACACGGGGAGACGGAGCTCGCTGTTGAGTACCACGAAATTGTTGCCGTTACGGATGTTCTGCTGGAAACCCCGCAGGTTGGTGGCCAGGGTTTGGTAGGCATAGCCTCGGTCGTAGTCAATGGGGGTCCCGTTGTCGAATCGGGCCATGATCCAGTTGTCCACGCCTCCCATGTAGTAGATCAGCTTGTTTTGTCCGAAAGAGCTGCTGCCTGCGATGCGGTTCGCCCAGATGAAGTTGCGGTGGATGCGGGTGTAGTGGCGGTAGTCGAATCCTACCACAAACAGGTTGCGGGTGTCTTTTTTGATGGACTGGTAGTATTCGGCAAAGACCTTGCCTCGGGCACCCACATAGAGGTTGGTCTGCAGCTTCTTGGAGTTGTCGTAGACCAGCTCCCCACGCAACCCGGCGAGGTTCTCGAAGTGGCTGCGCTCCGCCAGGCTGTGGAAGTCGGTGGCCAGTCCGATCCGCTGGTCGTTGCGGAAGAGGGCCGTGCCCCGCACGCTGAAGGTCTCGCTGAACGGGTAGCTCAGCGTGTAGAACGCTTCGTTGGTGAAGGTGCGGAACAGCACCGACTGGTAGTCTTCGGTGACATAGCGGTGGAAGGTCAGGCTCTTGTCGGTGCGTTGGCTCAGGTCGCGGAAGCGCAGGACATACTCGTTGTTGACCAGCGAGGTGTTGAGTTTCACGCCAAGGTCGATCCGGTAGTCTTCCATCAAGTCGGTCATCATCGTTCCCATGAACATGTTGAAACCGGAATTCAGGTAAACGGCGTTGCCTCCCCCCGTGAAGGGCTGGTAGCTGTAGTTCATGTAGCTGAAGTCGATCTGGCTGGTCAGTTCCTTGATGAACAGCTCCACATAGTAGTTTCGCGGCCGGAGGAGGGTGTCCTTGGCGGGTTTGGTTTGCTCCAGGCTGCGGATGGGCCCGATGGGGATGCGGTTGGCATAGCCGATGCTGTCGGTGGTGTCGCCGGGAAGGGGCTGGGGCGCCTTGCGACGTGGGACACGGTAGCTGTTCTTGAAGCGGTGCGTCGTGGTCTTCTCCGGGGCTTTCTTGGCTTCTTGCTGTTGTTGGAGCAGCCGCTTCTGGGCGTAGGGCCCCATCTGATGGAAGCCGGACTCCTGCGTCGCGTCGGTGTAGGGTGTCTGGTATACCTTGTGTCCGTTGCCGTCGGGAAACAGCATGACCAGCTTTCGCTCCCTCGGGTTGAAGGAGTAGTCGATCATGCTGGTGGCATAGTCGGTCAGGGGCCGGCTGACGGTGTAGTACCGGTAATGGACGATGGTGTCGATGTGGCTCACCGCACTGTCGAACCGCGCCTCATAGAGGTTGTAGTAGCCGGTGGAGTCGTTCAGGTAAAACAGCCGGTGACCCGAAAACGACTGGGGCTGGATGCTGTTCGACAGTTGCTGTTGGGTGAGGTTGCGCAGCGTCTTTTCTTTGGCGACGTAGTCGTAGGCAAACAGGTTGAACTGCCTGCGTTGGGCCGGCGGGACGAGCTGTGTCTCAAGCGAGGTGTCGGTGCGGTTCGAGCTGAACACGATCTGCCGGTCGTCGTCGGTGAAGACGGGGGAGCAGTCGGTGTAGTAGTCGTCGGTGATCTGCTCCAGGGTATGGGAGAACAAGTTGTAGACAAAGATGTCGGGCTTGCCGAAACGCGAGGCGGAGAGCACGATCTTCCGGTCTTTGTGCGCATATGAGAACGAGGTGATTTTTTGGAACTCGAAGAGGTTGTTCTTGGCGACTTTCTTGGTGCCCAGGTCGAGGTTGCACAGCAGTGCCTGCCCTTGCTCCTCTACGATAAACGACAGAATGCCTCCGGTGGGATGCCAGGCGAGCAGGGGGTAGGAGGTGTCGACCCAGGTGTCGGAACGGTAGCCGGTCTTGTAGACGCGTTCGCGCTTGCCGGTGCCCAGGTCTTCCACCCAGATGCCGATGAGCCCTTCGTCGTTGCTGACGTAGGCGATGCGTTTGCCGTCGGGGCTGACCTTGGGTTCGGTGAAGGTGCGGTATTTGCGGTAGCTGAGGGGCATGACCTGGCTGGGTGCCGAAGGCTTCAACGCCCGGTACCGTTCTTCGTAAAAGGCGTACCATTGCTTGATGAGCTTCTTGTATTTCACCCCCGTGACATAGAGCAGCGCCTTCTTGACATTCTGTGAGTTTTCGGTGAGGGTCAGGATGTCGTTGAAGGCCTTGGTGCCGTATTTCTCCTCGATGAAGCCCCAGAACGAGTACCCGGCGATGACGGCGTCCTGGTCTCTTAACTGGTTGATTTTCTTGAACTCGCCCGAGAGGATGCCCCGTTGCAGGCGGTCTTCCTTCAGGCCGTCCCAGTCGTCGGTGAGGTAGGCGCAGAGCCCGTTTTGGAACCATTCCGGCACGTCGAACCGATAGGAGTTGCGAAGCTGCGAGCCGACCGACACCCCGTTGATCACTTGGCTTAGCAACAGGTGGGCGATGCCTTCGCGGATCTGCTGCTCAAAGTGGACGTAGTTGCCGTCGAAGTAGAGAAACACCTTGGAGCCGATGATCTTGGTGACGCCGCCGGTGTTGCCGCTTTCCTCATCGTCGTTGTTGAGGTTGCTCTGTTTGAGGTCGCCGAGGCTGTTGAATACGAGGAACTGGATCTTGTTGCCGAAGTGGTTCCCGAATTTCTTCTCCATGATGGGGATCTCCCGTTTGGCGAACTGGGTCACATATTGCGCCAGTTCGATGCCTCCTTGGTAATAGTATACGTCGAAGCCTTCGGTGCTGTAATAGGACCAATGGAAGCTGCCCCACTGCACGCGGTTTTTGCCGAACTCCATGTTCATGCCATTGTAGAACTGGGCATGGGACGACAAGGCGGTCGCTGTCAACAGCAGCAACAGTGTCAAGAAGCGTAACCGTCTTGTGAGCGACTTCATTTTCCTGGGTTTGAACCTGCAAAAATAAGGATAATTCCGTATTTTTGCCCCAACTATTCATCAAATCAACCACGATATGCTTCAAATCAACGCTTTTGTCTTCAACCCCTTTGGCGAAAACACCTATCTTGTCCATGATGAAACCGGAGCGTGCGTCATCATCGATCCGGGATGCGCTTCGGAGGGAGAAGAAGGGCAGTTGTTCGGCTTCATCGACCGGTATGGGCTGAAACCCCTGATGGTCGTCAACACCCACGGACACGTGGACCATGTGGTGGGCAACAACGCGGTGAAACGGCGCTATGGCATCCCAGTGGCGGCCCATCCAGACACACATGCCGATATTGTCCAAGCCAAGCGCCAGGCGGTGTGGCTGGGTTTCCAGCCCGTCGGCGACATCGACCTTCCCGAGGTGGCCTTGGGCGACGATGAGGAAATCCATGTCGGCAAGGGCGTGCTGCAGGTGATTTGCACTCCGGGCCATGCCAAGGGGAGTATCAGCCTCTATGCCCCCGTCGAAGGCTGGGTCCTCACGGGTGATGCCCTCTTTTGCCGCAGCATCGGCCGCACCGACCTCCCCGGAGGCGACTACGACACGCTCCGCGAATCCATTCGGACCCGGCTGTTCACCTTGCCCGACGATACTGAGGTCTTTTCCGGCCACGGCGAATCAACCACCATCGGTGAGGAAAAGGACTTCAATCCCTACGTGGCGTTGTAAAACCTTTCAGACGGCGCTTTTTTTGTTGATTCATTCAAAATAAAAACTTACTTTTGCGCCGCAAATAAGCATTGAATCTTCAAATCTTTAAATCCTTAAATATCGAATCATGATCGAAAAAATCACGTCATCACAGCAGGCTATGGACCTCGAAGAGAAATACGGTGCCCATAACTATCACCCGCTGCCGGTCGTCCTCGCCAAGGGCAAGGGCGCCAAGGTTTGGGATGTCGAAGGCAAGGAATACTTCGACTTCTTGTCCGCTTACTCCGCAGTGAACCAAGGTCACTGCCACCCGGCCATCATCAAGGCCATGACCGATCAAGCCAATCGCCTCACCCTCAGCTCACGTGCCTTCTTCAACGATGCACTGGGCGTTTGGGAGAAGTATGTCACCGAGTACTTCGGCTACGACAAGGTGTTGCCGATGAACTCCGGTGCCGAAGCCGACGAGACGGGCCTGAAGCTCGCCCGCCGCTGGGGTGTGGTCAAGAAAGGCATCCCGAACGACAAGGTGAAGATCGTCTGCTGCGAAGGCAACTTCCACGGCCGTACCATCACCATCATCACCATGAGCAACGACCCCGAGTCGTATGCCAACTATGGCCCGATGACGCCTGGTTTCATCCGTATCCCCTATAACGATCCGGCAGCCCTCGAGAAGGTTCTCGACGAACAGGGTGACGAGATCGCCGGTTTCCTCTTGGAGCCCATCCAAGGCGAGGCGGGTGTGTATGTCCCCGATGACGGCTATCTGAAGAAGTGCTATGACATCTGCAAGAAACATAACGTGCTGTTCATGGCCGACGAGGTGCAGTGCGGTATCGCCCGTACGGGTAAGATGCTGGCTTGCGACCACGAGGGCGTCCGTCCCGACATCCTCATCCTGGGCAAGGCCCTCGGTGGTGGCGTGGTTCCGGTTTCGGCAGTCCTCGCCGACGACGACATCATGCTGAACATCAAGCCCGGTGAGCACGGCTCTACCTTCGGTGGCAACCCCATCGCCGCCCGCGTGTCCATCGCCGCCCTCCAGGTCATCAAAGACGAGCACCTGATGGAGAATGCCGACCGTCTTGGCAAGATCTTCCGCGAAGAGATCGGCAAGATCAAGAGCCCGATGATCGAGAAGGTGCGTGGCAAAGGCTTGCTCAACGCCGTGATCATCAAGCCCAAAGATGGCAAAGAGGCTTGGGATGTGTGCTTGAAGATGCGTGACCTCGGCCTGCTGGCCAAGCCCACCCACCAGCACATCATCCGCTTCGCTCCGCCCTTGGTCATCACCGAGGCCGAACTCCGCGAAGCCATCGAGATCATCAAGAAGGCCATCGCCTCATTTGAATGATCAAGCGATAATGAATGAAAAAGCCCGCCAAACCGACGGGCTTTTTTTGTATCTTTGCCGACATGAAAAAACTGGTTATTTTCGACTTGGACGGCACCCTGCTCGACACCATCGAGGATTTGGGTAATGCGGTCAATGATCTCCTGGAAAGACATGGGATGCCCCCTTACACAGTGGAACAATACCGCAAGATGGTGGGCCACGGCATCCGCAACCTAATCCGTAAAGCCTTCTCTCCGAGGGAGTTGGAGGATGCCTGTTTGGAGACGTACGTGGCGGAGTTCAAGACGTATTACCTGGCCCATATCGACGAACATACCCGTCCGTTCCCTGGTATCGTGGAACTGCTTAACGACTTGTATGCCAGAGGTGTTCAGTTGGCGGTCGTTTCCAACAAGGTGCAAGAAGGAACAGAGAAGCTCATTCGTGAGTTCTTTCCGGACATCGCTTTTGTCGCCATCTTTGGCAACCGGGTGGGCTATCCCATGAAACCGGCACCTGAGATCGTTGCCTCGGTGCTGGCCAAGGCCGGCTGTGCGCCTTCCGATGCCGTCATGGTGGGCGACTCCAACACCGACATGTTGACCGCCGCCAACGGAGGCATCGACGGCATCGCCGTCAGCTGGGGCAACCGCACCCGTGAACAGCTGGCAGGGAACCGGATCGTTGACACCGTGGAGGAACTGCGAGACGCTCTTTTGTGAAATTCATTATCTTTGCAAAAAGATCGGTCTTGAAGTCGGCTATGGCAATGTGGGTTTCGGCTATGTTTTTTGTTGCAGGCATACGAAATCTAAAATCCAACCCTCGTTAGGCTGCATCAAATGTTCTTCATTTCAGCAATATACCGTCTTACATGCTCCAATAAAGGCCCGAGGTCTTTGGTATAAGTTTCCCAAATGAACAGTGGACTTGCAATATAATACCCATGGACTAGCACATTACGCATGTCTATGATGTTGCGCCACGGTACTTCTGAGTGTTTTTCTCGGAATTCCTTAGTTAGCATATTGGCGGCCTCACCGATAATCATAATATTGTACACCACTGCGTGAAAACACATCACATCATCTTTCATGTCCTCAAAAGCCTTGCCTTCAAGAAAAACCATCACATGATTTATGCTTTCTTCAATGTGAAACAGACGATCAATGTCCTTAGTTTGTTCTCTCATACACTAGTTTTTTATCACGGTTAGCGGACTCCACGGCAAAGGGTTTTAGCGTGCCTTCTTCCACGAGGTCAACATTACGGCCTAGACGCTCCTGCAAATCCCTCCAAATTTGGGCGTAAGTGAATAATCCAATAGGGTTGCTGTGGTCAAACTCAACTAGAATATCCACATCACTATCGGGGGTGGCTTCGCCACGAGCAAACGACCCGAACAACCAAGCCTTTAAAACTGGCTGGGTCTTAAAATACTCGGCAATAGTGCTTATTAGGATCTGTTCGCTCATGGTTGATTATGGTTTTGTTTTCCGCAAAGATAAATAAAAAAACTAATATTAACCTGAAACCAAGAAAAACTATCTTATAATCCCGCCACCAATTCCTCAATACTCCCTCTCGCCTCTGTAATCCCCAGCTTCTTCCGAATCCCTGTCCGGCATTTCCCTACCATAGCAGAGGAGACCTTTAATATATCTGCCACTTCTTTTACGCTGAATGGCATCATGGAGAGAATACAAACTTTAAACTCGCTCTCTGTCAATGAAGGTTGATGGTCACGCAGACGTTGCGTCACCTCGGGATACACTTGATGATAGGCGTTGAAGATGGCTTCGTATGCGGTGCTGGCATCCTTGCCGCAAACGCTGGATTTCACCTTGTTGAAGGTGTCTTGGTCGATGTCTTTTTTCTCCCCGATCGAGAAGACCTTGTAAATCATCATCGCCCGCTGGAAGAGGTTGTCGCGGTTGGTCTCGGCCAAGGACTCTGATTCTTTCTGCAACTGGGCGATGCTCAGATTCATCTCGGCGATGGTGGCCCTTTTCTCGGAAGAACGATACAATAGAAACAGCACCAGCGCAACGGCTCCCACCAAACCCAAAAGAACGATATTGAGGATTCTCCTGCGACGCAAGAACACGCTGATCATGTTTTCAGTCTGGTCCAAGTTGCCATGTAAAGCAGCAATGGTCGTCTGTACCTTTTCCATCAGCCTGAGGTCCTCGCTCTCCCTGGCGGTGACAATGGCTTCGTCCAAGGCTTTCATGGCGGAATCATAATCGTTCTGCTGCCAGTATACACAGCCGCTGTATAACGCCGCCAAGGTTTTCATCTCCGCGTCATCGGAGAGGTTGAAATAGCGTCGTGCCTGGAAGATGGAGGTGTCTTGAGAGATGTCCTCGCCGCGGTCGTATTTGCTTTCGATCTCCCGTACGAGCCGCTCCATGGCGTCCATGTCAGACTTCACGTTACAGGCCGCCAACAACGCAATGAGCGCGAAGGCAATAAAGCATCTTGATCGGTAAAGGAATCCAAGCATCATTATTAATAATCAACGCAAAAATAGTCGTTTTATTTTTGATAGACAATGATTAGTCAAGTTGGATTGCCGCGTCCCTTCGCGAAGCGTATCATTGACCGCCTTTTTCTCCGGCGGTTTGCGCTTCGTTTTCTAGTTCGACATTGCCGAAACGTAAGGTGAATCCCGCGCAGAGGTAGGTGCTGTTGCTCCGGCTGGAATAGCTGCCGCTCGAGATCGGGTTGGTGTAGGTGTTGCTGTAACGCATCAGGCCAAAGAGGTCGTAGCCGTTGACAAACACCGACAGCTTGTGGTTGAAGAAATCGGTACGCATTCCACAATCAATGGCGTAGTTGGCCCCGACTTGGTTGAACAAACGCTGCACCGGCGAGGAATAATGGCCCGAGGCATGGACCTCCAGCCGATCCCATAGCTTGGCCCAAGCGGTCAACTGAAGGCTGTACGACCATAGCGCGTTCTTTTCCCATTGATCCAATACCCCATAATGGGTCTCAAGATAGGAATCATACACATTGGCGTAAAATCGCAGGTTGAACATTCCGCTGGGACGGTACATCATGTTGAACTCGCCACCCGCCATGTAAGAACGTCCTACGTTGACAGGCCTCGAGAAGAGGACCACCCGTCCATAATGCTCATGAAATCCCGACTCGTTGATACTGGTGATCTCGTTTTTCTTGCTTTTGTAATAGCCCGTCAACCCCACCGACCCAAAGTCATTCCAGTATTTGGTCCAGCTGGCCTCCAAGTTTTGCGTGTAAACGGGTTCCAGCGATGGATTGCCTGTGAGGTAGGTCTCGGTGTCGTAGATGTTGAAAGGACTGAGCTGCTTTGCCGTGGGAGGGTTGACCCTTCTGGAATAACTTAACTTGAAATTGTGCATCGACGGGGTGCGATAGGAAAGGTGCAGCGAAGGTGTGATGTTGAAATAAGGATACGCTTGAAAATCAGTAATATACGGATAATCAGGCGTATCTGGATAAACGATGCTGGTTCGATAATAGTTCAGGTTGATGCCAGGCTGCATCGTGAAGTTGCCGAATCGATGCTGCACCATGAGATAACCGCCTAGTTTCTGGTCCCGGGTGCGATAGTGGTAGCTCATGATCGGATCGCGCACGTAGGTGTCGCCAATCAAGGTGTCCACGTCGTTCCTCGTGAGGCTTG
Organism: Bacteroidales bacterium; assembly: GCA_016291135.1. GTDB lineage: Bacteria > Bacteroidota > Bacteroidia > Bacteroidales > F082 > Limimorpha. The sequence continues at coordinate 59,039 of JAEFAE010000006.1, forward strand.
ACTCCCAACTGCCGTTGAGCCCCATGCTGAATGACCCGTTCTTTGAGTAGGGGAGGTTGTAATCGATATTGGCCGATAAAGGAACATTTGACATGATGTAATCCATACGGAAAGCATCCTCTCGGGGCGAAGGCAGGGTATAGGTGGTGCGGTCCTCCAAAGGCACGGCATTGCGGTTCCAGTTGCCATTGGCGCGAACAGTCAAATGATGCCCTTCTTCATTGAACTTGTACTGGTAATACAAGCCGGAGCTGAAAAACAAGTAATTGGTATAGGAGTGGTTGACAAAGACGTATTGATAGGTGCCGGCTTGTTCCATGAACTCCGTCCGTTCCCTTTCGGTGGTGCCTTCTACCGGGCCAAACGAGTCCCAGCAGTTGAACCACAACGCAAAGGTGTTCTTCTCGTTGGGCGTATAGGTGGCGTTGAGAGAGCCTCCTGGACTGTAGGTGAAGTACTTGTCATACCGGATGCTATGGGTCTGGCTTGTCGGGATGAACTGTCCGTTTTCATCTCTGATAAACAGGTTCCTGTCGTTTTCTGTTTTCGCTTCGCCGTGATAGAAATAGCTGCTGGCGAAGGCGTTCACGGTCCATCGGTCGTTTTTCCAGACGTAGGAGGCCCAGGGCATCACATAAGGTTGCGATGAGACGTTGGTGCCGAAGCACAGGAACTCATTCCGCTTGATCTTGCCACTCATCACGATGTTGATGATGCCGTCGGCGTCGGTGGCCCATTTGGCTGAGGGGTTGGTGATGACTTCGATGCGGTCGATGGCGTTGGCAGGCAGGGTCTGGATGTAAGCCTTCAGGTTTTCTTTTGTGAGATGGGAGGACTGGTCGTTGATCCAGATCTCCACGTTCGAAGCGCCGCGTAGCGTGATGTTGCCTTCCACGTCCACACTTACGCCGGGCGTGTTTTGCAAGGCATCGGAGGCTACGCCTGATTGTACGGTGGGGTCGTCGGAGACTTGATACAGGGTTTTCTCGCCCTCGACGGAGAAGAGCGGTCGTTCCGCGGTGACGGAAACGCCTTCCAGCAGTAGGGTGTCAACCGTCATCAGCAGGCTGTCGGTTTTTTGCTGGAGGCTGTCGGGCGCTGACTGTTTGGTTTCAGGGACTTCATTCTGGGCGATCACTCCTGACAGGATGCAAAAAGTCATCAGGAAAAACAGGGTTGCTTTTTTCATGGCATGAACGATTGATTTCTCATGCCGGCAAAAGTATAAGGAAAAAACCTTGTTTTTTCAAGGGGGGTGTCCGAGTAGAGACATTTCCTTGAATAGAAATAGTAATATATTGATAATCAATATATTATAAACACAATGGTAGTGTTGTTTTTGAAGAATGAAGCGATTATTGCTTGGTCACTTGCCTTAAAATGCAGTTGCCATCGTTCTCAATGATGCGGATCACATACAATCCTGAAGGCAGTGGGTTGAGGTCAAGCGTTGCTGATGCCCCACTTTCCTGTCGGGATAGGACGACCTGTCCCCAAAGATTGTATACTTCAACGGCGTAGAGGTTTTCGTCGAGGATGGTTACTTGTCCACTCGTGGGATTCGGATAGACCTTCACATGGGTTGCTTCCTCGGAAACCCCGGTCGGCGAATAATAGGCATGCAACTCAAATTCATCGGGATGGTCCTTCCGGTTGGCAGGGGCCGAGGTGCAGTCCAGCTGATAGTAGTAGGCGTAGACGCGATAGTAGTAGTCGTCTTCTTCGTACAACCGGGTGTCCTTATAGTGGAGCGTCGAAGGATCCGTCCTTTTAAAGAACTGATAGGTTCCATCCATTCCCCGTTTCCGGTATATGACATATTCCGACAGGCAGTCGTCGGGATTCGGGGCTTCCCAATGCAATTCGATCTTCAAGTCGGGGGTAAGCACATAATCGAGGTTTTGGGGAGGATAGCAGGGCCCTACCGTTACGCAAGACTCGTTGGAGAACAAGCCGTTTTCTCCACCTTGATAGAGGACCGTGGCCTGGTAACAATGCCCTCCCAACGAGGCTTCTTCGTCCAGGAAGGTGGTTCCCGAGGGAACGAGACGGAACAGCAAGCCGTCGCGATAGAGGTGGTATCCGTAACCAGGGTCGGGAACGCCCTCCCAGGTGAGCCTGACGTTGCCGTCTTCGTTGGTGGCCAACAGGTGGGTGGGTACGGCTTCAGGAAGGCTTTCGCCGCAACTGTTGTTGGTGGAGAAAAAGATTCCTGAGGGCAGTTCGTCCGAAGATCCCGAGAAGGAGTAAACCACATTTCCACCAGCGTCCTTGATGATGAAGACCATGGAGCTGACGGGTTCTTCAGGTGCATTCCAGCCAAAGCTGATGTTCCCGATAGGCAAAGCGGGTTGGTGCATCGACGGTGTGGCGTTGGTCATCGTGTATTGGTCGATTTCACGTCCATTGACGCCATAAACGGAGATGGAGCCACCCTGCCAACCTCCTGGATTCGTGGTGGTCGTCAAGAGGGTCCATGGGCAGGAGGGACCCACCGCCACGTCGTTCACGTAGGCATGCCGTCCGTGCCGTCCGTTGGCAACCACATAGATCGAATACCGATAGTGGTCGTAGTAGGGGAGGCGCTCGTCGAACACTTCCATGGTCGCTCCGGGTGCCACATCCGTCAGGGTCATGATGACTTTGTTGTCGCGCAACAGCACCACCTCGTCCAAGGTACCTAGCGGGGTGCCGTCTTGGGTGGTGGTGGGGTTGGTCCACTGGATCTGGGTCTTGAGTTCGACATCGGAAACGGCCGCAGCGGTGAAGTTGGTCGGTGCCATCGGCGTGAGGTTATACACTTCGGCGGGAACGAAGTTGAACATGGCGTCGGCAGGGTGGGTGTAGGGCGCCTCGTCGATGATATACCAGCCGTCGGAACCGCCACCCCATCCCAAGTTGAAATGGAACAGGTCAAAGTCGTCGTACCCGTCGCATACGAAGGCGTGACAGCCATCGTCCTGGCAACCGCCGTAATACATCGGCCAACCCATGTCGAACTGTTCTTTGACCATTGTTTTCCAGGTTTCCAGGTCGTAGTCGTTGCGTTTCAGGAATTGGATCTGGTCCGTGTAGTTGAAGTATTGGTGCATGGCGCCGGGGATGGGACCCGAAGCGCCGCCGCTGCCGTCGGGGCCGTAACCCATTTCGATGGTCACGCCGCAATGGAAACACAACGTGCCGACAGCTGTTTTCTCGGCCTCCGAGGCGTTGTTGTTGAGCACATTGGGCATGTGGTCCCAGTCGTAGGTCGTATTGCCGAAGTCGGCGCAAATCATTCCATAGTCCTCGTGATTGTAGCAGTGACTTCCGATGCCTTGGATGGGATAGGCCCAAAAACGCATCAGTTGCGACATGGCGGTAGCCAGGCATCCCACAATGGCGTGTCCGCCCGACCCGTTAGGATCATCGGGACAGCAGTAGTTGTAGGGGTAGGTTTGGTTCCATTGGGTCTGGCAAAGATAATCCACGCCACGTCCTCCGTTGCGCGAAATCAGCCTGCCGTATTGAAGCAGCGACTCCCATTCGGCGGCGATCAAGGGTGTGGCTTGTACATTGCCCTTCTTGCGCAAGCCGCGGATGCTTTCGGCAATCCCCTCCAGATGGTCCGCCAACGCCGGAGGGATGTTGCTCCCATTGAAAAGCGATTCGTTGGAATAGCCGATCACGGGACGGTAGGCGTCGTCGGCGGCGATGATGACGAACCCGCGTTCACCGATGTTGTAAATGTAGAAGCTGTCGTCGAATCCGGTACGTACCTGTGTCAAGTAGATCGTTTGGCGTTCCATCGAAAAGCGTTGCTCGGCAAACTTGGTGGCGGCCAATTGAGCCGTCGACGGATCGACCGGACCGGAAAACAACGATAGCGTGCTTCCGAAAAGCAGCAACAGGGTAAGGCAGCGGTGTTTCATCTTGAATTTTTTTTGATACAAACTACAAAGATACGTTTTTTTCTTAACTTTGTCCCAAACTGAAACACTTAACACGATGAAAAAACTTGCAATGCTCATTCTGGCGGTGGTCTCCTTGGTGACCGCCTCCTGCTGTGGCGACAAATGCACCGACCAAGCCGCTGGCAAGAACAACAACGAAACTGCTATGAATACCACGATGAACGACCTGCTCACGCGTCGTAGCGTGCGCAGCTACACCGACGAAGTGCCTCCCATGGAGGTGATTGAAGAGATCTGCAAGGCGGGTACCTACGCACCCACAGGCATGAACCGCCAGGCTCCCATCATCCTTGCCGTCACCAACCGTGAGGTGCGCGACAAGATGAGCCAACTCAACGCCGCCGTGTTTGGCATGGACAGCGACCCGTTCTACGGCGCCCCGGTGGTGCTGGTGGTGCTGGCCGATACCACCGCTGCCATGACCTGGAAAGAGGATGGCTCCTTGGTGATGGGCAACTTGTTGAACGCCTGCCACGCCAAAGGCCTGGGCTCCTGCTGGATCCATCGCGCCAAAGAGGTTTTCGAAACCGAAGAAGGCAAGGCCATCCTGCGTGATCTGGGCATCGATGACACCAAATACGTGGGCATTGGCAACTGCATCCTGGGATACACCGCCGGCGACTATCCGGAAGCCAGACCGCGTAAGGAAAACTACGTGTATTGGATTAAATAAGGAAGGTTCCCCAAAAAAGCTAAAGGACCCGGTGTTCCCGGAAAACGGTCTCCACTGCGTCCTCGTATTCCTTGAGCGCATTGATCTTCTTGATCTTGCGCCAGATGTCTTGTGGCTCGTCGAACGCGTGCATCAGGTACGACCACAGCTCCTTCATCCTTCCCAACACCTTGGGGCTGCCGCCGGCGTGGCGCAGGCGATCTTCGTAGAGGTCCACAACGTAGGCGTAGAGCCTTGTGGCCTTGTCGTTGGGGACGTCATTGCGAGGAACGGCGCTTAGCGGAGCAGCGTCTGCCCCGAGCGAAGCGTGGGGGTGGCCACCCAACCCGGCACGAATCTCTTCCGCCAAAAACGGATTTGCCAGCAACCCTCTTCCCAACATGAACTCATTAACGGGTTTTACTACTTCGCTGATTCGTTCAAAACTTTCCACCGAAACGATGTCGCCGTTATAGACCAGCGGTGCCTTGATCGTGTGGATCAGTTCGGCGAAACGTGGCACGTCGGCTTCCCCTTTATAGAGTTGCTTTCCGATGCGGGGATGGATGATCAGCTCACTTAACGGATATCGGTTGAACACCTCAATCACGGGGACAATCTCATCCGGACTGAAATAGCCCAACCGACATTTGATGCTGAATTTCAGGTCGATACGCTCAAATACGGTGCTGAGCATCGATTCGATCTTCTCGGGATAGGGAAGGAGTCCGCTGCCGCGTTTCTTGTTGGCGACCCTGGGAAAAGGGCATCCCATGTTTAGGTTGATCTCCTTATAACCCAACTCCTTGCATTGGGCAGCAAATCGTAGGATCTCCTCGCCGTCGGTGCTCAAGAGCTGCGGGGTCAAGGTCTCCACGTCGTTGCAGGCGGGGTCGATTTCTTCCACTTGCAGGTTCTTGGCATGATCCTTTTGGATGCCGGTGAAAAAAGGCGTGTAGTATTTGTCGATGCCGCCGAAATGCTTTTTGAAGACGTTTCGGAACGGAGCGTCGGTGATGCCTTGGAACGGGCCTAGGGATAATCGGATCGTGTTCATGTTGGAGGGCTTCTTCTACCGATGGCGCATTCCTATCGGGATGTGCGCTTCCTGGGGCGTTTCAACGATCCGGCTACGGTCAATACCAAGGTGACCAGCAGCAGTCCAAAGGTCATCCACATCGCGATTCGATAGAGATAGTCCCCGTGTCGTGTATAGAACGTCTTTTCGGTGTTGGCTTTCAAGGTGGCTTTGATGACGTCTTCCTTCCAGTATTCGGTGCTCTGGAGCACGTCGCCCCGTTGGTTGAAGAAGCCCGACTTGCCCGTGTTGGCCGAGCGGGCCACACACCGGCGGTTCTCGATGGCGCGCAGCTTGGAGAACTCGAAGTGCTGACGGTAGCCGGGGGTGTCGCCCCACCAACCGTCGTTGGTGATGACGAAGAGGAGGTCGGCGCCTTTGCGAGCGAACTCGCTCACATAGCCGCCGAAGGCCGACTCATAGCAGATCGGAACGCCGACGACATGGTTGCCGAAGCTCATGTTATGCGAGGTGGCGTCCGTTTTCAGCGTGCCTCGGGCGATGCCCATGGTGATGCTGAAGTTCTTCAGGAAGCCCATCCATTCGGGGATGGCCTCCACGGCAGGCGTCAGCTTCGACTTGTTGCGGTGCTGTACGTTGACGGTGTCGATGAGCAGGGCGGAGTTGTGCGCGTAATAATACTTGTTTGAGTTGCCGATCTGTCGTGCCGGGAAGTCGTCTTCCATGCCCTTGGGCACCCATTCGTAGGTGGTGCCTCCGATGACGATGCAGGTCTGCGGATGCCTCTCCTCAAAACCCCCAAGGATCTGCAGCGCCCTCACGTCGTGCATGTCGTGGAGCCAGATGCCTTCTTGGATGGCCGACTCGGAGCTGACGACGAAGCGCGTGTCGGGGGTCACCAGCCGTTCGGCCAGATCGACGTTACGCTGGATGGTGGCGTCATAGTATTGTTTGTCGAACTGTTCGTTCCAGGGGTCGCAGTTTTGCTGGATCACGATGACCTCGGTGTCCACCCCTTGGTCTTCATAGCGGTTGTAGGCGATCTTACTTCCTACGATGGGTAGTGCCAGCAAGGCGATGGCGGTGAGGGCGTTCCAGCGAATCGCTTTTTTGTCCTTCTCCCTTTCAGCTGAGGCGAGGTTGCTGATCAGGATGTTGACCAACAGGATCCAGAGGGTGCCGCCTGCCACGCCCGTCACCGAGTACCATTGCACCCAGGTAGTGGCGGTGGAGAACACGTTGCCGAGGCTGAGCCAGGGCCATTTGGCCGACCAGTAGTAATGCAGGAATTCGAAGGCCATCCAGTAGGGGATGAGCAGGAAGTTGCCCCAGCGGTCGTTGTGCAGTTTCATCTTGGTGAAGTGGAAAGCCCAAAACACGATGGCCATGAACAGGGCGTTCAGGATCCACGCCAGAGTCGCTGCTGGGGTGGCGTTCCACACCCACCAGGTGGTCAGCACGTTCCACAGCAGGAAGGTGACGAAGGAGAGCCAGAACACGTTCCCTTTCTCTCCTTTACTAATCCTTTCTTCCACATAAAGCAGGGGCGCCAAGGCGATGAACGACAGTGCAGCCAAGCCTCTGACTGGCCATGCTGCCCATAGTAGCAATCCGCTGGTCACTGCCAGCAACAGTTTATGGTATTTCTTCATGATTCGGTAATAGACGAGCACAAAACGTGCAAAAATAGTAATAAAACAAAAAAGCCGAACAATCGTCCGGCTTTTTTGTTGTGGTACCAGCGGGAATTGAACCAGCGACACACGGATTTTCAGTCCGTTGCTCTACCAACTGAGCTATGGTACCAGCGTTGTTTGCGGATGCAAAGATACAGCTTTTTTTGAAATCGACAATACTTTTTTTAAAAATTTCAGTTTTTTTTCGGATATTTGCACCCCGAAACAATCGCATCATGAAGAAAGGCTCCCCTAATAAAGTGATATTGACAGCGCTGTTGGCCCTGTTGTGCGGCGGCGTCTTTGCCCAAGCCAACGTGGACTCCCCGTATTCCATGTTCGGGTTGGGCCAGGTCCGGAACAAGACCATGAACACCCGCCTCCAAGGCATGGGCGGCGTGTCGGCTGCCCAGTTCGGGAAGAACATGGTCAATGCGGCCAACCCGGCTTCGTATGCCATGATCGACACGTTGACGTTCCTGTTCGATGCCGGCGTGTATGCCAAGGGGTCGACCTTCAGCACCTCGTCGCTGTCGGAGCGGGCCACCGCGGCCTCGTTCGACTATGTGGCCATGGGATGCGCCTTTACCAACTGGTGGAAGGTAGCCGTCGGTGCCCAACCCTACAGCAGCGTCGGATACAACGTGGTTACCTCTTTCTACGATGACATGCTGGGCAACTACAACCAAACGTTCCAGGGGGCAGGCGGCCTGAACCAAGTGTTCCTGGGCAACGCGTTCCGTCTGGGCAAGCATTTTGCCGTCGGTGCCAACGCCAACTATGTGTTTGGCGACAGCAAGTCGACCACCACACTGAGTTTTCCCGACTCCACCTACCTCATCAGCTCGCGTCGCAGCCGCGACGTCATGATCAGCGCCTTCATGTTCGACTACGGTGTGATGTATCAGGGCAACGTGGCTCCTGAGTACCTTTTGAGTGCCGGCATCACCTACAACCAGAAGATCAACCTGAAGGGGACCCAAACCATCTACATCCGGTCGCTCGAAGGCAGCCAGGAAAACACCACGGGGGCGGAGTACCTGATCGACACCATCTTCTACGACAAGAACAAGGATGCCCGTTTTGCCATGCCTCACGGTTTTGGGGTGGGTGTCAGCCTCCAGAAGCTAAACCGCTGGACCATCGGTGCCGACTTCGATTGGAACCAATGGAGCACCTTCCGCCGCAATGGGGTCAACGATTCCTTGCAGGATGCCTGGCGTGTGTCGGTGGGCGGGGAATACATCCCCACCTCCTCCTCGGTGTCGAACTACTGGACCAGGGTGTCGTACCGGATGGGCGCCTTCTATGAGCAAACCTACTTGAACATCCACGGACAATCTATTAATAAAATAGGTGTGACGGCTGGGATGTCCTTGCCTATGCCCCGTTCCCAGTCGAAAGCGGTGCTGGCATTGGAGATCGGAAAATGTGGCACGAAATCTGCTAACCTGATCCAGGAAAATTTCGTAAAGCTGTCGGCCGGCGTCTCCATCAACGAGCGTTGGTTCCTCAAGAGAAAATACAGATAAAGTCAAACCATAAAAATTGAAATGAAATGAAAACAAGAAGTTTAGTGATTCTGGCTGCCATCCTTGGCTTGGCTGGCAGTGTCTTCGCACAGGATCTTGCCACCCAGTCGAAGTACGGCGCTGACAGCGTCAACTGCGTGCAGAAGATCTCCATCTACCGTGAGGCCTACAAGCAATGGGAAGCCGCCAAGTTCGCTCCCGATGCCGTGAACAACGAAATGATCTCCGCCTGGCGTGAGGTGTTCCTGACCGGCCCGCGTGCCACCCAGTACACCTACACCAACGGTGAGAAGATTTTGGATTACCTCATCCGCCAGAACCCCAAGGACAAGGACGCTTACATCGACACGCTCTGCCTGTTGATGGACACCCGTGCCAAGTGCTTCCCGAACGACCCCAAGACGGGTGCCTCTCAGGTGGCCAACATCATGGGTCGCAAGGGCCTCTTGATCTATACCTATAACAAGAACCGCTACGAAGAAGCCTACAACGTGCTGAAAGGTGCTGTTGCCTTGGATCCTTCGCAGCTGCAGGGCGCCTACATCGACGCTTACTTCAAGTCGACCATCGACATGGTCAACAACGGCAAGGAAGAGAAGATGACCATCATCAACGTCTATCAGGAGCTTTCCGAGGTGCTCGACGACAACATCAAGGTGCTCGCCGAGAACGAAGCCCAGCTGATGGAAGCAAAAGCCAATGCCGAGGAGTCTGCCGACAACGACGCCGTCGCCGGTTTCGACAAGCAGATCGAGAAGAATGAGAAGAACATCAACATCAACAAGGGTGTGAAGAACAACATCGACAACCTGTTCCAGCCCTACGCCTCGTGCGACGACCTGATCAAGGTGTTCACCGCCAAGATGGCTGAGACGCCGGACGACATCACCCTCCTGAAGCGTATCACCACCATCCTCGACAAGAAGGATTGCACCGACTCCAAGCTCTTCCTCGATGCCAGTAAGCAGCTCTATGAAATGGAGCCCAGCCCCGAAGCCGCCTACAACATCGGTGTGAAGCTCTTCAAGGACGGCAAGAACGGCGAGGCCGCCAAGTACTTCGAGCAGGCCACTTCCGCCTCGAACAACGACCGCGTGTACAGAGCCTACAGAAACCTGGCCTACTGCTACCTGAACATGGGTGCCTATGGCAAGTGCCGCGACGCCGCCCGTCGTGCCGCCGCCGTCGACCCGACCGCTGGTGAGCCTTACATCCTGATCGGCCAGGCATACGCAGGTTCAGCCGCCTCCTTCGCCGATAGCAAGTTCGGTGGCAAAGAGGTGTATTGGGTGGCTGTCGACAAGTGCAACAGGGCTGCCGCCATCGATCCTTCGGTTGCCGCTCGTGCCAACGGCTTGGCCGCCTCCTACAGATCGCACTTCCCCACCACGGAGAACATCTTCTTCAACGACTACGCGGAAGGACAGTCCTATACCGTGGGCGGATGGATCGGAGAAACGACGACCATCAGAGCCTCTAAGTAAAACAGCAGCTTGTGGCGGTGAAATCGCACCTACGCAAACGACTGCGGATCTACAACATCACAGCCTTCGTGGCTGTGATGTTGTTTTCGTGTGGCAACCCCACTTCGGTGATCCAGCAAATGGCTTCGGACGACACGCTCTCGGGCGTGGTCGCCTACGACGTCGTGTTCTATCGGAGCGACTCGGGCATCGTCCAGGTGGAGCTGATGGCGCCGATGATGGTGCGTCACGGCAGTGACACGGGCTATCTGGAGTTCCCCAAGGGATTCCATGCCTCGATCTTCGACCGTCATCATCGTGCGGTGTCGGAGATCAGCGCCGACTATGGGGTCAACCGCAACGAGGAGAAGCTGGTGGAAGCCGCCGGAAATGTCGTGGTGGAGAACCATCAGCGCAGCCAGAAGCTGATGTCGGACAAGCTGTATTGGTATCAAAACACCAAGATGCTCTATACGCGGTCCAAGGTACGGATCATCATGCCCGACAAGGACATCTCCGGCGACAGCCTGGTGTCGTCAGAGAACTTCGAGGAATATACGATTTACAACGGCCAGGCGACTTTTGAGGTGGAGGACGAGTGATGAACGATTGGATTGTTGTGGTGGTCACCTTGTTTTTCTCGGCCCTCTGTTCGGGGCTCGAGATCGCTTTCAACAGCACCAACCGGCTGCAGCTGGAAGTCGACTTGAAGAAAAACAAGTTCTCGGCCAAGATCATGAGCCTGTTCTTCAGGAACCAGTCGCGTTTCATCACCTCGCTACTGATTGGCAACAACATCGCCAACGTGATCTACGGCATCGCCATCGCCAGGTTGCTGAGGCCGGTGGCCCTGTGGATCCTGCCTGCCTCGCTCGAGGTGGCATTCATGATCCTGCTGGTCCAGTCGGTCATCTCCACCCTGATCGTGCTGGTGGTGGCCGAGTTCCTTCCCAAGATCCTCTTCCGCCTCAACCCCAACGGCATCCTGTCGTTCTTCGCGTTCCCGACGGTGTGCTGCTACTACCTGCTGTATCCGTTGACGCTCATCTATTCGGGCATCGCGGCCTTGATCATCCGGGTGTTTTTCGGCATGCGGATGGACCAGCAGCAATACCGCATCAGCACGGTGGACTTCGACGACTACATTTCGGAATACGCCGACCCCCAGGAGTCCGACGAAGACGTGCAGCAGGAGATCCAGCTGTTTCAGAACGCCATGGACTTCCGTTCGGTGAAGCTCCGTGAGTGTATGGCACCACGCAACGAGATCGAGCCCGTCAGGCTCACCGACGACCTTCATGCGCTCAAGGACCGTTTCGAGGAGACCAAGCACTCCAAGCTGATTGTCTATTCGGACAACATCGACAACATCGTGGGCTACATCCATCTCAACGACGTGGTGGAGGCATTGGCACACCATCGCGAGGTGACCGCTTCGGACCTGGTGCGGAAGATCGGCTTTTTCCCGGAGACCTATACGGCCGACCGGCTCCTGAAGCACTTCATCCAGGAGCATCAGGGGGTGGCCGTGGTGGTCGACGAGTTTGGCGGAACGGCTGGCATCGTCACGATGGAGGATGTCATCGAGGAGATCTTCGGTGAGATCGAGGACGAGTACGACGAGGAGGAAGAAACCGAGAAGGTGGTGAAGGAAGACACCTATGTGTTCTCCGCCCGACTGGAGATCGACTACCTCAACGAGACCTACAAGCTCGACCTTCCGGTGTCGGACGATTACGAAACCCTGGCAGGCATGGTCCTCCACTATTACGAGAACATCCCCGAAACAGGGGAGGAACTGACCATAGGGAACTATCGGATCAAGGTGCTGAAGGCCACCGATATGAAACTGGAAGAGGTTGAGTTAAAGCGGATTAGCTGAAAGAAATAATAAAGTTTGCCAATTTGGTCGGAGATTGAATTCAATTTACTAAATTTGCAGGCTCAAATTTTGAATATTTTATTGATAAAAGTAGATAAGCATTATGGCAGCAATTGAAAAAATCAGAAAGCGCTCAGGATTGTTGATTGCAATCATTGGTCTTGCCCTGTTGGCATTTGTCCTTCAAGATCTTTTCCAAAGCACCGGACGCCACCGCGAGTTCAACGTGGCCGTCGTGGATGGCGAGAAGATTCCCTACAAGGACTTTGAGGATCTGAGGACCAAGAACATGGAGAACATGCAGCGAAGCAATGGCAACAACCTTACTTCCGCGCAAACCTACAGCGTTTACAACAGCACGCTTGAGCAAATGATCAAAGACCATATCATGACCAAGGAGTATGATGCGCTTGGCATGAATGTCTCGTCAGAAGAACTTTACGACCAGTTTGTGGGCGAGGAGCCGCACCAGTGGGTGGTCCAGAACTTCAGCGACGGTAACGGCAACTTCAACCGTGAGATGGTGGAGAGCTATCTCCAGAACCTCGATAACTTCCCGGTGGAGACCCGCAACCAGTGGATCGACTTCGAGAACGCCATCAAGGAAAACCGTCTCGAGACCAAGTTCAACAACCTGGTGAAGGCCTCGTATTTCGTGCCCGCCAAGCTGGCCCAGAAATACTACGAGAACAAGAACGAAAAGGCTACGGCCGAGGTGATCGCCCTGCGTTATTCCACCATTCCGGATTCGACCGTGGTGGTGACCGACCAGGACAAGAAGAATTTCTACGAGGAAAACAAGTACCGCTTCGAGACCGATGCGTCACGTGGTATCGAATACGTAGTGTTCGACATCAAGCCGTCGGCTGAGGACCGTCAGGACGCGCTCGAGTTCGTCGCCAACCTCAAGGAAGACTTCACCAACACCGACAACGTCGCCAGCTTCGTCAACGCCAACTCCGACGCCCGCTACGACAGCACTTGGATGGGTCGCAGCGATGTGCCTGCCGCCATCGAGAACGTGATCTTCGACAACGGCAACCAGCCTGGCTTTGTGTTTGGTCCTTACTTCGACAATGACGCCTACAACCTGGTGCGTATCGTCGACTTCCAGAACCGTGCCGACTCCCTGAAGGCCAGCCACATCCTCATCCCGTTTGCCGGTGCTTTCCGCAGCGAGGACACCATCACCACCAAGGAGCGTGCCCAAGCCATTGCCGACAGCCTCGCCAATGTGTTGAAGAAGAACGTCAAGAAGCCTGAACTGTTTGCCGAGTTGGCTACCCAGTTCTCTTCCGACAAGGGTTCCGCCGAAAAGGGTGGCGACCTGGATTGGTTCACCGACGGCGTCATGGTGCCTACCTTCAACGAGTATGTGATGAACAACCCTGTGGGTCAGATCGGCGTGGTTGAGTCGCCTTTCGGCTTCCATGTCATCAAGGTGACGGGTAAGACCGAGATGCAGCCCAAGGCCCGCCTGGCCGTGTTGAAGCACGATGTGTCGTTCAGCACCAAGACCTACCAGGATGTGTTTGCCATCGCCAACAAGTTCGTCACCGAGAACCGCACCTACGACCAGTTCAACGCCGCTATCGAGGAGCAGGGTCTGACCAAGCGTAGCATGCCCAAGATGGGTGTGGCTACCTACCAGATCACCGGTATCGACAACCCGCGTCAGATCGTCCGCTGGGCCTTCGACGACAAGACCAAGAAGGGCGATGTCTCTTCGATCTTCGAGATGGACGACATGTTTGTGGTGGCTGCCCTGACGGAAGTGGTTCCCGAAGGCTATGCCCCGCTCGAGATTGTCGCCGAACAGTCGAAGTATCAGATCCTCAACAAGAAGAAGGGTGAGATTGCCGTCGAGAAGATGAAGGCCTGTGGTACCGATTACGACCGCATGGTGAACGAACTCGGCGCCGAGAGAACCACCGTGACCGATGTGAACCTCGAAGGCCGTGTGCTGAGCAACTACGGTGTCGAGTCCGACATCATCGGCACCATCCTCGGCATGAAGGAAGGTGAAGTGGCCGGTCCTGTGGCTGGCAACTCCAGCGCTTTCATCGTCAAGAACGTGAAGATCCAAGAGGCTCCCGCCACCACCGACTACAGCAACATCCTCCGCGAAAAGACTTCGCAATTCAACAACCGCGTGTTGAACAACGGCGTGTACAATGCCTTGAGAAACACTGCCAAGATTGAAGACAACAGAGCCAACTTCTATTGATTGGAAGTCGGAAGACTGAAGTCGGAAGACAGAAGAAGGGATGGCCTCGGCCATCCCTTCTTTGTTTTGTGTGGTTGGTAACGTTCTGCTTTTGGCTTTCAACCATCAGAAACCCATCCCGAACCAGTACCAGAACTGGTGTTCCATTTCCTTCCAGGTTTGTCGCGTGGTGGCGGCAAAGTCCTTGGTGTATTGGTTGAGCATCTTGGTGACTTCGTCTTTCTTGCCTTCGTTGAGGAGGGTCATCGCCTTTTTCTCGAGGGTAGGGATCTCTTCCAAGGCTTTCTCTTCGAAGCGGTTGGCGTTGCCCATCAGGACGGGTTTGGTGCGTCCCCACATCACGGTGGCGAGCTTGTTGGCACGGCGGTAGTCCCAGATCCAGGCCTCTTCGCGGTAGCGGAGCTGACCGCATTTGTCGAAGCCCTCGGGCAGGGTGGTGGAGCCGGAGAAGATCGGGATGCGTGGGCTCTGTCCTGGGTTGTCGCAAGCCATCCAGCAGATGGCGCCGATCTCGTCGGGCACCCAGCTGCGGCATTGGATGATGTGATGGTAGCTGCTCCAGGCAACGGCCACGGTGCGTTGGAACTTCACGGTCTCGGGGGCCAGGAAGTTCAAGGTGTTCTGAAGGGTGCCGGTCATCCAGGGGTTGGCGATCGGGCTGATGACGGTGTCTTCCTTGACGCTGCCGTCGTCTTGGCGGCGTTTGGTCACCATCTTGATGTTGCGGGTCATGTCCATGTCGGTGCCTTCGTAGGTGCTGCGGAAGAGCTCCATCACCTTGCGGACGTCGACGTTCTCGTCGGGTTTCACCGAGAAGGGCAGTTCGGGCATGTCGCGGTTGAGGTTTAGCGAGGGGGCCAGCTGGCTGAGGATGAAGAATTCGCGGTCGCTGTAGTTCTTGCCGCCTCCGTAGTCGGCGCGGAAGGCCTTCCAGAACACGAATTCGCCTTCGCCATCCCAGAGGCCGTATTTCTTGGCTACCTTCTCGCAGTTGTCGGAGCAGTAAAAGTCCTTGCTCTTGCGTTCGAGCTTGCCGATGCGGGCGATGTTGGCGCTGACGCCCACCTCGTCGTCGGGGACGCGCTTGGCCGCCCACACGCCGCCGATCTTGTCGGGGCCTTCGCCGAGGATCTCCATCTGCCAGACCTCGTTCTTGTCGGCGATGGTGATGCACTCGCCGCCGTCGCCGTAGCCGTAGTCCTTGACGAGCTGGCCGATGAGCTGGATGGCGTCGCGGGCGTTGTCGCAACGCATCAGGGCCACGCGCTCCAACTCTTCGATCAGGAACATGCCGTTCTTATTTACTAAGGTGTCGGGTCCTGAGAAGGTCGTCTCGCCGATGGCCAACTGCTTCTCGTTGAGGCAAGGGTAGGCCGTGTTGAGGTAGGCGTAGGTGTGTGCAACTTGGGGGATCTCGCCAGCGAGTTCCACCTTGCGGTTGTCGAAGGGGTCTTCGGTGTGCATGGTGCCTTTGTACACCTTGTGCATCTCGCCCTTCTCGTGGTCGGCGGCGGCTTCCCAACGCATCCAGGTGCGGTAGCGGCCGTCGCAGGTGTGCGAGGTGATGACGGAACCGTCGGTAGAGGCGTTCTTGCCCACCATGATGCTGGTGCAGCAGGCGCCTACATACATCTCGTGGTCCTCCTGGGCGTGGACGTTCATGCCGGCCAGCAGGAGGGCGGATAAGAGGAGTGATTTGAATTTGAACATAATCGTCTTGGAATTAATGATTGTCCTTGTTTAGAATCCAAAAATAAGAAAGATATCTTTTGGAAAGAACAAACACTTGAAGTATTTTTGTATGTCCATTTTTTAGTAAACAATCCATTTAAGTTGGGATCATGCCGATGAAACGTATTTGCCTTTGCCTGTTTTCGCTCCTGTTGGTCTCCTGTCTTTTCGGAAACAACCGTGAAGACAAGATTCGTTTTTTGAAACAAGTGGTTTTCCCAGTCATTGAAACCCCTGCGGTGTTTGAGGCTGCGATTGATGAGCGGGACTATCTTGTCTTTGTTGAGCATAGCGACAGCCTCCTCATCGAGGGACATTACATGAAACTGACGGAAACCATGTCCGATACGCTTCCGTTTCGGCTGGAGGCCAGGGGACGTAACGCACGGCTTTACTATAATGGAAAGAAGGAGACTTTTCGTCCACGCATTCGGTCGTTGGACGAGCGGGTTGCCGACGGTTATGCGCGTCTAAGTGTGCTGGGGACCGCTTTCTTCACGATCCATGTCCATGAAGTTCCCGCGTTTCAGGATTTTGAAAACAACCGCTATCGGAAGAACCTGTTCGTGGTTGACGAGATCAGCGACCTCTGTTATGCCCATGTCCCGGGCTTCTGGTCGGAGTTGGGCGATGAGACCGATGCCTTGGACAAGGTTTTCCAGATGGGACGGGCGATCACAGAGACTCCTTTGGATCTTCACCTCGATTTGTTTTTGCCCCAAAACGACACGTTGGAGAAACATCCCTTGGTCATGCTGATTCACGGAGGCGCCTTCTATTTCGGGTCGAAAGACGACGTGTCGATCACGGGGTGGTGCCGTCATCTCGCTTCGCTGGGTTATGTGGCGGCTTCCATCGACTATCGGATCGGCTTCCTTCCTTCGAGGGCCAGCATCGGACGTGCGGGGTATCGTGCCGTGCAGGATGCCCATGCCGCCATGCGTTATTTGGTCGCGCATCAGGACGAATACCGCATCGATACTTCCATGATTTTCGTGGGGGGCGCCAGTGCGGGTGCCATCACGGCATTGAACCTGGCTTTCATGACCAACGAAACCCGGCCGGATTACACCCATGGCGACTTTTTGCGTGAGGAGCTGGGCGACATTGACACCTGTGGCAATGACATCAAGGCCGACTTCCATCTCCATGGCGTCGTCGACATGTGGGGTGCCATGCCCGACACGGCTTTCCTGCGCGACCGGAACATCCCTATCATCGCTTTTCATGGCGATGCCGACAACATTGTTCCTTACGACCATGACTATCCCTTTGGTCTCGCCAGTCCGTTGAACACCCTGTTGGCAGATAGGATGTACGGATCGTCGTGTATCGTGGACCGTGCCCTTAAATTAGGCCATCAGGCGCACCTGGTCACTTTCTCGGGATACAAGCACTCGCCGCACGTAGATCCTGGGACCAAGACATTGAACGACAATTTCTACGTCATTCAGGAAATGATGTCGGATTTCTTCCATGACATTGTGGTGCCTGACAGCCTCGAAGTCGTTGAGGTAAAGGAAAATGCCTGCTATTCCGTGGAGCCGGCCCCCTTGGCGGTCCGTTGGCAGGTGGAGGGAGGCGTCATCTTGTCTTCCAAGGGCAACAACGTTCGGGTGGCGTGGATCCACAATGCGCCGGAACGCTCCATCACGGTCTCTGCCGTCATGCCCTACGGTGTTGGGCTTACCGATACTTTCTATGAGACGGATGATTAAGGAGGGCGCTTTTCATGCGTT
Source organism: Bacteroidales bacterium (assembly GCA_016291135.1). Classification (GTDB taxonomy): domain Bacteria; phylum Bacteroidota; class Bacteroidia; order Bacteroidales; family F082; genus Limimorpha. Next base: position 76,933 of record JAEFAE010000006.1, read on the forward strand.
GTTTTTTCTGATAAAAGGACCTGTATATCCGAAAATAATCGTATCTTTGAGCGATTTTTGAATGCGTCCCCATGTTTGTAACGATCGGGAAAGCGATTTACCTCAACGTCAAGGAGCGTGACCGTTTCTGAGCACCTGCTTGGAACAAGGCTTTTTATCGTTTTTCATCCTGGAAGAAAATCGTTAAATCGTTGAATTTTAAATCTTTAAATCATATATTATGGAATTACCATTTGCAGAAGCGTGGAAAATCAAGATGGTTGAACCCATCCGCAAATCCACCCGCGAACAACGCGAAAAGTGGCTCGAGGAAGCCCACCAGAACATCTTCATGCTGAAGAGCGACTATGTGTACATCGACCTGCTGACCGACTCCGGCACCGGCGCCATGAGCGACCGGCAGTGGAGTGCGATGATGATGGGCGACGAGAGCTACGGCGGCGCCCGCAGCTTCTACCACATGAAAGACACCATCACGGAGCTCACGGGCTTCAACTACGTCATCCCGACCCACCAGGGCCGCGCCGCCGAGAACGTGCTGTTCTCCTACCTCGTGAAGCCGGGTATGGTGGTTCCGGGCAACGCCCATTTCGACACCACCAAGGGCCACATCGAGAGCCGCAAGGCCTTCGCCATCGACGTCACCGTCGCCGAGGCCTACGACACCCAGCTCGAGGTGCCTTTCAAGGGCAATGTCGATCTCGCCAAGCTGGAGAAGGTGCTGCAAGAGAACAAGGGCAATGTGCCGTTCATGGTCCTTACCGTCACCAACAACACCGTCGGTGGCCAGCCGGTGAGCATGAAGAACATCCGCGAGACCTGCGAGCTCTGCCACAAGTATGGCGTGCCGGTCAACGTGGACAGCGCCCGTTTCATCGAGAACGCCTACTTCATCAAGACCCGCGAGGAAGGCTACGCCGACAAGTCGCTGCGTGAGATTGCCCGCGAGATGTTCAGCTACGCCGACTCCATGACGATGTCGGCCAAGAAGGACGGTCTGGTCAACATGGGCGGTTTCATCGCCACCAACAAGCAGGAGTGGTACGAAGGCGCCAAGCTGTTCTGCATCCCCTTCGAGGGCTTCCTGACCTACGGCGGTATGAACGGCCGCGACATGGACGCCTTGGCCGTCGGTCTGAAAGAGAACATCGAGTTCGAGATGGTCGAGACCCGTATCAAACAGGTGCAGTACCTGGCCGACAAGCTCGACCAGTACGGCATTCCTTACCAGCGTCCTGCCGGTGGCCATGCCATCTTCGTCGATGCCGACAAGGTGCTGACCAACATCCCGAAGGAAGAGTTCCCGGCCCAGACCTTGACCTGCGAGCTCTATCTCGAAGCCGGCATCCGCGCCTGCGAGATCGGCTACGTGTTGGCCGACCGCGACCCGGTCACCCGTGAGAACCGCTTCGGTGGCAACGACTTCGTGCGTCTGTGCATCCCGCGCCGTGTGTACACCAACAACCACATGGACGTGATCGCCGCCGCCCTGAAGAACGTGTATGACCGCCGCCACGAGATCAAACGTGGTCTGGAGATCACCTGGGAGGCCGAGCTGATGCGTCACTTCACCTGCCAGTTCAAGCGTTTGGGATGATTTTCCCGATCACGCTGTTGAAATGTAGAGACGTTTTTCGGAACGTCTCTACTTTTTTTGTTATCTTTGCGCCATGACATCTGCTGCCATCGTAATCGGAATCCTGTATGTGCTGTCGCTGACCACCAGCGTGGTGCCGCTTGCCGTCGGCCTGGAGCCGAAAGGGGAGAGCAGGCCTGCGCGACAGCTCCTGGTGGCTTTGGTCTTTGCCGCCACCCAGGCGTTGATGGCCTTTGCCGGCTACCTGCTGGGCAAGGCGATCAGCTACCTTTTTGGCGATCTGCTCCCGTATCTGGTCTTTGCCATGATGCTCGTTGTGGCGGTCAAGATGATTGTCGATTCGATGAAGGTGCTGAAAGCCAAGCGGTTGTATTCGTTTACTTCCAACTGGGGCTACCTGCTGCTGGGGATCCTGTCTGCCATGAACACCTTCCTCTTGGGAATCTGCGGCGAGGGATACCTGCCTTTTGGCAACGGATTCTTCCTGGCCGTGGCGGCGGCGGGCTTCCTGTGGTCTTGGCTGTGGATCCGGGTGCCCTATGCTCCCAAGATGCTTCGCACCACAAGCTTCGTCGAGTTCTCGGGGGCGGTGTTCTTGGCGGTGATCGCCATCCTCTATCTGTTCACCGATTTGGTGAGGTGAGCGGTGCGCATTTGGTTTTTAGATAATAGTGAATCACCCTTGGCGGCACAGGCTAGCCCTGGGACCATACAAAAGGATCATGAAAAAGTACATTGTATTAATCGGACTCGTTTTCTGGATGCTGGTGGGACGGGCACAGGCTCCAGCAGGTTATTATAGTTCGGCCGAGGGTTTGAGCGGCCAAGCCTTGAAGGAGGCCTTGCATGAAATCATCGATGGGCATACCACCCATTCGTACGGCGATCTGTGGAACGCCTTCTGGAGCACCGACAACAAGGGCAATGGTGTTGTGTGGGACATGTATTCGGACATCCCGGGTGGCACCCCGCCCTATACGTTTTCAATGGGCGTGGACCAATGCGGCAGCGATGGCTGCAACAACACGGAGGGCACATGCTACAACCGTGAGCACTCCTGGCCCCAGAGTTGGTTCAACAAGCAGAGCACCCCTCGCACGGATCTGCACCATATCTTTCCGACGGACTGCCAGGTCAACCACGACCGGGGCGACCATCCCTACGGGGAGGTCCGGTCGGGTACCACCTTCCAAAACGGTTCCAAGTTGGGGACTTGCAAGACCCCGGGTTATACAGGGACTGTGTTCGAGCCCATCGACGCGTACAAGGGTGACTTTGCCCGGGCCTATTTTTACATGAGCGTCCGTTACTATGGAGAAGATGCTGGCTGGAAGACGACCGACATGACCGACAAGTCGGAGATCAAGCCTTGGGCCATGGCCATGCTGCTTCGTTGGAACAAGTTGGATCCTGTGAGCCAAAAGGAGATTGACCGCAACAATGTGATTTACAACGACTATCAGGATAACCGAAACCCCTTCATTGACCATCCGGAGTATGCCGACATGATCTGGGATCCCTCGTGGTCGGTCGACGAAGTCGCTCTTCCGGTAGCGGCGGAATGGATGGTTGTGTATGACTTGAGTGGACGAAAGTTGATTCAATCCAACGTCAGTAACGAGCAGGATGCCACGATGAAACTGAAAAACGAATTGAAACGTGGTTGCTACCTGTTGATGTTGTTGGATGGAAATCGGGTGGTTGTACGCAGGAAATTGTTGGTAAATTAAAAATAAATAGCTAATTTTGCGGGCAAATAAATTTGCTAAACCGCAATATGATGATAAGCTTCTTCCAATCTGGAAATCAGCGTGTTATAGCCGTTGATGCTGTATCAGAACTTTCTTCCGAATCACTTTCCCGTTTGTCGTGGCTTTTCGGCAAGGCCACTTTGGTCAAGACCAAGACGGTCAAAGGCTATTTCATCGGCCCACGTCGTGAGATGATCACGCCATGGAGCACCAACGCCGTCGAGATCGCCCAGAACATGGGTGTGGAGGGCATCGTCCGTATCGAGGAATTCCACGAAGTGGCGTCCAAAGACGCTGCATTCGACCCGATGTTGCAGGCGATGTACCACAACCTCGACCAAAAGGTGTTCACCGTGAACCGTAAGCCCGAACCCTTGCGCCATATCGACGACATCCGTGCCTACAACCAACAGGAGGGCCTCGCCTTGAGCGAAGAGGAGATCGTCTATCTGGAGGGGATTGCCCAAAAGATCGGCCGCAAGCTGACCGACAGCGAGGTGTACGGCTTTGCCCAGGTCAACTCGGAGCACTGCCGCCACAAGATCTTCAACGGCACGTTCATCATCGACGGGCAGAAGAAGGGGAGTTCCCTCTTTGCCTTGATCAAGAGGACGTCCAAGGAGCATCCCAACAAGCTGGTCTCCGCCTACAAGGACAACGTGGCGTTCATCCTCGGTCCCAAGGTGGATCAGTTTGCCCCCAAGGGCCAGTGTGGACCGGACTATTTCCAAATCAAGCCGATCGACACCATCCTCTCGCTCAAAGCGGAGACACATAACTTCCCGACTACGGTGGAGCCTTTCAATGGTGCCGCTACCGGTACGGGAGGGGAGATCCGCGACCGTCTGGCCGGAGGCCAGGGCAGTCTGCCGCTGGCGGGCACCGCGGTCTACATGACTTCCTATCCCCGCACCGAGGACAACCGTCCGTGGGAGCAGGGTGCCGAGCCTCGCAAGTGGCTGTACCAGACCCCAGAGGAGATCCTCATCAAGGCCTCCAACGGCGCCTCCGACTTCGGAAACAAGTTCGGACAGCCCTTGATCAACGGCAGCGTGCTGACCTTCGAACACCAGGAGCAGCAGACCCTGGGCTACGACAAGGTGATCATGCTGGCGGGAGGCATCGGCTTTGCCAAGGCAGCCGATGCAAAGAAGCTGAAGCCGGAACCGGGCGACATCATCGTGGTGCTCGGCGGCGACAACTACCGTATCGGCATGGGCGGCGGCGCCGTCTCCAGCGTGGATACAGGACAATACAGCAACGCCATCGAACTCAACGCCGTGCAGCGGGCCAACCCTGAGATGCAGAAACGCGTCAGCAACGTCATCCGGGCCATGGCCGAGATGGGCAAGAACCCCATCCGCAGCATCCACGACCACGGGGCAGGCGGCCATCTGAACTGCCTGTCGGAGTTGATTGAAGACGCGGGCGGCGTGGTCTATGTGGACAACCTGCCTGTGGGCGACCCGACCCTCTCCGACAAGGAGATCATCGGCAACGAGTCGCAGGAGCGCATGGGACTGCTGGTGCGGAAGAAAGACCTGGAGCTGATCCGCAAGACCGCCGAACGCGAGCGTGCCCCGTATTACGAGGTAGGCGAGGTGACCGGCGACGAACGCCTGCGTTTTGTCCGCAAGGAAGGCGAGGCACCCATCGACCTGGCCCTCTCCGACTTCTTCGGAAGCGCCCCCAAGACGGTGCTTCACGATACCAGCAAGCCGTATCGTTTCAAGAAGATAAGCTATACCAAGAGAGACTTCCATAAATACCTGGAGCGCGTGCTGCAGCTGGAAGCCGTGGCCTGCAAGGACTGGTTGACCAACAAGGTGGACCGTTCCGTGACCGGCCGTGTGGCCCAGCAGCAGACCGTGGGTGAGATCCAGCTGCCTTTGAGCAACCTCGGCGTCAGCGCCCTCGACTACAACGGCGTGCGCGGCCTCGCCACGGCCTTGGGGCATGCCTCCATCCCGGCCTTGATCGACCCGGCCGCCGGTTCCCGGCTGGCCGTCTCCGAGGCCCTGACCAACCTGGTGTGGGCACCGATCGAAGGCCAACTCTCCGGGGTGTCGTTGAGCGCCAACTGGATGTGGCCTGCCAAGCAGGAAGGCGAGACGGCCCGCCTGTATGAGGCGGTGAAGGCCCTGAGCGACTATTGTGTCGCCTTGGGCGTCAACGTGCCTACCGGCAAGGACTCCCTGTCGATGACCCAGAAATATCCCGACGGTGGCAAGGTGGTGGCCCCCGGCACCGTCATCGTCTCCGCCGCCGGCGAGGTGAGCAACCTCCGCAAGACCGTGCGTCCGGTGATGAAAGGCAACATGGCCACCGAGTTGCTTTACATCGACTTCTCCAAAGACGGCTTCGAGTTGGGTGGCAGCAGCTTCGCCCAGGCGGTCAACGCCATCGGGCAGCACACCCCTAACGTGCAAAGCCCCGCTTATTTCAAGCGTGCTTTCAACGCACTGCAGCAGCTGATCGTCGAGGACCTCGTCCTGGCCGGCCACGATATCTCGGCAGGCGGTCTGATCACCACCTTGCTGGAGATGAACTTCGCCAACACCGAATACGGCATGGAGATCGACCTCAAGGACTTCGACAAGGAAGACTTCACCTCGGTGCTGTTCTGTGAGAAGCCCTCGGTGGTGATCCAAGTGGCGAGCGACGGCGCTGCCCGCAAGCGGCTGCGTGCCCTCGGCGTCAGCTACAAGGTCATCGGCAGGCCGTGTGTCAAGCGTCAGCTGACGATCCGTCACGACGGGCACGACCATCTCTTCGATATCGACGCCCTGCGCGACGTCTGGTTCAAGTCTTCGTACCTGCTCGACCGCAAGCAGAGTGGGGAGCGCAAGGCCTTGGAGCGTTTCCAGAACTACAAGCGCCAGTACCTGCACTATAGCTTCGGCCATGACTTCACGGGCAAGGCCAAGGACCTCGGCATCCGCATGAACCGTCGCAGCAAGTCCGGCATCAACGCTGCCATCATCCGTGAGAAGGGCTGCCAGTGCGACCGTGAGATGGCCTACGCCCTCTACCTGGCCGGCTTCGATGTCAAGGACGTCACCATGACCGACCTGAGCAGCGGTCGTGAGGACCTCAGCGACG
>JAEFAE010000051.1 GCA_016291135.1 Bacteroidales bacterium
GCACAGGCTTTCCAGAAGCTCTTCGACTTCCTTGGGACGGTTGTAAACGGGAACGATGACGGAGTAGCGCATAAGCCGGTATTTGTGGGCAAAAATAGCGAAAAAAACAATGTGAAGCGAAATTGGAGTATATTTGTAGCGCGTTAATCCGACCACCATGAAAAAACTCATTGCGTTCTTCACGAAGCTGTTTCCCCGTCAGTTCCTGATCCGATGCAGCTATCTGTTCAGTTTTCTGATTCGTCCTTTCTACTGGGGCAACAAGGTGGAATGTCCTGTTTGTGGCAAGCATTTCCGCAAGTTCCTGCCTTACGGTTACGGCGAAGCCATGGACAACCGGTTGTGTCCGAAGTGTCTCTCCTTGGAGCGGCATCGGCTGTTGTGGCTTTATCTGAAGGAAAAGACTGATTTCTTCACGGCTCCGTTGAAGGTCTTGCATTTTGCCCCCGAGCAGCCCTTTTTGAAGCGTTTCAGGGCTTTGAAGAACTTGGATTATACGACGGCCGACCTGGATTCTCCCATCGCCGACCTGCATCTCGACGTGACGTCCATCGACCAGCCTTCCGATACCTACGATGTGGTGATCTGCAACCACGTGTTGGAGCATGTGAGCGATGCCAACAAGGCTTTCAAGGAGATCCAGCGTATCTTGAAGCCTGGGGGATGGGCGATTCTGCTGGTTCCCATCAATCCCGATGTCGATACCTTTGAGGATCCTTCGGTGACCGACCCGAAAGAACGCCAGCGGCTGTATGGCCAATACGACCATGTGCGCCAATTCGGTCGCGACTACGCCGAAGTGCTTCGCAAGGCTGGCTTTGAGGTGGTGGAGGATCGGCTGTATTACGAGCTTCCCGAGGAGCAAAGAGAAAGGATGAGGCTCGCCCGCCGAGGGGAAGAGATAGTGTATAGGGTAGTTAAGAGTTAAAAGTTAAAAGTTTTATTTAATAAGGCAAGGTGGGCGATGCTATAAACTAAAAAAGGCCGCGACAGCGGCCTTTTTTTAATACCTTAAATAAGAAATAGAAACGGCTTCTAATATCTTTATTTTAGTATTCGTCAGAAACAGTCAGTTTCTTTCTGCCCTTGGCTCTTCTGCGGGCTAACACCTTGCGGCCGTTGGCAGTGGACATTCTTTCTCTGAAACCATGCTTGTTTCTGCGTTTTCTGTTCGAAGGTTGGAAAGTGCGTTTCATTTTCGTATATGTGTTTGTTTATTTCTAAAAAGGATACCCCTTGATTTGGGACTGCAAAATTACATATTTTTTTGATTGACGCAACTTTTTTTCTTCTTTTTTTTCAAAACCGCCCATTCTTAGGCTTCGGCTTCCTTCAGCGGGATGTTCTTTAAGGTCTCGACCAGGAACTCCCAGAAGGGGGCGACGCTTTCGATGAGCAGGGCTTCGTCGGGGGAGTGCGGATGCACCAGGGTCGGTCCGAAGGAGACCATGTCCCAATGCGGATACTTGGATCCGAGGATGCCGCATTCGAGGCCGGCGTGGATGACCATCACCTTGGCTTCCTTGCCGAACTTCTCCTGATAGACCGCCTTCATGGTGTTGAGGATGGGGGAGTTGGGGTTCGGCTTCCAGCCCGGGTAGTCGCCGGTGGAGTAGGCCTCGGCGCCGTTGTCGGTGAGGTTCTTGCGGATCAGGGCGGCCAGCTTGTCCTTGTCGGCGTCGACGAGGCTACGGGTGAGGGAGGCGCACACGATCTTGCCGTCTTCCATCTTGATGGTGGCGAGGTTCGAGGAGGTCTCGGTGGTGCCTTCAAAGTCTTTCGACATGGCGATGACGCCGTTGGGGTACTTGGCGATGCCGCCGAAGAGGTTGTCTTGGGTGGTGAGGTCGATCACCTGCTTGGGCATCTCGGCAGGTTCGCAGAGGATGGCCATCTCGGGCTCGATGCCTTCAAACTCTTCCTTCACGATGCATTCGTATTCCTTGGCGTAGGTCTCGAATTCGGCTTTCTTGGCTTCGGGAACGACGACGATGGCCATGGCTTCTCTCGGGATGGCGTTGCGGAGGCTGCCGCCGTCGATGCAGGCCATGCGGAGGCCGTATTTCTCGGCGGCCATGAGCATCATGGTGTTGAGCACCTTGTTGGCGTTGGCACGGCCGAGGTTGATGTCCATGCCGGAGTGGCCGCCTTTGAGGCCCTTCACGAAGAGCTTGTAGGCCACCATGCCAGCCGGAACGTCTTCGTATTTGGGCGTCCAGGTGCCGATGTTGTCGACGCCGCCGGCGCAGCCAACGTAGAGCTCGCCTTCGGTCTCGGAGTCCATGTTGAGCAGGATGTCGCCGTGGAGCACGCCGGGTTGCAGCTTGTTGGCGCCGGTCATGCCGGTCTCCTCGTCGATGGTGAAGAGGGCCTCGACGGGACCGTGTTGCAGGTCGGTGGCTTCGAGTACGGCCATGGCTGCTGCAGCCCCCAGACCGTCGTCGGCGCCGAGGGTGGTGCCGTTGGCCTTCACCCAACCATTTTCGATATGGGTCTCGATGGGGTCGTTCTCAAAGTCGTGCGGGTTGCCGTCGTTCTTCTGCGGCACCATGTCGAGGTGGGCCTGCAGGATGACGCCCTTGCGGTTCTCCATGCCGGGGGTGGCGGGTTTGCGCATGATCACGTTGCCGCAATCGTCCACCATCGTCTCTAGGCCGTGGTCTTCGCCCCATTGTTTCATGAAGGCGATCACTTTGGCTTCTTTCTTTGAGGGACGCGGGATCTGCGTCAGGCTGTGGAAGTTTTTCCAGATGCCACTGGGCTGTAATTCTTGGATTGTCATAGTTTTTTTATTGTTTAGTTAAACGATTGTAAATCTGTAAGTTTCTTGTAAACGCCATTCAAGGCGATGAGTTCTTCGTGGGTGCCGCGTTCGATGATCTGGCCTTTTTGGAGGACAATGATCTCGTCGGCGTGCTGGATGGTGGAGAGGCGATGGGCGATGACGATGGAAGTACGCTGGCTCATCACCTTCGACAAAGCGTCCTGTACCAGCCGTTCACTTTCGGTGTCGAGCGACGAGGTGGCTTCGTCCAATATTAATATAGGAGGGTTCTTCAGCACGGCACGGGCGATGCTGAGCCGTTGGCGTTGCCCGCCGCTGAGGTTCATGCCGCGGTCGCCGATATTGGTCTCGTAGCCTTGCTCCATCTCCATGATGAAGTCGTGGGCGTTGGCTACCTTGGCGGCTTCGATGACGTCTTCCTTCGACACGTTCTCCATGCCGAAGGCGATGTTGTTGAACACCGTGTCGTTGAACAGGATGCTCTCTTGGGTGACGATGCCCATCAGGCCGCGCAGGTCGCTGATCTTGTAGTCGCGGAGGTCGTGCCCGTCGAGCAGGATGCAGCCTTCGCATACGTCGTAGAAGCGGGGAAGGAGGTCGGCCAGCGTAGACTTGCCGCCACCGCTTTCGCCCACCAGGGCGATCACCTTGCCTTTGGGGATCTTCAGGTTGATGTCTTTCAGCACGTCGTCTTTCTCGTAGCGGAAGGTGACGTTTTGATAAAGGATCTCGTGGTTGAAGTCCTTGATCGTCAGGGCGTTCTCTTTTTCGGTGATCACCTCGTCTTCGTCCATGAACTCGAAGATGCGGTCGGCCGAGGCGATGCCTTTCTTGATGTTGAAATAGCCTTGGGCGAACGACTTGATGGGAGAGATGATCTGCGAGAAGACCACGATGTAGCTGATGAATCCGGCGGCGCTCAAGCTGCTTCCTCCTCCAAGGATCATGTTGCCGCCAAACCACAACACGATGATCACCACGATGGCCGAGAGGAACTCGCTCATCGGGGAGCTCATGTCGCGTTTGCGATGCACGCCGAGGAGCGATCTGGAATAGGCTTCGTTTTGCTCTCCGAATTTCCGGTTTAGGTATCCTATGGCGTTGAATCCCTTGATGATACGCAATCCAGAGATGGATTCCTCGATGGTGGCCGTGATGCCGGCAAGCCTGTTTTGGGTTTCTTTCGATTCTTTTTTCAGGGCCTTGCCGATCCGGCCGATGACCAGTCCCGCAATGGGTAGCAGGATGAGGACGAACAGGGTGAGCCGGGCACTTTGGCTCAGCAGGAAGGCAAAGTAGAAGATGATGGTGAGGGGATCCTTGATAAGCGACTCGATCCAGTTGAGGATGGACACCTCGACCTCTTGCACGTCGTTGGTGATGCGCGACATGACGTCGCCCTTTTTCTGCTTGCTGTAGTAAGAGAGCGGCAAAATCAGGGTTTTGTGGTACAAATCCTGGCGCAAGTCCTTGATGGTGCCCACACGGACCTTGGCCATGGTGTAGTAGGCACAGAACCGCCCGATGTTTCGGAAGAGGAAAGCCACCAGTAGGACCACACAGATGAAGACCAAGGCGTAGCGGTGCCCGTTCTCCACGATGATGTTGCTCATCATGTAGTTGAGGTAACTCATCAGGTAGTCGGAGGTGAGGGCGAACTCAGGCTTGGCCACCACCTCGATGGCCTCCGTCTTGAAGAGCAGGTTGAGCAGGGGTACGAGCAACGCAAAGGAGAACAGCGAGAAGAAGATCGTGATCAGATTGAAGACCAAGTTCAGCATCAGTGAAAACCAATAGGGCTTCACATAGCTTAGAATCCGACGGAACGATCTTCTTTTCTGCATCTGTTGCGTTGTTTTGAGGGACTAGTAGTTGAACCCGGTGTAGTTTTCCGGGGTGATGGCCATCAGCTCGGCCTTGATCTCATTGCTGACGGGCAGGTCCTTGATGAAGGCGTCGATGGCTGCCTTGTCGATGTGCTTGTTGGTGCGCGTAAGCCCTTTCAGCAACTCGTAGGCCCCTTCGATCTCCTCGCGTCGCAGGACGGTCTGGATGGCTTCGGCCACCACGGCGTAGTTCTGCTGGAGGTCCTGACGGATCTTGTCTTCGTTGAGCAGCAGTTTGTCAAGGCCTTTCATGAGCGACTTCACAGCAATCAGCGTGTGGGCGATCGG
>JAEFAE010000003.1 GCA_016291135.1 Bacteroidales bacterium
TTGCTCCGCTGCTTGACGGCCAAGCCGTCAAGATCCAGACGGAGCAGGGCACCTTCACGGCGACGGCCACCGATGACAGCCTCACAGTCACCTACGAGGCAGAACCCGAGCCAGTCCACTTCTCCGATACGTTGCACTATTCGCAAGTAGTCGTCGAGGAGCCGCCTCCAGCGAAGAAGAAGCCGCCTGCCTTTATGTGGTTTCTGCTCGGTATGGTTGTGGTGTTGCTGGCTGTCATCATTACCGCTATTGTAATTGTGATCAAGATGGTGAAGGTCTCCTGATGGAGGCCTTCTCCTTTTTTAATTATACCTCAGTCGGCCAAAGGTTGCGGGGGAGGGCTTCACATCTTTTAGGAAGCTTATTGGCCGCAACCTTTGTCCGCCTTCGGCTAATAGTGGGTTTGCGTTTTCCCGCTCTCGTTTCTCATCCTCGGTCGGTCATCTGCAAATCCACTCCAGCAATTTAATCGATTCGGAGGGCTGCCTGTCTGCCGAAGGCTGCGGGAGAAGCCCGTCCCCGGTGGGGAAGCTTTGGCCCCGCAGCCTTCGTCAGCCAGTCAGGCTCCAGTCCGTCCCTTGGAGGGGAGGGGAAGCGCATCAAAGCGCACCTTATTATTATATAGTTGTGTTTTCCGAAAAAGCTGTATCTTTGTCTCGCTTTAGACGGCCATCTATCCGGCTAAAGCTATCCCATTTCTCTAATGGGTTATCTATATTTGCGTGAGCCGCCTCGAAAGGGGCGGCTTTTTTGATGTCTTTTTGTTCCCGAAAAACATGAAATTCCACAAGAAAATCAAAGTCAAATTTGTGTCCATTTTCGAAAGTCTGAGTGCAAATGGAGTGCAAATTTTGATTTTTCCAAAAAATTGAGGGAGTTGCGAACGCTCGTAACTCCCTCATTTTCAGTTTGTCGGGGCAAAAGGATTCGAACCTTCGACCCCCTGCTCCCAAAGCAGGTGCGCTAGCCGGACTGCGCCATACCCCGAAACAAAAAACGATGCGTAGAGCATCGTGTTTTGTGTGCGGAGAAGGGGGGATTCGAACCCCCGGTACCCCTTGCGGGATACGACAGTTTAGCAAACTGTTGGTTTCAGCCACTCACCCACCTCTCCGTGGTGCGAATTGCGACTGCAAAAATAGTGGTTTTGACGTTACCTGCAACGTTTTTTTGCCAAAAAAATCAAAAAAAATCATAAAACATTGATAATCAATGCTATGATTCTTTTTCATCGTCGAATAGCAACAGTTGGTTCTCGGTGACGTAGAGTTCGGCCGGCACTTCGTATTCATACGTGCTGATGAAACGCGAGATGCTGCGCTTGATCAGCTTGATGGGCGTAGTGCGACGGGCTTTGCAGTAGTTTCTGAGGGAGCGGTACTGTCCCCTCGAGAGCTTGAAGGTGATCGCGTGGTATTGGTAGCTTGCACGCGACCGCTTGTTCTTTTTGGCTTTTCCCACCATGGTATATCGTTTTGAGTTGTTTGCAAATGAAGGACGCAGGTCGGCTTACAGCTGCTCGGCGACCAGGTTGCCCAGCCGCTCGGCCTCGGCCACCGTCTTGCCCTCGGAGTAGATCCGGATGATGGGCTCGGTGTTCGACTTGCGCAGGTGCACCCATCCCTCCTCGAAGTCGATCTTGACGCCGTCGATGGTGGTGACCTTTTCGTCCTTGAACTTTTCGGCAACGGAAGCCAGGATGCGGTCCACATCCATCTCGGGCGTGAGTTGCTTCTTGTTTTTCGACATGAAATAAGCCGGGTAGGTGGTGCGCAGTTCGGAGCATTTGATGCGTTTCTCGGCCAGCTGGGTGAGGAAAAGGGCGGTGCCCACCAGGGCGTCGCGTCCGTAGTGGAGGGCGGGGTAGATGACGCCGCCGTTGCCTTCGCCGCCGATGACGGCGCCGACTTCTTTCATCTTCTCAACTACGTTGACCTCACCTACCGCGGCGGCGAAGTATTCCTGCCCATGGGCATGGGTGACGTCGCGCAGGGCACGGGTGGAGGAGAGGTTCGACACGGTGGGGCCGGGGGTGTGCCGCAGGATGAAGTCGGCCACCGACACCAAGGTGTACTCCTCGCCGAAGAGCTCGCCGTCTTCCTTCACGAAGACGAGGCGGTCCACGTCGGGATCGACGACGACGCCGAAGTCGCAGTGCTGTTCCTTGACGTAACGGCAGATGTCGGTGAGGTTCTGGGCCAGGGGCTCCGGCGTATGGGCGAAGCGGCCCGTGGGCTCGCAGTTCAGCTCCAGGATGGTCTCGACATCGAGGGCACGCAGCATCTTGGGGATGGCGATGCCGCCCGTGGAGTTGACCGCATCAACGGCGACCTTGAAATGGGCAGCCTGGATGGCCTCGCGGTTGATGAGCGGGAGGTCGAGCACCATCTGCACATGACGGTCGATCCAGCCATCCACCTGTTCATAATGGCCGATGTCCTCGATGGGTACAAAGGCGAAGTCGTCGCGTGCGGCCACGTCGAGCAGCCAGGCGCCGTCGGCGGCGGAGATGAACTCGCCATGGCGGTTGAGGAGCTTGAGGGCGTTCCATTGCTGGGGGTTGTGGCTGGCGGTGATGATAATGCCGGCATCGGCGTTCAGGCCGGTGACGGCGATCTCGGTGGTGGGGGTGGTGCTGAGCCCGATGTCGAGCACGTCGGCGCCCATGGCTTGCAGGGTGCCGCACACCACTTGGTTGACGAGGAAACCAGAGAGACGGGCGTCGCGTCCCACCACGATGCGGGGACGGGGGACGTCGCGTTGGACAAACTTCACGAAAGCGGCGGTGAACTTCACCATGTCGATGGGAGTGAGGTTGTCGCCTGGCTGGCCACCGATGGTGCCGCGGATGCCGGAAATGGATTTGATCAGTGTCATGTTATACTAAAATGTTATTTGTTGCGTTTTGTGGAAGATTAAAATGCAAATGTACTACTTTTGTAAATAAAAACAAAATATGGGAAAAATACGCCTCCTTTTCTTGCTGCTCCTTCCGCTGACCGTGTTTGCACAGGAGTATAACCGTACCGACGACAAAGGCCGCCGCCAGGGTGTCTGGGTCGACTTCCATCCCAATGGGCAGAAGCGCTACGAGGGCCAGTTCAAGAATGACGTTTGCGTGGGCGAGTTCAAATACTACGACGAGCAGGGGAGGCTGAAGGCCAGCAACCAGTTCGACAAGTCGGGGACCCGGGCGCTCAACAAGAGCTACGCCTCCAACGGCACGCTCATCGCCACGGGCTATTATGTCAACCAGAAAAAGGAAGGGGAGTGGCGTTACTTCTCGAAAGACAACGGGAAACTGATTCTTGTCGAGGAAAACCGCAACGGCAAGGTGCATGGCGCCTCGAAGGTGTATTACGACACCGGGGTCTTGATGACCGAATGCCAATATGAGAATGGGTTGCGCGAAGGAACGGCCAAGACGTATTATCCCTCAGGGGCCCTCAAGGAAACCGGGGCGTTCCTCCACGGAGAGAAGACCGGGATGTGGACGACGTATAACGAAGATGGCGACGTCGTCAGTACCGAAAACTACACGAAGCCGACGGGGATGGAACCCCTTCGGCCCCAATAAGTCACTTGCAAGTCCTCACGTAGTCTTCCATGTTATCCCTACCGTGTTGTTCGGCGGCCTTATAGTAGAAACAGGCCATGTCGTAGTCCTGGCGCATGTAGTAGATCCTACCCAAGGCGAACTCGGCATCGTAGAAGCCGGGACGAAGTTCCAACGTCTTTTCGAAATTGAGGATGGCCTCGTCGTATAGGCCGCGGTTGAACTGGGTGCAGCCGAGCAGGTGATAGGCTTCGTAGTTGCTCTTGTCGTAGCGGATGGCTTTCTGGAAGCACTCGGCCGCCTTGACGTTGTCGGCTTGGTCGTAAAACAGCTGAAGGCCTTCGTTCAAGGCGCTTCTGGACTTGGCGGGGTTCTCGCAGCCGGAGAGCACGAAGCAGCTGGCCACGAGGAGAAGGAAACACAGTCTTTTCATGTCGTTAGGGTCTATCTGGATCAACGAATCAGTCGGCAAAGGTATGAATAATTTCCGTAACCTGGGCGACAATGGCATCCAGCTGTTCCTTGTTTTTCGCCTCGGCGAGGAAACGCAGGTACGGCTCGGTGTTGGAAGGACGGATGTTGAACCACCAGTCGGCGTAATCGAGACGGTAACCGTCGAAGTCGAGGAAACGGTCGGGCTGTTGCAGGGCGGTGAAATGGTCTTTGACGGCGTCCATGGCTTCCTGCTTGCGGTTGAGCTTGAAGTTGATCTCGCCGGAGTTGTGGTAGGACGAGATCTCGAGGACGATGTCGCTGAGGGTGCGGCCTTGGCGCTTGAAGGCGGCCAGTAGCCGGAGTACGATGGAGGCGGCCAACAGGGCGGAGTCGGAGTAGTAGAAGTCACGGAAGTAATAGTGCCCGGCGAGTTCGCCGCCGTAGGCACCGTCGAGTTCCCTGAGCTTGAGGGCGGCGTAGGCGCGCCCCACCCGCCAGGTGACGACTTCGGCCTGGTAGCGGTCGAGGTATTCCTGGATGGCCCGCGAGCTGCGGATGTCCTGCAGGACGATACCCTGGTCGTGTCGTTGTCCGAGGAAGTAGTTGCCCAGGAAGGCGATCATCAGGTCGGGCGAGATGAACTGTCCCTTCTCGTCGATGAAGGTGATGCGGTCGGCGTCGCCGTCGAAGAGCAGGCCGATGTCGCAGCCCTCCTTCAGGACCAGCTCCTTGATCTGCTGTTGGCTGGCTGCCTCCAGCGGGTTGGGCTCATGGCTGGGGAACCGGCCGTCGGGGGTGTCGTTGATGTAATGCGCCGGTCCGACGAGTTCATGGACGAAGAGGGAGGACATGCCGCTGCTGCAGTCCACTGCGATGTTGAGGTTGGAGCAGTCGCCGACATATTGGCGTTGGAAGGCCAGGTAGTCGTCTCTCACTTCCTTGTGGCGGATGACGCCCCGGGTAGCGGCGACCGGACAGGGCTGGTCGCTCTCCACCAAGGCCTCGAGACAGTTCAGCCCGGTGTCGTAGCCGACGGGAAGGGCGTTGGTCTTGGAGATCTTGAGCCCGTTATGGTCTTTGGGGTTGTGCGAGGCGGTGATCATCACCGAGGCGTCGTATCCGTAACGGGCCGTGCTCCAATAGACCATGGGGGTGGTGGAGAGGCCGATATCGTCCACGTTGACGCCGGCGTCGGTGAGGCCCTGGGTGAGGTTCTCGAACAGGGTGTCGGACGACAGTCTCATGTCGCGTCCCACGAGAAAGGTGTCGGCCTGCAGGATCTGCGGCAGGAAATAACCGATGCGGTAGGCGATGGTCTCGTTGAGGTCTTTGCCCCATTCACCACGGATGTCGTATGCTTTGAATGCTTTCATATATAGGTGTTTTTATAATATTTCGTTCCAGGGGTTTTCAACCCCTTTTCGTTCCAGGGGTTTTCAACCCCGTGGCTACCAACAGGTAACCCCGATGGGGTTTTTCGACAGACAACCCCGATGGGGTTTTTCGACAGGTAACCCCGATGGGGTTTGTCGACTTGGCGCCCCTAATGGGGTAATTTGGAGAGCGCCCGCTGGTACCGTTCCGCGTTGCGGTTGTGTTCCGTGAGGGTCTTGGCGAAGTTGTGGTAGCCGGAGAAGTCCTCCTTGGCGCAAAAATAATAAAAATGATGTTGCTCCGCATTCAGCACCGCATTAATCGATGCGAGGGAAGGGATGCAGATGGGCCCAGGAGGCAAGCCGGGGTATTTATAGGTGTTGTAGGGCGACTCCACCTCCTTGTGGACGTTGAGCACGCGTTTCAACTCGAAATCGCCCAGGGCAAAGACCAGGGTGGGGTCAGCCTGCAGTAGCCAGCCGTCGCGGAGCCGGTTCAGATAGACCCCGGCGATGCGCGCCATCTCGTCGGTCTTGTTGGTCTCCTTGTCGACGATGGAGGCCAGGATGCTGACTTGGATCGGGGTGAGTCCCTTGGCCTTGGCCAGGTTGCGGCGCTCTTCGTTCCAGTACTTGTCGTATTCCTGCTTCATCCGATCCACAAACGGCTTCGCTCCGGTGTTCCAGTAGAACTCGTAGGTGTTGGGCAGGAACAGGGCAGGGAGGGTGCGACGGTCGAATCCCAAGGAGTCCAAGGTCTTCCTATCGTTGAGATAACTCACTATTTCCATGGAGTCCGCTTCGATCTGTTGGGCGATCCTTCCTGCCAGTCCGTTGATGTCGCGTTGGTTGTTGAAGGTGACCTTCACGGGGGTCTGCAAGCCGCCGCGCAGCATGTTGGTGAGCTGTCGGTTGCTCATCCCGTCGCGCAGGACGTAATGTCCGGGATGGATGTGGTTGGGGTAGTCGCGCTTGGCACACAGCCACTCAAAGCGGCTGGGGTTGGCGATCAGGTCGTGTGCATAGAGCGAGTCCTTCACCTGTTGGTAGTCCGCATGGGAGGGGATGTAGAGATGGAAGGCCTGTTGGTCGGGGGTCCGGACGATGGGGCGCATGACGGTTTGGAACAGCCAATAGCCCGCCAGGGCGGCGATGAGCAGCAATAGGCTGAATACCAGTAGGATGATTCGTGTGGTACGGCGTCTTTTCTTTTGTCGGGCTTGAAAGGATGCTTTCATGGTTCAGTGGTTTGCAAGTTTTTGATAGAAGCGGACGTCGAGATATCCCTCGGGGGTCTTGATCCAGTCTTTTTGGTTTCCCCCGTACACGAAGCCCAGACCTTCGAAGAGGCGCTGGCTGGGGAGGTTGTCCTCGCCGATGAGGCAGTGCACCTGATGGACCATGAGGTCCTGAATCAGGTAGTCGAGTGTCAATTTGACAGCACGGGAAGCGAAGCCCTGTTGGCGGTAGGCCGTCTCGACGAGCACCCCGATGCCAATGCGTTGGTTGAGCGGGTCGTAGTTGAAGAGGTCCACGCTTCCGATGGGATGGTCGGCCCCTTCCACCTCGATCATCAGACGGAGCTGCCGATTGGCGATCCAGTCGCTGTTGGAGATCAGGAATTGCTCGATCTGGAACCGGGAGGTGGGGGCGCTGGTCTCGCTTACGCGCCAGATGCTTCGGTCGTTCTCCCAGCAGTAGATCAGTCCTGCGTCGGAAGGCTCCGCGATGCGTAGTGAAAGGTTGTTGTCAGTGAGGAACATGGCATATTTTTTGATTGAATCAGCGCGCGCTAATTTTTGCCAAAATTACACTTTTCGGCACAATAAAGGCAAAAAAAGTGCATTAATGAAGAAGACCAAAAGAAATGAACTAACCGTTTTTAGAGATTTTTTAGAATGATGTGTGTTAAGAGAATGAGCTTGACCACCCTTAGGGTGGCCGTGGTCGCTGTGGCCCTTTTCGGAGCCACGGCGTGTGGAAACAAGACGGTGTCGGATGAGACGGCATCGAATGCTATGCAACAGCAACCTCAGACCGTGGTGGAAGCGGCCCAGAACACCCCTCAGGTGTACCGCGCTTCTTTCCTGCCGACGGAAAACACCCCCGATTTTGTAGACGCCGCCGAGGCCAGTGTGAACGCGGTGGTGCATATCAAGACGACCATTATCCAAAAGACGACCACCTATAACGACTTCTTCGGCGCCTTCCTGGAGCACCTTTACGGCCTTCCGGGACAGTCGCAGAGCAACAAGATGGTGGCCTACGGCTCGGGCGTCGTGTTGTCGCCCGACGGTTATATTGTCACCAACAACCACGTGGTGGAGGGTGCCGACGAGGTGGAGGTTACCTTTAATAATAAGGTGGTCCGCAAGGCTACCATCGTGGGGACCGACCCCACCTCCGACCTGGCCTTGGTCAAGGTGGACGGCGCCGACTTCGACTACCTGGTCTTCGGTGACTCCGACAAGGTGAAGGTGGGCGAGTGGGTCTTGGCCGTGGGCAACCCCTTCAACCTGACTTCTACCGTCACGGCGGGCATCGTGAGCGCCAAGGCCCGTAACATAGGCATCCTCGGCGAGAACAGCAACGTGGAGTCGTTCATCCAGACTGATGCGGCCGTGAACCGTGGCAACAGCGGTGGCGCCTTGGTCAACACCAAGGGCGAGCTCATCGGCATCAACGCAGCCATCGCCTCGCATACGGGCTCCTACGAAGGCTATTCCTTCGCCATCCCGTCCAACATCGTGCGCAAGGTGGTCGACGACCTGCTGATGTATGGTGAGACGCAACGCGCCTACATCGGGATCTATCCCCAGGAGATGGACGCCGAGCGAGCCGGAAAGGCGGGCATGGAACAGATCAAAGGCGTGTACGTGGCGGGTGTCACTCCGGAAGGCGCCGCCCAGAAGGCGGGCATCCGTGAGGGCGATGTCATCGAGCAGATCAACGGAACGGAGGTGAATTCGACCACCCAACTGATGGAGGTGATCCGTCAATACCGTCCCGGCGACGAGGTCGACATCCAGGTGGTGCGCAACGGTCGCGACCACAACTACCGGGTGTCCCTGCTCAACGAAGAGGGCTCAACCGACGTCGTCAAGAGAGGCGAGAGCTTCTACAACGCCACCTTCGGCGTGATGCTGCAGCCGGTCTCCAAGCAAGAGGCGAAGACGCTTCGCATTGACAACGGACTTAAGATCGTCGAGATCCGTCAGGGCGCTTTCCAAGGCGCCGGAGTGGAGGGATTCATCATCACAGCCGTCAACGGCAAGGCCGTGTCGAACAAGAAAGACCTGGAGTCCGCCATCGCCTCGAACCGCTCGCGCAAGACCTACATCGAAGGGGTCTATCCGAACGGCATGCGCATGACTTTCGAGTATTACCAATAAAAACAACATTTTTTTGAAGATTATGAAACAACTAAAGATCACTAAATCCATCACCAACCGTGATGCCGGCACCCTGGACAAATACCTCCAGGACATCGCCAAGGAACGCCTGCTCACCCCCGACGAAGAGGTGGAGCTGGCCCAACGGATCCGTATGGGCGACCAACGGGCCTTGGACCAGCTGGTCCGATCCAACCTCCGCTTTGTCGTCTCGGTCGCCAAACAATACCAAAACCAAGGCCTCTCGCTGCAGGACCTGATCACCGAGGGCAACATGGGCCTGATCAAGGCGGCCCGCCGTTTCGACGAGACCCGTGGCTTCAAGTTCATCTCATACGCCGTATGGTGGATCCGCCAGTCCATCCTGCAGGCCGTTGCCGAGCAGTCGCGCATCATCCGCCTGCCGTTGAACCAGGTCGGTGCCATCAGCCGGCTGAAGAAGGCTGCTGCCCTGCTGGAGCAGGAGTACCATCGCAAGCCCACCACCGAGGAGCTGGCCCGTGAGTTGGACCTCTCCGAATCGAAGGTGCAGGCCCTGTTGGGCATGAACATGCGCCAGATCTCCACCGACGCCCCGCTCGACGACGACGATGACGGCAACTTCCTCGACGTGTATGTGGAGCAGGACTCGGTGGCCACCGATGAGGCGGTCGAAAACGAGTCCGACCAGAACGCCGTGAAACGTTCGCTCAACGCCCTCTCCGAGAAAGAGCGCCGGGTGATCGACATGTACTATGGCATTGACAGTCCTAGGGAGTATTCGCTGGATGAGATCGCCATGGAGCTTGGCATCTCGCGCGAGCGTACCCGTCAGATCCGTGACCGTGCCCTCAAGCGCCTGAAATCGGACAACCGAACCGCACTTTATCAAATGTATATGAATCAATGATTTTTTTCTTATCTTTGCAGGGATGAATCTGAAATCAACAAAGCAAAGCTTATGGAAAAACATGCATTGATACCGCTGCCGTATGCGGCGGATGCCTTGGAGCCGGTGATCAGCAAAGAGACCATCGGCTTCCATCATGGCAAGCACCTTCAGGCATACGTGAACAACCTGAATGCCGCCATCGAGGGAACCCCGTTTGAGAACCTGCCGCTGGAGGAGATCGTCCGGACCGCCGAAGGAGGGACCTTCAACAACGCCGGGCAGATCCTGAACCACAACCTGTATTTCACCCAGTTCCGCGCACCCCGGGAGGACAACCGTCCTACAGGGGCCTTGGCTGCGGCCATCGACGCCCAGTTTGGCTCGTTCGACGCCTTTAAGGCGGAGTTCGTGAAGAAGGGCGCCACCCTGTTCGGCTCGGGATGGGTGTGGCTCTCGGCTGATGGGGAAGGGAAGCTCGTCATCACCCAGGAGACCAATGCCGGCAACCCCGTCCAGCGGGGCCTGAAGCCGTTGCTGACCTTCGACGTGTGGGAGCATGCCTACTATCTCGACTACCAAAACCGCCGTCCCGACCACCTGGCCGCCTTGTGGCAGCTCATCGACTGGGAGGAGGTCGGTAAGCGTTACCGTTGAGGCCGGAAGCCGTCAAAACCATGAAGCCATGAAAAAAGCAGGAAAAGTGTTTCTGGGCATCGGCCTGGTGGCCTTGCTGGCCTTTGCCGGCTGGTTTTTCATCAAGTTCTACTTCGTCTTTGGCAGTGGCGTGAAGGCCGGCCAGATGAATTTCTTCGTGTACAAGGGCTATGTCTTCAAGACCTACGAAGGCCGTCTGATCCTTCCCGGATACAACTCCAACAACAGCAACGCGACCATCCAGTCGAACGAGTTCAACTTCTCGGTCAAGGACGAGGGGGTCGCCCGTCAGCTGGAACGTTGCGCAGGCAAGCATGTGGAGCTGCATTACAAGGAGTACCTCGGCGCCCTGCCGTGGCGGGGGATGAGCAAGTATGTCGTGGACAGCGTGCTCTCCGTCGAGAGTGTCTCCGAGCCCTTGCCCGTACCCATCTCCGTAGGGACGGAATGAACGCATGAAAGAGGCCGACGTTGCGTCGGTCTCTTTTTTTTGTGTTTTTTGTGCGTCACAAGCCAATAATTCCTATCTTTGCAAAACTAATCTAAAAAAACTGTATCATGGATAATTACGAAAGCTCCCTGAAGTTATGGAATGAGAACGAAAAAGCCGCCAATGAGCTGATCAACATTGTTGGCAAGCTCTGGTACGACAAGTCTGTTGAACTGATTCTGCTCCGTTCGCTCTTGGTGAACCGCGGCTCCGGTAAGATCCTGAACAAGCACCTTCGCGCCGAGGCGGTCCTTGGAAAGCCGGTGCGCGTCCAAGACTCCCTGCTGATTGCGAAAGCCCTGCTCGCTGAAAACCTTGCCCCCGCCAGAATCGACATCGGACGTTTGAATTCCGAATGGACGGATGAGCGCGAGAAATATGACAACAACGTCACCGCCTTCGTACGCGACAAGCTCAGCTACATCATCGATGCCCTGCCGCGCAGCAACAAGGTGCAGGATGTGATTCTCTATGGTTTCGGCCGTATCGGCCGTATCCTCTGCCGCGAGATGACGGAGATGGCAGGCAACGGCTCCGCCTTGCGTGTCCGTGCCATCGTCACCCGCAAGAACTCGCCCGAGGACATCGCCAAGCGCATCAACCTGTTCCGCACCGACTCGGTACACCGCTATTTCCACGGTGTGTGCCGTCCGCTGATCGAAGAGAACGCCATGATGGTCAACGGCCAGAAGATCCTCTTCCTCGAGGCCAAGAACCCTGAAGACATCGACTACGAAGCCTACGGCATCCATGATGCGCTGCTGATCGACAACACGGGCGCCTTCCGTGACCGTGAGTCGCTGTCGCGTCACCTGCAGGCCAAAGGCGTCGCCAAGGTGCTGCTCACCGCTCCTGGCAAGGGCGACATCCCGAACGTGGTGTACGGTGTCAACCAAGACACGCTCGACCTGAAGAACGAGAAGGTCTTCTCCGCTGCCTCCTGCACCACCAACGCCATCGTTCCCGGCCTGGAGGTCATGATGAAGAACTTCGGCATCGTGAAGGGTCATATCGAGACCATCCACAGCTACACCAACGACCAGAACCTGCTCGACAACTATCACAAGAAAGAGCGCCGTGGCCGTTCCGCCGCCTTGAACATGGTCATCACCGAGACGGGTGCCGGCAAGGCCGCCGCCAAGGCCATCCCCGAGTTGAAAGGCAAGCTGACCAGCAACGCTGTCCGCGTTCCCACGCCGGATGTGTCGTTGGCCGTCCTCGCCCTCGACCTCGAGCGTGAGACCACCGTCGAAGAGGTGAACGAAGCCTTTCGCATCGCCTGTCTCGAGGGCAACCTGATCGAGCAGATCCGTTTCAGCCAGAACACCGAGTTTGTGTCGTCCGACGGCATCGGTGACAGCTGCGCCTGCATCTTCGACGCCCCGGCCACCAAGGTGTCGTCCGACGGCAAGACGGTGATCCTCTACCTGTGGTACGACAACGAGTTCGGATACAGCAACCAGGTGATCCGACTCGCCCGTCACATCGGAGAGGTGAAGAGCTACAGATATTATTAATCGAAACTTTTTGATGAGGGTGGCCGTACGGCCACCCTCATTGTGCTTTTTAAAAACTCAAGAAACGACCTTATTTTAATGAACAAGTCATCCCTTATCGGTTTTATTCTCATCGGGGCGATCTTGTTTGGATGGATGCTATGGATGCAGCCGTCCAAGGAAGAACTCGCCGAACAAAAACGCATTCAAGATTCCATCATGATGGCACGGCAGGAAGCCGCCGTGCTCGATTCTATCCGGCTGGCCGAAGAACAAGCCCTCCAAGCCAGGGCGGACTCCATGGCTGCGGAAGCCACGGCCTTGATGGGCGATTCCGTCGCCTACGCTGCCCAGCAGCAGCGTCTCAGCCGCGACAAATACGGCGCCTTCGCCTCAGCCTCGCAAGGGGAGGAGAAGTGCTACACCATCGAGACCCAGCTGCAGCGCATCACCTTGTCCAGCAAGGGCGGTGCCATCAAGGAGGTGGAACTCAAGGAATACCAGACCTACGACTCGTTGCCGTTGATCAGCTTCGACCCTGAGACCTCGGTCTTCGACCTGTCGTTCTTTTCGAACAACCGCATCATCAACACCTCGCAGCTTTACTTTGAGCCTTACGTCAACGGACAGCCCTATCAGGGTGGCGACCTGACGACCCGCGAAGGCGACAGCGTGGTGTTTTCCATGCGTGCCTACGCCGATGACTTGGATGGCGCCCGCAACGGCGACCAGTATCTTGAGTTTGTCTATACCCTGCGTGACCACGACTACATGATGGGGTTCGACCTGCGTACCGTGGGGCTGAAGGACGTGATCGCCAACAACATGAGCTACATGAACCTGGATTGGAAACTGGATCTGATCCAACATGAAAAAGACGTGGACCGCTTCATCAACACCACGGTGTACTACAAGCCGATGAACGAAAACGAGGTGGATCGGGTCAACGACCGCAAGAACAAGGAAGAGGTCGTCAACTCGGGCATCAACTGGTTCTCGTTCAAGGAGCGTTTCTTCTGCAACGTGTTGGTGGCCAAGAACGGTTTCTCGAGTGCCAAGTTCAATGTCTCCACGGAACCCGGAAAGCAGAACCCCAAATACTTCAAGACGATGGCTTCGAGTGTGGAGGTCCCCTACGACTTCCGTGCCGAGACCAACGAGTTCCCCATGTCGTTCTACTTCGGCCCGAACCATTTCAAGACCTTGAAGAGCTATGGCCTGAAGCTGCAACGCCAGATCGACGTGGGTAACTTCTTCCTCATCCGTTGGATCAACTACGTCGTCATCTATGTGTTCGACTGGCTCGGATCGTACGGCTGGAGCTATGGCATCGTGATCCTCATCCTGACCATCCTCATCAAGCTCTTGCTGTTCCCGATCGCCTTCAAGTCCTACAAGTCGTCGGCCATCACCCGGATCTTGAAACCCGAGATGGAGGCCATCAGCGCCAAGTATCCCAAGGAGGAAGACGCCATGAAGAAGCAGCAGGCGGTGATGAACCTTCAGCGTCAAGCGGGTGCCAGCCCTACCTCGGGTTGCATCCCCATGTTGCTGCAGTTCCCGATCCTGATCGCCGTGTTCCGTTTCTTCCCCTCGTCCATCGAGTTGCGTCAGCAGCCCTTCCTCTGGGCGGAGGACCTCTCCACTTACGACAGCATCCTGGACCTACCGTTCCGCATCCCGGGCTATGGCGACCACGTGAGTCTCTTCTGTCTGTTGATGACCATTACGACCTTCATCTACACTTACGTGAACAACAAGCAGATGGAGTCAACGGCCAACCCGCAGATGAAAGGCATGAAGATCATGATGTACCTGATGCCGATCCTGTTCCTGGGCATCTTCAACAGCTATTCCGCCGGTTTGAGCTACTACTACATGCTGGCCAACATCATCACCTTCATCCAGATGTTCATCTTCCGTAAGATGATCGACGAGGACAAGGTGCGTGCCACCATCGAGGAAAACAAGCGCAAGCCTCAGAAGAAGTCCCGCTTCCAACAACGGCTGGAGGCGGCCCAGAAGGCGCAGCAACAGCAACTCAAAAACGCCAGGAGATAAGCCATGAATACGTTGGAAACTTTTTTGGACGCGATCTCCGAGACCCGGAAGGTTTGGTTGTTGGAGGCCATGACGGGCATGTTCGCCATGCTGGAGGATGCCGACGGGAACTCTTATATCCCCGTCTGGGCGTCGGAAGCCGAAGCGAAACAGGCCGCACTGGACGACTGGGCCGACTATGAGGTGACCGAGATGGGCTTCTCCGAACTCGCCGTCTGGCTCAAAGAGCTCTCGCGCGACGAGATCGACATCGCGGTAGCGCCCGAGCGTGATGGCCAGATCATGGCCATCGCCTCCGCCAACTTCCGCAAATGGGTCAAGCCGTTGGCGGACGACTCCTACCATGAGGAGCCCGACGAGGACGACGACGACTTCGACTACGGCGACGGATGGGCTGAAAAGTGGTAAGGGTGCCTTATGAAAAGCAAGCTGTTCGGAGTCCTCTTGTTCATAGAGACCGCGGCATTGCTGCTGACTGCGGCCGTGTCATGGCTCTACCATGTCAGGTGCGGTGAGGACGACTACAGCGCTTTTCTGATCACGGCTGCCGTCACGGGCGTCGCCGGACTGCTGTTCTATGTGGCGGGCGGAAAATGGACCACCGGCATCGACAATGACGACACGTTTGTGGTGGTCACCCTGTCGTGGGTATTGTATTCGCTGTTCGGGATGCTGCCGTTTTTGCTGAGCGGCTCCATCGACAACGTGACAGACGCCTTCTTTGAGACCATCTCGGGATTCACCACCACGGGATCCACCATTATGAAAAACGTGGACGAGCAGACCCATGGCATCCTGTTTTGGCGCGCCATCATGCAATGGCTGGGCGGCTTGGGCATCGTGGTGTTCACCCTCGCCTTCATCCCTGCGGTAACCCGAGGTTCCAGGAAAGCCTCGTTGTTTGCTGCGGAGGCCCCGGGCATGAGTGTCGAGAAGCTCAGCCCGTCCATGCATGCCACCTCGCGTATCCTATGGGCCATCTATATCATCATCACCCTGATATGTGCCATCCTGTATGCGGTGGGGCCGATGTCGCTGTTCGACGCGGTGTGCCATGCCTTCACCACCATCTCCACCGGTGGCTACAGCACCCATCAGGACAGCCTTGCCTACTACCAGTCCGGTTATGTCGAGACGGTGGCGGTCGTCTTCATGATCCTCTCGGCGGTCAACTTTTCCATGTTCTATTTCATGGTGTCGGGTCGTTGGGGCCTCATTTGGAAAAACGAGGAGGTGCGTGTCTACTTTGCGTCGATCCTGGTGATGACGTTATTGTTTGTGGGGCTGTTTGTGCTCGTCCCGTATCTCGATGGGCTTACCCAAGAGCAGCTGGACAGTTATCCCAAGGGGTGGGGAGGGCGTTTCAAGACCGCCTTGTTCCACGTGGCCTCCATGCTGTCGAATACCGGTTTCTCGTCGCGTAACTCCAATTACGACCTATGGGGGATGTTGTTTGTGGTTCCCACCTTGCTGATGCAGATCGTCGGCGGCTGTGCGGGATCGGCCAGTGGCGGCATCAAGATGGCGCGGGTCATCGTGCTTTTCAAGTTCATCAGGAACGCCTTGAAGGAGCTGATCCATCCTACGGGTATGTTCTCCGTGAAGATTTCGGGGCAGACGGTGGATGACGTAACGGTCCGGCGGGTGTGCAACTTCGTGTCGTGGTTCCTGGTCTTGCTTGTGGTCAACCTCTTGCTGTTGACATGGGCAGGGCTGAGCTTCGAGGACGCCGGCATCGCCTTCCTGACCTGTTTCAGCAACCTGGGCATGGGTTCGGGGGCCACCGGGCCTGCCGCCAGCTTGGCAGACCTGCCTGCGGCGGCCAAATGGATCCTCTCGGCCGACATGTTGTTGGGTCGTTTGGAGATCATCACCGTGTTGTTGATTTTCTTCCGTTCCGCCTGGGTCTACACCAAAGGTTCCAAAGATTAAAAAAAAAAAGGCACCCCATCGGGGTGCCCTGTCGGACATACCCCCTTGGGGGTGCCCTGTTGGTAGCCACGGGGTTGAAAACCCCTGGGACAAAAAACGATCGGTGTCACCCCATCGGGGTGCCCTGTCGGACACACCACGACGGGGTTCATCCACCGATTAATTTTCAAAGGTCAGTTTCCCGTCGCGTTCGGTGACCGTGATGGGCTTGGTCTTGTCCACCTGGTCGGCCAGGATCATCCGCGAGAGCGTGTTGAGCAGCTCACGCTGCATCATCCGCTTGACCGGACGGGCGCCGTACTGCGGGTCGTAGCTCTGGCGTGCGATGAGGGCCACGGCGTTCTCCGAGATGTGGATGGTGATGTTGTTCTCCTGCAGCATCCGCTGGACCTGTTTGAACTGCATCCGCACCACCTCGGCGATCTGCTCCTCGTTGAGCGGACGGAACATGATGATGTCGTCGACACGATTCAGGAACTCCGGCCGCATGAACTGCCGCAGCTGGTCCATCACCTCGTTGCGGGTCTGTTCGAAGACGGCCTCGGAGGTGGCCGAGGCGGCATCCGACATCCGTTCTTGGATGATGTTTGCGCCGATGTTGGAGGTCATGATGACGATGGTGTTCTTGAAGTCCACCGTCCGGCCTTTGTTGTCGGTGAGTCGGCCGTCGTCGAGCACCTGCAGCAGGATGTTGAACACGTCGGGGTGGGCCTTCTCGATCTCGTCGAGCAGGATGACGGAGTAGGGCTTACGCCTCACGGCCTCGGTCAGCTGGCCGCTCTCTTCGTAGCCGACGTATCCTGGAGGGGCGCCGATGAGTCGCGAGACCGTGTGACGCTCCTGGTACTCCGACATGTCGATACGCACCATGTTGTTCTCGTTGTCGAACAGGAACTCCGCCAAGGCCTTGGCCAGCTCGGTCTTGCCCACGCCGGTGGTGCCCATGAAGATGAACGAGCCGATCGGCCGCTTGGCGTCCTGCAGGCCCGCCCGGCTACGCCGGATGGCGTCGGACACCGCTTGGATGGCCTCGTCTTGGCCGACCACCCTTTTGTGCAGCTCTTTCTCTAGGTTCAACAGCTTCTCGCGCTCGCTTTGCATCATCTTCTTGACGGGGATGCCCGTCCAACGCGACACAATCTCGGCCACGTCTTGATGGGTGACCTCTTCGTCGATCAACGGATGGTCGCCTTGTACCTTGACCAGCTCGGCCTTGGCCTTCTCGATGTTGGCCTCCGCATCGCGGATCTTGCCATAGCGCAGCTCGGCCACCCGGCCGTAGTCGCCGTCGCGTTCCGCAACGGCGGCCTGATGCTTGTATTGCTCGATGTTGTCTTTCTCCTTTTGGATGCGTTCCACGTAAAGGCGTTCTTGTTCCCATTTGGCCTTGATCTCGGCTTTCTGTGCGTTCAGCTTGTCGAGTTCAGCGCTCAGTTCCTGTACCTTCTTGGCGTCGTTCTCGCGTTTCAGCGCCTCGCGTTCGATCTCAAGCTGGCGGATGCTGCGCTCCACGTCTTCGAGTTCTTCCGGGACGGAGTCGATCTGCAGCCTGAGTCGGGCGGCCGCCTCGTCGATCAGGTCGATGGCCTTGTCGGGCAGGAAACGGTCGGAGATGTACCGTACCGAGAGCTGCACGGCCGCCACGATAGCCTCGTCGAGGATCCGGATGTGGTGGTGGTTCTCGTAGCGCTCCTTCAGGCCACGGAGGATGGAGATGGCAGAGGCTTCGTCAGGCTCATCGACCATGACGATCTGGAAACGACGTTCCAGGGCCTTGTCCTTCTCGAAATACTGCTGGTATTCCTTCAAGGTGGTGGCGCCGATGCATTGCAGCTCGCCACGCGACAGGGCCGGCTTCAGGATGTTGGCCGCGTCCATGGCGCCTCCGGTGGCGCCTGCGCCCACCAGGGTGTGGATCTCGTCGATGAACAGCACCACGTCGCCGTCGCTGTCGACGACTTCCTTGATGACGCTCTTCAGACGTTCCTCGAACTCACCTTGGTATTTGGCGCCTGCGATCAAGGCTCCCATGTCGAGCGAGAAGACCTTTTTGTTTTTCAGGTTCTCCGGCACGTCGCCGTTGACGACCCGTTGGGCGAGGCCTTCCACGATGGCGGTCTTGCCCACGCCGGGTTCACCGATTAGGATAGGGTTGTTTTTGGTTCGACGCGACAGGATCTGCAGCACCCGCCGGATCTCCTCGTCACGTCCGATCACAGGGTCGAGCTTCCCCGACTGCGCCAGCTCGTTGAGGTTCTTGGCGTAGCGGTTCAGCGACTCGTACTTGTTGTTTTGATAGTTTGGTTGTGTCATGATATGGTTGTTTTTATTGATTGCAAAATAGGGGAGACGTCCTCTGAAAAGGACGCTGCCTGCAACCATCAAACCCCTAGCCAAACCGGTTTTTAATGTCAATATGGCATACTATTCAACGGCTATATGTCAATTTGACAGCTTGTTTATTTGGAATAATTGTCTATTTTTGCACGTTCAAAAACGAGCGTCATGCAGTGGGTTCTCCTCTCTCTGATATCGGCCTTTCTATTAGGGTTTTACGATATCTTCAAGAAAAGCACGGTGGTGAACAATGCCATCATCCCGGTCTTGTTCTACAGCACCATGATCAGTGCCTTGCTTTTCCTGCCTTTCATCCTCCTTTCGTGGTGGTGTCCGGACTGCTTTACCGGTGACTTCTGGCGGGTCTTCTATGTGGAGCCTCTGACCGGGAGGCAGCATCTGTTGATCTTTGGCAAGACGGCCATGATCCTGGTGTCGTGGATGTTCAGCTATTCGGCGATGAAGAACCTTCCCATCACGGTGGTGGGCCCGGTCAACCAGCTTCGTCCGGCCATTTCGCTGGTGTTGTTGTTCATCATCTTCAGGGAACATCTCAACGGGACGCAGTGGACCGGCGTGGTGCTGGCCATGGTGTCGTTTTGGCTGATGGGCCGTTCGGGCAAGAAGGAGGGCATCCACTTCAAGACCAACAAATGGGTGTACATGCTGCTGGCCTCGGCCATGCTGGTTGCCTTGAGCGGGGTGTACGACAAGTTCCTGCTGAGCAAGGA
This sequence comes from Bacteroidales bacterium, assembly GCA_016291135.1. Taxonomy (GTDB): domain Bacteria; phylum Bacteroidota; class Bacteroidia; order Bacteroidales; family F082; genus Limimorpha. The sequence goes on from JAEFAE010000003.1 coordinate 19,329, forward strand.
GACCATCTCGCCGGCCACCATCCAGGCGTGGTATACGGTCTACGACTTCCTGATGATGGCGGTGCTGTTCTTTGCCCTGTGGCGTCCCAAGCGCCAGGAGCAGCCCTTTGAATGGCGTTGGGGCATCGCAGCCATGGCTGTCTTTGTGACGGTGGCCGATGTGATCTACCTGTCGGGACTGGCCCAAGAGGCGGCGGTCATCGTACTGATACCTCTTATATTATATGGGGTCCGTTTGGTGGTGTCGTTCCTGTATGGCGTTTTCTTCTTCCGCGAGAAAAACGTCCGAAGCAAGATCGTTCCGCTGCTGATGGTGCTGGCTGCCTTGCTGTTCATGTGTGTGAAGAGCGATCTGGTGGGCGGTTTTTTTGCCTGGATCAAGAATTTATTTTGAAATGTACGCAAAGCTTGTTATCTTTGCGGATTACTAATTGAGAGCAGAACAAAATTTACGATATGGAAATCAAACGCGTATTTGATCTTCTTCAGAACTATTTGGAGAAGTATCCGAACCAGCAGGTGGCCCTGGCTGGAAAGAAAAACGGAGAATGGGTGAAATACAGCATCCAGTCCTACGTGGAGCATGCCAACTTGCTCAGCTATGCATTCATCGAGCTGGGAATCCAACCGGGCGACAAGGTGGCCATGATCCTGACCAACCGTCCCGAGTGGAACATGCTCGACATGGCCATCAGCCAGATCGGTGCGGTGACTGTGCCGGTCTATCCCACCATCAGCGAAGAGGACTACCGTTTCATTCTGGCCGACTGCGACTGCAAGCTGGTCATCATCGACGGCTTGTCAGTGATGAACAAGGTGACCAACATCTTGCCCGACGCACCCAATGTCAAGATGGTCTATACCATGATCGACCGTGAGAAGTATCCCTATTTCGACCAACTGCTGCAGCTGGGCCGGGAGCATCCCCATGCCGAGGAGCTTGAGGCGCGCAAGGCGGCCGTGGACGAGATGTCGTGTGCCACCATCATCTATACCTCGGGCACCACGGGTACGCCCAAGGGGGTGATGCTTTCGCACCATAACCTGATGAACCAGTTCCCGAACTTCCATTACACCATCAGCGACACTTCCGACAAGGCCTTCAGTTTCCTGCCGGTGTGCCATGCCTACGAGCGTGCGCTGATCTACTGCTACCAGTATCGCGGCATGTCGATCTACTACGCCGAGAGCTTGGCTACCATCGCCTCCGACATGCGTGAGATCCATCCCACCATGATGTGTGCTGTTCCGCGTGTGTTGGAACGTTTCTACGATGCGATCTACCAGTCGGGCAAGAAACAGAAAGGCATCGCGAGAGCCATCTTCTTCTGGGCCCTGCATCTGGGAGAGCGTTATAAGATCGATGCGGTCAACCGCCATTGGTTCTACGACTGGAAGCTGGGCATCGCCGACAAGCTGGTGTATAGCAAGATCCGCTCCAACATCGGTGCCGAGAACTTCGACATCATCGTGTCGGGTGCCGCTGCCATCTCCCAAAAGATTGCAGGCTTCTTCTCGGCCATCAAGATGCCGGTGTTCGAAGGCTACGGCCTCACCGAGACCTCGCCGGTCATCGCCGTCAGCAACCGCAATCCACACGGTCGCGAAGTGGGTTATGTGGGTCAGCCGCTGCCCGGAACGGAGGTGAAGATCGCCGACAATGGCGAGATTTGCTGCCGTGGTCACAACGTGATGATGGGCTATTACAAACACCCTGAACTGACCAAGGAAGTCATCGACGAAGAGGGTTGGTTCCACACGGGCGACATGGGCGTGTTCGACCAATACAACCGCTTGAAGATCACGGGCCGTATCAAGAGCTTGTTCAAGACTTCGGGTGGCAAGTATATCAACCCCGACGTGATCGAGGCCAAGTTCTGCGCCTCCAAGCTGATCGAGCAGATCCTGGTGGTGGGCGAAAACCAGAAGTTTGCCGGTGCGCTCATCATCCCGAGCTTTACCGAGTTGAAAGCCTGGTGCGTCAAGGAGAAGATCAACTATACGACCAACGAGGAGATGATCCACCATCCCGAAGTGTTGAAGCATTTCGCCAAGGAAGTCAACGAGCTGAACAAGAGCCTGGGCGAGACCGAGAAGATCAAGAAACACGTGCTGCTTGCCGACGAATGGTCGATTGCCAACGGCTTGCTGACGCCTACCTTGAAGGCCAAGCGCAAGGTGATCACCGCCCGTTACAAGGACGTGATCGAGAAGATGTTCGAAGGGAACTAATACACGAAGAATCCTACAACACCCGAGAGCACGATAAGCAGGATCGGGTTTGCCTTGAAGAAGTAGGAGGCCACAAAGGCGAGGACACAGATCACAATGCTGATGTTGTTCTCGCCTTTTCCTATCTGTACGAAGTTTTGGGCATTCATCATGGCCAGGCCTGCGGCGAAGATCAAGCCGGCGATGGCGGGTTTGAGCCCTTTCAGCAGGTTGTTCATCAGCGAGCCGCCTTTCTTGTTCAAGAAGAGCCGGATGATGAAATAGACCATGACGATGGAAGGCAGGCAGAGGGCAAACGAGGCGAGCAGCGAGCCGCCGAAGCCGCCTGCCGTGTAGCCCACGTAGGTAGCCATGTTGATGGAGATGGGGCCTGGCGTCATCTGCGAGAGGGCGACCATGTCGGCAAACTCGGTGGTGGTCATCCAGGCGTAGTGGTCGACGACCTCGTGTTGGATGAGCGAGAGCATGGCGTAGCCCCCGCCGAAGCCGAGGACGCCGATCTTGATGAAGACCCAGAGCAGCTGCAGGTAGATCATGGCTTCACCTCCTTGCTGGGATTGCGTTTCAGCTTGCGTTCCATGATGATGGCGTAGATCAGGCTCCCGGCGATGGCGGCCAGGATGACGATGGCAGGGGAGACCTTGCACCACCAGATCAGGATGACGGCGGCGATGGGGATGATGGCGGTCTTCCAGGTGACCTTAGCCGACTTGATCATGCGAAGCGAAGGGGCGAGGATCAAGGCCACCACGCAGGGACGGATGCCTTTGAAGATGCGTTCCACCACAGGGAGGTCGCGGTATTCACGGAAGACGGTGGCCAGCAGCAGGATGATAACGATGGAGGGGAGGATGGCGCCCAACATGGCCGCTGCCGCACCTTTCCTTCCGGCGACCTGGTGGCCCACATACAAGGCGGTGTTCACGGCAAAGACGCCGGGGAGGGATTGGATGATGGCGATCATGTCCCAGAACGCATCCGCAGGGATCCAATGCTTCTTGTCCACCACGGCCTTCTCCACCATCGAGAGCATGGCGTAGCCGCCGCCCAGGGTGAAGGCGCCTATCTTCAAAAAGGTGATGAACAGTTGGAACACGGTTTTCATGCCGCAAAAATACAACAATTGTTTTGGATATTTCTCATGGAATTAGTACGTTTGCATACCAATTTGTATTGTTATGACTATCTTAGACGTTTCTGTGATGACTTTTGACCGGCCGGAGGCCTGGCAATGGTTGGTCCAGTTCTGTATTCTTGCCACGGCCTTGCTCTTGGGTAATGTCTTGAGGACGCAAGTGCCCTTCCTGAAAAAGAGCCTCCTGCCGTCGGCCTTGCTGGGCGGTTTGCTGCTGTTGATCTTCAAGGCTTTCCCCGGATGCCGGGAAATCATTAACAAGCCGATGATGGAGATCGCCACCTATCACGCCTTGGGCCTCGGGTTTGTGGCCCTGGCGTTGAAGAACAACAAGGTGGAGTCGAAATCCTCTACGATGAAGGTCGTCGAGACCGGTGCCTTGACGGCTTCCTCCTACGTCATCCAAGGCATTGTCGGACTCCTGGTGTCCATCCCGTTCTTCATTTTTGGAAAGAGACTGTTCTACGCTGCGGGGCTCTTGCTCCCCATGGGATACGGCCAGGGGCCCGGACAGGCGCTGAACTTCGGCAAAATATTCACCCAGGCGGCTTCCGAGCAGGGCCTGGAATTCGCCGGGGCCGACTTTGGCCTATCCATCGCTGCTACGGGTTTCATCGTGGGTAGCGTGATCGGCGTGATCTATATGAACTACCTGCGCCGAAAGGGCAGGCTCTCTTCCAAGAAGATCTCTGACGCTCAGGTGAACAAGCTGGAGGATTACGAAGGAAAGAACGAGATTCCCGACGCCGAGTCGATCGACAAGCTTTCGGTGCAGATCTGCATGGTGCTCTTCGTCTATTTCCTGGTGTACCTGTTTACCAACTGGATTCAGGGCATGGATTTGGGCAACTTCGGGGAGAAGACCTTGAAACCCATGCTGTGGGGCTTCAACTTCCTGTTGGGCACCCTGTTCGGCATCGCTTTCAAGAACATCTTGAAGGTGTTCAAGAAGCAACGCCTGATGCAGCGCGAATACATCAACAACTACATGCTGAACCGCATCAGCGGTTTCTGCTTCGACATCATGATCGTGGCCGGTACCGCCGCCATCAGCTTCGAGGAGTTTGGCAAGTTCGTGTTGCCTTTCACCATCATTTGTGCCTTGGGCGCCTTGGTCACCTTTGTCTATGTGCTGTGGATCAGCAAGCACCTCTATCCCGATTACAAGTATGAGGGCTTCTTCTCCATGTTCGGCATGCTGACGGGTACGGCCTCGAACGGCATGATCCTGTTGCGTGAGATCGACCCGAAGTTTGAGACGCCGGCTGCCAACAACCTGGTGCTGCAGACCTTGGCCGCCATCGTATTGGGCTTCCCGGTGCTGCTGTTGATGGGCTTTGCCCCGCAGAGCCTGCAGTCCACCTGGATCACCTTGGGCATCCTGGTCGCCTTCTGGGCCGCCCTGACGGTGTTCATGCTTCGCAAAAAGATCTTCCATCGAAAGAAAACAGAATAAAGACACCCCGTAGGGGTGTTCTGTTGAACCCGCCCCGTTAGGGGCATACTGTTGGTAGCCCACGGTGTCAACCGTGGGATAACGGAAAAACGGGAAAACGGGATTATGATGATCGTCCGTTTCCAGGGGTTACACCCCTGGCTACCGACAGCGAACCCCTATGGGGTTCATCCGCCCCGTTAGGGGCGTTCTGTCGGTAACCACGGGGTTGAAAACCCCTGGGGACGAAAAAAGCCCGTCCAGCTGGACGGGCTTTTTTTGTTGTCGTAAATGTCGAGGAATCAATCCTTGCGCTTGGCTTCCTTGATACGGGCTTTCTTACCGCGCAGGCCTCTGAGGTAGTAGATGCGGGACTTGCGGACGGCGCCTTCCTTGTTCAGCTCGATGCTGTCAATCATGGGAGAAGCGATGGGGAAGCATCTTTCAACACCGATGTTGTTCGAAATCTTTCTGACGGTGAAGGTAGCGGTCTTACCACAGCCGCTGCGCTTCAGCACAACACCTTGGAATTTCTGGAGACGCTCCTTGTTTCCCTCAACAATCTTGTAAGTAACGGTGACGGTGTCACCTGCTCTAAACTTCGGAAAATCTTTTACAACGACTTGATCTTCAACGAATTGGATTAATGCGTTCTTCATTTGTATATAATTTTTTAATATATTTTTCCTATGAAAGCGGGTGCAAATATACAAAATATTTTGATTTTGAACGACTTTTATTCGCTTTTTTTCAATATTTCGTACATTTCTGGGCGACGTTCCTTGGTTCGCTGCCAGGCTTGTTCCAGTTTCCATTCGTTGATCTTGGCGTCGTTGCCGGAAAGAAGGATGTCGGGAACCTCCCATCCTTTGTAGTTTCGGGGCCGGGTATAGACGGGTGGAGAGACCAGTCCGTCTTGGAAGGAGTCGGAGAGGGCGGAGGTCTCGTCGCCGAGGGCGCCGGGGATGAGGCGCACGAGGCTGTCCACGAGGACGGCGGCGCCGAGCTCACCGCCGGAGAGCACGTAGTTGCCGATGGAGATCTCGCGGGTGACGAGATGCTCGCGGATGCGTTCGTCGATGCCTTTGTAGTGACCGCAGAGGATGATGAGGTTCTGCTTCAGCGAGAGTTGGTTGCATAGGGGTTGGTCAAGCAATTCTCCGTCGGGGCTCATGTAGATGACCTCGTCGTAGTCGCGTTGGCTTTTCAGGTGCGTGATGCAGTTGTCGACGGGTTCGACCATCATTACCATGCCGGCGCCGGCCGAAAAGGGATAGTCGTCCACTTTCTTGTGCTTGTCGGTGCTGTAGTCGCGTAGGTTGTGGAGCCCAATCTCCACGATGCCTTTGTTGATGGCCCGTTTGATGATGGATTCCGTGAAGGGCCCCTCGAACATTTCGGGGAAGATGGCGATGATGTCGATGCGCATAGACGGTTGTTTTGGCAAAAGTAGTGTTTTTGTTTGGAATGGCACCCGAATTTGGGAATTATTGTTATTTTTGCGTTTCTAATCACACCTAAATAGCAATAAGAATCAATTTCTGATACCATGAAAAAACTGTTAACCCTCGTTTTCTTGCTTGCTGTTGCTCTGGCATCCAAAGCGCAGATTGCCACCAACAGCTATTGGGTCCAATTCACTGACAAGAACAACTCGCCTTATTCCATCGATGCGCCTGAGCAATATCTTAGCCAGCGTGCCTTGGACCGTCGCGCCCGTTTGGGCATCGCCATCGACGAATATGACCTTCCTATCAATCCGCAATACCTGGAGGCGGTGGCAGCTTGTGGCGCCGAACTGATCAACCCGTCAAAATGGTTGAACGGCGTGACGGTATATGCTACCGATCCTGCCGTGATGGAGGCTGTCAATGCCTTGGACTGTGTCGCTGCAGTCCGCAATTGTCCTGATTTCCCGGAGGCGCAACAAGCCAAGGAGCGTTGGATGGCCCAGGAGCTCAAACCTGTAACGGGGCCTCAAAACACCCGCGGCTTGTATGGCGATGCCTGGGTCCAGATCTCCCAGTTGAAGGCGAATGAGCTGCACAGCATGGGTTATGACGGCACGGGCATCCTCATCGCCATCCTCGATGGCGGGTACGAAGCAACGGATACGTACGATTGTTTCGAAAACATGCGTGAGGAAGGTCGTTTGTTGGGGACCCGCGATTTTGTGTATGGTTCCTCCTCGGTCTATACCGAGAGCACCCACGGCACTTCGTGCTTGAGCACCATGGCGGCTTTCCTGCCGAACGAGTTTGTCGGTACCGCTCCCAAGGCTTCGTACTATCTCATCAAAACGGAAGTTTCCAATACAGAGAATATCATCGAGGAATACAACTGGGTATCGGGTATGGAACATGCCGACAGCCTGGGGGCGGATGTCACCAGTACTTCCTTGGGCTATATTGATTTCGACATGGTAGGATGGAACCATCCCTTTGAGCATTTCGACGGACATACCACGCCGTCAAGCATCGGAGCGGAGATTGCCGCCAGCCGTGGCATCCTCTGCTGTGTTGCCGCCGGCAACGAAGGGAGCGGTACCTGCACCCTGGGTGTCCCCGCCGATGCCGAACACGTCCTGACCGTTGGGGCAGTCAATGAATCCGGTACCCGTGCTTCCTTCAGCTCCATGGGTCCCACCTACGACGGTCGTATCAAGCCCGACGTGATGGCGATGGGCCAAGGCACGTATGTGGCTTCGGGATGGGGAAGTTGGTGGCCCTACTACAACGGGGACGGCACCTCTTTCGCCACCCCGGTGTTGGCAGGTGCGGTGGCATGCCTGCGTCAAGCCTTGCCCAACGCCTCCGTGCAGGAGCTCTGCGATGCCATCCGTCAAAGCGGTGACCATGCCCATAGCCCCAACAACTACTATGGCTACGGCATCCCCGATTTCACCATGGCGCTGGAGACCCTTCATGTGGAAGACACCTTCACGCAGAAAAACGACTTGATCATGGTGAGCCCGAATCCCTCCCAGGGTAATGTCCACGTGACGATGAAGGAGGGCTATCAAGCCGATATCATGGTCTATGACCTGTTGGGACGACCGCTGAAGTCCTATCATTTCAACGGTTTGAACCATACCAGCCTGGAGACTTACCTGAATGGACTGGACAGTGGCGTCTATTTCATCAAGGCCACTTCCGAACGGGGCTCGCAGACCCTCAAGCTGGTGATCGCCCGATAGGCGGTGAAAGCCGGTGATTGCCCGATAAGGGTCGACGTCCCGTGGACACGGCTCTCAGTCCATCGGTGATATGGAAGAAAAAACTCCGCTGCCCGACTGGGCAGCGGAGGTTTTTTTGTTGAGCAGGCGAGGGGTAGTCACTCCCTCAACCCAATGCCTCTCATTCGCCTTTCAGCGGGCTCGGGGTGTGGTACTGGCGGGCACCCAGCTCTTTGTCGAGCATGATCATGCCACCGATGTGGTCGCCGATCATCTTGGCTTGGTTGACCAGGTCGCGGGCGTTCTCTTCTTCTTCCACTTGTTCGTCGATGAACCAGGCGAGGAAGTTGGCGGCAGCACGGTCCTTGTCTTCGTCGGCAATGTCGCAGAGGTTGTTGATCATGGCGGTCACCTTCTTCTCATGGGCGAGGGTGTCCTCGAAGGTGGCGAGCACGCTCTTCCAGCTGGTTTGCACCTTGGCGATGGGGGCGAGGATCACCTTCTCATCCTGTGAATGGAGATAGTTGATCATGATGGCGGCATGGGCCTGTTCCTCGAGGAACTGGACCTTGTACCAGTGGGCGATGCCCTTGAATCCTTTGGCGTAGATGTCCTGAGACATGCTCAGGTAGAGGTAGGCCGACCACATCTCAGCGTTGATTTGGTCGTTGATGGCCTTGGCTAATTTCTTGCTGATCATAAGGATTTGATATTTAAAGATTTAAAGATTTAAAGATTCAAATTATCCAAAGTAACGTTTGTAAAGGCCTTCGAAGCCTTTGCCGTGGCGGGCTTCGTCCTTCGCCATCTCATGGACGGTGTCGTGGATGGCGTCGAGGTTGCGTTCCTTGGCCACGCGGGCGATGCGCATCTTCTCCTCGCAGGCGCCGCATTCGGCGATCATACGCTTGTAGAGGTTGGTCTTGGTGTCCCAAACCACCTCGCCGAGCAGTTCAGCGAAACGGGAGGCATGGTCGGCTTCCTCGAAAGCATAGCGTTTGAAAGCCTCGGCGATCTCGGGATAGCCCTCGCGGTCGGCTTGACGGCTCATGGCCAGGTACATGCCCACCTCGGTGGCCTCACCCATGAACTGTGCGTTAAGGTCTTTGATCATCTCGTCGCCTGTGCCTTTGGCGATGCCGACGACATGTTCGGTGACGAAGTTCAGGGCAGCGTTTTCGTCAACGACTTTCCATTCAACGATTTGTCTGCATTGAGGGCAGCGCTCCGGGGCTTCCGTTCCTTCGTGTACATACCCGCAGATGGGGCAGATGAATTTTTTCTTCATGAGGTAAATTGATTTGATGGTGATAGATTCTTGTTTATGTACGAATGTTCTTAATTAGGTGCTTTTTCTTCGCAAAGATAACTTTTATTTTGATTCCGAGCCGGCATTCAGAATAAATTATTACATTTGCCGTTTGGAACAAGGACAATTATTATTTTTATGCTGAACAGAAGGTTTTTGCGGGTCAAGGTGTTGCAGGAAATCTATGCCTACCACCAGGCTCAAGAGACGGATATGTTGGCTGGGGAGCGCCAGCTGATGAACAGTATCGATGCGTTGTACGGCCTCTTCATCCGCCAGTTGACGTTTTTTGTTGAAGTCAAGTGTTTCGCCGAGCGCAGGATCGAGGAGAACCTGCACAAGAACTTCCCTACGGAGGAGGACTTGAATCCCAACCGCCGTTTCGTCCACAACCGCGTACTCAACGCCTTGGAGAACAACAAGGACCTGCAGCGCTTGCAGGAGAAGTACAAGATCAGCTGGGTGGATGACCGTGAGGACTTCATCCGCGGCTTTTACAACCGCCTCCGCGAGTATCCCGAATACGTGGCGTACATGAACAGCGAGCAGGACAGCTTTGCCCAAGACAAGCGCTTGTTGCTCGACCTGATCGACAACCACATCGTGGACGACGAGCTGCTTTTCGACTACTATGCCGACAAGAACCTTTTCTATTATAGCGACTATCAACTGGGACTCTTCCTGCTTTGGAAGTTCCTCAACGAGATGGATGCGCATTTTGATGCCGACACCCCGATTCCCCCGGCCTTCAAGACGGAAAACGACGAGAGCAACGACGACAAGCGTTTTGTGGTGCGGCTTTTCAAGGAGACCTTGGCACATGCCCCCGAATACCAGCCGCTGGTGGCTTCGCACAGCGCCAACTGGGACTATGAGCGGGTGGCCCTGATGGACAAGATCATCCTGTTCATGGCCCTGACGGAATTCTGCCAGTTCCCGGAGATCCCGGTCAAGGTCACCATCAACGAATACATTGAAATCTCCAAGTTCTATAGCACCCCCGAAAGCCGTCGCTTCATCAATGGCATCCTCGACAAACTTGCCGAGCAGCTCAAGGCGGAAGGGAAACTGGTCAAAAGGGGGAGAGGCCTGGTGTGACACACTCCCCGAACGGTGAAACGACGATGAAAAAAGGACTTCTGATACTGACCCTTTGCTGTCTGTGGCTGACGCTTCCGTTGCGTGCCCAGGAAACCAATGGCACCTTTGCCTTCCTGAAGGCGACCAACTCGGCTCGTGTGGCTGCGTTGGGCGGCCTGCCGCTTCCCATGATGGACGGCGACATCCAGACCGCGGTGTTCAATCCCGCCACTATTGGGGAGGAGATGCACAACAGGGTCGGGCTCTCCTACGTGGACTATTTCGCGGACATCAATTTCGGTACGGCCCAGTATGCCCGAAGCTTCGACAAGTTCGGAAGCTATGCCGCCACGGTGCAGTTCCACAACTACGGCAAGTTCCAGGAGACCACGGAGAGCGGCCTCGGAACGGGTGTCGCCTTCACAGGTTCCGACTATGCCGTGCAGCTGGGTTGGGGCCGCCGCCTCACCCCGCATTGGAGCATCGGCGCCTCTTTGAAATATGCTGGTCTGCAGTATGAGCAATATGCCGCCGGCGCCCTGGCTGTCGATGTGGCAGGTGCCTATCGTAGCGATGGCGGATGGCTCTTTGCGTTGACGGCCCGGAACATTGGAACCCAGCTGTTCAACCAGTTCGACGACCGGAGGGTGCGCCTGCCTTTCGAGATGGATTTCGGGGTCTCGAAACACCTCGACCACCTGCCATTGACGGTGTACTTCTGGTACGACGACCTCCAACAGTGGAACAAGTTGTATGACGATCCCCTCGATTTGGAAGGCAATGTCGATCCTTTCACGGGCGAGGTGCAACAAGAGAGCGCCGTGGCGCATGTCGCCAAGAACATCGCCTGCCACTTGGTGGTGGCCGGCGAGCTCAGCCTAGGGAAGAACCTGATGTTGCGTGCCGCGTACAACTACGGTCAACGCCATGCGATGGACGTGCCTTCGGAACGGACCCTGGTCGGCTTCTCGGCCGGTTTCGCCGTCAAGGTCAAGATGTTCCAGCTCAGCTATGCCCGGGCCCGCTCCAACATCAACGCCTCGCCGAACTACCTCACCCTCACCATGGACCTCAACCAGTTCTAAATGTACCTGAAGGAGTTGAGACTGGCCAATTTCAAGAACTGCGAATCCGCCGAGTTGGCGTTTTCGGAGAAGGTAAACTGTTTGGTGGGCCTCAACGGTGCCGGCAAGACCAACGTCCTTGACGCCATCTATTATCTCTCGTTTTGCAAGAGTTTCTTCAATGCGGCCGACAAGCTGAACATCCGGCACGACCAGGACTTTTTCAGTATCCATGGGGTGTATGGCTTCGACGACAAGGAGGACGAGTGGGTGTCTTGTGTGCAGAAACGCGACGCCAAGAAGTCGTTCAAGCGCAACAAGAAGGAATACGACCGGCTGGCGGACCACATCGGACGCATCCCGCTGGTGATGATCTCGCCCTACGACCGCGACCTGATCAACGAGGGGAGCGACCTGCGGCGGAAGTTTATCGACGGGGTGATCTCCCAGTTCGATCCGCAGTATCTCGCCGCCCTGTTGAAATACAACCGTGCCTTGCTGCAACGCAACATGCAGCTGCGCCAGTTTGCCGAGTCTCGCCAGTTTGACGCCGCTTTGCTGGGCCTTTGGGACGACCAGCTCTGTGTGGCGGCCGACGCCATCCATGACAAGCGGCGCCGGTTCCTGGAGGAGTTCCGTCCCATCTTCCAACACTACTATGAGGTGGTGTCTGGAGGCAAGGAACAGGTGGCGGTGGGCTACCAGTCGCGTCTCGACGCCAAGCCCTTGCGCGAGCTGCTCGGGGAGAGCCTCCCGCAGGACCGCGCCTCCTGCTATACCAACGTGGGCATCCACAAGGACGACTTGGACTTCCAGCTCGACGGCCATCCCCTCAAGAAGTTTGGTTCCCAGGGACAGCAGAAGTCGTTTGTGGTCTCCGTCCGCCTGGCCCAGTTCGAATACAATTACCAGAAGATCGGTTACAAGCCCATCCTCTTGCTGGACGACATCTTCGACAAGCTCGACGATCAGCGGGTGATGAAGCTGGTGCGCCTGGTGGGCGACAACCATTTCGGGCAGGTGTTCATCACCGACACGCAGCGCCAACGGGTGGAACGCCTGTTCGACGACACCGACATCCAACATCGCATCTTCGAAGTGGAATCCGGCCAAATCCATCCCATGCCATGAACGATCCCAACCAGAACACCATCGGGGAACTGATCAAGGCGTTCTACGAGGAACGCAAGGGCCCTGGCTATCTCGACGAGGTCAAGGTGGTCAAGGGATGGCCGGAAGTGGTGGGTCCGTTCATCGCACACCATACCCGGGAGGTGAACGTGCGCAACGGAGTGTTGTATGTGCGTCTGACTTCCGACAGCCTCCGCACGGAACTCAGCTATTCCAAGTCGGTCTTGCTCAAGCATCTCAACGAATTGGTGGGCTATCCACTGCTTTCCGACATCGTTTTTCGTTGATTTTGGCTTTTTTCGAGGAAAAATGCAGAAAAATAGCTTCACTTTCAACCCTTTTCCGTATTTTTGCCCTTTAAATCGTTAATTTTTTAAATCATTAAATCTAAAAATCGAATATGCTTAGTCAAGATGTAAAGATCGGAAGTGCCATCCGTATGGACGGAAAGATTTATTTCTGCATCGACTTCCAACATGTCAAGCCTGGTAAAGGCAATACCATCATGCGTATCAAGCTGAAGGACGTGCTCAGCGGCAATGTGCTAGAGAAGCGTTTCGACATCGGCGTGAAGCTGGAGGATGTCCGCGTGGAACACCGTCCCTATCAGTACCTCTATAAGGAAGGTGAAGACTTCATTTTCATGCACACCGAGACCTACGACCAGATTCCGATCGCGGGCGACAACATCACGGGTGTGAAGTTCATGAAGGAAAACGACATTGTCGATGTCGTTGTCGATGCCAGTACCGAGACCATCCTCTTCGCCGAAATGCCGGTGAAGACCGTGCTGAAGGTGACCTATACCGAACCAGGCGAAAAGGGCAATACCGCCACCAACGCGCTGAAGGAAGCCACCGTTGAGACCGGCGCCATGGTCCGTGTTCCGCTGTTCATCAACACCGATGACATGATCCGTGTGGATACCCGTACCGGTGAGTATTGTGAACGTGTGAAGGCCTGATGAAAATCAAGAAGACCACATTGAAGCATATCGCCGAGCTGATCGGCGCGCAATATGTCGGGAATCCGAACATGCCCGTCACCGGCTTCAACGAAATCCATAAGGTGGAAGCCGGTGATGTGACGTTCGTCGATCACCCGAAATATTATGGCAAAGCTTTGAACTCAGCCGCCACTGTTGTGTTGATCAACAAACAGGTGGAGTGTCCCGAGGGCAAGGCTTTGCTCATTCATGACGATCCCTTCGACGCCTTCATCAAGGCGATGCGTCATTATCGTCCCTTGGAGCCCTGCTCGCAGGCCATCAGTCCTTCCGCCGAGATCGGGGAGGGGACCGTTATCATGCCGGGCAGCTTCGTGGGCAACCATGCCAAGATTGGGAAGAACTGCATCATCCATCCCAATGTCACCATCTACGACTACTGCGTGGTGGGTGACAACGTCGTGATCCACTCGGGCAGCGTCATCGGCGCCGATGCCTATTACTTCCAGCGTCGGGCCGACGGGTACAAGAAGTTCGAGTCGTTTGGCCGCGTGGTGATCGAAGACGATGTCGAGATCGGCGCCTTGTGCAGCATCGACAAGGGTGTGACTTCCGACACCACCATCCGCAAGGGCACCAAGATGGACAACCATTGCCAAGTCGGACATGACAGCTATATCGGCTGCAACTGCCTGATTGGGAGCCATGCCGCCATCGCCGGCGTCACCCGCATCGAGGACGACGTCATCCTGTGGGGACGTGTCTGCGTCAACAAGGACCTGGTGATCGGCGAGGGTGCCGTGGTATTGGCCACCTCGGCTGTCGACAAGAGCATCGAACCGGGCAAGGCCGTGTTCGGCGTGCCGGCCCAAGACGTCCGCAAGCAATGGCGCGAGCAGGCCGCCATGCGTAAGCTTCCCGATTTCCTGAAGGAATTCTATAAAAACAATCCCGACTTCTGATTTCTGTCTATTGACTTCTGACTAGTATTGGTATGCCCCCAGGTCGGGTGTGCCCAGGCGGTTTGTGCCATCCAGGTCGTAAGGCACTTGGGTGGCGATGACCGGGTTTCCGGAACCGACGGCAGGCGAAAGCACGTCGCTGAGATGGAAGTCGAAGTTGCGCGCATCCTTGAACAGGGGATCCTGGTTGAAGAGGCAACTGTTGAATCCGGGGCTGGTGCCTTGGAAGGTCTCCGTCTTGATCAGGCAGTGGTCGAACAGGTAGGTGGTGTCGACCGTCTGTCCGCTGAGGTCGGTGACGAACTCGTTTTTGGAGGCGCCATAGACGATGCTGTTGCCCATCTCGAAGTGGAAGGGGAACTCATTCCGTTGTTCCTCGTCGTCGTAATAGTTGTTGAACACCAAGGTGGGGTTGGTCCGCACGCTTTTCCACCAGTAGTTTCCGAAGGTGCAGTGTCGGAACACGTAGTCACCGCCGATCTGTACGGCACAGGCATACTGGCCGCAGTTGTCGACGACAAGATTGTTGGCTTCGATGGCGTAATACAACGCATAGAGCCCCATGCCGGTGTGATTCTCGATGATGCAGTTGTTGAGGCGGAGGGCCGCTTGGGTGGCTTTTAGGAACGACTCGGCTTGGACGCCGATGTAGCCGTTTCGGATGATGGCGTGCTCGATGCGGTGATCCGCTCCGGGACGGCATTCCTGAAGCCAGATGCGGTCCCATTGTCCGGGCTCGTCCTGGAAAGCGCCTTCCAGCCGGTCGCCTTCGATGACGACGGGCTGTGTTGCCGTGCCTTCGACGATGAGCTGTCCTTCGCTCCACGAGACGATGCCGCTCTTGTCGTGGATATGGATGTGGGTGCCTTCATGGATGTGAAGGGTGCCCCAGGAATTGATCAGGGCGTAGCCATAGATGACGTAGGGCAGCTCGTTGGTCCAGTGGGTGGTCTCAAGGCTGTCCGCTACGATGGTGTAGGGATAACGTAGCACCGACACGGTCTGGTCGCCGACGATGTAACGGGCGTTCTGTCCCCAGGCTACCAGCTTGATCTGCTGGACGTTGCCGTTGGTGACGAACAACAGGCTGTCTTCCACCACAAAAGGCGTGTTGGCATCGGTCGGGTCGATGGTCACGGTGAGAAAGGTGTAGAGGCTGTCGTTGGCAGGGAGGATCTTGTCGTGAAACTCCGTGCCGGGGTCGCCGTCGAGGTTGATCTTGAAACGCGACTGCTCGCCGCCCATGAGACGTACCTCACTGATCATGAGGTCTTGCGGGTAGGGGTTGTAGAGGACGAGATGGTGGGTCGAGGAGCCCAGGCTGGTAAACACCGTATCGAAGAGCACGGTGTCGACGGAAAACTGGAGCCGGTGGCTGGGGTCGTCGCTGATGGGGTTCTCCTGGCGGCAGGAGGACAGGGCCATGGCGAAACCGATCATGATCAGGAAAAAACGCTTCATCGATGCAAATTTGGCACAAAAATAGCTATTTATTATTGATTTGGCTCAATAATAACTATCTTTGCCGCAAAATAGTATCGACTATGAAAAGAATCCTTGTCTTGGGCTCCCTGTTGTTGATGACGGTGCTCTGTGCGATGCCAGCCCTCGCACAACGTTTCGGCGCCCCCGAAACCATGAAGAACAAAATCGTCCTCGGAGGCGATATCGGTGCGAGCTACTACGGCCGCCATCTGTATTTCTCGCTGGCTCCCCAAGTGGGTTACCGCCTGACGCGCAACCTTGAGGTGGGAACGCGTTTGGGTTACAGCCTGAACTACTACTACGACTATGGCGCTTACGGCAGCTTCTTCAACCATTATTTCAGCGGGGCGCTCTACGCCAACTACGAGATCTTCGCCGGCATCTATGCCCATGTCGAGGATGAAGAGGTGTGTCGCCTGGTCAGCGGGCCGGCCATCACCAGTGCCTCGACCCAATGGTACAACAGCCTGTTGGCAGGAATCGGATACCGTCAATACAGCAGTTCGCGGAGCTTCGTCTTCTATTCCTTGCTCTACGACATCTCGTATGACTATGTCACCGATGACAACCCATACATCAGCCCCTTTGTGGTGCGGGTAGGCGCCTGTTTTGCCTTGGATGGGAAAAAGAAGTGATTTTTATGTTTTGTGATGGAGAAGAAAAACAACAACACCGTCAATATCAAGAACAAGCGTGCCGAGCATGAGTATTTTTTGATGGACACGCTGACCGCCGGCCTGGTGCTGACCGGAACGGAGATCAAGTCGATCCGGAACGGGAAGGCCAGCCTAGCGGATGCCTATTGCATGTTCAAGGGAACGGAGCTGTTTGTGGTGGGCATGCACATCGCCGAGTACGACAAGGGCACCTACAACAACCACGACCCCAAGCGTGACCGCAAGTTGCTGCTGACGGCCCGTGAGCTCCGAAAGATGAAGAACAAGGTCCAGGAGAAGGGCCTGACCATCATCCCGATACTGCTGTATATCAACGAGAAAGGCCTGGCCAAGCTCGATATCGCCTTGGCTCGGGGCAAACATTATTACGACAAGCGCGAGACCCTCAAGAACAAGGACTCGAAGCGCGATGTGGAAAAGCAATTGAAAGGATATTAAGATGAAAAAGTGGATTATTGTCGTCGCATTGCTGGTCTCGGGTGTCGTGTCGAAGGCCCAGGACGGCCGTGTCGCCGATGCCGGCGCCATCCAGTGGATGGGCTTCGAAGAAGCTGTCGCAGCCAGCGAGAAACAACCCAAGAAGATCTTTATCGACGTCTATACCGAATGGTGCGGCTGGTGCAAGAAGATGGACAAGACCACCTTTGTGGATCCCGCCGTGGCGAAATACATGAACGAGAACTATTATCCCGTGAAGTTCGATGCCGAGAGCAGCGAACCGGTGCATTACAAAGGGGTGGAGTTCGTCAAGGTGATGCAGGCGCCCGGGAAGGGCGTGCACCAGCTGGCGGCCGCTTTGTTGCAGAACAAGCTGTCGTATCCTTCTTACGTGCTCTTGGATGAGGAACAGAAGCTGTTGCAGGTGATTCCGGGCTACCAGGAGGCCAAGATGTTTCTTCCTATCTTGCATTTCTTTGGAGACGATGCCTACAAGACCACCCCGTGGGCGGACTATTATGAGTCGTTCTCCCAGGGGGATGCGAAAAAAGAATAGGGGGAAAGACCCGCCTGTATGAAATCATTTTATTATCTTTGCCGAAAATTCCTTGGAATGAAAAAACTGTTGCTTGTGATCCTGCTGGTGTGCATGGGCCTGGGACTGGGTTCCTGCCAGAAATCCCGTTATTGCCAGTGCTATGCCATGGTCGAAGACGAGACCGTGGCCTTTGGCGAGGAGCTGGACGTGGAGGACATGACGGCCTCGCAGCTCGACGCCTTGGACCAGCGCCATCGTTACAACCTCTTTGTGATCGAGCGTCAGAACTCGTGCGACGACAAGGAGAACGAGATCCAGGGCTGGGGACAGGTGGTATGCGAGGAAGTCGATCCCAAGATGGATGACAGCTGGTGGCGTAACCTCTTCAACCGCAACAACAATAACAATAACAACAATTCCAACAACCATTAATACGGACCGTCCTTGGACACTTCCTCCGTTACCGGTGCGCCCAGGAGGCTATTCCGAAGGGTTTTGAAAGTCCTGCTGGGCTTGCTTTTTGTGGTGTCGGCGGTCCTGAAAATCGTTGACATGGATCCCTTCGAGATCTATGTGTACAGCTATGGATTCTTTAGCCTAAATGTCAGTCTTGTGGTGGCGCGTCTTGCCATCGTCCTTGAATTGGTATTGGGCATTGCCTTGATTCTCAACTGGTTCCATAAGTTGATCTGGTGGGGGAGCTTGTTGATGTTGTTGGGCTATACCGGGTTGATGGTCTATGCCTTGCTCCAGGGGCGGACCGACCACTGCCATTGCTTTGGCGACATTTTGCGCTTCGATCCCCTGCAGTCCTTGATCAAGAACCTGGTGTTGTTGCTTTGGTTGGCCTTGCTCTATCCGCTGAAGGGGCGGGGCTTTCGAGGGCAATGGCTGGCACTGTTGGGGTTGTCCCTTGCCTGTGCCTGTGCCGTCTTTGTGGTGTCGCCGCCCGACTTCCTGTTGCACAGTGAATCGGAGGGACGTCAAGTCGATCCCGAGCGGTTGGAAACGATGCTCAGGCAATCTCCTTTGGCGGCACAACGACTCGACGAGGGCAAGAAGGTGGTGGGTGTCTTTTCGGCCGGTTGTGCGCTTTGCAGGATGACGGCTCGCAAGTTGAGCCTGATGCAGGCGTTCCATGGCTTCCCGGAGCAGGATGTCTGCTATGTCTTCATGGGAAAAGAGGCCGATGTGGAGGCTTTTTATGAAGCCGCAGAGTCTGCCAAGTTTCCTTTCGTGGTGATGGACAATCCGCTTCCGTTGCTTAAATTGGTCGATGGAAAGTTCCCTACGGTGTTGCTGTTGGAGGAGGGACGCGTGGTGCAGTTGTTCGGGTTCCGCGATCTGGATGAGACAGCGATAAAAAAATTCTTTGCCGAGTGATTTTGGTCTCGGATTAATCATTACATTTGCAATCCGTTATGAAATACGGATTTGACAACGACAAGTATCTAAAGATACAATCCGAACACATCCGCGAACGGATCGGACAGTTCGGCAACAAGCTTTACCTGGAACTGGGGGGTAAGCTCTTCGACGACCACCACGCCAGCCGCGTGTTACCCGGTTTCCAACCCGACAGCAAGCTTCGCATGCTCCAGAATCTCAGCGACAGTGCCGAGATCGTCATCGTCATCAGCGCCACCGACATCGAGAAGAACAAGATGCGCAACGATTTGGGCATCACATACGACGTTGACGTTCTCCGTCTTCGCAATGAGTTCCAGAAACGCGGATTCTTGGTGAGTAGTGTGGTGATCACCCATTTCAACGGTCAGCAGAGCGCCGTGTCGTTCCGCAACCGCTTGGAGCATCTGGGCATCAAGGCCTACTATCACTATCTGATCGACGGCTATCCCCACAACGTATCGCTGATCGATTCCGACGAGGGATTCGGTAAGAACGACTATGTGGAGACCACACGGCCTTTGGTCATCGTCACGGCGCCTGGTCCGGGTAGCGGCAAGATGGCCGTGTGTCTCAGCCAGCTCTACAACGAGCAGAAGCGGGGCATTCATGCGGGCTATGCCAAGTTCGAGACCTTCCCTGTTTGGAGCCTGCCCTTGAAGCACCCTGTCAACATGGCCTACGAGGCGGCTACCGCCGACCTCAACGACGTGAACATGATCGACCCCTTCCATCTGGATGCCTACGGCGAGGTGGCCGTCAACTACAACCGCGACATCGAGATCTTCCCGGTGCTGCAGGCCCTCTTCGAGGGCATCTATGGAACCTGCCCGTACAAGTCGCCGACCGACATGGGCGTCAACATGGTAGGGTTCTGCATCAGCGACGATGCCGTCTGCAGCAAGGCGGCCAAGGACGAGATCATCCGCCGTTACTTCACGGCCCTGAATAACATGGCTGAAGGTGGTTGCAACGAGAATGAGGTCAAGAAGATCAAGATGTTGCTCAAGCAGGCCCAGATCACGGTCGAGGACCGCCCTTGTGTTGTCGCCGCTCGCGAACGCAAGCAGCGTAGTGGCGTGGATTGTACCGCCATCGAGTTGGAAGACGGGACGATCATCACCGCCGAAACCAGCGCCTTGTTGGGGCCCAGCGCTGCCTTGATCCTGAATGCCACCAAGTATCTCGCTGGCGTGGAACACGATATCAAGTTGATCCCGCAATACATGATCGAACCCATCCAGAAGACCAAAGTGGAGTATCTCAGGGGCAACAACCCGCGACTGCATACCGACGAGGTGCTGATTGCCCTTTCGGTGTTGAGCCCCGACGACGAGAAATGCCGCAAGGCTTTGGAGGTCTTGCCCCGGTTGGGAGGCTGCCAGGTGCATTCCACGGTGATGCTCAGCGAAGTGGATCGGAAGATCTTCAGCAAGTTGGGAGTGGGGTTGACCTGCGACCCGGTCAGGAAAAGATGAAAAAGCCCCGCGGCAACGCCGCGGGGCTTTTCGTTTCAGACGCACAGTGGCTTAATCCACCACGATGTCCTTGTTGACGTTCTTCGAACCCCAGAGGGCGTAGAACAGCAGGAAGGCCAAGCCGGCCACGATGACCCAGTAGCTGGGCAGGTAACCCGTGCCACCCAGGCCGTCGACGATGGCGTTCTGGAGCAGGGGCAGGATACCGCCGCCGCAGACCAGGGCCATGAAGATACCCGAGGCTTTTTCCGTGTATTTGCCCAAACCTTCCACGGCCAGGTTGAAGATGCCGCCCCACATCACCGAGGTGCAGAGGCCGATGCAAACCAGGAAGGCCGCGTTGAGCGGGATGCGCTCGAGGCCGAATCCCTTGGCACCGTTGAAGGCGGGGAACTTCACCATGGTCTGCGGACCGAATATGGCCAGCAGCGTCAGGATGATGCCCACCAGCGAGACCACGGTGAGCATGGCCTTGGCCGATACCTTGTTGCCAATGATGCCACCGACGAGACGACCGATCAGCATCATGAACCAGTAGGTGGCGGCCACTGAGCCGGCGACCGCTTCGGCGTTGACCCCGGCACCCAGCACGTTGAGCTCAGGGTTCTGCAACCATTTGTTGAGGATGTTCGGGATGCCTACCTCAACACCCACATAGATGAAGATGGCGATGGCGCCCAGTACGAAGTGGCGGAAAGCCATGGGGCCTTTTCCGTCCTTGGCCTTTTCCACGGTCTGCTTCTCATTCTCGGGGATCTTGGTCAGGGAAATCACCAGGAAGCCGAGGGCGAAGATGGCCAGGGCGGCATACATCAGCGGGAACACATCGCTGATCTTGGCATCGACGATGCTGGGGATCAACAGACCCGTGATGATAATGACGGCGGTGCCGCACAAGGAGTTGAAGGTGCCGCCGATCTGGATGAGCTGGTTGCCCTTGTTGCCGCCACCGCCCAGCTTGTTGAGCATGGGGTTGACCACCGTGTTGAGGAGGCACATGCTGAAGCCGGCCACGAAAGCGCCGAGCAGGTAGACGCCGAAGCTGCCGATGTAGCCCGAGAGCGTTTGGATGGCGACGCCGATGAAGCCTACGGTGACAGCCACCAAGGCGGTCTTCTTATAGCCCTTCTTCTGAAGGAGGTTGCCGGCGGGGATGCCCATCACCGCGTAGGCGATGAAGTTGGCGAAGACGCCCAGGGTACCTTGCCAGTTGGGAATGTTGAACTGGTTCTTGAGGATGTCGCCCATGGGCGAGGCCAGGTTGGTAACAAAGGAGATCATGCCGAAAAGCAGGATCATCACAATGATCGGGATGGTGTAGTTCTGTTTGTTTTCTGTCATATTGTAGAGAATTTAAAGATAATGATTTCCTTGTATTCTTCGCCCGGACGGAGGAAGGTGTTCGGGAAGTTGGGCTTGTTGGGCGCGTCGGGGAGGGCCTGGCACTCCAGCGCCACGCCTTCGTAGTCGTGATAGACATGGCCGTTCTTGCCTTGCGGGCAGCCGCTAAGCCAGTTGCCGGTATAGACCTGCACGCCAGGTTGGGTGGTGTAGAGCTGGACCATGCGGCCGGTGCCTTCATGAGAGAGGGTAGCGGCGAGGTTGAGTTTGTCTTTGCCCAGGTTGTCGAGTACCCAGCAGCTGTCGTAGCCTTTGCCATTGACCAGGGCAGGGAAGGGCTCCCGGATGTCGCGCCCGATGCGCTTGCCTTCGGTGAAGTCCATGGGGGTACCGGCCACGGGGGCAATCTCGCCGGTGGTGATGAGCTCCTCGGTGGCAGGCAGCCAGCGCGAGGCGTTCAGCTGAAGCTGGTGGTCGAGGATGTCGCCCTGGCCTTCGCCCTTCAGATTGAAATAGGTGTGGTTGGTCAGGTTGACCACGGTGGTGGCGGTGGTCCAGGCACCGAGGCGGAGGTTGAGCTCGTTCTCGTCGTTGAGGGTATAACGCGCCTTGGCGACCAGCTCCCCAGGATAGCCCGCCTCGCCGTCGGCGCTGAGGTAGGTGAACACCACACTCTCGCCTTCGATGCGGCTGGCCCATTTCTGGTTGGCGAAGCCGATGCGTCCGCCGTGGAGGTGATGCTTGCCGTCGCCGGTGTTCAGGTCGAGTTGGTATTCCGTCTCGTCGATCTTGAACCGGCCGCCTGCAATGCGGTTGGCAAACCGTCCGGGCACCTTGCCGGCACAAGGGCCGTCGCCATAGTATGACAGCGGGTCGGGATAGCCCAGGACGATGTCGTCCATCTTGCCGTTGCGATCCGGAGTCAGGATGCTGACGATGCCGGCGCCGATGTCGCAGAGCTGTACCTGGATGCCGTTGCCGTTGGTCATCGTATATAGCTTGATCTCTTTGCCGTCGGGGCTGAGGCCCCAGGTCTTGACTTCAATATTCATAGGTGTATGCTATTTGTGCTTGTCTTTTTATCCCCACAGTTGTTCCGGATAGACGCCTTGCTCGATGCGTTCTCGGATCTTGCGCATCACCTCGGGCTTGTCTTCCTTGTAGGTGACGCCAAACCAGGAAGCGTCGCTCGAGAGCACCTTGAGTTTGGCGCTGCCGTCGTGGATGGCGTTGTTGACCATCAAGGGGATGAAGAACTCCGCCTTGAT
This sequence comes from Bacteroidales bacterium, assembly GCA_016291135.1. GTDB lineage: Bacteria > Bacteroidota > Bacteroidia > Bacteroidales > F082 > Limimorpha. The sequence continues at coordinate 42,430 of JAEFAE010000003.1, forward strand.
GTTGGTTTGGGCGGGGCCTTTCAGGAATTCGACGAAGCCTTTCTCGGAATAGGCGAAGAAGTCGGGGGTGAAGCCGAAGAAGTTCATCGACACCAGGGAGTCCATGTCGAGCGGATGACTGCCCGTCTCGTCGGTGTAGGCAGCGCCGCCGTCTTCGGTATGGCCGATGGCGGTGCGCTCCACGATGGTTTGGAGATAGTCGTCCTTGTCGGCGGTGCAGATGCCGCGGCTCACGGTGCCGTAGTCCGACATGGTGTTGCGCAGCTTGTAGGCCACCATGCTGTAGGCTCCGGTCTTGTCCTCGCATGCCATGAGATAGCGGGCCATCACCTCGTAGGCTTCCTTGCCGTAGAAGTCGTCGGCGTTGATGGCGGCGAAAGGCTCGTGGATCACGTCCTTGGCCATGAGTACGGCGTGGCAGGTGCCCCAAGGCTTCACGCGCCCTTCGGGCACGCTGAATCCCTCCGGCAGCTTGTCAAGCGACTGATAGACGTATTCGACGGGGATGCCATATTTTTCGGTGTTGTTGACTTTCTTGAATGCCTCGGCGAAATCTTCGCGGATCACGAAGACGACCTTGCCGAAGCCGGCGCGTTTGGCGTCGAAAATGGAATAGTCCAGGATGGCCTCGTTGTTGGGGCCGACGCCGTCCATCTGCTTGAGGGCCCCATAGCGGGAGCCCATGCCGGCGGCCAATACTAATAAGGTGGGTTGCATATTGTTGGAAATTAAATGTCTTTCGTTAGCAGGATAGTTTGCGGGCACCATCGGAGATGACGACGTCGTACACCTTGGGTTCGTGGCCGAAGCGGGCGGCGAATTTCTCCTTGGCGGTGGCGATGAAGGCATCGTAAAGGTCTTCCTTCACGAGGTTGATGGTGCAGCCGCCGAAGCCACCGCCCATCACACGGGAGCCGGTGACCCCACATTGCTTGGCGAGGTCGTTGAGGAAGTCGAGTTCTTCGCAGCTGACCTCATAGAGCTTGCTCATGCCGTAGTGGGTGCCGTACATACGGTCGCCAACGGTCTCATAATCACCTTCTTCCAAGGCATCACACACATCGAGGACACGCTGCTTCTCACCGATGACATATTCGGCACGCATGTAGTCCTCGGCAGGAATCTCCACATCGACTTCGTTGAGCATGGCCATGGTGGCGTCGCTGAGGTACTTCACCTCGGGATGGTGTTTGGCGATATGGGCGCAGGCGTTCTCGCACGACTCGCGACGGCGGTTGTAGGCCGATGAGGCAAGCTCATGCTTCACCACGGTATCGAGCAATACCAGCTTGTAGCCCTTGGGGTTGAAGGGGAAATACTCGAACTCCATGGTGGCACAGTTGAGGCGCATCAGATGGCCGGCCTTGCCGAACAGCGAGGCGAACTGGTCCATGATGCCGCATTTCACCCCGACGTAGTGGTGCTCGGTGGCCTGACCGATGCGGGCCAGCTCAAACTTGTCGATGCCAAGATGAAGCATCTCGTTGAGGGCGAAGGTGTAAGTGCTTTCCAAAGCGGCCGACGATGACATCCCAGCACCGATCGGTACATTGCCATAAAAGACGGTGTCAAAACCTTCAAGCTGGTAGCCTCGTTTGAGGATCTCGCGGCACAGGCCGAAGAGGTAGTTGGCCCAGTGCAGATGAGGGTTGTCTTCTTCGTTCATGCCGAACTCGCAGTAGTCTTCCTTGTCGATGGAGTAGGCCCGTACCCGGTCCGTCCCGTTGAGTCGGATGGCGGCATAGATGCCTTTGTCGATGGCGCCGGGGAATACGAAGCCCCCGTTGTAGTCTGTGTGTTCACCGATGAGGTTGATGCGTCCCGGTGAGGTATAGACGCTGCAATCCTGTCCGAAGCGTTCGGAGAAGATGCGTTTGAGTTGAGTGATATCCATGGTGTGCGAATTAAGGGCGCAAGATACGAAAAATGTATGAATGAATAGATTTCTTCGAGATGTTTTTTAACCCCCTCTTTCATAAAAAGGTGAAGAATGTTTTGAGAGATTTGTTTAAATTTGCAACGCGAGAAAGGAGCTACCCGCGATTATTTAAAAATAATTAACAAATTGTTGTGATGAAATAAGCCTTTATTTTTCTTTGTTTCATAGCGTTTTCATTGTTTTTGAGAGCGCAAAACGTTAGTTCTGAGCAGTATTTCCTTGATGAGGGATCGTTGCGTATGGATGTTTTCCAATGTGACAATTCCGAAAGCTCGCATTATGTGTTTGAGCGTTTCGTCATCGAACCTTATTTCGGTGGTTCCAAGGTCAATCTGATAGACCCTTTCAATTATGGGACCAACCGAATGAGAGTGATTGATGCACAAACCAATACAATCATCTATTCAAGAGGTTACAACACGTTGTTCCGTGAATGGCAAACCACCGAAGAAGCCATATTGATGGAACGCTGTTATGAAGAATCCGTGAGTGTTCCCTTGCCACGCAACGAGGCCTATATCATTCTCGAAATCAGGAATTTCGACGGTGTCTTTGAGGAAGTGTTCTCTAAGCTATATGAGCCCAACGAGATGTTTAACACCACCGAGCAGCGTTATGTGTTTCTGGTTCAGGATGTCATGGTCAACGGCACGCCTGAAAGCAAGGTCGATATCGTGATTCTGCCCGAAGGTTATACCGCTGATGAGATGCCGCAGTTTCTGCAACATTGCCAGGATTTGGTCGATGTGTTTGCCCAGGAGGAACCGTTTGCAAGTCACATGGATGACTTCAATTTCCGCGCCGTGCTACGCCTAACACCAACCAGTACAACAATACGGTTGGCGCGTTTAGGGGTGGGGGGTATTTGTCGCAAGGCATGTATCGTCCCCAGCGAAACTGCATGATGCGCAATTATGCTCCTTTCTGTGCGGTGTGTTACAGGACCATTGAAGCCGTGATCGAAGCACATTCCGATCATCCGGTTTCGGTAAGAGCAGAACACCTGATACCAGAATCATCGCTTCGCGTATGTCCTAATCCGGCCACCGATTTTGTCGATGTCTTTGTGAATCAAAAAGATGGAATGGCGGAAATCATCGATATGAACGGAAAGGTGGTGATGTCGGTTCAACTCAAAAACGAGGTGAACAGGATTGTGATTAGCAACCTGCCTAATGGGATGTATGTGCTTCGTGCGAACGGTGAGTCGCGGAAATTTGTAAAACAATAAACCGAAGACCACCAGAAAGGCAAGCGCTATTCTTTCGCCCCCAAATACTGCGACGGCGTCTGTCCGAACTTTTTCTTGAATGAACGCAGGAAGGTGGCGTAGGAATTGAAGCCCGCCATCATGGAGATGTCTTCCAGAGAGTAACGGTTTCCCGTGCCTTTGCTGTCGAGAAGCGATTTGGCTTCCTCCAAGCGGAAGTCATTGATGTAGTTGTAGAACGTAACATGCTTCTCTTGGTTGATATAGTTGCTTAGGTATTGGCGGTTGGTGCTTAAATGCTGCGCCAATTTTTGCAAGGTCAGCGTGTTGTCTTGATAGAAGCGTTTATCGCGGATAATGCCGTCGATATTGTTGTCAACCAACGATTGGTAAAAGGGCACAGAAACACCTTCTTTGCTTTCTGCGTTAGTCTCTTTTTCATCATCAGGGACGATAAACACCTGTTGTTGGATGATTTTCTGCATGACGAACCACATGACGATGATGGTCAGGAAGCAATAGAGGGTGTCGAAAAGCAGGTTGGTTTCAGCTGATGATACGGAAAACCAATTTTTTTGCGAAGCGCTCTCGAGAGCCCAGACCAACTGCACAATGAAATACAGGGTGATGAGGATACCACACCAGCGTAGGTCGAAATGTTCAAGGTCGCCCACGTTGTCACGCAGCATGGCGGTGTGTTTCTTGATGGAAATCCACAGTAAGACCAACAATGCAAAAGAAGCTGCCAAGGTGTAAAACTGCACCACATTATAGATAAGATGATTCTGTGTGACGGCGAACAAGACGATGGCCAAAAGATAGGGCACCTCCAAGAGCAGCAGTTGGCGCGTCTTGAATCGGGAAGGGAACACCAACGAAACGACGAACATCATATAACCGCCTACGATCAGGTAGTCGTACAACAGCAGTAGCGTGTTGAGGAAGTCTGAGAAGGGTAGGCTTCCGCAGGCGGCAACGACGAAATTGTTCATGAAGCCGAACGAATGGAGTAGCAAGACCGCTGCAAACACACGCTGGAACTGGTAGTCGCGATGCTTTTTGTACATGAACACGCTGCAGGCTATCAGCGCACATTGGGTGAACCCGGAAACGAAGCAAAGCAACAATATGTGAAAAAAGTCGCTGTTCATATCGGCAAAGGTATAGCTTTTCTGTCCTAAGACGAGGTCAAATGGGTCAATTTGTTGATTTTTTACGCATTGCAAAGGGATTTTTTACGAAATGAAGAAATCGGGCCTTGGATTTTACGCAATGCAAACTGATTTTGGGCGAGTGAAAAGGCGATGTAGATGATAATGGTGACCTTTGCATCTATAAGTCATCAATTCTTATAATACTCAATCAATATGAAGCGATTCTATCTGAAATTAACCATGGGCATTCTGATTGCCTTTGTGCTGGGCTTGATCTCCTGCACCAAGGAGAAGGCCACAGGCAGCATCCAAGGCATCGTCACCAATGTCAACACCTCCGAACCCATCCAAGGCGTCAACATCTCGCTCAGCCCGACAGGGGCCTCGGCAGTGACCGGTAGTGACGGCCGCTATGAGTTCCACAACCTCGAAGTGGGCAACTACACCGTACAAGGCATGAAAGCCGGCTTCGAGAGCAACACCAAGAACATCAGCATCACGGCGGGCAACGTGTCGTCGGGCGACATGCAGCTGCGTCCCACAGTGAGCGGTTTCCGCCTCAACGTGGAGTACCTCGACTTCAGCACTAACTTCTCGCAGCTGCAGTTCAAGATCATCAACGCCAGCGCGACCTTGCCGCTGAGCTGGGAGATCATGGAGAGCATGAACTGGATGACTGTCACACCTTCGACGGGCAACCTTCAAGGCGGCCAGGAAGCCACCATTACGGTGAACATCGATCGCTCGCTCATCCCGCAAAGCACTACGGCCAACCTTACTGTGCGCAGCGCCGACCAAAGTGTGGTCCTGCCCGTGAACGTGAGCGTTTCAGGCAACAACGGTCCGCAGCTTCAACTGAGCGAAACCTTGCTCGACTTCGGCACTTCGGCCAACAGCCTGGCTTTCTACGTGATGAACACCGGCCCGGTAGGCACATCGCTCAACTGGGTGTGTTCCAACATCAACGTTAGCTGGCTGACCTTGATGCCCACCTCGGGTAATACCGCCGGCGGTGCCAGCACCATGGTGACCGCCATCATCGATCGCAGCCAAATCAGCGGCATGGTCTCCACTTCAGTCACGGTAAACGGCGCGGGCACCTCGCAAGCCATCACCTTCAGCGCAGCGGCCAGCGGCACGGGCACGGCCATCCTTCAGTTGAGCGAAGGCTCGTTGGACTTCGGCGAGACCGAGACCACCAAGACCTTCCAGGTGAAAAACGTAGGCTCGCCAGGCACGGTGCTCAACTGGAGTATCAATGCTCCATCGGAAAGCTGGCTGACCGTCGCTCCGCTTTCGGGTAACACCAATGCGGGCAGCGGTACCCCAGTGACTGTCGTTGTTGACCGTAGCCAACTCCAGAGCAGTGTGTCGGCCAACATTATGGTGAGTGGCGGTGGTAACAACTCAAACCTTTCCGTTTCAGTCACCTACGTTGATAACGGTATGGTAGTTCCCAGCGGCCTTCAGTGTTATTACATCTTCGATGACGGCACGGCCAACGACCTAACCGATAACGGCGTTGATGCTGTGCTGATGAACTCAGCCACCACGGTCGCTGACGGGGCGCGGACTTACCTGAAGCTCAACATGATTACCGACGACTACTTGAACATCCCCTACAACCTGTTCAGGGGTCTCACCAGCTGGAGCGTCTGCTTCTGGATCAAGGACTTCGGCGCCGGCAATGTCTTTTCGGGATGGAACACAGGAAGCAGCTCTGCTTACGGTGACGCGCCCCTTTTCTGGGCCATGCAGGACGGCAAGTTCAAGATTAAATGCAGGAGCAGTTACATGCCTGACGGTGGAGATGCTTTCTCCTACAACTACACCAACATCCAAGCCGACGGTAGTTGGCACTTCGTTGTTGTAACCATGGAATGCGAGAACAATGTGGGTAACGCCAAACTCTATGTCGATGGCTCGCTGAAAGACCAGATAACCACCACACACCATACAAGCACTATCGGCGATGCCTCCAAGATCTCCTTCGGCGGCTCCAAGGACGGCTTATACCCCTTCAGCAGTAGCATGAAGTTGGATAACATCCGCATCTACAACCGCACCATCACTGCAGCCGAGGTTCAGCTGATCTATAACGCTGAGCGCTAAAACCAACCTTTTCTTGAAATGTGAGGGATTTCCGCAAGGGGATCCCTTTTTTTTTGTGCAAACCGGTATCTGGTTCTCCCCAAAAGTGTATTTTTGCTTTAATCTAACCAAAAATGCTTTTGATATGAAGAAATATGCTCGCTTATTATGCGCTTCGTTATTATTGGCCATGGCCAGTTGTTTAGTGACGCTTTCCTGTAGCCACCGCCCCGAAAGGGTCTATCCTTTGCCGACCCAGCAACAACTGGAATGGCAGCAGCTGGAGACCTACGCCTTCATCCATTTCGGACTGAACACGTTCAATGACATGGAATGGGGCTACGGCGACACCCCGGCGGAGACTTTCAATCCTACCGATCTGGACTGCGAACAATGGGTGCTGACACTGAAAGCCGCTGGCATGAAGGGAGTGATCTTTACCGCCAAACACCATGATGGGTTCTGTCTCTGGCCCACAGAGACAACAGACTATAACATCCGCCATACGCCTTATAAAGACGGCCAAGGCGACGTGGTAGGTGAGCTGTGCGAAGCCTGCCGCAAACATGGCTTGCGGTTTGGCTTGTATCTGTCGCCTTGGGACCGGCATCAGGCGGACTATGGCAGGGAAGGGTATGTCGCTCTCTACCATCAACAGATTCAGGAACTCTTGGAGCGTTACAGCCCGCTCTTTGAGTTCTGGTTCGACGGCGCCAACGGCGGCGACGGTTGGTACGGCGGTGCCTGTGAGAAACGCGCTATCGTGGCTTCGGAGTACTATGACTATGAGAAAGCCCGCGACATCGTGTGGCGCCATAGTCCCCAAGCAGCCATCTTTGGAGGGACGGTGCCCACCTTGCGTTGGATCGGCAACGAAAGGGGATGGGCCGCTGCCACCCAATGGTGTTCCTATTCCATGGATTATCAGGACCTGAACAACCCCAAACTGCTGGCCACCGGCCTTCCCGACGGGGAGGCGTGGCTACCCGCCGAGGTGGATGTCTCCATCCGTCCAGGATGGTTCTATCACTCCAGCGAAGATAGCCTGGTGAAAACCGTGGATCAACTCATGGAACTCTACGACCATAGCGTGGGCCGCAATGCCAACCTGTTGCTGAACTTCCCGGTGAACAAAGAGGGGAGGATCCCGGCCATCGACTCGGCCAACGCCGTGGCATGGCACCAACGACTGCAAAGCGATTTTGCCCATAATGTGCTGAAAGGCAGCGAGGTGCACGCAAACAGTACGCGGGGACGGGGTTTCAAGGCCTCCAACGTGTTGAAAGAAGGGAACTGCTATTGGGCGGTTGAGGATGGCGTCACCTGTGCGGAGCTGGTCTTCACCTTGAAAGAACCAACGAAAATGAATACCTTGGTGTTACAGGAACGTCTTTCCATGGGCCAGCGTGTGAAAAGCTTCAGTGTCTCCTATCACGCCAACGGTCATTGGCTGCCCATCGAGACAGAGGAGCCCATGACTACCATTGGGCATAAGAGAATCATTCGTTTTCAGCCGGTTACGGCCGATCAATTACGAATTAGGTTGCATACCAGAAAAGGCCCCGTCTGCCTGGATCGGGTGGGGGCGTACTTGGCTGGGGACTAAGCTTGTTCCATCAACGCATCGATCTTAGGCAGGATCTCACCCGACTTGCCTTGGAGATATACATCCGTGATGTAATTCGTGTAGGTGGACGGTTCCATGTTGATCTCAATGATCTTGGCGCCGTTTCGTTTGGCGATGCCGGGAATCATGTTGGCCGGGCTGACTTGTCCCGAAGTGCCGATGATGACGAAGGCGTCGCATTTTTCCGCTGCCTTGACGGAGCCGTAGTAGGCGTCTTCGGGGATGCCCTCGCCAAAGAAGATGAAGTCGGGCTTCATCAGGCCGCCGCAGTGCTCGCAATGCGGCGGTTCTTCCGTGAGTTTCAAGCGTTTGGCGTCTACCTTTCGTCCGCATTTCGTACAGACGAAGCGCGACATGTTGCCGTGGAACTCATAGACGGTCTTGTTTCCGGCCACGGTGTGGAGGTCGTCGATGTTCTGGGTGATGACGCAGCTCAGGCGGCCTTCCTGTTCCCACTTGGCCAGGACGCGGTGTCCCGGGTTGGGTTGGATGGCGTTGTTGCTGAAGAAGTTGTAGAACACCTCGCGGATGATCTTCCATGAGTCCTTGGTATGCCGGTAGTAGTAGTCGATGTCGAGCGAGTTGGGGTCGTACTGGTTCCAGATGCCGCCCTCGCCACGGAAGGGCGGGATGCCGCTTTCTGCCGAGGTGCCGGCGCCGGTGAATCCCACGATGTTCTTGGCCCCTGAGAGGATACGGGCCGCTTCACGGATGTTGTCTTGCAGTTCCATTAGTCTTCGTTATTGAGTGCCAAATCGGCGTCCAGGTTGTAGGCCCGGAACGAGGCCCTTTCGGCTTGGTTGATAATCAGTTGGAATTTTTTGGCGGTGCCATCGCCCCAGTTGCCCATGAGGGTGGGCGCCTGCACCAGGTTCTTGATTTCGTCGATGTAGTCCTGTCGGGCGATGTTGTAGGCGCCAAGGCTCACCAGGTGTCGGGTTTCCTGTTGGCAGTCGATGAGTTGGAAACCGTGTCCGATCAGGAACTGATGGAGGTGATAAAACGCCACCTTGGAGGCGTCGCTCACATGGTGGAACATCGACTCGCCGCAGAATAGCGTCCCCAGCGAGACCCCGTACAGCCCGCCGACCAAGACCCCTTCGTGGTAGGTCTCGAAGGAATGGGCGAGTCCCATGCGATGGAGCTGGATGTAGGCGTCGAGCATCTCGTCGGTGATCCAGGTGCCGAATTGTCCTTCACGGGGTGTTTGGGCGCAGTTTCGCATGACACTTTCAAAGTCCGTGTCGATACGGCATTCGAAGCGCCCCGAGTGGAGGGTGTGGCGCAACGACTTGGAGACCCGCATCTCGCCGGGCCGGATGACCAGACGGGGATCGAGCGACCACCAGAGCAAGAGTTCCCCTTCGCTGTACCAGGGGAAAATACCGTTGGCGTAGGCGATGACGAGCCTTTCAGGGGAGAGGTCGCCTCCAAAGGCAAGCAACCCGTCTTTGTTCGCCATGCTGGCGGGCGGGAAGTTGTAGTCGTCGTCGTTGAGTTGATAGATTCGGTTCATTTCGATTGGAAGGCAAAGATACAAAAATTAATCGATTTCGCAATGGAAATTGCTGTGTAAAATAAAATTTATATATTTGTAGCAAAAATCAATTATGAATGATGAAGAAAACGCTATTGATTATGATGACGCTGGTCACGCCGCTTGCCCTCCTTGGGCAGGAAGGGAAGGTGGATTCAGTATGGGTGGCTTTTTGGAACCTGGAGAACTTTTTTGATCCTTTTGTGGACAGTACGCTAGCCTATAACGAATACACGGAACAGGGCGGCCAGCATTGGACGGTGTCGCGGTTCCAACGCAAGCGGAACAACCTCTACAAGGCCATTCTTGCCTTCTCGGAAGGCTCGCCCATTGGGCTTTTCGGCGTGTGCGAGGTGGAGAACGAATACGTGCTCAATGCCCTGTTTGCCCAGACGCCGTTGCGGCGCTTCCATTACCGTTGGGTCCATGAGGACGGCCCGGACCGTCGGGGCATCGATCCGGCCATCGTGTATTCGAAGGACCGTTTCCAGCTGTTGGCCAGCGAGGCGATTCCATACCGAAACCCTTTGGATCCCAAGGCAGTCTCGCGCGACATTCTTTATGCCAAGTTCTATGACTATAGGGAGGACACCCTTCACTGCTTTGTGAACCACTGGCCCTCGAAGTATCGGGGCGAGTTGGAGACGGTGGAGGCTCGGAATGCCGCGGCAAGGATCCTGCGGGCCCGGGTGGATTCCCTGTGTGCGGCTTCGGGTGCGCCGCCCAAGATCCTGATCATGGGTGATTTCAACGACACTCCCGAGGCGCCCTGCCTCAGGGAAGCCTTGGGGGCGCTACCGCTCCATGAAATCGCCTTGGGCGACCTCCGGTTCGGGCCCGCCGAAGGGGAAGACCCATCCTCTTGCCACCGGTTGGTCAACTTGTTTGCGGATCCCGCTTCCTTGGGCTTCAAAGGCACCATAAAGTATCGGGAAACTTGGTCGGTATTCGATCAAATAATCGTTTCCAAATCATTGATAAACAATTGTTCACTGCATTGTACTTTAAGTGATGCTCGAATTGTCCATGAGGCGTTTTTGCTGGAGGAAGATCCGACGTATCATGGGCAGAAACTGAACCGTACCTACCTGGGGCCGAAGTACCATGGAGGCTATAGCGACCACCTTCCGGTCATGCTCCTGTTGCGGTATTAGCGCAGAGGCGGTTGAAGTCACAGTAGTGGCAGGCGTTGGAGTTGTCGGGTTGGCCGAAGGGAACGGTCGGGTTGGTCATCGTGGCGAGGGTGTCCGTCAACCACCGTTCCATCATCCCGATAAAGTCTTCGTTGAGGGGCTCGTAGTCGATTCTCAGGTCGAATTGCACCTGTTGGTAGCGTAAGGCGAACAGGGAGGCGGTGACGTCCTTGGGTGCTGTTTCGGGATGCTCCTTCAGATATAGGTATTTGTATATCAGCAGCTGCATTGCCTTTTCGGGAATCTGTCGGATTTGTTCCATGGAGGTCTCGTAGTCCCCCAGTTTTTTCGATACCACCACATCCGTTGCAGTCACACGGCCCGTTTTGTAGTCCACGATGCGGATCAGGTTGTCGTAGCAGTCGATGCGGTCGGCCGTTCCAGCCAGGATATAGTCCGAGCCATTGACGTGCAGCGTGGTATGCAACAGATGCTCCAGATGAAGGACGTTGAGCGCATGGGCCGACAGCCGCTCCTCCTCGAATTTCACATAGTGTTGGATCAGTTGGTCGATGGTGAGCCGGTCGAGGTAGTTGTATCCCGTGTCGGGCAACCCTTGGCTGAAGGCCGTTTCGATGGCCCTTTCTTTGGACAAGCGGACCGCAGGCTTCACCTCTTTCTCGAACCGCTCTTTGTCGATCAGCGTGTTGAGCCGTTCTTGATAGAGCAATTCAAACGTCTTGTGCACCACGGTGCCGATGACGTTGAATTGGGTTTCTTCCTCCACCGTGTTGTCCTTGATGCGCAGCACATGCTTCAGGTAGAAACATAGCGGGCATTGGATGAAGGTGGATAGGGAGGTGGGCGCCAACGCACCGTGTGGGTCGTCGGTCTTGATCTTTTGGTTCAGGCGGGCCATGACTTCCGCGTCTTTGTGGAGGACGAGCCGTTCGGGGAAGTGGGTTTTCTCCATGGGGTTGTCGAAGGTTTCCTCGACCAGCTTGATGTTGGGATTGCGTGCCGCCAGTTCATATTGCAGTTGCATGAGGAAACGGCTGGGCTCGCCGCCCCCCACGGAACCCAGGGTGTTGTACAGGTAGTAGACCCGGCTGGCCCCTTGGAGCTGTCGGTAGAAATGGTAGGCAAAAACGGCTTGTTTTTCTTGATAGTCAGGAAGATGGCATTCTTTCCGGATGGAATGTGGAATGAAACTGCCGCCCAGGTTGTTGGCAGGCAGTATGCCCTCGTTGACGCCCACCATGTAGAAGGTCTTGAAATCGAGGTTGCGGGCCTCAAGGATTCCCATGACTTGAAGGCCGTCGGTGGTGCTGTTGTTGAGTTTGATGCTGAGTTTGTTCGCCACCAGGCGGTAGAGGGTCTCGAGGTCGGCCAGGCTGTTGACGTAGTCGCGGTGGCGTTCGGTGATGTCCCTCAAGCGGTTGACCGCCTTGCCGGTCTCGCTGATTTGGTTCAAAAGGAAGTGCCCGTCGTGGGTGTCGTTCTGTTGGACCTTTTGTGCCAGGAAGGCCAGCAGGGCCACCAAAGCCTCCAAAAACGCCTGGGGATGGTTTCCCGTTTGGTTGCCATCCTCGCCGAAGGGGAGCAGCAGGCGTATGAAGCGGCGCAGGTCTTCGCTGGAGCAACAGGCTTCGAAATCCGCCATCTTGAAGCGGAAGAGCGACTGTTCCTCCACGCGCTTCCGATAGCGGTCGATCTGGTGGTTTTCCTCCTTGCTGAACACCACTTTGACCAGTTCCTGCTCCAAGAGGCGCAGCACCGGCCAGAGGTACCATCCTTGGCCGTGGAGGTTGCGACCCTTTCCGTGTAGGGTGAAGCATTCGTGGATGAAATGGTAGAGCGCGGTTTGCCGCATCGGATAACCCATCGAGACCTTGACCGTGGGATAGCAAGGACGGTCGGGGATGCCGTTCAAGACGGGAATAATGAGGGTCTCGTCCGCAAGAATGACGGCTGGGTTTGGCTCATGTTCCACTTCAAGTAAGCTCTGTAATGCTTTGGCTTGTATTGTTTTGCCTTTTACGCTGACAAGATGGATTTCCTTGCTTTCGTGCAGCAGTTGGTCGGAAAAAACGGTGGGCTTCCAAGGAAGGTTTTGCCGGAGGTAGCGTTGGGCGAAGTAGCCTGCTTCGTTCTGGGGGTCGTCCACGTAGTAGCGGTCGAAATCCCAAACCACCTCGGTATGGCCCTCGCGGTACAGCGTGTCGATGATCTGTTGCTCGGTTGGGGTGAGGGCGTTGAATCCCGCAAACAGGAAAGAGCGGCGTCCGGTTTTCTCGAGCAGGCCCTCGGCAGGGAGGTTGGCCAACATCCGGGTGATCATCCCGTAGTAGCCCTTGCCTTGTTGCAACAGCCGTTCCCTGAGTTGCTCGTAGTAGTAGATCAGGTCGGCGTAGAACTTGAGGTATTGCGCTTCCTTGGGCGTGATTTGCCGGTCGGGCTGCCAAATGCCAAGCCGTTTCTCCGCTTCGATATAGGAAAAGAGATGGGCGGCATCGACATTGTATTGGTCGATCTCGTCGAAGTCGTCGGCCATTTGGGTGGCCATGCTGCCAAACACGCCGAGGTTGGTTTGGCGCCTGCGTTCCGAGTCGATGGCGATGAGCTCAAACATCATGTCCACCTTGTCCACCAGACGGAGGCCGCTCCATTGGGTCATGGCTTCCTGGATGGAGTACATTTGGGGAAGCCAGATGTCCTCTTGATACAGCTCCTTAAAGCGCGATCGCAGGTAGAAAGCGGCGCGTTTGTTCGGAAAGATCACCGTAAGTTCCTCTTTCTGAAGGTTATAATGGCTTTTGATGTGTTCGGCGAGACGGTTGATGAAGGAGGAGGGCATGGGACTGATGTTGATGAGGTGAGTGATGGGAGGGAATGGTCAGACGGGTGAGGTCGTGGAGGTTTCTTTTTGGATGTGTGTCCGGTAAAACAGGTCGATTTGTTGGAATTGCTCGATTTTGCCGATGTCGAACCAGTAATCCGGATGGATCGCTATGGACCGGACCCGATGTTGGGCGGCCGCTTGCAGGTAGAGGTCGATGATGCTGTAGCGTTGAAGAGGCAAGTGCGCGAACAATTCGGGTTTGAAGATATGCATTCCGTTGAATGCCAGTTCTTTATACATTGTTTTGGGTCCGTTGACCCATTTATATTGGTTTTCCTTGAGTTGTTTCCATCCAATCAACAAATCCTGATCGTCGAAGAGCAGTTTGCGTGTGGTGTCGCGGTCTTGGGTGAGCAGCCAGGCGTCGTCGTCGGAGGCAAGGAACCGCTCATAATGGGTGCGGAGCGGGGTGTCGCTCAGGATGTCAACGTTGTGGACCAAGACGGCCTGGGTGTCGTGGAAGAAAGGAAGGGCCTGGACGATGCCGCCCCCCGTGTCCATCAGGGCGCCCCGTTCGTCGGAAACATAAATGGCGGCATCGAAGGGGTGGGTGTCGAGAAAACGGATCACCTGCTCGCCATAATGATGGATGTTGACGATGATGGTGTCGAACCCATGACGAATGAGGTTTTCGATGTTGTGTTGCAGGAGGGGCTTCCCGGCGACTTCGACAAGGGCCTTGGGGCGGTCTTGGGTCAGCGCCTTGAGGCGGGTGCCAAGACCGGCGGCGAGAAGCATGGCGGTGCTATTCATGGATGTGTTGTTCGATATGGTTGAGTTGGACGATGACGTTGGGGTAGGTCTTGCGGATCCAGTCGGCGACGCTTTGGGCGAAATACACGGAACGGTGCTGTCCGCCGGTGCAACCGAAGGAGACCATGAGATGGCTGAAATGGCGTTCAAGGTAGTTGTCGATGCTCTGCCCGACGAGTCCTTTCACATGGTCGAGGAAGGCATGGGTCGGGGGTTTGGCTTCCAGGTATTCGGCCACTTCCCAGTCGCGTCCGGTCTTGGTCTTGAATTCGGGTTCACGTCCGGGGTTGGGGAGGGCGCGGCAGTCGAAAACGAACCCGCCTCCGTTGCCGCTGAAGTCGTTGGGATAGCCTTTCTTGAAGGAGAAGCTGTTGACGGTGACGGTCAATTGGGCAGGATGCAAGGTTTGGATGGAAGCTGCGTAACGGGGGAGCAGTCCCGTCACCTGGGCGATGACGTGTTGGAGTTCGGGATAGCCTTCGAGGGGATGGCTGGCCGACCAAGCCTCCAACGCCTTGAGGGCGTAGGGGATGCTCTCGATGAAATGGGCTTTCTTCTGGATGAGGCCGCGGAACCCATAGGCGCCCAGCACCTGTAGGAGCCGGAGGTATACGAAATAAGGATAGTAGCGGTCGAATCCAAGGGCGTCGAGGTCGAGGTGGCGTGCCAGCGTCTGTTTGTAATGTGCCAGCAGCGTGTCGCGGAGCGGCTGGGGAAGCTGTGCCTTCACCTGGTAGAGCAACGACACCACATCGTATTGCAAGGGGCCGCGGCGTCCGCCCTGGTAGTCGATGAAGCAGGGGACGCCGTGGTCGATCATCACATTGCGTGACTGGAAGTCACGATACATGAAGAAGTCGTTGGGGGCTTGGCAAACCTGGTCGGCAAAGGCCTGGCATTCAGCCTTGAGCCGCTGTTCGTTGAAGACGATCTCGGCGTGGGGCTTCACAAAGTAATACTTGAAATAGTCGAGGTCGTCGAGCACCCCGGAACGGTCGAAGCAGGGGGTGGGATAGACCTTGCCGTAGTCCAGCCCCGGATGCCCTTCCAGCTGGAACCGGACCAGCTGCTCGAGGGTCTGCTTGAAGTAGCCGACGGTGGTTTCGTCGTAGTGGCCTGACGCCAGCGCCCGCTGGACGTGGGTGAAGAGGGTCTCGTCGCCGTGGTCGGACTGGAGGTAGCAGTCATGCCCCTCGCTCACCGCCAGCAGCTTGGGGACGGAGAGCCCTTTTTGGCCGAAGTGTCGGGTGAGGTAAAAGAAGGCCTCGTTTTCTTCGATGTTGGCGTTATAGGTGCCGATGAGGCTCCCTTGCTCCGTGCCGATCCGATAGTACTTGCGCGATGAGCCCGACTCGGCGATGGGTCGGATGTCGAGCGGGGTACGGCCCAGCGAACGGGTAAGCTCGGAGAGGGTGTTCTGGATGTCGCAGTCGTTCATGAGGGTCTATGTTTATCCGTTGACAAAAATACAAAACAAATTTTTGCAAAATCGGTTGCGGTCTGCTTTTTATTCCTAAATTTGCGCCCGTATTTGTGAACTTCAAATCGGGACCCGTTTCCTGATGTACCTAAAATGAATGAATAATGGAAAACAAAGTGCTTACGGCCATTGATGCCAATGAGAAAAAGACAATTGAGGAACTGAACCAATCGACGACCCTTCCGGGCAGTGTCAACATCGAGGTGAAGACCAGGGTGGAGACTCCCGCCAACGAGGCTCAACCCATCCCACAGGATGAAGAGCTTCCGGAAATCGTGACCAACGAAGACGTGGAAGAGGAGGAAGAGGAAGCGGCCGACCTGAACCTGGACGGAAAGACCAAGGAGGAGCTGGCTGCCATGCTCGAGGAGATTGTGCAAGATCCCGACGTGATGAAGATCAAGGACCAAGTCACTGCCATTCGCGTTCGTTTTATGAAGCTCAACAAGGACGACATGGACAAGGAACTGGAATCCTTCATGGAAGGCGGTGGCGACAAGGAAAGCTACCAGCACGAACAGGACGAAGCCGAGAAGCGCTTCAACGCCGCGTTCGGCATCTTCAAGGCCAACCGTGCCAAGCAGAACGAGCTGATCGACGCCCAGAAGCTTGAGAACCTTGCCCAGAAGCAGGCCATCCTCGAAGAGCTCAAGGGACTCATCGCCTCCGAAGAGACGCTGAAGAAGACCTACGACGAGTTCCGTGCCCTGCAGGAGAAATGGAAAGGCATCGGCCAGGTGCCCGCCACCGAGAACGCCAACCTCTGGAACACCTACCACTTCCTGGTGGAGAAGTTCTTCGACAAGGTGAACATCAACCGCGAACTCCGTGACCTGGACATGAAGAAGAACCTCGACGCCAAGATCGTTCTCTGCGAGAAAGCCGAGGAGCTGCTCGACGAGAAGTCGATGACGAAGGCCTTCACCACGCTCCAGAAACTCCATGAGGAGTGGAAGGAGATCGGCCCCGTGCCGCAAGACAAGAAAGACGAGATCTGGGAGCGCTTCAAGGCGGCTACCGACAAGATCAACGCCATAAGAAGAGAGCATTACTCCAAGATCCAGGACGAGCAGAACGCCAACCTGGAGACCAAGGCCGCCCTTTGCGAGAAGGCCGAGGAACTGCTCGCCGAAACGTACAACAGCGTCAGCGTGTGGCAGAAGAAATCCACCGAACTGAGCGAGTTGTTCAAGGTTTGGAAGACCGTCGGCCCTGCCGGAAAGAAGCAGAACGAAGAGATCTGGACCCGTTTCAAGACCGCCATGGATACCTTCTTCTCCCGCAAGAAGGAGTTCTTCGGCTCGCTCAAAGACAAGCAGACCGAGAACCTGGAGCGCAAGATCAACCTCTGCATCGAGGCCGAGGCCCTTCAGGAATCCACCGAGTGGAAGAAGGCCACCGAGCAGTTCAAGCGCATTCAGGAAGAGTGGAAGACCATCGGTCCCGTGCCGAAGCGTCATTCCGACAAGGTGTGGAAACGTTTCCGCGCCGCTTGCGACACCTTCTTTGGACGCAAGGCCGAGCACTTCAGCGGCATGAAGGAGGAGGAGAGCGCCAACCTCGCCGCCAAGCAGGCCCTGATTGAGACGATCAAGAACTTCGAGTTGAAGCCCAGCCGCGCCGAGAACATGGAAGCCATCAAGGCCCTCCAGAAGCAGTGGATCGAGATCGGTCATGTGCCGATGAAGATGAAGGACAGCATCAACAGCGAGTACCGCAAGGCTGTCGACGCCCTCTTCGACAAGATGCGCAGCAACCAGAACGAGATCTCGACCAACGAGTTCCGCGAGATGATCGAAGGCATGAAGGACGATCCGGAATCCTCCGACCGCATGCGTAAGGAGAAGACCTCCCTGGCCAACAAGATCCAGAAGCTCCGCGATGAGATCGCCGTCCTCGAGAACAACATCGGTTTCTTCTCCAACAGCAAGAACTCCGAGCTGATGAAGGCCGAATACGAGAAGAAGATCAACAAGGCCAAGAACGACCTCAAGGTGCTCGAGGCCAAGTTGAAGATCGTAAACGACTGATCAAAGGTTGCTTTGAATAGCATAGGGACGATATTCCGCCTGACCACCTTCGGTGAATCCCACGGGCCTGCCGTGGGCGGGGTGCTTGACGGATGTCCCGCTGGCTTGGCAATCGACCTTCAAGGCGTTGCCGAGGCCTTGGCCCGAAGGGCCACCGGTTCCACCGCATCGGCTTCCCAACGGAAGGAAGCCGATGCGGTGGAATTTTTGTCGGGGCTGCTCGACGGGGTGACTCTCGGCACCCCCATCGCCTTTATGGTGCGCAACGAAGATGCCCGCCCCGAAGACTATGAGCCCCTCCGAAACACCTACCGGCCCTCGCATGCCGACTACACCTACCAGGCGAAGTACGGCCTGCGCGACTGGCGGGGCGGGGGAAGGGCCTCGGCCCGTACCACCGTTCCTGTGGTGGTGGCGGGTGCCATCGCCCGACAGTGGCTTGTCTCGAAAGGAATCCTCGTGGAAGCCGTGGTGAAGCATATTGGAGGGGAGACCCATCCACAACGAATGGATGCCTTGCTGAGGCAATGCCGTGAGGAAGGCGACAGTGTAGGTGGCGTGGTCCGGGGTTACATCCAGGGCTTGCCGGCTGGATTGGGGGAACCGATGTTCGACAAGTTCCAGGCCTGTCTGGCCAAGGCGATGTTCAGTATTCCCGCCGTGAAGGGATTCCAATATGGCGACGGTTTTGCGATGACGTCGATGCGTGGGTCCGAGGCCAACGATCCCATGGAAGTGGCGGAAGACGGTTCGGTGCGCTTTCTGAGCAACCATTCCGGAGGCATACAAGGGGGCATCACCAATGGAGCGGAAGTCTATTTCGATGTGGCGTTCAAGCCCATCCCGACCCTCGGCCATGATGGGCGTCACGACGTATGCGCCTTGCCTAGGGCCGTGGTCATCGTGGAGTCGATGGCCGCCCTGACGGTTGCGGATCAGCTGCTGCTGGATGGCCGGTTCGGAAAATGAACCGGTGGACGATCCAATTTTGATTTCTTGGATTATTTTTTCTTGAACGAAAGCACGTAGCGGTCGTTGTCGAATCCTTCCTCGTCGAAGATCTGTTGGATGAGGAAGACGCCGATGGCTTCGTCGTAACGGCCCACGAGGATGATGTCGCCTACTTGGAGGTTGTTGACCGACGTATAGGCATTGCCGGCCAGGTAGGCGTCTTGCAGGTATTTGACCGTGGCGGCGGGGAAGTTGAAGTCGTTGTAGCGGATGAACTTCAAACCCGTCATGCTGCGCCACTCCCTGGAGAGGAGGGCGGGGTCGCTGTCGGGCGCATGATAGTCATAGACATCGATGCTGGCCGTGTCGGCACTTTGGATGATGACGGGCGTCACCCATTTCAATGAAAGGCCGTTGGCTTTCTCCGAACAGGAAGAGTACATGACCAGATCCTCGTAGGGTACCAGCAGGACGTTGCCCGTCACCCGCACATGGAGCACGAAGGTCGTGGTGCTGCCGTCGGGGGCGTAGGCGGTAAAGGTGTATTTCACGTCCATGTTCTCGCTGGTGGTGTAGGTCTTGGTCAACACGGGGTAGTCGAACTCGACCTGCGGGCTGTCGACCACCGTGTCGAAAACCTTCTCGAGCCCGTTTTCCGATTCGAAGCTCTTGCATTCGATGCGGTGGACGAGGCTATGCTCGGAATAGGCCTTGACGTGGAACAGGATGTATTGTCCGGGCGATACGTTGGTGTATTCGTCGGCACGGTCGACGAACAGGTTGACCGTAGAGACTTCCTGCTCGCAGGAAAGCGTGCCCAGCATCAGGGCCAATGCCGAAATCACAAGGAGAAGGGATCTTTTCATGGCAAATAAAAACGTCATGTCGCAACGGGACCGTTGCGACATGACTTGATCATTCAATTATTGGAACTTCTTGTATTTATAGGCCTTGACCACCATGGTTTGGGTAGTGATCTTGCCCAGGAACATTTCGTTGACTTCCTCTTTGTAAATCGCGGGTGCGTAGAAGTCGGCGTTCGGATAGTCGGCAACCACCTTGCCGGCGGCATACTTCAAGTTGCCGGGGATGTTCATCACGGCGTTGCCATAGAGTTGCACGGCCGTATTGTTGCGGGGGTTGAAGGTGGCGCCATTCACCTTGTCGATACGTTTGATCATGCCGAAGTAAGTGCGGCTGGTCACGGTGATGGTGCTTTCACCCAACAGGACGAGGTCGTCCATCCCGACATGGAGGCGCGCCTCGGGTACCATGGAGGCGGCCGGGACCTTCTCATAGTGCTTCAGGCTTCCGCAGGAAGTCAGCAAGGCGACCATGAGGGCGGTGGCGATTAACATTACTCTTTTCATGGCCGTTCAGTTTATTTGTTGTTGAAGAAATAGGTGATGGTCAGACGGACATCCGAGCCCATGTACTTGGACTTGCAGTCAAGTTTGTTGTATTGGGTTCCGGCATAGTCGCCAGATGCCGTGTAGAACTTTTGGAGGTTGCCGTCGTAGTCGGTCTGGACGTGATACACCTTGTCACCCGTGCGCATCATGCCGGTGAGACCGTACTCGAAGCCGATGGCCAGCGGAAGGTCGGCCACGAAAGCCTGGAGGCCGATGAAGCCGCTGATGCCGGCCACGAACGAGGTGTAGGAGGCGTTGTCGATGTTGTCGACTTTGATGAGCCGGTCGCCATCGAGGAGGTAACGCTCGCTTTCAAAGACGGATTCCTGGGCATCCACACCCACCGGGATGGCACCGCCCACATACACGTCGAGGATGTTCTTCGGCGAGAAGTGATAGGCAACGCCGGGGCTGAAGCGGAAGCGTCTGTTCGAATAGTTGTCGGTGACGGGGATGGTCTTGATGACCTCATCCTCACCATTCCAGTATTCCTGATCGTAGTCGCCGTTGAGTTTGTCGGTGCGGCCGTTGTACTGGATACCGGCGCGGATTTCGAGATTGTCGGTGGCGTAGTACTTGAGGTTGATCAGGGGCATGCCGTAGGCTTTGCCACCCGAGGTCATGGTGTTTACGAGATCTTTCATCTCCATGAAGCTGGGGCCAAAGTAAAGTCCCCAGTCGCCCGCTTCCGGACGGTTACCAGTGACGATGGTCGATTTGAAGGTTTCACCTTCGCTCAGTTGTGCTTGCGCGAATCCCACGAAGGACAGGCAAACAGCAAGGGTCAATAAGACTTTTTTCATGATAAATGGATTTAATTGGGTTTTGTCGGTGCAAAGATAAAAAAAGAGGCCGAAACTTCGGCCTCTTTTTGGTTAATAAAGTATCGTTAGCTTAGAAGCTGTACTTCACACCCAGCAACACAGACCAGCATTGGGCGCTGTCTTTCAGGTCGTTTCTGGTATAGGTATGGGTGGGGTATTCGCCTTCGACCTTGTTCATCGAGAACACGGGGGTGTTGTTTTCGATATGGTCGACTGCCAGCGGCGTGCAAGCCCAGGAGGCAAATTCGCCATAGCAACCATATTTGTAGAGGCCCCAAGCCGAATTGAACATGTTCAGGATGTTATCGAAGCTGGCGCTGAGCTCGATGCTATGAGTGGTGTTGCCGATTTTCTTCTTGAAAGCCTTGGCAATACGGGCGTCGAGTAAATGGACCCAAGGACCGCGGCCGGCATTAGCTTCGGCATATTGTCCTTTGTGCGTGCTCAGGTAAGGATCGTTTTCCATGAAGGTCTTGAAGGCTTCCTTGTCGGCTTCAGTGGCAAAGCGGATCTCATTGACATCGTTGGGGATGTACATGAGGTCGGTGGCCATGCCGTCACCATTCAGGTCGTTGGAGTAGAAGTAGCTGTATCCACCGGCGGAGAAGGCTGTGTAGAACAGGTTGATCCTGACACCTTCACCATTGAAGAATCTCGGGAACAGGTAGGCCGGAATCACATAGCCGACAGAGGCCGTGACTTTGTCGGGGATGACATACTGGCTCCGTTGCAGGGGAGCAAAAGTAGGACCGTCAATGGTGTACAGGCCGGAGTAGGCGGACTTGGCATCACTGCCAGGCATGCCGGAGATTTCCTTGCTTTCGGTGTGGGTGTAAGCGGCACGGAGGTCGAGATTCTTGACCGGGCTGGCGTTGACGGCCAAATTGAAGATGTAGCCATAGCCTTCTCTTGAGTTGGTCAGCACGTAGGCACTGCTTCTGCCATACTTATAGTCGGAGAGGAGTGCGTAGTTGACACGGTTGTCGGGACCGTTGAAACGGGCATCGTCACCAGCGTTGGCAATCATGTCGTACTTGAGGTTCCAGTCCACCAAGCGGACGCCATAGAGGGTCTTGTTGAACATGCCTTCAGCAGTGATGGTCATGGGGAAGGAAACCGGGACGTCCCAGTCGACACCCAGCATGGTTTTCCAAATCTGAGGCATTCTGAATTCAGGATCGACACCGTTGATGGTTCCCGGGAGGGTTCCGTCCTCAGGGGTGACCGTGGTGTTCAGTCCCAAAGCGGCAATCATTTCATCGACATTGGTGATGTAGGTGCCATCGGGTCTCATCAACTTCTGCAAGTTGGCCAAAACTTCGGGAGAATAGTTGACATAATAACCTCCGTTCACCGAGTCAGCCAAAGGCGTACCGGTGTTGCTGTAGAAACTGGATTGGATCATGCCGGAGTTTTGAGGCATGTTGGTGAAGAATACCAAAGGCAGACGGCCTTGGAAGAGACCGCTACCACCACGGACGGTAAGGCTTTCGGTGGCATCCCAAGTAAAGCCGACACGCGGGGAAACCTGGATGTGGTTGCCGGGCCATTTACCTGTGTTAACAACGTGTTCGCCCATCTGGTAATTCAAGATGGCATTATTGGTCATCAGTTGGGATTCGTCGAAGAACATGCCGTCGGCGCGGACACCGAAGTTCAGCTTGAAGTTTTCAGTGATGTTCCAGTCGTCTTGGGCATACAAGCCGAATTGGTTGTAGGTGACTTCGCCACGCGGTTTCTCTTCACCATTGTTACCGACGGTGAGGCAGAAGCTCAACGGAAGGGCACCTGTCAGGAAGTCCTCGGCACTGGCAAAACGATAGTAACCGGTAGCGTTACGCATGTAGGAGTTTCTTGCATTCTGGCGTTCCCAGTTGACACCGGCAGTGATTTTGTGGCTGCCCGTATAGTAGGTCACGTTGTCGGTGGCATTGAATACCTTGTTCAAAACGCCATTGTTATAGGTAAAGAGCTCGTAACCGAAACTGGTGAAAGGTGCATAGAGACCGTGTTCCTGGAAGTATTCATCACCGCTCATGATGTCGATGTGGGGGAAGATGTCGGAGTTGGAACCACGTTGGTCGTTGATGTCGGTATACGTGAACAACAGTTGGTTGCTCAGTTGCGAGGACAGGCGGCTGTTCCATTCCGTGGCGAACGACAACACATCGTTGCGTTGGGAGTACATGTTGTTCGAGAAGGGGAAGGAGCTGGCGCTGGAACGTTTGGTGGCTCTATTGCGGAATGCGTCGTCGCAAGAGTTGTCGTTAGGTTTGTTCCACTGGGTGTTGCCAGTCTTGTTGAAACGGAACATCAATTTGTTGTTGTCGTTGATGTTCCAGTCGATACGGGCCAAGAGTTTCAGGTTGTTGTTACCGCCGGGATAGTTGGTGTAGGAACCTGGATCGTAACCGTAGTCGTTTTTCAGTTTGTTATAGATTTGGTCGAGGACGGTGACATCGGCACCTTCCGGACGATATTTGATCACCTCGGATGGTTCTTGGGTTCTTTCAGCATTCAGGAAGAAGAACAGCTTGTCTTTCACGATGGGACCGCCGACGGTGGCACCATAGGTAAACAAGCTTTCTTTTTCGCGCTCGCCAAGGTCTTCACCCACCAGCTTGTTACCACGGAGATTCTGGTTGGTGAAATAGGAGTAGGCCGAACCATGGAATTGGTTGGTACCGGACTTGGTAATGGCGTTGATTTCTCCACTGACGAAGTTGGATTGACGGACATCGAAAGGTGCCACCACCACTTGGATTTCCTCAATGGCGTCCACGGAGATTGGGGTGCCGCCGCCGGGGAGGTAGCTGCTCAAACCGAAGTTGTTGTTGAAGTTGGCACCATCCACGGTGAAGTTGGTGGAACGACCGTCACCACCGGCCAAACTCATGCCGTTGGCATAGGGCGACACTTTGACCACATCGTTGATGCTGCGGTTGATGGTGGGCAGGTTGGCGATTTCCTCGGTGCTGATGGTGGTTGAGGTAGAGTTCATAATGGGTTTCTCAGCATTGCCAGCGATGACGACTTCGTCAAGACCGACCGACACACTTTGGAGTTCAAAGTTGACACGATGGGTCTCGCCCAACTTCAAGACAAGGCGCTCCGCTTTGGCGGGAGTATAGCCGACAAAGCTGACTTCGACCGTGTAAGGGCCACCGACTCTCATGCCTTGGATGGCATAGCGACCTTCGCTGTTGGTGGTGGTTCCGTAAACGGTACCCGAGGGGACGTGGGTTGCAATCACGGTAGCCCCTGGAAGCGGGCCGTCGGCATCGAAAATCCTACCACTGAGGTTGGAGGTCGTCACTTGTGCCATCATGGTGATGGAGGCGACCATGGCCAGGAAAAAAGTAAGTAACTTTTTCATAGACAATTGATTAATGTTAATAATTTAGTTAATAATAAATATTGTTATAGAAAAAAATATTCTAACTATATTGATGTATTGTTACGAAATTTTCCGCCTTGTTTTCAAGTGCAAATATATCAAATTGCCTTGTGTTCAACTCGCTTTAGACCTTTTTAACAAAAAAAATAATCAACATGCCATGTTGAAAACTCATTTTTTCTTGCTCGTTAAAAAAAATTGCGTATTTTTGTAACGTAAAACCTTATTAATACAATAGCTATGAAAAAAACCTTACTCGTCGCCGTCATGAGCTTGATCATGATCGGTATGGCCGCCTGCGGTGGTGGTAAACACTCCAAGGCCTTCAACCAAACCAAGAAAATCATCGACAACATTACCGAGTCTGTCAACAAGGCCAAAGATTGTGACGACCTTGACATGGCTGCATTCGGCATGCTGGGCATCCTCGGTGTGGAAGGCATCGACGCCATGACCGAAGAGGAAACTCAGGCACTGTCTGAGATGACCGACAAGATGAACGAGCTCATGGAAAAGAAAAAAGCCGAATTCAATTGCAAGGATGACGACTTTTGGGGCTCTGACGATGCGGATGACAGCTTCTTCGACGAAGAAGAAACAGAGGAATAATCCGCTAGCGAAATTGGTTTAATGGGGTTGGCAAGGATTTGCCAACCCCATTGTTTTTTTTTATGTCTTGGTATCAGAAAAAAGTATTATCTTTGCAGTTTATTGGATTGAATAACAGAACATCATGAAAAGAATTCCATTCCTCGCCATCCTTATGCTAGTGGCTGTGAACTTGGCTTGGGCCCGTCCGATCGATCTGGAGACGGCGCGTAAGGCCGGAAAGCAGTTTGTGCTCACCTCTTTTAATAACCTTCGTCAGGACCCTGAACTCAAGTGGGTCCATACCGGCTCCTCGGCCCGTGGAGAGGATTGCTTTTATGTATTCGATGTAGATCAAAGTGGATTTGTCATCATCTCCGCCGACGACCGTTTCCGTCCTTTGGTGGGCTATTCCGACGAGGGCGTTTTCGAAACCGGGAATCCTTCTCCGGAACTGATGTTCTATTTGGACAGGATCATCGAAGCCCGCACGAGTCCGGAGGCGGTGTTGCCCGAGGATGCGGCCGCCGACTGGGAGGCGCTGTTGTCGGGAAAGAAGCTGCGTTCGCGCAACGGCGGCCGGGGAGCACATTTCCTTGTCGAGACCACCTGGAACCAGGATGCGCCATACAACCTGTATGCCCCTGAAGCCAATGGCGGTCCTGGGGGACGCTGCTATGCTGGTTGTGTCGCCACGGCGATGTCGCAGGTGATGAAGTTCTGGGATCATCCGGCCACGGGCACGGGGAGCCATGGTTACTACAGCTCGTACGGCTACCTTTCAGCCAATTTTGGCCAGACCAGCTACCAATGGGACCGCATGCCGAACCATTTGAGCAACAACAGCTCCGATGAAGAGGTTGCCGCCATCGCCTTGTTGATGTATCACTGCGGCGTTGCAGTCAATATGTCGTATTCGCCCAGCGGAAGCGGTGCCTTTTCCGACGATGTTCCGGATGCCATCCAAGACTATTTCTCCTATACCACGCATACCGATCGCGCCTATCGCGACCAATATACGCTCCACCAATGGCAGAACAAGCTCAAGGAGCAGTTCGACCTCGGCTGGCCGGTGTACTATGGCGGATACAGCGAAACGGGCGGCCATGCCTTTGTTTGCGACGGCTACGACGACAACGACCTCTTCCACTATAACTGGGGTTGGGGCGGAAGTCAGGACGGCTGGTTTGTGATCGATGAGATCGACTATGCCAATTGGGCCTCGGCGGTTTTCAATTTCGTTCCCGCCCATGTGTATACCTACATGCCGCAGCCGCCGACGGCTTTTTCGGTGGAGTCATTGGGTGACACCGAGTTCACGGCGGTGCTGTCGTGGACCAATCCTTCCCAAACCATCCATGGCAACAACATCGACGTGCTGGAAAAGATGGTCTTGACCCGCAATGGCCAGGTAATCCAAACCTTTGAGAACGTGGCACCTGGTGAAACGATGACCTTTACCGACCATTACCTTCCGTCGGTGGTGGACTATGCCGTGTATGCGGTCAGCCATGACGCCCGTGGCGCCGCGGCGGTGTCGCGCGGTGTTGCCTTGGGGCCTTCTACGGCTTGGACGGTGGAGATGTCGGCTCCCGATTCCGAAGGTTGGACGGGAGGCTACATCTCGGTGGTGGACGTCATGGGGGTGGAGGTTGCCCAACTGAAGCCCAATGGTGAATCGCAAACGGTGAACCTGACCATGCCTTTGGGCTTGGTCTCCTTCTATTGGAACGCCGCTGCCCAGGTGCTGGATCCCCTTCGTTTCGACATCTACGATGCGGATGGAAACCGGATGACCGGTTTCGAGGGCAACTCCCAAAACATGAAGCCGGGACTTTTCTATCAGGTGTCCAATGCCGGAACGGCTCCGACCTTTGTTTCGGCGCCCCGCAACGTGCGGGCCAGCTTCCGGAACAACGACGTGCTGATCCAATGGGAAAGCGACGAGGTGCCGCAGGCGTATTTCGTTTATCGTGACGGCGTCTTGTATGATTTGGTCCACGAGAACACCTATCTGGACGACCAGGTTTCCGGTACCTTCCACCATTATTATGTCACCGCATTCAACGGGGTGGTGGAATCGGATCCTTCCGAGACCTGCAACATCCAACCGTCCTCCACCTTCCCGGCGCCGTCCAACCTCCGTTGCGAGATTGTCAACCAAAACCGGGTGAAGATCCTTTGGGATGCTCCCCAGACGGACGAAGAGGTGGTCTACATCCTGTACCGCCGTACCAAGGGCGCTCCGTTCCGTTCTTTCAAAACAGCAGGATCGACCAGTTATACCTACAACATTATGGTGACTCCATGGGATATCTATGACATCGCCGTGACGGCAGTCTATGACGATGGGGAGTCCGCCTACGCTTCCACGCAGCTGGATCCGGAAAAGTGCTATCTGGAACTCAACAAGACCTTGATTCCGCTTCATGTGGGATGCGATGTCATGGAAGAAGGGGTGACTGTGAATTGGATGCCTGCCATCATGGCGGATCGCTATGCCCTCTATCGCAACGGAGTGCTGTTGACCGACCAGCTTGTGGAACCCACGTATTTCGATGCCACCGCCGTGCATGGACAAGCGTACCGCTACCAGGTGCGAGGAATCAACAACTACATGGTGTCGAATGCATCCAATACCGCCGTTGTGGACTGGGCATCGGAACAAGTTGACGACTTGGTGACGGAAGCGCAGGTGACGGTTTCACCCAACCCGGTTTCCGACCAGTTGCAGGTGTCGGCGCCTGGCTTGAGCGCAGTGACGGTCTACAACCAGATGGGCCAGCAGTTGCTGCACCAAGCGTCGGCTTCGGCTGCCATGCGTCTGGATGTTTCATCCATGGCAACGGGCGTTTATTTCCTGCACGTCGTTTCCGATGCGGGCGTAACGGTGGTGAAGTTCGTCAGACAATGACCGTTTAGCGGTTGATCAGGGTCTTCCGCTTGAGGACCCCTTCCTTCGTGTTTATTCTAAGGAGATAGCATCCCGTTTTCAGGGGAGCGCTTTCCAAAGCCTCAAGGCTCGGCAACGTAAGGAGGCGCTGCCCGAGGAGGGTATATACCTCCACCGTTTGGATGTTCGCTTCGTTGAAGGGAAGCTCGTCTACGGCCAAGGTCCTCCTGAGGGTGAGCCCGACCACACTGTCGCCCGCTGGGGTGGGGTAGGCCGTGGTGTAGTATCCTGGCTCTTGGAGCGGCCGCCCGTTGAACCAGTAGGTCTGGCCTTCGGCAATCTCCGCTTCGATGAGGGTGAGGGAGGCGTTGCTCTCATAGACGCCGATGTCGACCCGTTCGCATTGGACCCGTGGCTGGCCGTCGAGGTCGGTGGCATAGCTGGCAGTGCCCGGTTTGCCTCGGTTGAGACAGATGCTCCGGCTACCCGTCTTCCATGTGGCTTCGGCGAAGGCGGCACCCGCTCCTTGGGCAGGTTGTTCAAAACGGACAAAGACCCCGGGCTCCTCTCCGTTGTTCGCTTCGGGCAGGTCGATGTTTTCTTCGCCTTCAGCACCGCCTTGGATGGCGCAGTAGCTGAACTGGCAAGGGCCTTCGTATTGGTTGGCTTGTTGTTGTGCCATGTTGCCCCAGAGGATGCAGCTTTGATAGCGGATCTGGGGATCTTCGTTAAAGGCGCCGCCACTAGACGAAACGGCTTCGTTCATCACGACGGTGCAGTTGTGGAGCTGGATTTTTCCTCGGGCGTACAGCCCGCCGCCGTCTTGGGCGGTGTTGTTGCTGATGAGACATCCCTTCAGTTGGGTGGTGGCGCTGTTGTACAGGTAGATGCCGCCGCCTCGGGTGGAGGCTTGGTTGTTGCTGATGATGCAGTTCGTCAGGGTGCTGTTGCTGCGGTCGCAGATGCCGCCGCCCATGGAGGCGCTATTGCCTTGGATCGTGCAATGGAGGAGGCTCACCGTGTTGTTGTTGCCGTTGGAATTGATGTACACCCCGCCGCCAAACGCATTGGTTTGGTTGTTCCGTATGGTGCAGTGGGAGAGGGTGACAAAGCCGTTCAGGTAGGCACCCGATCCGGATCCCGAGAACCCGTTCTGTAGTACGAAGCCGTCCCAAAGCGCCATGGTGGAGGCCGTGCCTGCTGCATCCTGGTTCAATACACGGCGAATGCCTTGACCGTCGAGGATGGTGGCATGGTTGACGAAGTCGCGTTGGCTGAGGTCGAAATCGGCCGGTTCGTCACCGTTGAAACTGCCGTATACCTTGTTGCTGGCCGAGATGTAGAAGGCGTTTTCCATATCGGTGGTGTCGCCGTAATAGGTGCCTTGCTTCACCCAGATTCGCGTGTTTCCACCGCTCGAAAGGAAGGTGGCATATTCCAGGTGTCGGGTGGCATTGCTCCAGGAGGAGCCGTTTCCTTCGCCCTCGGCGCTGACGTAGATGATGCCGTTGTCGTCGGCACGGATGTCCATGGGGACCATGTTGAAAACGGCTGCTTGGCCGTTTGAATAGCCGTTCACGTCGTAGAGGGAGTAGTTGGCGTCGCCGCTGCCACTCCATCCGAAGTTGAAATGGAAGAGGTCGTTGTTGTCGTAGCCGTCGCAAACAAAGGCGTGGCCTACCGAGCTCGAAGCACCGGAGTAGTAGAGGGGGTGACCTTGGTCGAGGTCGACCTTGAGCAGGGCGATCCAATCCGCCTCGCTGTAGTTTCTCTTTTCGCGGTACTTGGCGCCGCAATAGCCGAAGTAGGAATGCGCGGCCTTCTCGACGTCATGGGATTGCGCCCCACTGCCGTCGGTGCCGTAGTTCATGTTGACGCTGACGCCGCAATGGTACATCAAGGTGGCCACCGCGTCGTTATGGGTCCAGAGTTCTTCGGGCATCTGGTCCCAGTGGTAGGTGGTGGCCCCGAAGTCGGCACTCTGTACGCCGTATTCGGCATGGGTGTAAGTGTGCGAGCCGAAGCCTTGGGCGGGATGGTTCCAGTATTTCATCACCTGTGCCATGGCGGTGGCGACACAGCCGGTATAGACATGGCCGCAAGGGCCGCTGCCCCACCAGCCGCCGTGACCTTCGGGACAGTATTCGTTGTAGTAACAACCTTGGTCCCAGTGGGTGCTGACCAGGGCGTCGACCGAAGTGTTGCTTCGGGCCGGGAAACGGCCCGAGAGCGCTTCGTCCCATTGCCGCTGCACTTCAGGCTCGGGTTGCAGGCCTTTCTCCTCGGCGTATTGGATCATGTCGCGGTAATGCTGGATCCACCAGACGAAGTTGTCGGGCGCCCCTTCCAACGAGGGGAAGGTGCCTTGGTTGGACCACGCCAACACCGGTGGGAGAACCATGTTGCCTGAAACAATAATAAATCCTTGATTATCAACGTTATATATATAGATGTCCTCATCGGATACCAAACGAAGCTCCGAAGTGCGGTCCAGGTTGCGGGATTGGACGAACGACTGGGCGGTTTTGCGGGCCAAGGTTTCGTCGAGACGGGTCTGTGCGGGGAGGAGGGAGGAGCAGAGCAGTAAAGTGAGCAGGAACAGGCGGTTTTTCATCGGTAAATGCTTTTTGTTCAAAGAAATTTTGCGCAAAGTTACAATTATTCAGAAATAAATTGTACTTTTGCACGCATTTTTATAAACGGATTCGACATGATCAAAATAACCTTCCCTGACCAGAGTGTCAGACAGTATGAAGCCGGTGTCACCCCGCTTGACATCGCCAAGAGTTTGAGCGAGGGTTTGGCTCGTAACGTCCTCGCTGCCAACGTCAACGGCATGAAGTGGGACGCCACCCGACCCATCCATGAAGATGCCACCGTCCAGCTTTACACTTGGAACGATCCCGAGGGCAAGGCCGCGATGTGGCATTCCTCGGCCCACTTGATGGCTGCCGCCATCGAGGCGCTGTATCCGGGGGTCAAGTTCGGCATCGGCCCCGCCGTGGACAACGGTTTCTATTATGACATCGATACGGGTGACCTTACCCTGACCGAGGCCGACCTCGCCAATATCGAGAAGAAGATGCTCGAGTTGGCTCGCGAGAAGGAAACCTTCGAGCGGGTGGAAGTCAGCAAGGCGGACGCCCTCAAATACTTCACCGAAAAGGGCGATCCCTACAAGGTGGAGCTGATCAACGACCTCGAAGACGGAACCATTACCTATTATCGGAACGGCAACTTCACCGATCTTTGCCGTGGTCCCCACATCCCCAATACGAGCTTCATCAAGGCGGTGAAGCTGACTTCGCTGGCCGGTGCCTATTGGCGTGGCGACGAAAAGCGCAAGCAACTCACCCGCGTTTACGGCATCACCTTCCCGAAGCAAAAGGAACTGGAAGAGTACCTGGTGCTGCTGGAAGAAGCCAAGAAGCGCGACCACCGCAAGCTCGGCCGTGAGCTGGAACTGTTCATGTTCAGCGACATGGTGGGCAAGGGCCTCCCGATCTGGCTGCCCAAAGGCACGGAGCTGCGTCTCCGCTTGCAGGACTACCTGACCAAGATCCAGAAAGAATATGGTTATGAGCAGGTGATCACCCCCCATATCGGTGGCAAGCAACTCTATGTCACTTCCGGCCACTGGGATCACTACGGTGCCGACAGCTTCCGCCCGATCACCACGCCCGAAGAAGGCGAGGAGTACCTGCTGAAGCCCATGAACTGCCCGCATCACTGCATGATCTTCAAGAACAAGCCGCGTTCCTATAAGGACCTCCCGTTCCGCTGCGCCGAATTCGGCACCGTTTATCGCTACGAGCAGAGCGGCGAGCTCCATGGACTTACCCGTGTGCGTTCCTTCACCCAAGACGACGCCCATATCTTCTGCCGTCCCGACCAGGTGAAAGAGGAGTTCATCCGCGTGATGGAGATCATCGAGATCATCTTCAAGGCATTGAACTTCACGAACTTCGAAGCGCAGATTTCGTTGCGCGACCCCAACGACCATGAGAAGTATGTGGGAACCGACGAGAACTGGGCCAAGGCTGAAGCCGCCATTCAGGAGGCCTGTGAGGAAAAGGGTTTGCCGGCTCATGTGGAGTATGGTGAGGCCGCCTTCTACGGACCCAAGCTGGACTTCATGGTCAAGGATGCCCTCGGCCGTAAGTGGCAGCTGGGTACCATCCAGGTGGACTACAACCTGCCGGAGCGTTTCGACCTCAGCTACATCGGTGCCGACAACGAGAAGCATCGTCCTGTGATGGTGCACCGCGCCCCCTTCGGCTCCATGGAGCGTTTTGTGGCCGTGCTGCTTGAGCACTGCGCCGGTGAGTTCCCGCTGTGGCTGGCTCCCGACCAGGTGATCATCCTCCCGGTGAGCGAAAAATACATGAATTTTGCACAAAATGTGCAATCGTATCTGAAAAAGTGCGATATTCGCACCCTCATTGACGAGCGCAACGAGAAGATCGGCCGCAAGATCCGCGATGCCGAAATGAAGAAATACCCCTACATGGTCATCGTGGGCGAGAAGGAAGAGGCTGAAAACGGCGTCTCCGTCAGGGCACACGGCCAAGTGGACCTCGGTTCGATGGGGCTTGAGGCGTTTGCCAAGATGATCAACGAGAAAGTGAAAGAAGAACAAAGCGTCCGTTGACGTATATTAATATAGGTGTTTAATCAAATATAGGAGATCACAACCATAGCACAGCTTCCAAACAGAGGAAACAACGCGCCGAGAAACAACAAGAAAGGCGACGACCAACATCGGATCAATGAAGAGATCAAGGCTCCGATGGTGAGATTGGTCGGTGAAGGCATTGAAACCAACATCTATCCCGTAAAAGAGGCGCTTCGCATTGCCGAAAGCCTGGGGATGGACCTGGTGGAGATATCACCCGATTCCAATCCCCCGGTCTGCAAGGCCATGGACTACAAGAAGTTCATCTTCGACCAGAAGAAGAAGCAGAAGGAGATCAAGGCCAATGCCAGCAAGGTGGTGGTCAAGGAAATCCGCCTGGGCCCCCAAACCGACGACCATGACTTCGAGTTCAAGCTCAATCATGCCAAACGGTTTCTCCAGGACGGCAACAAGGTGAGGGTGGAGGTGCTCTTCAGGGGACGTTCCATCGTCTACAAGGACCAAGGCGAGATTATGCTGCTGCGGTTTGCACAGGAGCTCGAGGAGTTCGGCAAGGTGGAGATGATGCCCAAGTTGGAAGGCAAGCGCATGATGATCATGATTGCTCCTAAAACACTCAAGAAATAAGATCACTCATTTTTAACTGTTAAAAATAAAATTGTAAGATGCCAAAAATGAAGTCCAAGTCCGGAGCCAAAAAACGTTTTGAATTGACGGGCACCGGCAAAATCAAAAGGAAGCATGCCTACCATGGCCACATTCTGACCAAGAAGAGCCAGAAGAGAAAACGCAATCTGGATCACACCGCCATCGTCGAGAAAGCGGATGAGAAGGTCGTCAAACAAATGCTTCAGCTGTAATTATTAATTGTTTAACCTTTGTCTCAGCAGAAAAGATCCCGCAATGGGGCGGGGCGCTGAACGAAAAACTTACAAGAAATGACAAGATCAGTCAATGCCGTGGCTTCGAGAGCCAGGCGCAAGAAAATCCTCAAGCAGACCAAAGGTCAGTTCAGAACCAGAAAGAACGTCTGGACTGTGGCGAAAAACTCCTACGAAAAAGGACAAACCTACGCTTACCGTGACAGAAGGAACAAGAAGCGCGATTTCAGATCCCTGTGGATCGTCCGTATCAACGCTGCTGTCCGCGCTTACGACATGTCGTACAGCGTGTTCATGGACAAGCTGAACAAGGCCGGTATCGAGATCAACCGCAAAGTGTTGGCCGACCTCGCGTTGAACAACCCGGAAGCCTTCAAGGCAATCGTCGATCAGGTGAAGTAAGCAACCTGTTTGTAAACGATAAAAACCGCGGCCCGAAGGCCGCGGTTTTTTTTATGAAAAAAATCCAAAAAACACTTGCGCGTTTCGAAAAAAGATGTACCTTTGCAGCCGCAAACAACGTTCTTATAGAGGTTGATCAAAGCCCAGGTGGTGAAATTGGTAGACACGCTACTTTGAGGGGGTAGTGCCGATTACGGCATGCAAGTTCGACTCTTGTCCTGGGCACCTTTGAAATCAAGTTAGACTCCTTTGCCCCGATGGCGGAATTGGTAGACGCGTACGTTTCAGGTGCGTATTTCGAGAGGAGTGCAGGTTCGACTCCTGTTCGGGGCACAAAATCAGCAACCTGGTGACGGGTTGCTTTTTTTATATTCCATAGCATTCAAACACCATGAGCAGCAAGTCCGAAAGAAAGCCCCATTCCAAAAGCAATCCTTTGAGATTCAGGGTTGTAGAGCCGTCTCCTTTGATGGAGTTCCTCATGAAGAAAATGGATGGCATCAGCCGTACGCGGGTCAAGCACATGCTGGCCAACGGCGTGGTCTCCGTCGACGGGGATCGCACCAGCCAGTTCGACTTTGCCTTGCAGCCGGGCATGACCGTCGAAATCGGGAAGCCCACCGCCAAGGAACGCTTCTACAGCAAATGGCTC
The DNA here is from genome assembly GCA_016291135.1 of Bacteroidales bacterium. GTDB lineage: Bacteria > Bacteroidota > Bacteroidia > Bacteroidales > F082 > Limimorpha. The sequence goes on from JAEFAE010000003.1 coordinate 76,922, forward strand.
AAGATTGTCTATGAAGACAAATACCTGGTCGTCATCGACAAGAAGGAAGGCTTGCTCACCAACAGCCCCACCAAGGAGCAGGAAACGGCGCAAAGCATCCTCAACCAATACTTTACCGCTTCCCAACAACGTTGCCGCGCCCATACCATCCACCGGCTCGACCGCGACACTTCCGGATTGATGCTCTTTGCCAAGGACAAGGAAATCGCCATGTCGTTTGAGGAGAACTGGAAAGAGAAGGTCTACGACCGCCGCTATGTTGCCGTCCTGGAAGGCCGCCTCGAACCCCGTGAAGGGACCGTGGAGTCGTGGCTCAAGGACAACAAGATGTTCGTCACCTATTCCAGTCCCACCGACAACGGAGGCAAGTATGCCGTCACGCATTATCAGGTGCTGATCAGCAACAAAAACTATTCGTTGGTGGACTTTCACCTCGAAACGGGTCGCAAGAACCAAATCCGCGTCCATGCCCAGGATCTCGGCCATCCCATCGTGGGTGACGAGAAATACGGCGCGACCGACAACAGCCTGGGCCGTCTTTGCCTGCATGCCTACCGGCTCTGCTTCATCCATCCCACTACGGGCAAGGAACATGAGTTTGAGACGGAATTCCCTAAGGTGTTTGAAAAACCGTTTCATAAATAGTTCGGATTTAAGGGTCGGTATGAAAGTGTTTTTTCTATCTTTGCTGATAGAAAACGCATTTTGATTATCCCTATGAAAAAAACGATACACATCCTATTGACCATGCTGTTGGCGGTCTGCTTCGGCATTGCCCATGCGCAAACCTCGTGGTATGGCTACGCCCTCTCCAGTTTTGGCGGTGCGTCTTGGGTGAATCATTTCATCCGTTTCGACGGACAACAACCCGGATCGGTTCAACCGGTGTCGGAATCCCTTCCTCAGATCCACGCTGCCACCTATGTGGATGGCTATGTGTGGTTCGTAACATCTACCAGAAGCCTCTGTAGAGCGCCTTTCGACGAGGAGACGCAAACCATCGGCGCCAATGAGACGTTGGTGGAGACCATGGACCCATATCGCATGTTTATCGACATGGCCTACAATGCTTTGGATGGCAAGATGTATTTCTTGTGCCAAAACAGCCAGTTCAACAGCTCCCTGAAATATGTCGATTTGGCGTCGCCCACGCTTCTTTACGAGGTGGGGGATATCAGTGAACGATTGTGGACGCTCGCCATCAATGCCCAAGGACAGGCATACGGCGTTGCCTACGAGGGAGGCGGCCTGTACCAAGTCAATCTGGGCGATGCCAGCACCACCTTGGTTGGACCTACCGGAAAAGAGGTGTGGTATACCCAGAGCATGGCGTTCGACCTCAATACCGGAGCCTTGTATTGGGCGCAAGTTTCCACTGCCAATGACCATGGGTTTTACCAAGTGGACGTGCAAACAGGTGCGGCGACTTCCCTGGGCGAAATCGGTGGGAGCGGTGCCCAGCTGACCGGATTGTTTATGGTTCCGGAAACAGCTCCTGAACCCGTTGCCGAATTCGTTGACTTCGAAACCGGCGACTTTAGCCAGTTCCCCTTCAACAACACGTTCGACATTCCTTGGCAGATCTTCGACGATGGCAGTGGTAACCGCTGCATGAGGAGCGGCAACAGGGAACAGCCCTCAACCACATCGGCCATCGAGGCCACTTTCAACTACCCGGAACCGGGCTATATCTATTTCGACGGCAAATGCAGGGGTGAGGGGACCGGTACGATTCATGACCACTGCCGTTTCTACATCGACGGGACGTTGCGATTCGAGTACGGTGCCCAAGGATCCCTCTGGCATCCCTATCTGTTCGAAGTGGCAGCTGGCTCCCATACGTTCCGATGGGAATATGTAAAAGACGGTAGCGTCAATCCCGAAGGCGACTACTTTGCGGTCGACAACATCAAGTTTGCCACCGGCAGCCCCTGTGTGGCACCGACAAACCTGGTCGTAAACCCCACGCCCAGTGAGGTCTCCATCCGTTGGAACGGCTATGCTTCCAGCTATACGCTGCGTTACAAGAATGTCTCGGAAAGCGATTGGACCACCGTGAATGGGTTGCCCGAAACCGCCTACGTCATCCATGACCTTCCTTTGGGTGAATACGACTTGGAGATCCGTTCCGACTGTGACGAAGACCATTGGACCGCGACCACGTTCGCTGTCGAAGGTGAACCTACGGTCATCACGGACATCAACCTCTTTGGGTTCACGGCGCCTGTTTGGGGTGCGCATCCCGACGTTGACCTGGAAGTGGCTCCGGACGCGCCCTACACCCTTACGACCGTGGAATGGCACCGATATGAAGGCGTAGACGACCAGGTCCTTGGTCCGGAGGACTGTTTCAATCTTGAAGCGGTCAACTATTACTTGTATGTTGTAGTGACGCATGAGGATGGCTTTGTCTTCGCAGAGCGTCCTGCCGTTTATTTTGATGGCGATGGGACCCTTTTTGACAGTGGTCAGGCAACCTATCATGATTATCGGATCTATACCATCGATTTTCAAGTGGCGGATCCAACTGGGATTGCCGAACCGTCCGAAGGGATTCTTTCGGTTTGGCCGAATCCTGCCCACACGGTTTTGCATATCGATGGGGCCGAAGGAGAAACCGTTACGGTTTATGACGTCATGGGCCGACGGGTGTTCCAACAGACCTATGAGAATGCCTTGGATGTGCGTGGCCTGGCTCCCGGCATGTATGCCGCAGCAGTGGCGGGTCGTACCTTGAAATTCATAGTAAAGTAATTCTTTAAATAACAAAATGTAGATATATGGAAATCAATGAATTAAAACGTGTAGCATCGCAGGTGCGTCGCGACATTATCCGTATGGTTCACGGATGCCAGTCGGGCCACCCCGGTGGGTCGTTGGGCGCGACGGACCTGGTCACCGCCCTGTACTTCGACCAAATGCAGATCGACCCCGCCCGCTTCCGTATGGATGGCAACGGGGAGGATATGTTCTTTCTCTCCAACGGGCACATCAGTCCGATGTTTTACAGCATCCTGGCCCGCAGGGGGTATTTCCCGGTGCCTGAGCTGGCAACGTTCCGTAGGCTGGGCACCCGTCTGCAAGGACATCCCACCACGGCTGAAGGACTGCCTGGCGTACGCATCGCCTCCGGCTCCCTCGGCCAAGGGCTCTCGGTCGCCGTCGGCGCTGCCCAGGCCAAGCGTCTGAACAACGATCCCCATCTTGTGTTCGTGCTGATGGGCGATGGTGAGCAGGATGAGGGCCAGATCTGGGAAGCCGCCATGTATGCCGGTGCCAAGAAAGTGGACAATCTGGTCGGCATCCTCGACTATAACATGAAACAAATCGACGGTCCCACCGATGCGGTGATGAACCTCGGCGACATGCGGGCCAAATACGAGGCCTTCGGCTGGAAGGTCATCGAACTCAACGGCAACGACATGCAGCAGGTGGTCGATGCTCTCAAGCAGGCTCGGCAAGGGGCAGGGCAGGGACAACCCCAGATGCTCTTGGCCCACACCGAGATGGGCATGGGGGTCGATTTCATGATGGGCACCCACAAATGGCACGGCACTCCGCCCAACGACGAGCAGGCAGCCAACGCCTTGGCCCAGCTGGAGGAAACCCTCGGAGATTATTGAACGGTAAACTGATAACGGAAAACTAAAAGTGACTATGGATACATTCGAAAAAAAAGATACCAGATCGGGATTCGGTGCCGGCTTGCTTGAAGCGGGTCGTCGCAATCCCAAGGTGGCGGCCTTCTGCGCCGACCTCACCGGATCGCTTAAGATGGGCGACTTCGCCAAGGAGTTTCCCGAACGTTTCTTCCAAACCGGCATTGCCGAGGCCAACATGACCAACATGGCTGCCGGCATGGCGCTTAGTGGCTTCGTGCCCTTCACGGGTACCTTCGCCGCCTTCGCCACAGGACGGGTCTATGACCAGATCCGCCAATGTGTGGCCTATTCCAACAAGAACGTGAAGATTGCCGCTTCCCATGCGGGCGTCACCCTGGGCGAAGACGGCGCTACCCACCAGATCCTCGAGGATATCGGCCTGATGAAGATGTTGCCCAACATGACGGTGATCGTCCCTTGCGACTACAACCAGACCAAGAACGCCACCATCGCCGCCGCCGAATACGACGGCCCGGTCTATCTGCGGTTCGGACGCCCCAAGGTACCGAACTTCACCCCTGCGGATGAGCCATTCGTGATTGGGAAGGCCCAGATGATTCAGGAAGGTACCGATGTGACCATTTTTGCTTGTGGCCATCTTGTATGGAAAGCCATGGAGGCAGTCGAGATCCTCAAGGGACAAGGCATCCATGCCGAACTGATCAACATCCACACCATCAAGCCTTTGGATGTGGATGCGGTGCTGAAGTCGGTGGCCAAGACCCGTTGTGTGGTGACTGCCGAAGAGCATCAGCGCAATGGCGGTCTCGGCGACAGCATCGCCCAGGTGCTGGCCCTGCACGACCCCGTTCCGATGGAAATGGTGGCCGTTGACGATGTGTTCGGTCAGAGCGGCACTCCGGACGAGTTGTTGAAAGCCTACCACCTCGACACCCCCGATATCGTTGAAAAAGTGAGCATTGTACTTAAACGAAAATAATTCTTTTTAAACTATATTACTATGAAAACAAAAGCGATATGCTTATCACTTTTATTACCCTTCTTGTTGCTAAGTTCACCGGCCTTTTCTCAAGAAAAAAACGAAAAGGAGACGCCGAAAGCGGTCAATGTGATTTACATGATCGGTGACGGCATGGCGTTGCCTCAGGTGTTCGCTACCATGCTAGCAACGGGTAAGGATCTGGCATTCATGCAGTTCCCCTATATCGGTGTGGTCGATACCCGTTCAGCCAGCAACACCATTACCGACTCGGCCGCTGGAGGTACCGCCCTGGCTTGCGACAAGAAGACCAAGAACGGCATGGTGGGCATGGATGTGGATACCGTGGCGATGCCTACGGTGCTCGACGTGCTGGCCGACCAAGGAAAAAGCACCGGCATTGTGGTGACTTGCTATTCCGGACATGCCACGCCCGCAGACTTCTACGCCAAGGTACCGAAACGCTCCATGTATGAGGACATTGCCGTGCAACTTGCCGAATCGGACAAGGTGGATGTGATGATCGCCGGTGGCCGGAAGCATTTCGTTCATCGCAAGGACAGCGTGAACCTGATCGAGCGCATGGAGAAGGAACTGGGTTGGAAGGTGTATGACTCCCTGGCCGAGGTTGATCCCAACTGCCAAAAATATGCGGTGTTGGCGGCCGATGGTCACATGCCGGTGTATCCCCAACGCGGCGAGTTCCTTCCGGATGGGGTCAGCATGGCTTTGAAGACCTTGGAGAAAAACGAGAACGGCTTTTTCCTCATGGTGGAGGGCTCCCAGATCGACTTCGCTTGCCATGCGCACGACTCGGTGAACATGGTCGATGAGACGGTCGATTTCAGCAATGCCGTCCAGGTGGCGCTCGACTACGCCAAGGAGCATGACAACACCTTGGTGGTGGTGACTGCCGACCATGAGACGGGCGGCCTCACCATGATCGATCCCCAGGGCAAATACACCAACATTGCGTTCCACTATTCCACGGGCAGCCATACCTGTCTTCCCGTTATGATCTATGCCTATGGCCCTGGTGCCGAGCAGTTTACGGGATGGATGCAAAACAACGAGGTGAAGGCGAAGATCCTGAATGCCTGTGGCATCGAGCTTCAATCCGTCCAAACGGAGAAGGCTCGGGAAATCGCTCCCGTTCATGGCAGCTTCGATTCCAATCGCGAAAACTGATTGCACTGGAATGCGCAAAAAAGGGCGGTGAGCTTGCAAGCTCACCGCCCTTTTTTCAATGCTCCAATGATCAATTCTCCAGATAGGTATAACCGTAAAGGCCGGACCGGTAGTTGGAGAGGAATTCCTTGCCTTCTTCGACCGTGATCTTGCCTTCCTTGACGCACTTGGTCACCCAAGTCTCCACGGTGCGGACCAGTTTCTTGGGACTGTATTGTACGTATTCAAGCACATCGGCCACCGTCTCGCCGTCGATGACCTGGTCGATGTAGTAGCCCTTTTCATCCACCGACACATGCACCGCGTTGGTGTCGCCGAACAGGTTGTGGAGGTCGCCCAGGATTTCCTGGTAGGCGCCCACCAGGAACACGCCGATGTAGTAATGCTCCTTGTCGGTGAAGCTGTGCAGCGGTATGGTATGTTGGGTGGACTTGGCGACGAAGTTGGTGATTTTGCCGTCGCTGTCGCAGGTGATGTCTTGCAAGGTGGCGAGGTGGGTCGGGTTCTCGTCGAGGCGTTGGATGGGGATGATGGGGAAGAGCTGGTCGATGGCCCAGAGGTCGGGCAACGACTGGAACAGGGAGAAGTTGCAGAAGTATTTGTCGGCCAGCAGTTTCGGCAACGAGGTGAAGTCTTCGGGCACCCGCTTGAGGCTGTTGGCGATGTGGTTCACCTCACGGGCGATCGACCAGAACAGGCGTTCCACCTTGGCGCGCGACTTGAGGTCGAGCAGGCCGAGGCTGAACAGGTTCAGCGCCTCCTCGCGGATTTCTTGGGCATCGTGCCAGATCTCGAGCGACGAACTCTTGTTCAATTCGTCCCAGGAGTCGTAAAGTTCCTTGATGAGTTCGTGGTCGGTCTCCTCAGGCTCTTCGTTGTCGTCCCATTCGGGCAGTGAAGTCTTCTCCAGCACTTCGAAGATCAGCACGGAGTGGTGTGCCGTCAAGGCACGGCCCGACTCGCAGATGACGTTGGGGTGGGGGAGCTCGTTCTTGTCGCAGGCGTCGACAATGGTGTAGACCGCGTTGTTGGCGTACTCCTGGATGCTGTAGTTCACCGAGCTGGCGCTACTGGAGCGGGTGCCGTCGTAGTCCACGCCGAGACCGCCGCCCATGTCCACGTATTCAATATGATAGCCCATCTTGTACAGCTGCACGTAGAATTGGGCCGCTTCACGCAGGGCCACGTTGATTTTCTTGATCTTGCTCACTTGGCTGCCGATGTGGTAGTGCACCAGCTTCAGGCAGTCCTTCATATCGTGTTCTTCGAGGTAGTCAAGCGCTTCGAGCAGTTCCGACGAGGTGAGGCCGAACTTGCTGCCGTCGCCGCCCGATTCTTCCCATTTGCCGGCACCGGAGCTGGCCAACTTGATGCGTACACCCAGATTGGGCGTGACTTTCAAGCGTTTGGCGATCTTGGCGGTGGTCTTCAGCTCGTTGAGTTTCTCGATCACGATGATGATCTTTCGGCCCATCTTTTGGGCCAACAGGGCGAGTTCGATAAACTCCTCGTCCTTGTATCCGTTGCAGATGATCAGCGAGTCGGAGTCGGTGCCGAGGGCGATGATGGCGTGGAGTTCAGGCTTGGAGCCGGCTTCCAGGCCGATGTTGCATTTCTTTCCGTGGCTCACGATTTCTTCGACCACGGGGCGCATCTGGTTCACCTTGATGGGCATCACCACGAAGTTTTGTCCATGGAACTCATATTCCTTGGCGGCCTCCTTGAAACAGGCATCGATGCGGTTGATGCGGTCGTCGAGGATGTCGGGGAACCGGATCAGCATGGGGGCGGCGACGTCGCGCAAGGCGAGTTCGTCTACCAGCTCCGGCAGATCCACCGAAGCGCAGCCTTCTTTCGGGGTCACGGTCATGTGGCCTTTCTCATTGATTGAAAAATAGTTACCACCCCAACCTTTCACGTTGTAAAGGTCTTCGGAGTCTTCAATGCGCCATTTTCTCATGCTTTTTGTTTTTTGTTGTTAAAAAAATGTGCTGCAAAGATAGTTTTATTTTGAAAAAAAGTGGTCTGGTTCTTGTAATTGTATGTTTTTTTTTACTTAATTTTGTCAGTTAAAGACATCAATCGAACAAAAAAACGTTATGAGTAGAAAAACCATTCTTGCCTCTTATGAGGAACTCTTGAAGAAAGCGATGAGCTATGCGGTAGACAACGCCAACGATGCGGTCTATCCCTGCCATCTCTTCAAAGCGTTGTTGCACAAGGACATGGGCATGGTCTCTTTCCTTGAGGACAACCTCGACAAAGACTACTATTACCTCGTGGAATGGGCCGATGTGGAGATTTCGATGACTCCCAAGTCGTCCCGTCCCAACAGTGACCTCAACCTCTCAGACGAGTCCATCGCCGTCTTCGACATGGCGGACGACTACCGCGCCAAGTTCGGTTTGGAGGAGCCCGACAACTATTGCCTGCTGGCCGCCCTGGTCACGCCGGGTGTGGGCTTCAACTTCAACCAGATGAAGAACCTGCCGCTGAACGTCAACGAGGTGATCGATGCCATGGGCAAACCCACCCTCGCTGAGGGCGCCGCTGCCCAACCGGCCGTGCAACTCTCACAGAACGCCAAGAAGGTGCTTGCCAAGTATTGCATCAACAAGGTAGAGCAGGTCGCCTCGGGCCAGACCACCCCGGTCATCGGCTTTGAGCGTGAGATCGCCGTATTCTTTGAGGTGCTGGGCCGCAAGACCAAGTCGAACCTGCTTATTACCGGTGAATCGGGTGTGGGCAAGACCTCGTTGGTCAATGGCTTCGTGAACCGACTGCTTTATGGTGCGGTGCCGGCCTTCTTGCAAGGTGCTCCCGTCTATGAGTTGGATTTGGCTGCCTTGGCCTCCGGTGCCGTCAACAACATGGAGACGGAAGACCGTTTCAAGAGCGTCCTCGGCGAACTCCGTGCTTTTGGCAACGCCGTCCTCGTCATCGAAGGACTCGATAAGATGATGGACAAGATGGGTGCCTTGCACGGCTGTGGCGACATCCTCAAGCAGGAACTCAACAGGGGAGACATCCTTCTCGTGTGCACTTCCACCATCGACGGCTTCACCAAGAACATCGAGACCGACAAGGAGATGGTGCGCAAGTTCGAGAAGATCAGTATCGACGAGCCCGACATGGACACCTGCTTCCGTATTGTGAAGGGGGCGGTGACCACTTACGAGAAATACCATGGCATGGAGATGGACGACAACGTGATCACCGAAGCCATCCGGCTCTCCAAACGCTATATGACGGAGAAGGCCATGCCCGATTCGGTGTTCGACCTCATCGACCGTACCATGGCGCTCATCAAGACCATGAACGATGTGTCGGAGAAGGACCTGGCCTCGGTGGAAGAAAAGGTCAACCAACTCAAGGCGAATCCCGAGGGCCTCGACGACAAACGCCTCATGGTGGAGCAGAACTGGCTGCACTACGAGCTGTTCAACAAGATCAACGTGCTGCTTGTCGCCCAACTCGACGACGACACCGACTTCCTGAAGATCCCCACCAAGGAACAGCGCTTTGAATACCTCGACATGGTCATCGCCAAGCTGAAACCCTTGGCTGCCCAGAAACGCACCCAGGTGCTCGACACCGACTTGCTGGCCGTTGTCGCCAAGCAGACCGGCATCCCGATGGGTAAGGTCCAGTCGAAAGAGCGTGAGAAGCTGGTCAACGCCGAAGAGATCCTCAAACGCAGGGTCGTGGGTCAGGACCATGCCATCAAAATTATCCTCGACTCCATCTACGAGTCGCGTTCAGGCCTCAACAAGAAGGGTCAGCCCATGGGCTCCTTCTTCTTCCTCGGACCCACCGGTACCGGTAAGACCGAGCTCTCCAAGGCCTTGGCCGAGTTCCTTTTCCAGGAGGAATCCTCGTTGATCCGTTTCGACATGTCCGAGTTCAAGGAAGAGCACTCCGTGGCCTTGCTCTACGGAGCGCCTCCAGGATACGTCGGCTATGAAGAAGGCGGTCTGCTGGTCAACAAGATCCGTCAGAAGCCCTATTCGGTGGTGCTGTTCGACGAAATCGAGAAGGCCCACAAGTCGGTGTTCGACCTGTTCCTCCAGATCCTCGACGAAGGCAAGCTCCACGACCGTCTGGGCCGCGTGGGCGACTTCTCGAATGCCTTGATCCTGTTCACCTCCAACATCGGCAGCAAGTTCATCGTGGATTCCTTCGAAAAAGGGGTCATCCCGAAGAACAGCGACCTGATGACCATCATGCAGGACTACTTCCGTCCCGAGTTCCTGGGCCGTCTCACCGAGATCGTACCCTTCTCGCCGATTACGCCCGCCACGGTCACGCGCATCTTCAGCATCCACCTGAAGGGACTGGTCAAGCTGCTCACCGAACAGAACATCAACTTCAAGATCGACGACGAGACCAAGCAGGCCATCGCCATGATGGACTTCAGCCCGCAGTTCGGCGCCCGTCCCATCATCGGCACCATCCGCAAGGAGTTGCGCCGTCCGCTCTCCAAGATGATCATCTCCGGCAAGCTCAAATCAGGCGACACCGTGGAGGTCAAGATGGAGGAGGGGAAGGTGGCCTTCTATGTCAATGGCGTCAAAACCGAGTATGCGTTGAATTGACCACCCCAAACCCCGTAGGGGTGCCCTGTCGGTAACCACGGGGTTGAAAACCCCTGGAACAAAAAAGTAAAACACATAACATATCACTATATCTAAAATCAAAAAAGTATGGAAGAGAAAAATTTCATTTCAAAAGCCACTGATGAAGAATCAGGGAGTCAGGTAAGTGCCCTTGACACCAACAAAACCCTGTTCATCGACCAGTACACCTCCGACGCCCAGGGCGAAGATCCCGAGCTGTTCGAGGACGCCAAGACCATCGGCGACGTGTTTGACCACTTCAAGCCCAATGTAGAGGTCCAGTTCTCCGGTGAAGACGGCGGTATCATTTCTGAGACGCTGCACTTCAACGAGATCCGTGACTTTGAGGCCGACGGCGGCAAGGGCAACCTGGTTGCCAACAGCGAGTTCCTTTCCGGCCAGAAGGCCCAGATGGACAGCTACGCCAAGGTGAGAAAGCAAATCGAGCAGAACAAGAAACTCCGCGACATCCTGAAAGACCCCAAGAGCAAGGAAGAACTCAAGGATTATCTGGAGTACCTGTTGAACGAACTGAAAGACAATGAGTAAGAAGACGGAAGACAGAGGTCAGAAGTCAGCATTCAGAAGTAAAAATAGTAATATAAAATAGTATTATGGCAGATCCTCAATTACAGAAAGCTACCGAAGTAAAGGTAGAACAGCAAGGACAACAACAGTCCAAGAAAGAAGTAACCGAACTGTTGCAGCAGTTTGGCGGGTTCTCCGCCATCAAGGGCATTATCCCCACTGCGGAGGACATGAACCCCACGAAGAAGGCCATCAAGGATTCCTTCCTGAAAGACAGCCGCAAGGCTGCCAAGCGCAAGGCCTTGGCGACCGAACTGGAAGCCTGGCTCGCCATCCTCGGTGAACAGAAGACCTCCGCTACCGACCTCGTCGATAGCTGCAAGGCCCAGGAAGAGAAACACCTCAAGGTGTTGACCCAGGGCATCACCGACGCCCTCGATGCCTCCAAGAACCTCGAGCGTTCCTACCGCGCCCTTGACATGTTCTTCAAGAACGCGGGTGCCGAGAAGGTCGATAAGCTTAAGGTTGTCAATGTGGCCAAAGACGCCATCACCGACAGCGATTCGAGCTTCGCCTCCCAAGTCGACGACCTGCTCAAGCATGCCTTCGACCGTCTGAGCTTGAAAGACAGCTACAGCTTCATCGTCATTCCCGGCGGTGTGTTCAAAGACCGCGTGGAACTGCTTCGTTGGGCCAAGATGGCGCACAAGTACAGAACGATCCTCGTCACCGACACCGCATTGGAAGACGAGAACTCCCTCGAAGACCTCCAGGATGTGACCAAGGGCTTTGTCGATAGCGACGCCGCCCTGCAGAACGTGGTCATGGCCTGCAACTGGCTGGTCGGTCGCCAGAGCGAGAAGCTCAGCTACGACGAGCAGTATGAAGATGCCTTCTACATTTCACCTGCTGGCGCGCTCGCCGGTATGATGTACGACGAGTCAAGCCCCATCTCACAAGGCCGTGCCGGTAAGAAATACGGCACCGTGTCGGATGTGAAGGGTGTGAAGCTCGACCTCCTCAAGTCAGAGATCGCTTCTCTGATGGACAACCATGTCGTGCCGATGGTCTTCTCCGAAGGCCGTGTCATGGCATTCAACAACAACACCTTGTACAATGGCGACCTCGACGCCATGATGGAATATCCCATCGTGCGTGTGTTCGACTGGGTCAAGAAGGTGTTGATGAACTATGTGCACGAGATTGCCCTCGAAAACTGGGATCCCTACACCTCACCCAAGAAACTGAAAGACAAGATCCAAGACTTCTTGAACCACTATCAGGGCTACCAGAACTTCTTCTCGAAGTACAAACTGGGCGATCCCAAACAGGATCCTAAGACCAAGATCGTGTCGGTCGACATTTCCATCACTCCGTTCTTTGCCGCCAAGAACTTCGTCATCAAGCTCGAGGCCGACAATAAGGACTACATGGGTGCCGAAACCACCGCCGAATAAGGTCGTTAACAACAACAAATCAAATCAACACAGTATTCACCTTTAAATAATTAATTAAAATGGCTAAAACACCTGTAACACTGAAAGTGGACGGCCTCACCGAACGCGAGGTCATGATGGTAACCTATTCGTTTAACCAAGCTGTCGATACCGAAGGACAGATGTCCGGTATCCCGAGAGGTGGTTTGATCACCCTCCGTGTGAAGGCGCTGAACGACGGCAATCCGGACCTGTTGGACTGGATGATCGCCCCGAACCTCGCCAAGAACGGTGCCGTGGAATTCAACGAAACCAAATCAGGCAACCTGATGAAGAAGATTGAGTTCACCGACGGTTACTGCATCAACTTCGTGGAGATGTGGGAAGACAAGATGGGCCACTACGAGGAGATCGTGCTCTCCTGCCGCGAGATCAAGAACGGCTCGGTGACCTACACCAACGATTGGGCTTAATGCTCTTATCTGGTACAGCGGGAATCGATTCCCGCTGTACCAGCTTTTTGGTTCTTTTCAATCACAAAACTACAGTATTATGGCATACAAAGGATTTCTGAAAATAGCCATGGGGCAAGGAACAAGGGCTTTTACCTTGGTTGAATGTGAATATCAGTTCCACCGGGAAGTGAATGAAAATGGCACTCCAAAGGGTGGCGTGACTGGTGGTAGAATCATTGCTACTGTCGTAACTCCCCAAAAGAATTTGTTTATGTATAAGTGGTTGTTTGAAGAGAAGTTGGAAAACGGTTTTGTTGAAATCAATAATTCGCAAAACGAACCTCATTATATCATGTTTGAGCGAGCCCGTTGTGTAGATATCTATGAATATTTTAACGGTCATAGCAAAGACATGATGATCAGTAGGTTGACCATACAATGTCCGGAGATGGGTTTCTATGGATTTAATGAAGATAGTTTTGCATACGATTTCCGCCTCCAGTTCTCAAGAACTATCAATCCAAATTCTTATGCTGGTGCAATTTCACGTGAAGACTATATGTTGGAAGCAGTCCAAACCATGTAAGTAGTATCACTTTAACGATTTAATACTATGGCAATACAATTAAAAGAAGCTCCGAATATCAAAATCACATTAAGAAATGGAGACTTGTTCTCGGATGTCGCTCCTAACTATTACTTTGATAGTTTTAATTTACAGAAAAAACTACTGGAGCCCAACTGTTTTACCTTTGAGGTGTGTAGGGAAGACTTGGTTCTTGAGGCTGCGGATTTCAAATTCAATTTGAGGGACGAGCTCCTGGGTGCCAAAGTGGAATGCTCCTTGATTGCCAAACGGTATGACGATGAACAAGAGGAGGATGTGGAGGATGTAGTTGAGAATTTCTTCTATGGTTATATCCAAAACATCAAGGTCCTTCGGAAAGGAGTGCGGACGCCTGTTACCTTTAAATGTACTGCCTATAGTCCCGATTCGCGACTCAAGCAGTTCCCAACCTGCTCGTCACGATACGACGTGCCATTGGCGAAATATGTCGCCGACATCATTTACGGACCCGCCGAAAACAATTGCAAATTCGATGTGTCCTCAGGTCGTTACGACGACGCAAATCCCATGGAGGCGGAAATCAATCCGAGGCATAACGAAAATATGCCCTACACCGTGCAGTATCACGAGAGCGGGTATGACTTCCTGGTGCGGCTTGCCAAACGCTACGGCGAGTTCTTCTATTACGAGGACGGTTGCCTCCATTTCGGTGAAATGAAGGAATATGAACCCCTCCATCTACGAACGGGGATCGACCTGGATAATTACGCTTATGATATTAATATGAACGACCATGTGGGGGCATCGATTTGTTCTTATGATTATCTCCGAGGAAATGATCATGGTATGCTTGCGGGAAAATGGGAAGGTGGAGAATGGAAGCAAAGGGTAGAGTCTCCCCATGAGATGGCACAATCGGCCTTTGAACGCTCTGTCGAGTATTTCAATGACGATCACTGCATGGTGCAAGAGTGCCGTTCTGCAAGACTCATGAAGGAACCGACAACAAGGGATGATCATGCTGGCGGAGACGAATGGATTGATGAACAACACTACCTACTTGAGGAATACGTTATGGCCGACTGCTTGATCTGCAACGGTGTCGCCCGTCGTGCTGTGCTCAAATTGGGCAGCGTGATCGTCATTGAAGACGAAACCCATACTGGACCGGGCGAGAAACCCGATGTGGTTGAGCACGAACCCCTAAAGGTGATAGAGGTTCATTATGACTGGAACAGTCATAAGGGAGTGCTTAATCTGGTGAACCGTTTCAAAGCCATCCCACAGAAAACACAGGTGCCACCCTATCTGCAACGTGACAAGTATGGCTTCCTCACCTACGGTGATTTTGATATCTTTCCTCGCAGCGGACCTCAGCATGGCCGTGTGGTGGATAACAACGATCCTATGGGATTGGGTAGGGTTCGGGTGGTCATGAGCTGGCAATGGCATCAAGAGATACTTAATGACCAAGACAAAGAGCTTATGGAGGTGTCCGTCAACAAGACACCTTGGATCCGTGTCTCTCAACCATACGGTGGGTGGAAAAAAGGCTGCTACCTCGTTCCGGAAATCTATGATGAAGTCATCGTGGGCTTTGAACACAACAATGCCGAACGTCCTTACGTGTTAGGTCTTGTTCATAACAGCTGGAACGATCAAGTGGTTCCCGAATGGGTAGAACCATCCTCTGTTGAGAATAACGAATATAAGGGCATTCGGACCCGCAACGGCCACACCATCGAGATCCGCGACAAAGATGAACATGGCTATATCAAGATCTACGACAACAATACACACAACTATGTGGTGACCCTCGACACCGACAGCAAGAAGATCACCCTCGAATCACGAGGCAATATCGAACTTTCCGCGGATAACAATATCGTGCTGAATGCCAAAAAGAATATTGTCTTCCATGCTGACGAAGACATTATTGGCACTTCAAAAGTTTTTGACTTTAAAATGGAGGAGGGTGCATGGTTTTTTGCAGGTTCACTAGCAATCAGGACGTTAAAAGAAGGATTTAGTGTCCGCTCGGCTGAAAGAGTTCTTATGTCGGGGTACTTATCTGATCTTGATGATGCGAATTCATGTAAGTCGGCCTTGGAGTTGTCTGATAATCTTGCTGGTATAGGCTATTGGGATACAGCCAATAAAGAATATTCTAAGGTGGAGCTCAAAAAATCCCATGCGCTACTAGAAGCTACAACGGGCGATGGAGAAGTAGTACTGCACTCCCAATACAATAAAATTAGGCTTAAAACAGACTTAGAGGATATTGAATTGGGTTCAGGTAATAACATCATGATTAACTCAACGTTCGATATGCAACTAAAAGGCATGACCTTGAAAACGAAAGATTTCTTGTCCGTTTCCATTGAAGGTATGACGACTCAAATTAAAGGCACACCGTTGAAACTGAATTAAAAAAGGAGAGAAAATGGCTGGAATAGACCCTACACCGGAATTGTTCAAGTTGTATTCTGACGAGGACCAAAGCGCCGT
This sequence comes from Bacteroidales bacterium, assembly GCA_016291135.1. Lineage (GTDB taxonomy): Bacteria > Bacteroidota > Bacteroidia > Bacteroidales > F082 > Limimorpha. Next base: position 92,823 of record JAEFAE010000003.1, read on the forward strand.
TTTGAATAAGAAATCATTGGAGATCAATGATCTTCAAAAACAGGCCGATCAGCTCTCCGCAGACATCGATAGGCGTCAACATAACCTTGACATGAAGTATGACTCGATGAATCGATCCGGCTATACGGTCAAGGATGGGGAACTGACTGAAGAAAGCACCTTTCTCGAACGTGTGGGAAGTGGAATAATGGACGGTTATGCGGAACAACGAGGAGGGGAGAATGTGTACGCACTCAATGATATTGGAGTCACAGGGATGGTAATTTATGATGATTCCAAAATAACTGAGGAAAAGGAGTCTTTACAAGCTATTAACTCGGAGTTGGGACAAAAGCAGGCCTCATACAATACGCTGTCAAGTGCAGTAGGAGCGCCTCAGGATCAAGATGCGCTTGATTCCGAGCTGACGAATCTCTATAAATCGCAATTGGATTTACGGGACGAGTTTTTGGCAAATGACGCAGCCATACAACGTAAGGAAAACGCCATTAATCAATTAAACAAGATTCTATGGTCAAGTACCAGCAAGTTAGAAAAGGAAAAGAAGGCCCTCGAAAACAGGCAAAATGAAATCCTCGCAGCGTATAATGCCAACTCCGAGATGTTGATGAAGGCCGCTGAGTTCCTTACGGAAGATGAGCTCAAAAGGTTCATAGAGCTTGACAAATACATGTCTAAAAAAGCAGGAAAACCGGTAGGTTCTCAAACAATTCCACCGCCACCGCCACCACCACCTAAGCCAGCGCCTTCGGTTCCTATCGTCCAGCGATTTGTCACGGCCGGAGCCAAGTTGCAGTGTTCTTTCGGCGCAGCTTGTACCTTGAATGTGAACCGTCCCATGACCTTGTTGGAGAATGCGCCCATGGCGAATATCATGGATTTTGCGCCTTTTACTTGTATTGTGCCCACCGGTACCTGTTCGGCACCCTCCAACCCAGCGGTGGTGGCTGCGATGGGTTCTCCCGTACCATGTACTCCTTTGATTGTTGCTCCGTGGGCTGTGGGGAAACCCGATGTATTGGTGGAAAATTTTCCTGCCTTGTTGAGCACCGATAAGTGTTTCTGTGCCTATGGGGGGGTCATATCAATCATGCCCTAATTATTGTTGTTATGAAGTGGAAACCCAAACAAGACCTATCTAAAGTGGTTGTGGTGAACACCACCCTGCTGGCCGATTTCGACGCGGAACGTTGCCGTTTCTGTGGCCGCTATGGCTGCACCGACCGGGGTGTCACCCTCACCGTGGGCGACCCACCGGTGACCATCGGCGAAGCTCAATGGGCCCGACAACTCAACGACAAGTTGGCACAATGCATCGAGGCAAAGAAAGACGATCTTCCACTGTGCTATATCGACTATCAAGAACACCATTGTGTCAGGAAAACCAAAAAGAGTATCCTGCAAGGGATCCTTCAAAGAATAAAAGCCTGCGGCCCCGACTGCCAACGCAACCTGAACTGCGGCACCTACGGCGGCGTGTGGACGGAACGCGCTCCGGAGTATCACTGCCCGCATCGGGAAACAGAACTTACCATCTGTGAAAGAAACTGTGAACTTGACGGCGGTCCTTTGGTCTGTATCCCCGATGACCGCTATGGCCTGACGGACTGCGAGTTCCATGAGGAGGCTTACCGTCGGTGCTTCAAGCGGAAAGAAGGGGAGCCCTGCTATGACTTGAAAGTGAAATATGGGCTGGATCCTAAAAACGATTACCTGTTCATGCTGGCCCACCGCTTCAGTGCGGCACCCTGCCGCCATTGCGACGAGGGCACCTGCAAGAACGAGTCGAGCATGCATTTCGATGGCATCTGTAGCCTCAAGGGATTGATGGCCACCTGCGACCATTATGAGGCGGTGCCGCCCGATCATGCCTATACCGAAGGGGTTTGCGTGTATGTGGGTAGCGCCGACGGCAAGGATGACCGTAAGATCTTCAATACCTCGGACTACGCGTCGGACCTCTCGAAAACCCAACGTGTCACCTTATGTACCGCTTGCCGCATCAGCCACAGCATCGCCAAAGCCACGGGACTGAAATGCCTCGGGGTGCGACGCGTGGCCAGCAACCCATGGCTCAACGAAGCCAACCCCCTGCATGACCATGCCATGCAGATCAACTATATGTACCTGACCCATCCCGAGGATGTGGCCAAGTACCAACCCGATATCATTGCCCAGGCCGTTTATGACGGCATCATCCTTAACTGCCACGGCTTGGGATGCGAAGAAATAAAAGAATGTAAGTTTAATCAATAATAGCTATGCCAGGCGTTTCACAAAATACAGGATCATCCTCAAGCGGCGGTGGAGGCAACAACAGCTCCTCCTCCGACTCCTCCGAAAAAGAGGTGAAGAAATGTATCGTGAGATTCTTCCCCTGTGATGGATGGAAAGGCGAGTACGGCTTTGACTGGTTCCGTACCGAAGACGACCCCATCCGCGAAGAAGTGGATGAGGAAGGGACCAAGGCATCCGCTTACTACGACTGTATCGGGAAATATACCGGCGGGAAGGTGCGGGATCTGGTCCTTACCTATGCCAAAGAAGGGGAGATTGTGGAACGCAAGTCCGAAACCCGCGACTCGGACGCCCTGGTCTTCAGCGAGGTTTCCAATGACGTCCATTTCGCCACCTATTACCTTGATAACTACAAACTGAGAATCCCGGTGGTGAAAGAAGGGGAGAAATATTACTATTTTTACTATGTCCCGGAAAAGGGTGATGAGAAAGAAGTGCAGTTCAGATACAATCATTATGATAAGAAAAAGGAGCTGTACTATGATAGTTTTTTTGAGATCGAATACAAGGGCAAGTCGTTGAAAAAACTTACCCTAAAAACAACCAAAGAGGTAGAGAACTCAAAGGGCGAGTCCTATATGGTGGATTATATCGCGACTTTCGGACCGGGCGACAAACTCAAAGCGAAATCCAAAGAGATACAAAAAAGATACCATGCGGATTCCAAACTGATCGACCGGATTTACAATTGTGAGATGATGTTTGAACAGTCCTTGAATGCCCATCCTAGTATTACCTATGTGAAGGTGACACCACACTCTTATAAGAAGTTGGAAGTGCATCTGAAGCATGGTGAAAAGACAGTCACGCAGACGTTCGAGTTCGAAAACCGCAAATTGTACTCCTTTTTGCAACGTACTGACGATGAGGCTGAGCATTCCGTTGACATCGTCGCTGGAATGGGCTATGACAGGGCCAAGAAAAAGGCAGAGAAAGAGGGGGTGGACGAAGGCCTGTTGGACCCGGATACCACGCTGGGTTATCTTCCCGATATTGACGGCGTGGTCTCTGGCATGATTACCATCCACAACGCGGAAGGACAGAAGGGCGACCTCAACGTGACCAAGGAAATGGTGGACGGTGAGGAAGTGCTCACCGCTACCGTTGAGGGGGGAGGAGACGAGCAATACGTGTTGCATCCCTACTGGAAGGACTATTACAACGGAAGAGGCTTTACCTATAAATTGGATAGCGACTCCCAACACCTCAGACATTACTATTTCTATCCCACCTTGAACCTGTCCTATTTCAAGGGGATGGGGGACTACTCCGAATTCAAGAAAGAGGCAAAAATCCAAGTCGTCATTGATGGCGAGTATGACGAGATTACGCTGGAACCCACGAACGACAATATCGAAGTCAGCCCGAAAACCCTCAAAGGCAATGGGACCGTGACGGTGAAAGTGAAAGGGGATACCTACCAAGATGGTCAGAAATACACCTGGAGCGAACCTGAAATCAACGCTCTGTCGGAAGGTGTCATGGTGGGCAAATTGAAAATGATGGTGTTCAACGATTTCCCGGCGGAGGCGCTCAACAACTGTCTCGACATCGTCAATGTAGGCTTGAAAGCCAGTACCTATTCGTCGGAAGAGGACGGTATTCACATGAATCACGATCTGAAATGCCCCACCGAGGCCTCCCTGAAAACCCAACGAAGGTACAATCTCGATAACGAGCAGTTCAAGCAGCTGTTGGCGCAAGCAGGAGTGCGTTTCAAGGAAGTGACCACGGACAAAAACATTGCACTGGAGTATGAGATTGTTATGGAAGCCGAAGAAGGAGGGGTTTCGTCCTATGACATCAGTGCGACGGAGATGGATATGGTGACAGGAGTGGTTGTGCCTGAGGTGCCGTACCACTATTTGGATTTTGTACATAGTGCCAGAATGTTCGAGCGGTACAATATCCCCAATGAAAAGTTTGAAAACGCGAGGACTTTCTTTTCAGACGCGGTGGAAACCCAACAACGTCCTACCCTGAAGGAGTATATCGACCGGCGCGTGGTCAGTGTGTTTTATACCATCGCCGATCATCTGAGGGTGTACCTGGTGGACCAGTTCCTGACGAATGATAAGGAAGGGAAGGACCACCGTTATTATGATGAATATACGGACCATCAACAAGAGAGTGCCCTGGTGTTTATCAAATCGGTGGATGCAAACAACCACGCGAAAAGCAATGTGGTTGCCCACTCCATATTCAAAGCCATCAAGCTGAAGGATTTGTTCAACAACTACAACGATTTCACCTTCAAGACAGGCACTACCACCAACATCATGGACTCCAGCCAAATTAGGTATTCCATGATGCCTTTCCAATGGGTTGATTTCCATTTGGCCGTGCTGAACGACTTCAAGTATGAGATCCCCGTGATGCGACGTGACCATACTTTGGCCATGATCGAAGAACATACTACCCCAACCGATGAAGAAGGAGATACCAATTTTTCACTATGAACGGATTTGATGTTTTTACATACGAACAATACTTTGCCCAAGGCAAGTGCATGATACGGGAGGGTTCCAACGTCTTGTCGCTCTTCGAGACGAAAGACGCCTACGGGAAACTCATCATCCCGGATGACCCGGAGATGGTATGCCAACAACTCATGTACGATCCCGAAACACTTACCCTGATTGAGGAGGGGACGTTTCTGAAAGACTTCAACATCCCCATCGGCGTGTGGAAAAACTATGACCTGGAGGGCAATGTAATCGATGAGGAAGACATGGACAAGGACTATCCGGTCAAATGGAACGACCTGAAGGGAATCATGCTCGCCAATGACATCCATCTCGATGACGTACAGGAACTGCTTCGGAAGCCCAATGCGGAAAAACAACCCGTCTGGATCCTCAAAATGAAGACCAAGCACGGGATCCGCGAGATCATTACCGTCGATGCCGTGAACGGCGATATCATTGAAAGAAAGAAAACCAGTATCAAAGGCTAAAACGATGAATTATATATTTAATAAAAAAGATCGGTTCTACGACTATTTTCCCCATATTCCTCCTATGATGTTGAAGAGGGAATTCGGTATGGATTTTTTTGAGCAGACATTGTTCAAACAACAACTGCAACGCGTGATCGTTCAGGTTTATAAAAGGTTGATTGATGTGCATGACCTGAAACATGTGAACGTGTATCCTAAGATCGGGGATGAGTTTGACCGGAATTTTTATAACGAACTGAAACAAAACGTGCAGTTGCAGCTGCGAAACACGAATTTCTGGGATATCCTGGACGATACTATCAAGAAAAAGGATTTTGAATCGGAACAAGATATGCAAAGTTTCCTGACACGAGTGTTGGCAATGATTGGCATCGGCATTTCAAGATATACGCATGGCTCTATCAAGAGAATTGCTTTCATCGCCCTGTTTAACCATGATTTTGATAAACTCTCTGGACAAGAAATACTATATTTGTCGGAAATAAACTAGGAAACAATAGATATAATAATAGATACAATAATAATATGGAATTCAATATCAAAATCTATACACTATGAAAAAGTTCTTCCTATTTGCAATGCTGCTGATGGCAACGGCTGCCATGAATGCAGCGACCACACCGAAAGCCATGCTCGATGGGGATTCCACCTTCTACATCGAAATCGCGCCCCGCATTCCGCATGGAGTCGTCCTCACCGAACCGACGGAGTTCGCCATGGCCGGAGAGCGTGTATCTATTCTCGTCGATCCGGAAAACGGCTATCAGCTGCTGTGGGTCAGTGTGACCAAGCAGGGCGACCAGAGCCAGACCGTTCCGGTCAACAACATGGCCTTTACGATGCCTCAGTTTAACGTCTATGTCGATGCGGCCTTTGGCGTGATTGGGAATGGTCCGGTCATCAATGGCCAGATTGCGGCCCCCGCGGCCATTTGTGCGGGAAGCGCCCTTGTCCTGACTCCGCCTGAGGTTACCGGTGCCACACAGACGCAGTGGCAAATCTCCTCGGACAAGAACTTCACCTCTTACGAGGTGTATACCAACCAACCCCTCGGCCGCAGCTACAATGGGTGGAAGCTCCGTTTTATGGCTTCCAACAGCGCCGGTACGGTCTATAGCAACACGGTCACCATCACGGTCAACAACCTGGGTGACTTGAGCCTCACGGGTGACTTGAGTGCCTGTACCCGTCAGGAAAGCAACTATGCGGTTGCAGGTGCCAGCAACGTGACGTATTCTTGGGAAGTGACAGACGAAAACGCCACCATCGAGGGGACGGGCAAATCCGTCAAGATCCTGTGGGGTACTGCCGGACGCCAAGTGGTGACGGTCACCGTTGAGGATACCAAGATCGGTTGTAGCGAGACCCTCGAGATGCAGGTGGCCGTACAGTCGTTCATCAAGGATACCGACCTGAACAACATCGTGGCCAAGAAACACGAAGGCAAGGAATACATCCTGATCTATCCCAACCCCAAGGATTCCCATTATCGCTACCAGTGGTTCAAGGACGGTGAACCGATCCAAGGTGCCACCGGTCAGTATTACTATCCGGAGCGCGGCTTGGAGGCGGGCGCCTACCAAGTCTATATCAGCTTCAATACCGACGACAACGGCAACCTGATTTGCGGTGCCTTCACTCCGGTGTTCAACCTGACTCCCGAGCGCTCGGCTTTCCAGATCCAACCCAACCCGTCGGAAACCGGCCAGGAGCTGATCCTTGAGGCCGACATCGAAGGGGAGGCCTTCTTCACGGTCTTCACCCTTGACGGCAGAATGGTCTTCCAACAGGCCGTTTCGGGTCAACAGCCCACCGTCCAGCTTAACCTGGCCAAGGGTCTCTATATCGGTCGTCTCAGCCAAGGGGACGCCTCCGAGCAAGTAGCCAAGATTGTCATTAGATAAAAATCGATAAATATATAGTAATTAATATAAAAAAAGTATTATCATGGAAGATTTCTTTTTATTCTTGAGGTACAAGAACAAAACCATCAAGTTCAAAGTCACCGACCCCAACACGGATCTTGAAGTGCTGATGACCAACCTTCGCAAGGCTGTTGACAACACGGGAACCCGTATCTTCGACCTGCCCGAGATGATCGACTATGTTCCTACCGAGTATTTCTTCGGCAAGAAGGACGAGACTACAGGCCGCGACATCATTTTGCAGCCCAAGATCGGCAAGACCAAGAAGACCTTGCTCGACTACAACGTCAAGCCGGGCGACACCCTCGAAATCATCTCAGACCCCATCGCGGGTTAATTAACGGATTGTGGTACCTTAATACGTACGCCTTATGCAAATCATGGAATCAGCAAGGGAGATCGACCAGTACAAACAGAACCGCTATGTGGGACGGAACCGTCGTCTGATGCACGAATGGTCCGCCATCGACCAGCGTTTCAAGGACGATCCCGACATCAGCTACATCATCCGTAAACGCAATCCTGAGAACCTGCCCACCCAATATGAGATTGTCTTCAAGGTGAAGTCGTTCTGCAACATCGAGGAACCGGACGAGAACGGGCTCTGCAAGCCGGTGACGGCCGACGAGTTCCGCATGAAGATCACCATCCCGAACAACTATCCGGCGGTCGACAGCAAGCTGGAGTTCAAGTTCATCACCAAGGACGACCAGGGCAACGAGATCCCGCATCCTTGGCATCCCAACATCCGCTTCTACGGCGACTTTGCCGGTCGTGTGTGCCTCAACACGCCTGCCTGCGGTACCTTTACCGACCTGGCATGGTATGTCGATCGCGTGATGTCTTATCTCAAATACGAGAAATACCACGCCTTGAACACGCCTCCCTTCCCGGAGGACAACAAAGTGGCCGAGTGGATCCTTGAACAGGCGGAACCCAACGGCTGGATTGAACAATTAAGAAACGAAAAATAACAATGCCATGAAAAAAATCGCTTTAATACTGATCGCTTTTCTGCTGCCTGCAATCGCATTTGCGCAGTATGAGGTAACCGTGTCCGACGAGGGCCCGACCGACTATACGCTTTCCATCCCGGGTTACAACGCCAAAATCCCGGCAGCCACCATGCATATGCGGTTCGAATATGAACCCGAAACCGAAACGATCCTGATCCGCCTGGGCAGTGGCTCCGCTGCGCCCGACTACGACAAGATCTGGCTGCCTCAACATGAATTCACCTATAGCGAGATGGGTTCCTACATGAAGAACCGTGGGGTGAAGTTCAGAAAGGCAAGCACCCTGGTCGACCAGGAGAACTTCCTCAACCTTGAAAGCAGGACCATCGCCGCCTCCATCGATTGCCAAGGCATGACGTTCAACGGCAACTATGACCTGAAGTCCAAAAAGAGGGTGAAGAAGCAACTCGACTACCAGATGGTGCCGCTTGACGGAAAAATGGAACTGCAGCTCCGCTTCAAGGTGGCTCCGCGTACGAGCCTCATGAAGCTTACGTTGCACAACCCCATGCCGATGAACCGTACCGGAAGCAAGGGGACGGTGGCATTTGTGGCCGATGACGTTACCATCAACATCAAGCTCGAACGTTGCGGATCGGTGCAGGATCTGGTCCAAACCGCCCGCGAATATGAAGCCATGTTCCGTGTGGCCGAGGCTAAGATCGTGGATGAGCTGAAATACAGCCCCAATACCAAGAAGGCCTACCGTGACTTCTTCCTCAACATGATCGATGCCGTCGACATGGACCGTTTGGAGACGGCTTCCTGCGAAGAGGTGCGTGACAGCTATGACCATATCCAGGACATGCTGAGCAAGATCAAGGGAGACAGCAAGCCCGATAACGGCGGAGGCGGAAAGGGAAACAGTGGAAACAGCGGCAACAGCGGCAACAGCGGCGCGGTCTCATGCGACGTGAACGCCCTCGATGCGGAAGTGAAATCCACCACCAGCAAGATCAACAACATCATCAACGAGTGGTCGTTGGCCGGCGATGCCGCTACCAAGAAGGAGAAAAAAGCGGCCTTCGACGCGGTGGTCAAGGCTTTTGATGCCAAGCTGAACAGCCTTCCTGCAGGTTGCAAGGACAAGCTCAACGCCAAGCAGCTGAAAAAGTATGAACAAGCCAAGAAACTGATAAAATAATCTGTCATGAACCGACTATTCCGTGGATGTTTTTTGCTGGCGCTGCTGATTCTGCTGGCTCCGGTACGGCTGTGGGCCCAGGATGAGGAGATGGCCGAATTCGTCAGGGGCGAACTGGACACCTATTATCGGGAGCTGGTCAAGCTCGACAAGCAGATTGTGACCGCCGAGGATGCGGAGCGGTATGAGACCCGCGTCAAGAACCATCTTAGACTGGTGGAATCGTGCTACAGCGACTACAGCGAAGTCATCCGTTACGACAAGAAGCTCTACTCCTTATATGAGAAATACACCGACTATCACCAGGAACTGGAAAGAAGGATGGAATCCCTGAAGGAGGAGCAGGCGCGGCAAGAGAAATACGACAAGGTCAACACGAAGCTGAACCGTTACATGGTGACCCTTGCCGAGCTCGAAGAGGCCGGAAACCGTTGCGTCGCCAACAAACGCCTCGACTCGCTCAACATTATCAAGAAGCAGGCCGAGGAATGCTATGTGGACGAAGCCATGGTGGACTATGGCGCCAACCGCGACTTCATCGAAGAGGACGAGGACCTTGCCTTGTTGTGGAAAAAACTCAAGGAAACCTATGGGCGCATCTCAAACATGCAGATTGTCAAGACGTCGATTGACATGGTCACGATTCTTGAGATCGTTGGCATTGTCGCAGCCGTTGTCCTCATCTTTACGATGATCTCCGGTAAGATCAAGGCGGCCAAGCTCACCAAACCGCAAAAAGAGAAGAAACCCAAGAAACAAGAAGAAGACATCCCTTCAATCTGAGTATTATGAAACGAAGAATCATTACCATACTAAGCCTGATTTTGGTGTGCTTCGCGGGTGTTATGGCCCAGCAGCCGACGGCCACTTTCGACGGCAACAAGCTGAGCATCGTGGTGCCCGAAGGGTATCTGGAGTTGGAGCGCAGCGCGATTGCCAATGCGGCGGTTCGTGACTGCATCAAATGGGAGGACGAAACCGCTTTCTTCATGTCGCAACCCGAACCTTACCTGCTTTATCCCGAGGGGCTCGCTGCCAACGAACCGCTGCAAATCGAAGGCAAGTTTAACGGTGAGCCGATCACCCTGCAGGTGGAGATGAAGGAACCCGCCCCGCAAAAGCCCGTCGATCCCGAAGGGGGAGATCCCTCCAAACGGAACCTGTTCCTGTATGGCGGACTGGGCCTGTTGGTGTTGGTGCTACTGACATTGGTGTTGCTCTTGCTGCGCAAGAAGAAAACCAACAAGGAACCGGAGAAACCTTTCGATCCCAGCGTCATCTCGGTCATCACCGACGAATCGGTCCAATACGAACATGGGTTGAAACATGTCAAGGAGCATTTGGCGGACTACCTCGTGTTCGACATGGACATGGTCTATGCCGACACGGCAGTCAACAAGGTGTATTTCAGCACCGCCCTCATCAAGAAGCTCTACGATTTCTTCAACAACTCGCTGGAAACCGATGGACGCACCAACGAGACGGGCTGCTTCATCTTGGGTTGTTGGGATCGGGAGCCGGGCAATGCCGGCCGCTACGACATCAGCCTTGAGTACATGGTGGAGCCCGGCGATGACGCCGACTTTGGCGAATACAGCCTGAACTTCGGCAAGAAGATCAGCATCAACATGGCCTCGGTGATTGCCAACCTGGGCGAGAAGTCGAAACGCGACTATGTGCTCACCTGTTGGATGCACTCGCACCCCGGACTGGGGCTCTTCCTCTCGAACCAGGACCTCATCGTCCAGAAGCAGCTGACCTATTCCGATCACCGCAACCGCTTGTTGGCGCTCGTCATCGACACCAACACGCCCAAGCTGAAGCTGGGATTCTTCACGGCTCAAGCCCATGGCGAAATGAACAACAAGGAAGCGGTGAAGCGCTGGTTCTCCTTCGAGGAGATCAACCGTCAGGCCCGCGACATGAACCGAAACCATGCCCCCAAGGAAGACCTGCTGTCGGAGTTTGTGGCCGATGCCGATTACTATACCCTCGACCTGAACGATTCCGAGCTTCCTCATCTCGGCCTGGCCGCCCATTGCATCAACCAGATCGACAATGCCATCTATTCCTGCAACAAGGGAATTGTGGGTTACTTCTTCGGTGAGGAGGAGAACGGCTATCTCAAGGTGGGTTGCTGCCTGCCGTATGAGAACGAGGAACGGGTGGGTTGCCTGATCTACGGCGACGACCTCGATCGGGCCAAGTTGGTTGCCTATGCCTCGGACCTTGCCGGATGCCGGTTCTTCCTCAACTGCACCTCCGACGACAAGGCACACGTATGGTCTCGCAAGGGAGACGCTTTCGAGCCGGTTTGCGACACCACATTGACACAAATGAAAGAATGGATTAGAAGAAAACGCGTTTAATTGTTTGATATGAAACGACTGTCATTATTAACCCTATTACTCATATTTTTGTTCCAGTCCGCCAGGGCACAGGTGGGCATGGAATTCGGTCCTGTTGAATCCGACAACATGACCCGTTTCGTCGATTTCAAGATGATGAAAGACGGCAACAAAGTGCCTTATTTCGGCCTGACGGCCGACGACTGCCGCTGTTTCGAGCTTGTGAACGGCGATACCGTGGTGCTGTATGTGGACAGCCTGGTGGACATCAGCAGCCGCAAGCTGGTCTCCAAGAACCTGACCATCGTCATCCTGGCCGACCAGGGCATGATGCTCAGCGATGCCGACTACCTGAAACTGAAGGAAGCCATCGTGTCGTTTGTGGACGCCTTGCCGGAGTACGTCAAGGTATACATCGCCATGATGGGAACCGACGTCACCGAAACCGAGCGCGTCTATCCCGGCGAAAGCATCCGCTCGTACGTGCGTCGCGACGAGCTGGTGGAGCAGTCGGACGAGGAGAAGTCGATCTATGCCGCCATCATCTCCAAAATCCAGGAGATTGCCAACCTCGACGAGGACGACTGCTTCTACTCGGATGTGCCGCACAACCGTGAACTGACGGCCGATACGGAGTCGGACAAGATCCTCTTTGTGCTTTCGGGCGCGGTGGACGAGGATGAGGACGAGGATTTCTATCGCGACAAGCTCCTCTTCAACAACCCCGACTATCTGGAGATCCCCGACCAGCTCAAGGCCATCTACTGCATCTATTTCGGCGATGAGCTGGAAGAGGACATGGCCAATGAGTTCAAGTTCATCTGCCATCGTACCCCCGAAGGCAAGTTCTATCCCCACTATGCGGTCGATTCGTTGAAATACATGCTGTTGGGTGCCATCGACTCCATCGCCATGGACTACCGTATGTATTACACAGTGGGAGAGAAGGTGACCTATAACGGCCAACCCTTGGCCCTGTTCCTCGACATCGACCGCGCCAAGGCCCATGGCGAGAAGAACTATTCGTTCGGCTCCACGCTGGCCCCGATCACCCTGGCTCCTGCCGAGGCAGCTGGTGGCAAGGGCGGGTATTCCGTGCTGCTGTTCGGACTCCTGCTGGGCATCGCCTTCATCGCCTTGGCCTATCTGGTCATGCAGTATCTCGTGCCCTGGCTCCAATACCAGCTCTTCAAGAAGAAATACGTCAAGAAGTTCAGCCCCAACGCCATCCAGAAAGATGGCAAGGATGTGGTGCTGCAACAGTGCTACTATTGCAAGGACGACTTCCAAGAAGGCGACATGATCGTCACCAAATGCAAGCATACCGTCCACTGGGAGTGCTGGGAGGAAAACCATGACCGTTGCCCTGAATATGGCCTCAACAGTTGCAAGGAAGGCATCTACTTCTATAATCGCAACCACCTGGCCGACCCGCGCAATTCGCCGTATTTCACCTCATGGCTGATCTACGGCCTGGCCGGCGGCCTCATATCCTGGCTGTTGTTCAAGCTGATACCCACCATCCCGTTCTTCGGAAAGCTGATCACTTGGATCGTCAGCCTGTTCCATGGGGAGAACACCCCGAACGTGGCCCCCGAGTTTGTCCAGAAGATTGCTCCTCTATTGATGTGCGGCCTGATCCTGGGCTTTGTGATCACTTTCCTGTTCAGCTTCCTGATCGATTTCCGCAGAAAGACCGCGAAGACCATCTTGCTCATGGTGGCTCGCGCCTTTGGCAACGCCATCATCGGTTTCCTCGCTTTCCTGCTGGGTGCGGTGGTCATCATCGCCTTGGGCAAGTCGAGCAACTGCTGGTGGATCGACTGGGTGCCGTGGCTCTTCTTTGGCTGTGCCATCCCGTGGCTGCTCTCGTTCAAGACCGACATCAAGTTCAAGGAAGCCTTCCTGGGTGGCTTGATCTCCGTGGTGTTGAGCTTTGTGGCCGTTTACGGACTGGGTTCCTCGGTGCCGGTGATGGGTTTGTTCGCCTTCATGATCTACGCGGCCGGTCTGGGTGCCTCGATCGCGGTGGTCCACTATACTTCGGAGAACTACTACCTCCATATCGAAGGCCCGACCAAGGAACGCGACATCGCCATCTACAAATGGATGAACGTGGCGGGTGGATCCAACCATGTCACCATCGGCCGCTCGCCAAACTGTGTCATTGAGATGAACTGGGATCCGAGCGAAGAGATCCGCGACAAGCAGGTGGAGCTGTACATCGACAACGACCATCCGTACTGCCGCGCCTTGACCGAAGGCACCACCTTCGGCAACGAGCAGCGGGTGCTCAAGGAGGGTGACTCGATCCTCTTGGTCCATGGCAGCTGTTTCACCGTGGGCAATACGAAATTCACTTATATTGAAAAAGATAAATAATTGAAAATCAATATATTATGAAAAAGTTATTTCTTATCCTAACGATGACGGGCCTCGCCATGACGGCCATGGCCCAGTCCCAACTTTCGACGGTCCGTGGCAAGACCAAGGACGGAAAGAACCTCAAGGTCCAGTACTACAAGGGGACGGTCGAAGACGTGATCCAGTCCGTCAGCTACGATTTGGTGGACGAACTTCAGGCCAAGTCCAACAAACTCCAGGCAGACCTGGATGCGGCCAAAAAGGAGATCAAGAACCTGCAGGCAAGCGGCGGTGGGGCAGACGCTAACGAGTTGAAGAACCTCCGCAAGAAGGTGAAAGACTACGAGAAGGAGAATGCCACCCTGACCAAGCAAATCAAAGAATTGAAAAATCAACTGGGCGGAGACGTGGTTGAGCCGTCCTCCGACAACGACCAGGCCGTGGCCGAAGCCCAGCGTCAGGTCGCCGAAAAGGACAAGGCCATTGCCGAGCTCAATACCGTGTTGGATGCCTGCAATGCCAAGGTCAAGGACATGGAACGGCAGATTGGCGAGCTGAAAGGCGCCGTCCGTCCGCCCGCGAGTCCGGTGATCGGCGCCACCTTCGGGATGGGGCCTGCCTTCATCGGCAAGAGCACGCCGGACTATTGGGCCAAAAACGTGAAGCCGGCCATCTTGTTCGAGGTCTATTACGGCACGGGCAACCTGACCCCGAGCTTCCCGCTTTCGGTGGAGGCTGGATTGGGCTTCCGCAACTTCAAGATGTCCGCTACATTGCCTGAATACACCACCGTCATCACGGGTGACGACAACGACGGCGATCCCTTCAAGGCCCACTACAGCTTCAACAACCTGGAGGAGCGCTTGGGATTGACCTACCTTGACATTCCGGTGCGTGTGTGTGTGTCGCAACCCCTCAAGGACCGTGTCACGGTCTATGCCAAGGCGGGCTTGACCCCCTCCATCAAGGTGGGATCCAACTTCAACGGCAGCGGCACCTACAGCCTGTTCGGTTATTATCCGCAATGGGATGTCAACCTTCAGGACATTGAACCCCTTGGCTTTGGAGAGGACCTCGAGTGCTACGACGGTTTTACGCCTGAAGTGAAGTCCTTCGTCCTTTGGGGCAACCTCGCCTTTGGGGCCTACGTGCCGTTCAATGGCAGCCCCATCGAGCTGAATGCCGGCGTGAAGTTCGACTTCCCGTTGACTTCGTTCGGAACCGCCGCTACGGGCGACTTCATCCCGGGTACCCATGCCGCGGTGCTCGGCAACGGAGGCAAGGCCACCATTATGAGTCTGCAACTCGGCGTCGTTTACAACTTGAAATAATTCCGATCATGGAAGAAATCGAAATCAAAGAATGGGGTAAAGAAGTGTTCGACCTCTTGTCGTGGTACAAGATGGACGTGGTCAAGAACGCCAAGGTGATGGTGGTCGGTGCCGGTGCGCTCGGCAACGAGGTGTTGAAGAACCTCGCCCTGTTTGGCGTAGGCAACATCTATATCGTGGACTTCGACACCATCGAATACACCAACTTGACCCGTTCGGTGCTCTTCCGCGAGGAGGATGCCGACAAGGGCTATTTCAAGTCGGAGGTGGCTGCCCGGAAGTTGCGTGAGATCAACCCCAACATCAATGTGCAGTATATCTGCGGCAAGCTCAACACCGATGTGGGCTTGGGACTCTACCGGAAGATGGACGTGGTGGTCGGCTGTCTCGACAGCCGGCTGGCCCGTCTCCAGCTGAACCGGCTCTGCATGCGTGCCGACATCCCTTGGGTGGAGGGCGGCATGGAGAACCTCACCGGCAACGTCAGGGTCTTCAAACCCGGAGAGAACTGCTACGAATGCGGCTTGACCGAAAACGCCAAGCAGAACATCTTCCAGCAGCTCTCCTGCGCTGGAGTAGCCCACCGCAACGAGAACGTGGGGCGTATTCCCACCACGCCGGTCATCGCCTCGATCATCGGCGCCGTTGAGACCCAGGAGGCCATGAAGCTTCTCCACAAGGAGGAGGTGCAGTCGGGCGTGTTCTCGACCCTCATGGGCAAATGGTTCCACTATGAGGGCATGCACAACCACATCTCGGTGTATGACTCCCAAGCCTACTTTGAGGACTGTCCCTCGCACGAGTGCTGGAACGACGTGGTCAAGATCGCTGCCTTGAGCGCCGATACCCGGATCAACGATGTGTTCACCCTGATCCAGGAGACCCTGGGCGTGAAGGAAGTGGAGATCAACCTCCGCAACGACAAGTTTGTCGACATCATCGTTTCCAAGAACGACAACCAGCGTTTCACGCCCATGTTGCCCGAGTCCAAGATCTCGGACTACATCGACTCGAACTACGACCTCTATACCCGTTCCCGTTCCGACCTTAACCAAAACGCCTACGAGAACATCAACGAGGAGTTCCCGTACCAGCGGCTCACCCTCCACGAAATCGGCATCCCCTATTACGACGTCATCGAAGTGACCACCGAAAACGGGGTGTTCCATGTGGAGCTTACAGCGGATGAGGCACGTTTCCCGATCATTGTCAAATAACTGTTGCCATGTCTTATTTTGACCAAAACAGCCTTCAACAAGAGCTTTGCGCCGAACAGGTGCTTGCGGTGCATTTCCCCGACATCAAGGAGTGGACGGCCAACTATGGCAGCTTCTTCTCGAGGAACTACACGGGCGACTTGAAGGAATGTAACCCCAGGGATAAAAAGGTTTCCCTCTCCCGGAACGGCATCTACGACATCCTTCCCGAGAAGATGTTCTTCGACCCTAACGAGTTGCGGAACAAGGAAAGCCGGGCCTTTGCACAACGGGTGGCCGAACTCTATGAGGAGGAAAGGAACATCCAGAAATATTTCCAGCCTTTCGACTCTTATTTCTTTAACCGGTCGCTAAACATCCGCTTGAATGTCAATAGGTTGGTGGACGATAAGGTCGAGATGATGCTCCGGCTGCTTTTCGACTACGACCTTCATGCGGAGAAGAATCCCTATATCCGCCTGCTGGCGCCTATGTTGCTTCAAGTAACCGAGTTGCGGTCCGACTTCGACCGGCTGTCGACGATGCTCGCCGCTATCATCGATTGTCGCGTGGACTACAAGATGCCGACCCAGGACCGTGTGCTCTTTACGGTGCATAAGTTGCAACTGAACAGCCGTGAGTACGCCGATTTCATGTTGCTGTTGAAGCCGTTGTTCGACTTTGTACAAGAGTGGTTCGTCCCCATGGAGATGGACTGCGGCTATCAGGTGAAAGACTATCAGCAGCCTTTCGTGCTTTCCGACGATCGGGCTTTGGTATTGGACTACAACACACAGATTTGATTCTTTTAGACAAAAAACCATACAATGAATACAGATATCAGAATTGATTGGCGGTCGGGCATGGAGATCACTCCACAGACCTTTATCGACATGGAGAACAACATTTCAGAGAACCGCTTGCTGGTTCGCAAGATGATTGCCGCCAAGTCGTTCGGCGTCATCCCCAGAACGAAGTTCTCCATCAGCCATGAGCTGCTTAACGGAAGTCTGGTCCTCAAGCAGATCACCTGCGACGTGTTGCTGCCTGCCGGTCAGGTGGCCGTGGTGGAGACCAAGGCGCCCATCACCCTGGCCATCCCCGACAAGGAAGCCGATGAGCTCTACCTCACCCTAGAGGTGGGCGACCATCTCGTCACCTTTGAACGGGACGGCGTGCCGCATGTGGTCAACGAATACAAGTTCGACTTCAAGGCGCTTCCCGATGTGAGGACCCAGCAGCCGTTGCTCAAACTGGTCCGTGCCAACGAGGCTTGGACTGTTTATGAGAACTATGTCCCTCCGGTCATGACGGTCAGGACTTCCGTGCCGTTGCTTGAGAAGCTCGACGCCTTGAAGCAATCGGCCGACAAGATCGTTACCCACGAACATGCCGACCTGATGGAAGACCCGGTGCTGGTGATGTTGCTCATCGACCAGCTGATGACCTTCTCGGCCGACGACTCCTCACGTGAGTTGGTGCTGCTGTGCAAGCGTATCGCCACGGCCTTGAGCTATGCCGTCATGAAACACAAGGTGGAGTTGCCCGCACCCAATATCATGGATGTGGAACCGTATCTGAATGCGTTCCAGCATTTTTTGGCCGACATCGCCGTCGCCATGAACGACCTGCAACCCAAGGTAGTGGAAGTGAAGGCCCCGGAACCCGAACCGGAACCGGAACCCGAACCGGATGAGTGGCTCCCGATGATTTAACCTACTAACGCTTCTTGTTATGTTCATCAGAAACCCTTTGCAACTGCGTTATCCCATTGTGGATCTAGACGGTAGCCAACTGAAAGGCTCTATCGACGCCTTCTTGCGCCTGCTGATCGCCTCCAACAAGTACGACAGCATCGCCGATCAGGAGTTCGGATTCTGTCTGGAGGACTTCCGTTTCGAAGGCTTCAGTTCGGAACGGGCTGAGTTTTTGGAGCGGAAGACCGTGCCGCGAGACCGGTCGGAGAATACCGAATTGGCTGAGATCCGCAGTCCGTTGTATTCCAAAAGACTCGTCGGAAACAGCAAAAACGCCGACACGTTTGCCCGTGAATTGAAAAAGAGCATCGAGCGTTATGAACGAAGGCTCCGCGAGGTACAGGTGAACACGGACTTCCAGAAAAACGGCCGGATCCTCCACATCATCGTGACCGGGAAGATCAACAATGCCGCCAATACCCTTTATTTTAACGAGTTTAATGTTGATGTTTGGTAACAACACTTTAAGATTATGACACAAGAAGATTACGATATTCAGGTACAGGTGGACAGCCTGATGCAGAAAGTCCTGGAGACCTGGAAACGCGAAGGGAAATGGGACGGCAGCAACCCCAATTCGCCCTTTTACGGTTTCGAGAAAGACCCCTTGCTCCGTATCCTGATCACCGCCTTCGTATATCAGACCAATGGCCTGAAGGCCGATATCCAGAACTTGGAACGGGACGTGGTGAGCGATTTCCAAAACAGTATTCTGCCGTACCAGATCACCCAGGCCATTCCGGCCATGACCTTGATCCAGACGGCCAAGAGCCCCGATGAGCCCGGCGACGTGTATTGCGACGAAACGACCGCCTTCCTGGTAAAGAAAGAATCGCTCCGCGTCAAGGAAGTGTTTCCTTTCCATCCGCTCTTTAAAGCCAAGATCATCGGGATGACCGTGAATGGTGTCACCAAGATTGCCAGCGACAAATGGAACGTCAACATCGACGTCGCCGACCAAAGCGCCGACCTCTCGAATTTCGGTTTCCTGATTACCGGCCTGCGCTACAGCAACGTGAATGTTTATTGGAACAACGAGAAGCTGCCCCTGATCCAACCCTGGGAGTTCGACCGCTTCCCCAAGATGGCCTGGTTCAACGACGCCAACATCGTCTTCAACAAGTCGATGCTCTTTGGCGGTGAAAGCAAATGGTATGACCTCTGGGCCCAGATGAATGTGAACTACTACATGGTGGCTCCGACCTTCCGTCGTCCGATCGACTCCGATATGATCAATTTCGTGTTCGAGTTCTCGGGGATGTCGAAACCCTTCAATTTCGAAGCGGAAAACCTGGCCTTCAACTGCTTCCCGGCCGTCAACGTGCTGAAAAAAGACTTCCAGCTCTCCGGAGCGGAACCCATCGTCAAACTGACCAATGAAACGGATTACACCGATGAGGATGCCGAGCCGGTCAAAGGGGTCCGTTCTTCCGTGGATGAGAACAACCACGAAGACTTCTTTATGAACCTGGTCATGAATCCGAATTCCTCGATCGACGACCTGGATCGCTTTAGCATCCGTCATTTCGGCTGCGAGCGGTTCAATCTGAATGCCTTGGTACGTCTGGCCAACGATCTCAGCTTGCGCTACGAGTCGGATTTCTACGCCTTCCAGAAGGTGCACAAGATGCAGAACACCGACAAGATCCGTCGTCTCAACATCGTACTGAAGGATGTGTTGGGGGTGATCCTGAACAACAAGGAGCCGCGTTCCGGCGTATATGCCATCCTGAAACATGGCAAGGGGGAGGGTAATCCTGCGCCGATCCATCTCTCCGGTCTGTTCACCGACGGTGCCTACGCCAACGACATCGATGTGTTCAGCGACGTTTCGGGACCCAAGTGCTTCGACAAGAAGGAAACCAAGATGCTGTACAAGACCTTTGGCGGACGCGATGAGGTGGTCGATCGGGAGGAGAAGGCCATGTTGGCCAAGTACTATGCCCGTACCAACGACCGTATCGTGACACGTGCCGACCTAAAGGCCTTCTGCAACCGTTATTTTGTCCAAATCGGTTATGCGGACGCCTTGCTCGACGTGAACAGTGTCATCGAACGCCAAGAGGACGGCTTGTCCCGTCAGCACATCACCGTCCAGCTGAAAAACGAATTCGTGCGTGACCGCGAAGACGTGCCCATGATTGTCGACCGCTTGCGCAAACTGGTCGAGGTGCATAGCATGACCCACCTGCCGATCGTGGTGGATTACCTGGCGGTTGTGAGTTAAGAGGTGACGGCGAGCGGCGTTTTCTCAATGAATTGAATCATAAAATGAAAGGTTTGAGATGAAAAGAGTTGTTGTTTTGTTATTGGCAATGCTTCCTGTGTGGGCTTGGGCTCAAAAGGAATTGGTCATCGAGGGGCCGAACGACAAAGTGGCGCCTGTGACGTTCCAGGTGACCTCGGATTTCGATCAGGAGAATGGGACGCTACGACTGACGCTCACCGGAGATGACACGGCGGAGGCCAATGCGCTGTGGCTCCTCCAAGAAGCTACCGGCTATGATGTGCTGGACAAGTATTTCAAAAAGAACGAAGGGAAGCTCTCGCTATCGTCCTTTGCCAAGGAACAGATGAGTTTCATGAACCTTTGGGAGAAAACCGCTGATCCGGTCATCCAGGTTACAGGTGCTCAGTTGAGCGACAAGACGGCCATCCAAACCAAGGAAGGGATGAAAGCCAAAATCCAGAAGCAGATCCTTCCCCTGGACACACGTTCCGCCCTCGTGCTTAACCTTCAAGTGACGCCAGGAATCGAAACGGTCACCCTCACTTTGAACAATCCACTGCTTCTTTTCAACAACTCCGGGCGGTATGAACTGGCATTTATCGGCCAGCCTGTCAGCATGGACTTCGACGTCAAGATCGACTATTGTGGCGCTCATGCGGAAATGCTTGCCCAGCTTGAAGAATACATCCGTATCTTCGGCAAGGGGGAGGAGACCCTACAGCAAGCTCAGAGTACTTGTGTTGACAAGCTTAAAGCACTGTTAATCATAGAATATACACAGATTGATTTCAAGCGTTTTGAGAACACAAAGTGTCAGGAAATCGACGATGCATTGGCGGCTTTGAAAGCCTTGACGGAACGCATTGCAAAGTTTGAGCTTCCCAAAGACAATGGAGGTGGTGGTGCCGGTAGCGCCAGTGGTGCCAGTGGTGCCAGTGGTTCTTCTGCATCCACCGCTGTCGACGATTGCAATACCAAGAAGGTGAACGATGACCTGAAGGCCGCTGTGGTTAAGATGAACACATACGCCAACGACTGGATCTCATCCAACGATCCCACCGTTAAACAGGCCAAGAAACTGGCCTTTGACGGTGTGGTGAAGGAGACGGACGCCAAAATTAATGCCCTTGCGCCCGCTTGCCGTAAGAAACTCGACAGCGGCTCGCTGAAGAACTACGAGATGGCGAAGAAACTAATCAAGAATTAAGAAGACAGAAATCAGGAGACCGCATACAGAATACAAAAACAATATAAGGAGATATTACTATGTCAGTTTCGGCAACCTTGCAGTTTGCAGAGTCAGGCGGAGGAATAACCGCTTTTCTTGCAAAGAACTTGAAAGACATCTATACGGTACTCGACCTTGACTATACGGTCGAAAAGCCTTTTGATAAGACAGGACATCCCTCGGGTGGTGCATACATTTCATTCATTAAGGTGACTGTTCGGGCTGCCAAGCAAATGGGGGCGCCTTTCCATGATTGGATCAACAAGCCTGACCAACAGATGGATGGCGTGATTAAGATCTACGACTCAACCGGTATCATTTCTTCTACCATGCAGGATGTCACCGGTGCCGATCCTCTTGTGGACGTGGGCAATACGATGTTTGGTCTCCCAGAAGATATGATGGAGGGGGCGATGAACCAGGCTATGGATCAAGCCTCGAATTACGACACCCGTGAACATGACCTGTACGACGAGCTTGAACATAAGGATTTGTTGGAGCAAGCTGATGACTATAAAATCAAGGTTATGGCGAATGACAGCGATGATGTGATCAAAGACAAACTACGTAAGACAAAAAAGGAGCTTGATACGCTTGATACAAACGATGACGCATTGAGAGCGTTCATAAAGGAACACCCGGAAGTGGGATGGCCGAACAAAGAAAAGGAGACCGCGGAAATGGACCTTGAAGCCTTGAAACAGTATGCTGCAGATAACAAATTGAATGATGCGCCCCAAAAAAAGGACAATGAAACGGATGAAGAATATCTGAAGCGTTATCGGGCTTATGTGAAAGATGATATGGAATTCAAGGCGGCGAAACAAATGGTGAAGGATCGGCCAGATAAAGTTAAGAAGGCTGTTGGGGACGATGTGGAGCAACAAATCAAAAATGAAGAGGTGCTTGCTCCTGCATACCAAACCGCCGACAAACTGAAAAAACAAACGGCATCCACTGCAAAGGGTATTGCTAAGGAATTCGTCAAAAGAACCATGGAATGCGCTCGCAGTATTACTTTCGAGAATGCCTATTGCGTCAGTTTAAAAGAGCATTTTACCAACAGACCTGATTCCCAAGGAAAACTCGACGCTTCCTATCCATGGATCCTCGAAATCGGTATCAAACCGACAACCGTGAAGGTTACGGGTGAGCAGCTTGGGCCAAAGGCCATTGGTGGCGAAATTGAGTTTAAGTAGGGGAAACGATAGGAGACCTTTGCCATGACAATGTGTTTGATAAACAAGTTTGAAATCAATGGCGTGCGCATTGATGATAGTTTCAAGAAAAGACCTGAATGGGTTCCGGTTAACGACCAGAATGACCCTCAATACCTTGAAGGCTACTCGGTAATGGACTGCTCCTTGACTAAAGAGTTGCTGAAACCCAACGTGTTCTCGTTTACGATGCGGCATCAAAAAGCCCAGGGGAAAAGCTTTGCTATTATAGACAATCTCATGGGCAAATCAGTAACATGTCAAGTGTATACGTTGTTTGAGGGGAATTCGAACTCATCAGTCGTTTTTTCCGGTACCATTGCTAAGGTCGGGGTGAAAGGTGCTGTTGTATCCTGCATCGCCTATAGTGAAGACGCCAAGTTGCAGGGTTCTCCCAAGTGTCGGTGTTTTTGCGGAAAGAAGCTATCGGAAATTGTCGATGCCGTTGTGAAAGATGATGTTTATCATATTAAAAAGACAATTAGTATTCATTCCTCCTTCGATACGCTAACCCTGCCCTATATCGTCCAATACAATGAAAGCGATTACGATTTCCTTGTAAGGTTGGCAAAGCGCTTCGGGGCTTTTTTCTATTACGATCAGGATGGAGTTATAAAAAGGCTCTATTTCGGTATAATCCCTGGCTCCAATCAAGTGGATTTTGACTTGAGCGGCACGCCAAATGCAAAAAGTGTCAGCTATGAGCTCATGGCGGTAAACCCTAATTTCAGGTATATGTCGTATTTTGATGAAAAAGACAAATACCTGCAAACTGCTGTTCCCGATTTGGGTGGACTTGGTTCCACAGGCCTTATGGGTAAGGCAGTAGCTGGTTCCCGTCCACTTGTTGCTAACTATGCCCATTTTGTGGACGAACCCAACAGACTGCCTAAGACGCCCAACAATGATATGTTAAAACTATTCAGTGAAGCAGCTTTGCGCAGTATGTCTGACAGTATGGTAACCTGTACCTTCATTAGCTATCGTTTTGATATTCATGTTGGATCTGTGGTGAAGATCGATAGCAATGATCCGATGCTGGTGACTGCAGTCCATCTCACCTGGGATTGCAATGGATCGCCTCAAAATGAGGTCACGGCTGTTGTTCTTCCCAAAACCGACTTTGTAAAAGACAAGCTATTTGCTCCTTATATGGACCCTTACGCCTATCCCAAGTCAAGCGCCTTACGCGCTGTGGTGGTCAACAACATCGATGAGAAGAAAATGGGGCGGGTACAAGTGCGCTTTGCTTGGCAACCAGCTGACATGGCTAACGATGAAAAGCAGTTGTTGCCTTGGATCCGCATTGCTCAACCCTACGGGGGTGGCAAAAAAGACAAAGAACAAGGTTGTTACATTCTGCCGGAAATTGGAGAGGAGGTCATGGTTGGATTCGAACACGACAACCTGGAAAAGCCCTATGTGATAGGTGCATTGTATCATGACTCGGATACGGCCGACAACGTTCAAATGCCGGATCCTGCATGGGTGGAAACCGACCAAGCCAACAAGAACAACGAGGTGAAAGCCTTCCGTACCAAGAAAGGCCATACCATTGAGTTCCACGACGTGGATGGCAATGACAACTACGGTTTCATCCGCATCTATGGCAAAAACCAGTCGGAAAAGAACTATGACATCTACCTTTCCTCCAACCCAGTCAAAAACGGAGATGCTTTTTACAAAGTGAATGGTCCCAAGGAAGATGCGGAGGCAAAAAAGGAGATCGGATTGCAAGAGTATGAGGCGAAAGAGCTTCGTATCCTGGTGAGGAGCAATGGCGGAGATATTGTATTGGATGCCGGTGATGGGGATATCATCATGAATGCCAAGAACATTCGCGTCAATGTCGCCGGCAATCGTACCACAGCGATACAAGACGACGACATCGTTAGTATCGGGGGAAACCGGTTGGTAGACGCGGGTAACGATTCCTTGATGCTACGTGGAAAACAAACCGTTATGGTACATGGAGAATTGGATGCGGAGTACAAAGCCGCGGTCAATTTGGTCGCTGACCGGGATCTTAAGGCCGACGTCAAACGAACAATGAAACTCATGGCATCGGATCTTGAGGCTGAAGCCAGCCAGACGGCAAAGGTGAAAACCAACTCCGGCATTGAACTGAATGGGGGTATGAAGGTCGATATACAGGCTACCAACTTCAAAGCCGAAGGGCGGGCCGATGCTACTTTGAAAGGCACCGATATTACCGTTGATGCCCTCGTGGCTGCTACGATAAAGGCAACCGATATCACGCTCGATTCCGAAGCGGGCACCCGAAAAGGATTGTGGACAGACATGTAAACCATTCACTTATAACTCTTGATTAAATGGCAGGCGACGCAACAACCGTATGTATGGGCGCGACAATGAAATGCAGCATGGGGATGACTCCGGCGCCTCTCGTGGTGATTCCACCTCGGAACTCGATGATTCAGGGTAGGTTTGTGGCCAATATCATGGATAACAAACCAATGGTCAACATCCCCACTTTCGGGATGTGCCGTTCCCTGGCCAACCCCAGCGTGGCTTCAGCCACCTCGGCCGCTTGCGGTGTCCTGACGCCCATGCCCTGCATCCCCAGCACCGTGGCACCTTGGGCACCAGGCAACACACAGGTGCTTACGCAAGGCGCCCCTACACTGACCGTGACCAGCAAACTCGTATGCATGTGGGGTGGGGTGATTGATTTTGTTAACTCGGGGCATTGATAATCCAAATTTTTTTATATTTGTGGTGTGTAATGGAATGAACTAATACAATACCACAAGCCATGGAAGACTTCTACGTTCACATCCGGTATCGGAACAAATCCATCCGGTTCAAGATCTCCGATCCCAACTATGAGATGGAGCAACTCATGAACAGCTTGAAGAACGCCTCTGACAAAGAGGGGAAGCGCTTTTTCAACCTACCGGAGATGATTGACTTCACGCCCACGGATTATTATTTTGGGAAGATGGATGAAACCACCGGCCAATGCATCATCCTTCAACCGCGTGTTGGGAAAACCCACATGAAGATGTCGGACTATAACATCCAGAACGGGGACACCCTGGAGGTCGTTCCCGATCCCATTGCCGGTTAATCCTTAACTCGATACAGCCATGAAGCGCTTCATCCCATTGCTGTTCATGTTGCTTTTGTGGGCGGTGCCTTTTCAGGCATGGCCACAAGAGGAGGAAGAAGACAACCCTTTGGAAGCCAACCTCACCGCCCTTCATAACGACTTGAACGGTCTTAGCAACAACCTGCAGACGTACGACGATATCGCATTGTACGACTATGAGTTTCAGGAAGCCGGCAACCGATTGAAGTCGTTTGCCGCCCTCGTTGCCAAAGACAGTCCGCTCTACGATGCCTACGACCTCTGCAACCATACCTACTATATGCTTCAGAAACGCATCGAAGGGCTCCGCGAGGATCACGAACGCCAACAAGACTACGACCGGCTGATGGATCGTTTCCAGCAGACCATCGTCGATCTCGGTTCCTTGAAAGAACAAGGCGAGCATCTGGTGGATAACAACGAGCCGGATTCCCTTGCCGCCGTGAAGAAAAAAGCCACGAGGCTTTATTTGAAGGCTTCTGCGGACAATGAGACCCAAAAAGCCTTGGTGGAGTCGGATCCTACCATGCAACAGTTGTGGGATACCATTGAGTCGTATAATGAAGCCATCGAAGCGCTGGAATGCCGCTCCAGGGCGCACCTGTACGAGACACTGTTTCGCATTGCCATGGTAGCCATGGCGCTGATCCTGGTGTTGAACATGATGCGCTCCAAACTGAAAGCAAAAAAGATGTCGAAAGAGGCACGACAACAAATGAGTAAACTCATGGGGAACGACGACACCCCGGTTTTATAAAAGAAAGGATTGCGCATGAAACGAATCATCCTCTTAGGAATGTTGCTGTTAATGGTCATGCCGATGATGCTGGCCCAGGAGTTGGTGCTGGATTATCCCAAGTTCCAGCCAAGTCTGGATACGGTTTTTGTGGATTTCAAGGTCGTTGATGACGGAACGAAACTGAACCTCGGTTCCATCGACAAGGGAGCCCTCTCCATCTCGGAAACCGGCTACAACGGCCTTGACGATGGCACCACTTTGGTGGACGTCTTGGACATCCGTAACTATGATCCCGATTATGAAGCAGGTAACTATTCCATGATCGTTTTGGCCGATCGTGCCGCCACCAGCGCGCAGATGGAGGAGCAACGACAGGCCATCACGGAACTATACAAGGGACTCCCCAAAGCGCATTTTTACCTGTCTGCCATGGACGAAGTGCGCACCCCCACAACGGAGATCAAGGATTTTTACCAGCTGACGCAGTGGTTTGACAGTTGTTTCAACATGCCGTCTGCCAAGGAAAAGTTCATCTATAAGGCACTGGCTTCCGTGTTGGAAGAGATCTCGAAAACGGATACCCATGACTTTTATCCTGAACTGGAATACAATCCCAATCTGAAAAACGATACCAAAAAGGTGGTTGTAATGCTGACCAACGGCGTTTACAAGAAAGCGGATGGCAGCTATATCGGAGGGGAGGATTTCTTCCGGATCAAGATGACGCTGATCTCTGAGCAGGACCTGAGAGAAAACACACAAGTGAGCTATGTGTTTTTGGGTGACCGCTTTATCGAAGAGGACTTCCACCATGAGATCCAATATGTTTTCAAGGAAGGTGACCGTTATGACTCGGACTTTGACTTCCAAACCCTTAAGGAGGCACTGGTCATGCACCCCGACCCGAAAGCCATGGATTACCGCATGGTCATCACCAACCTTGCGGAGAAGTTATACGACGGTCAGAAGATTACCTTGTATGCCTACCTGCATCAGGGTGATGTGGATGCCATGGGTTCCCGATCCTTTACCAAAGGATGCCTGATCGACCCCATGCCCGTACATGACAGCCTCTCGTTACGTCTTACCCGTATCGCCCAATGCCTGATCTTGGCCCTGATCGTCATCGGATTGCTGTGGCTGTTCTTCCGACTTCTGTATCCAAGATGGAGACATGCTCTTTTCAAAAGGAAATACGTTAAGGAGTTCGACAAGGCCAATGTGTTGCCTACCCGCGCCAGCGACTATGTGGGACAGAAGTGCTACTATTGCAAGGATGCCTTCCAGCCGGGCGATGAAATAGTGACCCGCTGTGAGCACACCATGCACTACGACTGCTGGAAGGAGAATGGTTATCAGTGTCCCGAGTTCGGCAAGGAATGTGATAACGGCGATTATTTCTATAACGAGGATCATCGTTGGGATCGCCGGAATGCGCCTTATTTCCTGAAATGGTTGGTTGCCGGTTGTTTGGCAGGGTTGGTCAGCTGGCTGGTGTTCCGCCTGGCAGTGCATAACAATCTCTTCCATGGCCTCATCAGCGATATGGTGATGCTCTTTCAAAAAGTCGGTTTGGATGCTTCAGGACAAGCCTTTGCCGATAAGATCCACGACATGCTCTTCTTCGGGGTCATTGTTGGTGGAATTGTTACCCTGGTGGCTTCCTGTCTGTTAGAACGTCGGAAGAAAACCGCCCAAAGGGTGGGGGTCATCATCGGACGTGTCTTATGCGGGATGCTGGTCGGCTTTGCTGCTTTCCTTGTTGGCAGTTGGGTTGCCTTGGCTACGGGAAAGGACTACAACAGCTTTCTTGTCGATCTTATTCCTTGGCTCCTGATGGGGGCTGGATTGGGTCTGGTGATCGCCTACCGCACCGAGGTGCCCCTCAAACGTGCCGTTTTGTGTGGCTTCCTCTTTGCCATGCTCGGCTTCGGTGTTCTTTACATGTTCAGCTTTGAAAACAGCAACTTCGAGTTCCATTTCCTCGGTTTGTTGACCAGCATGCTGTGTCTGATTGGATTGATGGTCTTTGCGGGAGGCTTGTATGCCTGCATAGCGCAGCGGGAACAGGTCTCAAAACGGTATTTCCTCCATATCGACGGCAACCTCAAGAGCCGAGATGTGGCGATTTACAAATGGATGAACCGTGTTGGCGGCTACCGTGTAGTGACCATCGGCAGGTCGGACCGCTGTTACATCGACATGGATTGGGACAACACGGAAGGACTTGAAGGCGTTCAAGCCGAGGTCTATATTGAGAATGACGTGCCGTATCTCAAGAACATGAGAACCAATGAAGCCACCAGGCTCTACCATGGCAGTTCGTTTAGGGTTGGAAAGACTGTGTTCACTTATCTTGAAAAAGACCGGATCTGATGGAACCACATGATATCAAAGCGGAAACCTGGGTAGCGGCGCATTATCCTTTTCAAAGGGAATGGATTGCGCACCATAAAGGCATTTTTACCAGGAATTATGCGGATGATATGCGTTCCTGCGATCCGCAAACGACTGTAGTGGAATTGTCTCGTGACGGCCTTTATGAGATCCTTCCCAATAAGTTGTTTTTCAATGGCAGTGAGTTGCAGGGCATCAATCAGAGTGATTTTGAGTGGACGCATCGGGTGCTGAAACAGCGTGTGGAACGCATCAAGACGGTGTTTCTGCCGTTCGACACCTCATTTTTCAACCATTCTTTGGCCTTGGAACAGGAACTGAATGCCCACTTGGCCGATAAAACCAACGTTCTCCTGAAGGCTTTTATAGGGGAGGACTACTCCAACGACCGGAATGCTTACATTCGCAGGATGGCTCCCATGGTGCTACAGGCCGCCCACCTTCGTGGGAAATATGCTGTGCTGTGCAAAATCATCACCTGTGTTTTGGGATCTTCGACCCATTACATCAAGAAAGGGAATAGGATCCGGTTTGTGGTGAACCGTCCCAACTTGGAACGAAAGGCGTTCTTGAACTATCTTGAGGAACTGAAACCCTTTTTCCAATGGGTGGAGGAGTGGTTCATCCCTTTCGACTTCCAATGTGAGTTCAAAGTGAGGGACTATGGACGCGACGACCGTTTTACGGGTCCAAACAAACTGTTACTCGACTACAACGCCACCCTTGGCAACCAACCTCATAAAGCATCAACCAAACCATGAACAAGGATATTAGAATCAACTGGAATGTCGGGATGGAACTCCTTCCAGAGACTTTCATCCATTTAGAGAATCAATTGGCCGAATACCGTCAACTGTTGCGTAAAGTTCAGGCTTCCAAACAGTTCGGGCTGATCCCGGGATCGGCTTTCAAGACGATGGTGTCGGTTGAGGGTGACGCAGTTTCCGTGGGAGAGGTAGACTGCCAAGCGCTCTTGGAAGACGGCGGCATGGTGGATTACCATCGCGACGCCCGTTGGCAACTGACGATTCCAGGATCATCGGGTAGTTATTATCTCGCGCTTGCTCCGTCGGAGAAGACACGAGAATATGAATTAGACGAGGTTCCATTCGTCGAGAATGAATATGAATTCACGCTCCGTACCTTGGAACAGCTCCCTGGCCACATGCCCATTGCCAAGGTAATCCATGAGAACGGTGCATGGGAATTGCAGGAGGACTACATCCTCCCGGTCATCGCTATGCAAGACGCCCCCTTGTTGATGGAGATGGAGAAAGCCATTCTACAGTTGGTCCGACAGGTTCTCAACCACGAGAAATTCACATACCTCCGAAACCACGACGTGATGCGGATGTTTGCAGAAGAGATGGAGTGTCTTGGGATGAACCAAAGTCCCCGAGACTTCGTGACGTTGTGCCGCCGTTTCGTTCGCTTGCTTTCCTATGTTATTCAGGATGCACCGGTACAGCTTCCGGAATACAATCCTTACGACCTCCAACTGTTTCTCACCGCGGTTTGTGGATTCCTTATCCAAGCCATCGAGCGCCTTCCTATGGTGGAGGTGGTGGAATACCAGCCGGTGCCAAAACAAGAATCCAAGCCGGAATCCGAGTCAGAACCCGAACCCGAAGACGATTGTCCCATCCTTTAATTGAAAAGCCATGTACGTCAAGCGACCGATCATCATGAAATATCCTACCGTGGCCAAGGATGCGTTGAAAAAGTCCATTGACGCTTTCCTTGACCTGCTAATCACCTCGGGAAAAGACAGTTTCAAGGCAGATGCGGATTTCGGCTTCGCCTTGGAGGATTTCCGTTTTGAGATCTACAGTCCTGAGACCGGTATGTTCCATGGGGATGTCCGAAAACAGAAGAAAGATATCATAGGGACCATCGAAGATCCCATGCAAAAATACAGGATCAAGGGTTCCAGTGTCAATACCGAAACTTTTGCGGGACATCTTAAGAATTCCATCGAGCAGTATGAGCATCGGTTGAAAAATGTAGAAGTGGCCATGGATTTCCTGGCACGAGGCACGGTGTTGTTGGTTTCGGTAAACGGCATCATGGACGATGGGTACGACTCGCCCTACACTTACTATAACAAAATCCAAATCTGGTAAACAGCATGAAGAACGACGATATCAAAAACCGGGTGGTGGAGCTGAGAAACAAGGTGTTCTCACTCTGGGCAAGTGAAGGAAAATGGGAAAGCGACAATCCCAATACGCCTTTATACGGAATGGATAAAGACCCGCTGGTGTCGATGATGATTACAGCCCTGGCCTATCAAGAGGATCAGATCGAACAGGACCTGGCACGGTTCCGTTCCGGCATGGTGGGCGAGTTGGAAGAGGCCATGCTGCCTTACCATCTGCTTAAAGCCAATCCGTCCGTGGCCATGATGGCCACCGCCAAAGCGCCAGGCAATCCCGCTCGCTGCCTGGTGGGAAGCGACACGGTGTTCGCCGTGCTGAAAGAGACCTTTCAAGGGCGCGACAAAATCAACTACTGCCCCTTGTTTGAGTCGAACATCATTGGTGCCAAGGTAGTGTCTGTCAAGCCCCTGCTTCAAGGGCAATGGAAACTGACACTGGAAGTGGAGGATGAGAAGACGGTACTCGGCGGCGTGGGGCTCTTCTTTAAAGACCTGGCGTTCGACGAGGTGACCATGCAGCTCGGAGACAAAGAGGTTCCGTTGATCAACCCGTGGGAATACGACCGTTTCCCGATGAATCCTGATTTCTCGTTTTGGAACCTGATCTACAACCGTTCATTGACCTTCGGGACCAATGAGCAATGGTTCGATCTTTGGGCGGAGATGGATGTTCCGTACTACATGGTGGATCCTTATACGCCCATCGTGCTTGAACGCGGCATCGTGGAACTCACGCTTGATTTCGCGGGGTTGAAAGAGGATATGCTCAATGTCAATAATGTGGTGATCAACGCGTTCCCGGTAGTCAATGTCAACAAGAAACACTTTGCGTTAACACCTTCCGAACCCATTGTGAAGATTGCGGACGATAACGATTTCTTCATGAATTTGGTTGGGGAATACGACACCATGGATGAAGCCGACAAGTTCATCCTTCGCCGTTTTGGTTGCGAACGTTTCGGGTTCAACGAGTTGCTTCGGCTGGCCGACGAGCTGCAACGTAGAAATAGCACCGACTTCTATGCGTATCAGACGATCCCTGCGTTACAAGATAGCGACCGGATCCGTAAGTTGCGGATTTTGCTGAAAGATATCATTGCCATCGTGAAGAAAGATGGAAACCCGAAAACGGGGGTTTATGCCCTGTTAAAGGAAGACGCCAAGGTGGAGGTCTCCATCCCGCTGACCGCCCTCTACACCGATGGCGCCAAGGGCAATGGCGTCGAAGCTGGTGCTTCGGTGGTGAACGTGCCGAGCGATTTCGATGCCGGCCAGACCCGCTTGTTGACGCGAACCACCGGTGGACGCGACGAGGTGGTGGACGAGGAAGAAAGGAAGATGCTCTCGCATTATTATGCCCTAACCAACGACCGGGTGGTGACTCGAGCCGACCTGAAGTCGTTTTGTATCAAGGAATTGTACAACTACGACATCGGCAACGTCAACCGCGTTGAAATCGCTAGCGACGAAGAAGGTACGCGTACGGTGGTTGTCTTTGTCTCGAACGTAAATCCAGATTTGAACCTGACCAACATCCAACAGCGAATTGAAAGGATGATCGAAGTGCACGGCGCCGGCCAAATGCAGGTCAAAGTGATGATTGTCAAACAATAGCAGTCATATTTGGCGCTTTTTTACCATGAGAAAACTGATTATCGATGCGGGATCCACCAAAACGGAGTGGATCCTTTTGGATGGCGGACGGGTGGTGGACCGGTTCACCTTGGGCGGCTATAACCCGAATTACAACGAGCCGGACGTACTCTTGGACCTGCTATATCAAGATCTCAAGAATTTCCCTGCCGTTGACGCGGTCTATTACTATGGTTCGGGTTGTGGAACAACGGACAATCAGGAAGCCACTGCCCAGTTTCTGCGTGTCCGGTTTGAGGAGGCTGTGGTGGTTGAGGTGACCCACGACCTGATGGCGGTGTGCCATGCCGTGTTAGGTCATGATAAAGGCATTGCCTGTATCCTGGGTACGGGGGCCAACTCCTGCCTGTACGATGGCAAGGACGTGGTGGACCGAGCGGTCTCGTTGGGCTATCTGGTGGGCGACGAGGGGAGTGGCTGCTATCTTGGAAGGCAGGTGGCCAAGGCCTATTTCTACGATTGGATGCCTCTTGAACTAAAGCTTTCATTCGAGCAATGTTATCATCTGGAACTCAAAGAGTTTATTGATAACGTATATCACCAACAAGGGGCCTCGAAATACCTGGCGGGTTTCGCCAAGTTTGCCGGCGATCACCAGCAGCATCCCTTCATCAAGAACTTGGTGAAGGACGGTTTCCGGGAGTTTATCCGGGTGTTTGTGTTGCGGTATCCCGAAGCGCGTTTGCTGCCCGTCAGCTTTGTGGGATCGGTGGCGTATTATTTTCAGGAATTGTTGCAGGAATGTCTAGAGGCCGAAGGCCTCACCCTGGGAAAGGTCCGTCAGACCCCATCCGAAGGTTTAATCCGTTTCCATCAATCCTGACGGTTGATATGGGTTTTCAACAACCCCGGAGGGGTTGAAGGTGGGTGGCTACCGATGGAGACCCCCTATGGGGTTCCAACCAACTCCGAAGGGGAAACCCATTGATAGGACGGATCCTTCCGAAGCCAGGTCATCTGCCGTTTGGCATAGTGACGCGTGTTCAATTTGATTTGTTCAACGGCTTCGCCGAGGGTGCATTTTTCATCGAAATAATCGAACAATTCCTTGTAGCCCACCGTGTTGAGGGCATTCAGGTGCCGGTGGGGGTAGAGTCCGCGGGCTTCGTCCACCAGCCCTTGGGCCAACATGCGTTCCACCCGTTGGTTGATGCGGTTGTTGAGCTCCTGGCGATCCCACAGCAAGGCGTATTTCACGATGTCGAAATCCCGCTTGGCAGTCGTCCGGGTACGGAATGTCGTGTAAGGCTGCCCCGTCTGTAGACAGACCTCCAGGGCCCGCAGCAGGCGTCGGGGGTTCTTGCGGTCCACGATGGCGTAGTATTCGGGGTCCAACCGTTGCACGGCTTCCTGTAAGGCAGCCAATCCTCCTTCCTGGAACAAGTCGTTCACCTGTTTGCGGAGGGCGGGGTCGATGTCGGGCATGGCATCGATACCGTTGCACACCGCATCGATGAACAGGCCGGAGCCTCCGGTTAGCACCACGGTGTCATGATCTAAGAAAAGCTTGTCCAACAAGAGGAGGGCTTCCCGTTCGTAGGTGCCTGCATCATAATGGTCGAAAATGCTGATATGCTGAACAAAATGATGCTTTACTTGAAGTAATTCTTTAGGTGTCGGTGCCGCGGTTCCGATCGACATCTCGCGGTAGAACTGCCGGCTGTCGGCGTTGAGGATCTCCGTGTGATGCCGCTTGGCAACTTGGATGGCCGCCTCGGTCTTGCCCGAGGCGGTGGGCCCGGCGATGACGATCAGGGTGCGGCCGTTCATGGGGTGTCGAGCTTTTTGGGGACGGGACCGTTGTTGGAGACGACGACGGGCGCCTCCAGTTCCTTCACGACGTGAAGGCCCTGTTCGGCGCCGACCTGCTTCATGTAGGCATAGGCTTCCTCAAAGTCGTTTCCGATGATGCCGTCCAACACCGCTTCGCGGATGGCGTTCTTGATGATGCCCACCTCGCGTCCGGCAGGGATGCCGAAGGTCTCCATGATGGCCGTGCCGTCGATGGGGGGCTGCCAGTTGCGCAAGTGGTCTTTGGCTTCGATCTCCTTGAGCTTCTCCTGCACGATCTCGAAGTTGTGGTGGTATTTCTTGATCTTCTCCTCGTTTTTCGAGGTGATGTCGGCATGACAGAGCAGCATCAGGTCGTCGATGTCGTCGCCCGCGTCGAACAGCAGGCGTCGTACGGCGGAGTCGGTGACGATGTCCTCGGCGAGGACGATGGGGCGGAGGTGGAGCAGCACGAGCTTCTCCACATATTTCATCTTCTCGTTGAGCGGCAACTTGAGCTGGGCGAAGATCTTGGGGACCATCTTGGACCCCTTGAACTCATGGCCGTGGAAGGTCCATCCGGTGCCGTCCTCCCAGCGCTTGGTCTGCGGCTTGGCGATGTCGTGCAGTAGGGCGGCCCAGCGCAGCCAGAGGTTGTCGCTCTTCTCGGCCACCTGGTCGAGCACCTGCATGGTATGGAAGAAGTTGTCTTTGTGACCCTTGCCATGGATCACCTCGACGCCCTTGAGCAGGCAAAGCTGGGGCAGGATGTACTTCAGCAGTCCCGATTCGTCGAGCAGCAGGAACCCGGTGGAGGGTCGGGAAGACATCATGATCTTGTTCAGTTCCTCGGTGATCCGTTCCATCGAGACGATCTTGATGCGTTCTGCGTTGCGGGTGATGGAATAGAACGAGTCGGGGTCGATGTAGAAATGCAGTTGCGTGGCGAAGCGGATGGCCCGCATCATGCGCAGGGGGTCGTCGGAATAGGTGATGTCGGGGTCGAGCGGGGTGCGGATGGTCAGGTCTTCGAGGTCGCTCATCCCGTCGAAAGGATCGAGGAAGGCCCCGAAGTCGTCTTCGTTGAGGCTGATGGCCATCGCATTGATGGTGAAGTCGCGCCGGTTCTGGTCGTCCTCCAGGGTGCCGTCTTCCACAAAGGGTTTGCGGCTGTTGCGGTCGTACGACTCGCGGCGGGCGCCCACAAACTCGATTTCGATTCCCTTGTAACGGATCATGGCCGTGCCGAAAGCGCCATAGTACTTCGCTTCCTTGTGCCCGGGCAGGTGAGAGGCCACCTTCTTGGCCAAGGCGATGCCGCTTCCGATGGTCACGATGTCGATGTCGTTCGATTTCCGCCGAAGCAGGATGTCGCGCACATAGCCTCCGATGACATAGCCCCTTACGCCTAGTTCCTTGCAGGACTGGGAGATGAGGCGGAACAGTGGGTTGTCGATATGGGGCAGGAAATCGTATTCCATCAGGCTTTTTCTTGGTTGGTGGCCGGTTCGAGTTGTTCTGTTTCGGCTGGACTCAGATGCACCACGATCTCTTGGCTTTCGTCGTCGAGGTCGATGTCCACCCGGCTGCCCGGACCCATCGGATGCTGGATGAGCTCCTCGGCGAGCACGTCCTCCACATATTTCTGGATGGCGCGTTTGAGCGGACGGGCACCGAACTGGTCGTCCCAGCCCTTGTCGGCGATGAAGTCCTTGGCCTTGTCGGTGAGGGCGAGGGTGTAGCCCATCTCTTCCACACGCTTGAAGATGTTGCGTAGCTCGATGTCGATGATGCGGTGGATATCTTCCCGTTGCAGCGAGTTGAACATGATCACATCGTCGATACGGTTCAGGAACTCGGGGGCGAAGGTGCGCTTGAGGGCATTCTCGATGACGCTGTGCGAGTATTCCGCTGCGCCGTCACGCTTGGCCTGGGTGCCGAATCCCACCCCTTGGCCGAACTCCTTGAGCTGGCGGCTGCCGATGTTGGAGGTCATGATGACGATCGTGTTCTTGAAATCGACCTTGCGTCCGAGGCTGTCGGTGAGCTGTCCGTCGTCGAGCACCTGGAGCAGGAGGTGGAACACGTCGGGATGGGCCTTCTCGATTTCGTCGAGCAAGACGATGGAGTAGGGCTTGCGTCGCACCTTCTCGGTGAGTTGGCCGCCTTCTTCGTAGCCGACATAGCCGGGAGGGGCACCCACCAGTCTCGAGACGGCGAACTTCTCCATGTATTCGCTCATGTCGATGCGGATGAGGGCTTCCTCGGAGTCGAAGAGGTACTTGGCCAACACCTTGGCGAGATAGGTCTTTCCGACGCCGGTGGGTCCCAGGAAGATGAAGGAGCCGATGGGCTTGTTCGGGTCTTTGAGCCCGGCACGGTTGCGGCGGATCGACTTGGTGACCTTGCTGATGGCCTCGTCCTGCCCGATGACCGACCCGGCCAGTTCCTTCTCCATGTTCATCAAGCGAGTGCCCTCGTTTTGGGCGATGCGTTGGACTGGCACGCCCGTCATCATGGCAATCACCTCGGCCACATCCTGTTCGGTGACGGCCTTGCGGTGGTTGAGGTTGTCGTTATCCCAGTCTTTCTTGGCCTTTTCGAGCCGGTTGCTGAGCTTGACTTCTTGATCGCGGTACTGTCCGGCATCTTCGAACTTCTGTTCGGCGATGGCCTTTTTCTTCTGTTTGCGCACCGTCTCGATCTCGCTTTCGAGGGCGGTGATCTCTTCCGGCACGTTGATGTTCTTGATGTGGACCCGGGCTCCGGCTTCGTCGAGGGCGTCGATGGCCTTGTCGGGGAGGTAGCGGTCCGACATGTAGCGGTTGGTCAGCTTGACACAGGCTTCCACCGCTTCGGGGGTATACTGTACGAGGTGATGGTCCTCGTATTTCTGCTTGATGTTGTTAAGGATCTCGACGGTCTCTTCCGGCGTGGTGGGATCCACAATGATCTTTTGGAAGCGACGCTCCAGGGCGCCATCCTTTTCGATATACTGGCGGTATTCGTCGAGAGTGGTGGAGCCGATGCACTGCAGCTCACCGCGTGCCAAGGCGGGCTTGAACATGTTCGAAGCGTCGAGCGAGCCGTTGGCGTTGCCGGCGCCCACCAGGGTGTGGATCTCGTCGATGAAGAGGATGATGTCGGGGTTCTTCTCCAGCTCGTTGAGGATGGCTTTGATGCGCTCCTCGAACTGGCCGCGGTATTTGGTGCCAGCCACCACGCTGCCCAGGTCGAGCATGACGATGCGCTTGTTGAACAAGGTGCGCGACACCTTGTGCTGGGTGATGCGGATGGCCAGCCCTTCGGCGATGGCCGACTTGCCCACGCCGGGCTCTCCGATGAGGATGGGGTTGTTCTTCTTGCGGCGGCTGAGGATCTGGGCGATGCGCTCCAGTTCCTTGTCGCGACCGACGATGGGGTCGAGGCGGTTTTCCTCAGCCGCCCGCGTCAGGTCACGACCGAAGTTGTCGAGCACCGGCGTCTTGCTCTTGATGTTGCTGGTCTTTTTGGGCTTCTCCTGTTGGGGACGGATTTCGTCTTCCAGGTCGTCGTCATCGTCACCGAAGAGGTTCTGGGGCGTCTCCGGCTCAGGGTCGGCTTCCTTGGGGAGTTCCTTGCCCATTTCCGTGTTGTAACGGATCAGCTCCGCCTTGAAGTTCTCGTAGGTAATGCCTTCGAACTCCAGGTTCTGTGAGATGATGTTGTTCCGCTCATGGAGGATGGCCAGCATCAGGTACTCCGACCGCACCAGCTCGCTACGAAACTCCTTGGCAATGATATAGGTGTACTTCAAGACCCGCTCCGCCTGCTTGGTGAGCGGGAGGTTCTCGCTGGTGGGACGGTCCGATCCGACACTCCGGATGGAGGCCTCCAGCTTTTGCTTGAAGATCTCGATGTTCAGGTTCAGGTTGATCAGCATCTGGATGGCGGAACTGCCGCCGTCCTTCAACATGCCCAGGAACAGGTGCTCCAATCCGATATAGGCGTTTCCCATCCGTTGGGCCTCGCTATGGCTGTATGACATAATGTCACGCACCCTGGGCGAAAATTTGGCATCCATAATCCAATTTTAGTTGAAAAAAGGTAATGACTCTACTTAAAAACAAATGCAAAGTTAATAACAAAAATCGCTCCTCGCTCGTTTTTTGGGCCTTTTTGACAAAATTTCATGAAAAAAGACATTCTTCGTGGGTTGGAAAGGTTTTTTTTGTAACTTTGCGCCTGCTTTTAAAAAGGCCCTTAAATTTGAATATTGGAAATTGAATATTGAGAATCTATTGCGATGGATGAAAAGAATTTGAACGAAGAGAATCTTCCAACCGAAAAGATAATCAGGGTAAACCTTGAGAACCAGATGAAATCGGCCTACATCGACTATTCGATGTCGGTCATCATCTCCCGCGCCTTGCCCGATGTGCGCGACGGACTGAAACCGGTGCACCGCCGTGTGCTGTACGGCATGCTGGGCATGGGCGTGACTTCCCACAGCGGCTACAAGAAATCGGCCAGAATCGTCGGTGAGGTGCTTGGTAAGTACCACCCGCACGGCGACTCCTCCGTGTACGACGCCATGGTGCGTATGGCCCAGCCGTGGTCGCTCCGCTATCCCTTGGTGGATGGCCAAGGCAACTTCGGCTCCGTCGACGGCGACAGCCCGGCAGCCATGCGTTATACCGAGGCCCGTCTGAAGAAAATAGGTGAGGAGATGCTCGACGACCTTGAAAAAGACACCGTCGATTTCCAGAACAACTTCGACGACTCCCTGCAGGAGCCGACGGTGCTGCCCACCCAGATCCCTGCCTTGCTGGTCAACGGCTCCAACGGTATCGCCGTGGGTATGGCCACCAACATGGCCCCGCACAACCTCAGCGAGTGCGTGGACGGCATCATTGCCTACATCGACAACCGCGACATCACCGTCCAGGAGCTGATGGAATACATCAAGGCCCCCGATTTCCCTACCGCCGGCGTCATCTATGGTTACGAAGGCGTCCGTGAGGCGTTTGAGACGGGTAGGGGACGTATCGTGGTGCGTGGCGAGGCCACCATCGAGGAACACAACGGTCACGAGCGCATCATCGCCACCTCCATCCCGTATCAGGTCAACAAGGCCGACATGATCAAGAAGACCGCCGACCTGGTCAACGACAAGAAGCTCGACGGCATCGCCGACATCCGCGACGAGTCCGACCGCAAGGGCATCCGCATCGTGTATGAACTCAAGCGCGACGCCAACGCCGAGATCGTCCTCAACAAGCTGTACCAGATGACCGCCCTCCAGAGCTCGTTCAACGTGAACAACGTGGCGTTGGTCAACGGCCGTCCTTACACGCTGAACCTGAAGGACCTCATCAAGCATTTCGTGGATCACCGCCATGAGGTGGTCATCCGCCGTACCCAGTTCGACCTGAAGAAAGCCGAGGAACGCGCCCACATCCTGGAGGGATTGGCTCGGGCCATCGACATCGTCGACGAGATCATCGCCACCATCCGTGCCTGTAAGGGCGGTACCCCCGAGGCCAAGCAGGCCATCATGGAGAAGTTCGGCTTTGACGATCCGCAGGCTTCCGCCATCGTGGCCTACCGTCTAGGTCAGTTGGCCGGACTCGAGATCAAGAAGATCATGGACGAATTGCACGACCTTGAGGAAAAGATCCGCCATTTCCACGAAGTTCTACAAAATGTGGAAATGCAGTTCCAGATCATCAAGGACGAATTGCTGAACATCAAGGAAAAATATGGCGATGAACGCCGTACCAAGATCGTCCCTGCCGCCGGTGAGTTCCGCATCGAGGACATGATTGCCGACGACACCGTCGTGGTCACCATCTCGCACCTGGGCTATGTGAAGCGCACCCCGTTGCGCGAATACCGTCGCCAGAGTAGGGGAGGCAAGGGCTCCAAGGGCTCTTCGACCCGCGAGACCGACTTCATCGAGCACATCTTCACCTGCACCAACCACAACTACCTGCTGTTCTTTACCGAACAAGGCAAGTGCTACTGGCTCCGTGCTTTCGAGATCCCCGAGGAAGGCAAGAACAGCAAGGGGAGGGCCATCCAGAACCTGCTGAACGTCGACAAGGATAACAAGGTGATCACCGTCTTGAATGTCAAGGACCTGAGGGATGAGGAATTCATCAACAACCACTATGTGATCCTGTGCACCAAGAAGGGCATCATCAAGAAGACCTCGCTGGAGGCCTATTCCCGTCCGCGCAAGGCGGGTATCAACGCCATCAACATCCGCGAGGGAGATGAGCTGTTGACCGCCAACATGACCAGTGGCGAGGACGAAGTGCTGATGGCTCTGCGTTCCGGCAAGGCCGTGCGTTTCAACGAGAAGACCGTGCGCCCGATGGGTCGTACCGCCTCCGGCGTGAAGGGCATTACCTTGGCTTCGGAAAACGACGAGGTCATCGGCATGATCTGCCTCCACAGCCCCGAACAGACGGTGCTCGTGGTTTCGGAGAAGGGCTTCGGCAAACGTAGTGGCATTGAAGACTACCGCGTCACCAACCGTGGCGGCAAGGGCGTCAAGACTTTGAATATCACCGACAAGACCGGCGAGCTGATCGCCATCAAGGACGTGACCGACGAAGACGACCTGATCATCATCAACAAGTCGGGCATCCTGATCCGCATCGGTGCCGACACGCTCCGTGTGATGGGCCGTGCCACCCAGGGGGTCAAACTGATCGACCTCCGCGGCAACGACGAGATTGCCGCCGTCACCAAGGTGAAGCGTGAGGACGAAGACGAGGAGATCCAGTATGACGAGGAAGGCAATCCCATCGTCGTGGAACCGGTAGCAGGGGAAGCGATGGAGGAGGGGACCCAACCCGAGGCCAACCCCGACAACCAGCCCGAACCCGACGCGGAATAAGTTTGGAACGGGATTTGATAAACAGTATGATATTTTGAACGTAAGAGAACAATTGTATCACCATAACTCAGAAAGAAAATGAAAAAGTTAATGATTTTGTTGGCTGTCATGCTCACTGCAAACGTGATGATGGCCCAAAAGACCGACCGTACGAACGCTTATATGTACAACAAGAACGGTCAGTATGAAAAGGCGGCTGAATCGATCGAGAAGTGCGTTCACCACGAATCGTTCCTCGGCATGAAGCCGAAAGACCAAGCCCAGGCTTGGCTTTATCGTGGCATGATCTACCTCAACATCCACCAGAACCCCGAACTGGCTGCCAAGTACCCGGATTGCCTCGAGAAGGCTTACGAAGCCCTTGAGAACTGCATCAAAGCCGATGCCGGCTATGCCAAAGACAATGCTCAGGATGTGTATCCCCGTATTGCTGCCATTGCAGTCAACTACTTCCAGGACGGTGTGAACCAATTCAACAATCAGTCCTATCCTGAAGCTGCCGTCAACTTCCGCAAGTCGTATGACATCTCCAAGAATGGTGCTGCTCCCGACACTTCAGCACTGATCAACACGGCTTTGGCCTATCAGCGTGCCAAGATGTTCGACGAGGCCATCGTCAACTACAACGACCTGAAGACCTTGGGTTACAACCACGTGGATCTCTACAAGAACCTGGCTGCCTGCTACCTGGGCAAGGACGACCAAAACAGCGCCGTTGGCGTGATCGAAGAAGGTATGGCCAAGTTCCCCGGTGATGCCGGCATGATCATCGAGAAGGTGAACCTGTTCCTGAAGCAAGGCAAGGGTGATGAAGCCCTGAACGACCTCAACAAGCTTGCCGAGCTCGACCCGAACAACCCGTCGATCTTGTTCATCCTCGGTACCATCTACGGTGACGATACCCACGACATCTACAATCCCGACAAAGCCATCGAGTATTACACCCAGGCCATCAATGTCAATCCTGAGTATTACGATGCCGTTTACAACCTCGGCGCCTTGTACATCACGATGTCCAACAAGCTGAAGGCCGAAGCCAACGAAATCACCGGTTTCTCCAAGGCTGAGATCGAACGTTACGACTCGCTGGTGAAGCAAGCCGAAGACCTGGTCCGCACCGGTCTGCCGTATGTGAAGCAGGCTTACGAAGCCCAGCCTTCCGACGATATCAAGCACGTGCTGAAGACCATGTACGTCCAGCTGAAGATGATGGACGAGGCCAAGGCCTTGGATGCTGAGTAAGAAAACGCCTGAAGTCTGAAGTCGGTTGACCGAAGACAAAGGGAAGAAGAAGACCCCGGGGGAGCACCTCCGGGGTCTTTGCTTTTTGAACGATGCTCAGTGGTTTTCCATGCTATTTAACATAATATTGATTATATTTGAAAAGGGTTGCAAAAAAAAGTTCTGAAAAGAATGACACAAACCACCTATTTTAATGAAAGGTTGGGTATATTTGCAACGGATTTGGATGAACCGTGCAAAGAACGAATTATCAACAATAAAAACCACTACTATGGAAATTACTGGAAAAGTCGTAAGACTAGGCGGACTCACCGAAGGCACCAGTGCCCGCGGCCCGTGGCGCAAACAAGACTTAATTATTGAAACAGACGAACAGTTTCCCAAGACGGTTTGCCTGACCTGCTGGACGAATCAGATCGACGAGATCCAGAATATGGTTCCCGGTCAAATGATCAAGGCACAGATCGACATTTCTTCAAGGGAATTCAACGGGAAATGGTACACCGATGTGCGTGTGTGGCGTTTTGAGAATCCCAACGCGGCTCCTCAACCTGCTCCCACTTTTGGCGCAGCACCGCAACCGCAACCCATGCACCAGACGCCTCCCATGGCCACGTCGCCCCAGGAAACGTATTTTGACGACTCCAACAACGGCGACGATCTGCCGTTCTGATCCCTTCAATGATTTAACATAATGTAAGAATCCCGGGGTGTTTCACTCTGGGATTTTTGTTTTGGCGTGCTTTATTTCAGCGCTTTTTGTGCTTCCTCAAAGAGTTTCCATTGCGCCCGTGTGCGGACCAGGTTGTGTTCGGGATACCTTATTTTATAATAGGTGTCACCATTAATATAGTCGGCAAAGAACCGTACGGCTTGCATGTATGGGAACAGACAGGCGGCATACGGCAGGTTTTCGCGCTCCACTGGGGTTAGGAAGGATTTCGTGCCTTCCAGATAGCCTTCCAGGAAGGCATCGTAGATGGCCCTGTTGAAATGGATGTTCCCCAGGTCGGGGTCGTCCTCGGCGCCGGTGTTGGCCGCCGACCGCAGGAAATCGCCGAAATCGCTAAAGACAAAGCTCGGCATAATGGTATCTAAGTCAATGATACACAATACATTTCCTTCTTTGTCGAAGAGCATGTTGTTGACCTTGGTATCGCAATGGCAGATGCGTTTCGGAAGCTTGCCCTCGCGGTACAGGCGCTCGCCGAGGCACATGGCCGAGGCGTGCTCTTGGATCTTTTTGACATAATCTTGAACCTCTGCATCTTTCATCCTGCCCACAGGGTTGGCAGCGATGGCCTCCTCCAACTGTTTCAGGCGGAACTCGATGTTGTGGAAGTTGGGAATGATCTCCCCGATCGGCTCCTTCAAGTCGGCCAGCAGGGCCTCGAAGTCGCCGAAGTTGCGTCCGGCGTCGTAGGCCGATTGCGGGGTGACGGCCTCCTGGGTCACGCTGTCGGCGATGAAGTCCATCACCCGCCAGTACTCCTCACCTACCTTCACGTAAGTCTTTCCCGTGTCGGCTTTTAGGAAATGCAGCACCCGTCGGTTGATATCGGTCATCCCGGCCGCTTCATATTTACGACGGATATGGTCCGTCACGGTCTCGATGTTGCGCTGCAGCATCTCCACATCGGTGAACACCTTGTCGTTGATGTGCTGCAGGACGTAACGGGGCTGCTCCTCCCCTTTCATCATGATCTTAAACGTGTCGTTGATAAGGCCGTTGCCCAGCGGCAGCACGGCGTCGATATGTTCCGCAGTCACAAAATGGCTAGCGATCGTCTGCAGTGTTTGAGGTTCGTACATGGTTGGAAGTTTTTGACAAAGATAGAAATCTTGTTTGAAAAAGGAACAAAAAACGTTTATATATGCGAAGTTGATAAATTACCGAGCAATTATTTTTTGTTTTTCAGATAAGAAATAGAATGAATCATATCT
The DNA here is from genome assembly GCA_016291135.1 of Bacteroidales bacterium. GTDB lineage: Bacteria > Bacteroidota > Bacteroidia > Bacteroidales > F082 > Limimorpha. Next base: position 137,737 of record JAEFAE010000003.1, read on the forward strand.
TTTTATAAATTAGCCGCTTGAAATCAACACGATGAACCTATGAAAACAAGACTTACCGCCATTATCCTTGTCGCGGCCAGTATCCTGATGGCTTGTACGCCCAAACCCAAAGAGGATCGCCACGGCAACTATGTCATTAAAGACAACATGATCGTATTTGATGAGCCGCAACGTGCCCCCGGGCAACAAAGCGTGCTGCAGTTCGCTGCCGATCCCATCGAGAATGTCCGCATTGGATTCATCGGCTTGGGCATGCGTGGCTATGACGCCGTGGACCGCATCACTTATATCGATGGCGTCACCGTGACTGCCTTGTGCGACATCGTCCCCGATCGCGTGGAGAGCGTCCAGACCGATATTCTGGAAGCCCGTGGATTGCCTCGCGCCGCCGATTATTCGGGCAGTACGGAAAGCTGGATCGGACTCTGTGAGCGCGACGACGTCGACTTGGTGTATATCTGCACCGACTGGGTCAACCACGTGCCGATGGCCGTCTATGCCATGCAACACGGCAAGCACGTGGCCGTTGAAGTGCCCGCCGCCACCTCCATCGAAGAATGCTGGCAACTGGTCGATGTGGCCGAACAGACACAACGCCACTGCATGATGCTCGAGAACTGCTGCTACGACTTCTTCGAGCTGACGGCCTTGAACATGGCCCAGCAAGGGATGTTCGGCGAGCTGATCCATGGCGAAGGCGCCTACATCCATAACCTGGAGCCTTTCTGGCACGAGTACTACGACAACTGGCGTCTCAAGTTCAACCAGAACCATGCGGGCGACGTGTATCCCACCCACGGCCTCGGACCCCTCTGCCAGGCCTTCAACATCCACCGTGGCGACCGCATGAAGACCCTGGTCTCGATGTCAACGCCGTCCTACAACGGCAAGAAGATTGCGAAGGAGATGATGAACACGGAGGAATTCGCCAATGGCGACATGACCACCACGATGATTTCCACCGAAAAAGGCAAGACCTTGTTGATCGAGCATAATGTCTATACCTACCGTCCTTACAACCGTCTGTACCAACTCACGGGCACCGAGGGTTTCGCCAACAAGTATCCCATTGAGGGCTTTACCGTGCTCGACGAGAAGCTGCCGGCAGGATTCCTTGCCGAGGGCCAGCACCTCAATCCCCATGGCTTTGTGCCCGCCGAAGTGCGCGACAAGATCATGAAGGAATACCTGCACCCCATCGCGGTGGAAATCGAAGAGAAAGCCAAGGAGGTTGGTGGCCACGGCGGCATGGACTTTATCATGGACTACCGCTTGATCTACTGCCTGCACAACGGTCTGCCGCTCGACCAGGACGTGTACGACGCCGCTGAGTGGTCCTGCCTCGGCGAGCTCACCGCTGCCTCCATCGCCAACGGCGGTATGCCGGTGGCGATGCCCGATTTCACCCGTGGCGACTGGAACAAGGTCCAGGGGTACCGCCATGCTGTCAAGTGAATCACAGAACAGGAATCGTGAAAAAGCAAGAGAGGGTGACCCCAGCGGTCACCCTCTCTTGTTGTAAACAGTTGCAACCTGTCTTATTTCGAAGAAGGAAAGGTCAGGGTGAAGGTGGCACCGGTGTTGAGGTACATATAGCCTGTGCCCGGTTTAAGCTGGGTTAAGGAGCCCTGCCATTCGTTGCCTGAATACGTGGAAGTCTTGCCGACGTCCTTGATGACGTCGCCTTCATTGGGTTGGATGCCAGACAGGGCCTCCTCCAAGGTCATCGAACGGGTCTCAGGAAATCCGATCCAGTTCCAGCCTGGAAAAAGCGTAATGGTGTTGGATTCCGGTTTGGCGAGGGTGCCATGGAGTGTCAACGGGGTGTCGTTCTTCACCAGGATCATGTACATCGACTTATTGGTGAAGGTCAGGTTGCCGTCATACCATACGCCGTTTTGGAGCATGCTGTTCTGGCTTATGTCCTTGATCAGCGATTCGTCGTTGTTTTGGGCGATGTCCTCCTTAAGTCCGGCAATAAAACCGGCATCGCACTCCAAGAAGAACGAGACCCAATTCCAGCCAGCATACAGGCTTATTGTTTGTGTCGTTTGGGCAGGCGTCTCACTATCGGCATCCTGGTTGCCGCCTTGTCCATGGTCTCCCGGCAGGAGCGGGGTGTCCGAGGTTCCCGGGGTTACGATGCCGTCAGCATCATGGTTGCCACCTTGTCCATGGTCTCCCGGCAGGTTGGGATTCTCACCGTCACGGGTCACGACGAGACGTTCTTGTCCATAGAGGACACTGCCGCCAGCGGAACCCAGCAGGAACAGAAGCACCAAGGCGGCAGCCACCTTGTTGAATGGGGCGTTATGAATTTTCGAGGGATGAGTGAAGGGTAATGGATTTTTCATGGGAAATGGATTTGGATGTTGAAACGATTAGGCCATGGCAGACTTGAAGAAGATTTCTGCGTCTTTCCAGACGGTGTAGTCTCGGGCGTAAAGCAGGTTGAGTTGGTTGTAAACGCTGGGGTCTTCGATGCCACCTGCCTTTTCCAGCGGTGTGGCGGGTGAATAGACACCCCGGCGGATCTTGGGAAGCTTCTGGAGCTCTTCGTCGGCATTGCAATAACCGACCCAGGTGCGGCGCCCAATCAGCACGAGCAAGGCGTCTTTCAGGAAACGCACCGGCTTTTTCACCACCAACGCCAGCGGAAGCCAGAACAGGAGGCCGAAGCCGGAGAGGATGATGTCGATCAGCCGTTTGTTGCGCCGGTTGGCCACGGTATCGATGGCTTTGATATCGACGGTATAGAGGTCGCCCCGCGTGTTGATGCTGTTGCTGCCGATGATCGAGAGGCTGTCTTCGGGCGCGATCTTGTAATCGACGTTGGAGGCATGCCATTCCACCATCTTGTCGATGATGACCTGGTGCGGCACGTCCTTGGAGCAGAAGATGATCTCCGTAATCTTGTAGATGGTGATGATATCCGGTACCTGTGAAAGGTTGCCGATGAACCCGTCGGGGGCCTCCCCTTGCGTTTCCGAGCTGACCAGGCCGATGAAATCGGGCTTGATGGAGGTGCTTTGGAGGAGCGACTCCACCCGATGGGCTTCCTCGGGGCTGCCGATCAACAGGAAACGCTTCTTGGCGTTGTGTTTCGAGAGGAAGGTCTCATTCCCCATCGCCATGCCGATCAGCCGCACCACACTCATCACCAGGGCGAGCCAGAGCGTGCCGAAGACGATCAAGGCACGCGAGAAGCGGAGCGACTCAGGCAGCAAGGCGTAGAGCATCAGCACGAAGACGCTGCCAATGGCGACGCCGAACACCCCCTTGCTAAGGCGATAGGGCTTGTCGTAGCCGCCTGCGAAGTAGGTGCACAGCAGCCAGATGAGGATGTAGGCGGGCAATACCACGGCAAACAAGGTGGTCGGATAGCTTCCCGAGCCGCCGTACACCATGCTCTTGCCCCAGAAATAGCTGATGGCGGCCAGCCCGCCATAACCCAACACCGCGTCGAGGAAGGGGATGGCGATCTTGTGGAAGAATTGGCTGAGTAAGGCCAGGAAGGCCTTGAAGTAGATGGCCATGTTGATGAAAAACGAGAACCAGAAGGCCCGTTTCTGCCCGAAGTGCTTCTTGGCGAAGATCTCCATGGCCTTGTAGAACACCAGGACGTAGTTGACGCTGGTCTTCTTGGTGCTCTCCCCTTTGTAGTGGATGATGCGGGTCTCGGGGAAGTAGTAGTTCTTGTAACCGCCTTGGGTGATGCGGTACGAAAGGTCGATGTCTTCGCCATACATGAAGAAGGTCTCGTCAAGGAGTCCCACCTTGTCCAAGGTCTCTCGTCGCATCAGCATGAAGGCGCCGGCCAGGATCTCCACCTCGTTGGTCTCATCGTCGGAGAGATGTCCCATGTAATAACGGGCAAAGCGCTTGGAATGCGGAAACAGCTTGGCCAGGCCGAACATCTTGTAGAAAGCCGCCGCCGGCGTGGGCAGTCCACGCTTCGACTCGGGAAGGAAATTACCCTTGCCGTCCACCATCTTCACGCCAAGGCCTCCCGCGTCGGGATGGGCATCCATAAAGGCGATGCACTTCGCGAAGGTGTCGTCCTCGACCACCGTGTCGGGGTTGAGCAGCAAGACGTACTGTCCCGTGGAGACGCGGATGGCCTGGTTGTTGGCCCGGCTGAAGCCCACGTTGTCCTTGTTGGCGATGACGTTCACCTCGGGAAACTTCTCCGAGAGCATCCTGAGCGAGCCGTCCACCGAGTTGTTGTCGACCACAAACACTTCGCCTTCAATGCCCTGCATGGCCCTGCGGACCGAATAGAGACATTGCTCGAGGAAATGCTCCACATTGTAGTTGACGATGACGACGGATAGTTTCATGGCGTAATAACGGCCAAAATTAGGAAATTTTCCCAAAAGGATTGCTGTAGTAACGATTATTCCCCGAAAGAATTGTAATTTTGACCCGATTTATTCGTTAGTCTCGTTATGGAAGATCAAACCAGGACATCGCTGCGTTTCGGCATCATGGTCGACGACCTCGCGCTGGAGGCGTGGAAGGTGGATGCGGTCAAGCTGCTCGTGGAAGGTGGCATGACCCTCGCCCTGGTGATCCGCAACGGGGCGCCGGCCCCTTCGAAGGGATTCTTCCAGAAACTCGCCCACTATCCGGTGCGGCGGCTGTTCTTCCAACGGTGGAACCACCGTCAGTTCAAGCCGGAGAGCAAGCGGATGAAAGCATTGGCTCCTGCCCTTGCCCCGCTGGGGCTGAAGCTGGAGGAAGTGCCTTCCCTGATCTGTGTCCCTGTGGAGAAAGGTGCTTCAACCTTTATTTCAAATAACGATATCGAAAGTATTCGTTTACAAGAACTTGACTTCATATTACGCTTTGGATTCGGTATCCTGAAAGGCGCGATCTTGCAGGCCGCCCGCTACGGCGTATGGTCCTATCATCACGACGACGAGATGGTCTATCGGGGCGGCCCGCCCGGTTTCTGGGAGTGGATGCACAACGATCCCCGCAACGGGGTGATCCTGCAACGGCTGACCGAGTCGCTCGATCGGGGCTACGTCCTCCAGAAACGCTGGTATCCCACCCTCCTCCATTCCTATAGGGCGCATCTCGACCAACTGTATTTCGACAGTGCCGACATGCCCTTGCAGGTGTGTCGTGAGCTCCTGCATACCGGTGAACTTCGGGAGACGCTTTCCGAGTCGAAGGCCTCGTTGTACCGACCTCCGTTGAACTACCAGATGTTGCAGTATTGGATCCGGTGCCCCTTCCGTCGGCTCCGTTTTCACCTGCATGACCTCTTTCGTCAGGAAGACTGGGATGTAGGCTATGTGGAGGCGCCGTTGAACGAATTTTTGGAATCACCCCAACATGATGCCGACCAGGTGCACTGGTTTCGTCGCCGTCGGGCCTCCTTGTACTATGCGGATCCCTTCGTGGTGACCACCTCAAAGGATACGTACATCTTTTTCGAACAATACGACTACCGTAAGGGCCGGGGCTGTCTCCAGGCGGCGAAGCGTTCCGAGGAATTCAAGAAACACTATACCCTGTTGGAGGAAGGCTATCACCTCTCCTATCCCTCGGTCATCGAGCATGAGGGGGTGGTCTACTGCCTCCCCGAAGCCAACGCCTCGCAGCGGATCAACCTGTACCGTTTCAACGAGAAGGCGATGAAGCTGGAACAGGAATGCGTGTTGATGGAGCACGTCCGTGCCGTGGATCCCACGCTGTTGTTCCGCGACGGCCGCTGGAACCTCTTCTTCACCCAGAAGGACTTCCCCAGCGTGAAGCTTTATCGTTACCTCGCCGACGACCTCCACGGTCCCTATGTGCCTTTCTTCGGCAATCCCGTCAAAGTGGACTGCGCCGACGCACGCCCCGCAGGATCGTTCTTCGAGTTGCACGGGGTGTTGGTGCGACCGGCTCAGGACTGTGTCCGCTATTACGGCAATGCGGTTCATCTGAACCGGGTGGACCGGCTCGACGAAGACACTTTCGAGGAGTCCATCATGGACACGGTGGCGCCCTTCGCGTCGTCCAGCTTCAAACAAGGCCTCCATACCCTGAATGGCAACGGTACCTTGACCGTGTTCGACGGCAAGCGCTGGCGTTTCACCCTCTCCGGCTTCTTTAGGCAGTGGCGGGTCAAGCGTAACGACAGGGAGAACAGGAGGTCGCATGTTTAAGAAGATCCTGGGAACGGGCATGACGCGGGTGATGAACCTGCTGATCGGCTTCATCACGATGATGATGGGTACCCGGGTGCTGGGCCCTGCCGAATGGGGCATCGGTTTCACCATCCTGACTGACGTGACCTTCCTCTTGATCGGTATCGAGTTCCTCGCCGGCAGCGGATTGGTGTATTTCACCCCAAGGAAGAAGCTTTCGACCTTGATGACGGTCTCCTACACCTGGATCCTGATGGTGATGGCCTTGTATGTGCTGCTGTTCTGGATCCTGTCGTACCATCCCGTGGTCTTCGACCGCATTGTCCCCAAAGGCTACGAGGGGTTGACCTTGCTGCTGACGCTCATCTATAGCTTCCATAACTTCAACCTGAACGTGCTGCTCGGCAAGGAGAAGGTGGGCACCTTCAACTGGATCTTCCTGTTGCAGATCTTCGTCCAGGTATGCTCCATGGCCCTGTTCATCTTCGTGTTTGGCCTGCGCGACGCCCATGCCTTCGTCTATTCCCTGCTTTGCGGCTATTCCACGGCTTTTGTGGTGGGCCTCCTGTTCGTCCTTCCCATGCTCAAGAAGGAAGGGCGCGACCCTTTGCTGCCTACGGCCAAGGAGATGCTGCGCTATGGCTACGTGATCCAGCTCTCCACCCTCGTCAGCACCTTGAACCGCCGCATGAGCATCTATCTGATCCGTCAGCACTGTACGGAGAAAGCCGTGGGCGTGTATGGTGCCGGTTCCCAGGTCGGTGAGGGCGTCAAGGTGTTCGGCCTGAGCATCTCGATGGTGCAGTTCTCTCGTTTGAGCAACCTCACCGACCCCAAGCAGATCGTGTCGCTTACCATCAAATTCCTGAAAATCACCGTAGTGCTGACCCTGCTCTCTTTGTTGGTGTTGGCCTGTTTGCCGGTGGGCTTCTTCGAATGGCTGTTCTCCAGCGAGTTTGGCGAGGTCAAGCGCATCATCCTGCTCATGTCGCCCGGACTGCTCTTCCTCTCGGCCCAGATGATCTTCTCGCATTACTTCTCTGGGACGGGCGTGCCGAAATACAACCTCTACGCCTCGCTGACGGGCTTGGCCGTGACCATCCCCTGCACCTTCCTGCTGATCCCTCCCTACGGCATTACAGGCGCTGCGGTGGCGTTCTCCTGTACCTACACCGCCATCATGCTCTACCAGTGGTTTGCCTTCAGGCGACTGACGGGGGTTAAGGCGCGCGACCTGTTGTTGACAAAAGAAGACTGGAATTGGTGTAAAGAGGAATTTTTCGCTATCTTTGCAAAAAATAAGGAATCATGACAAACGAAGTGTTAGACGACGAACGCGATATCTTCACCCAACCTGAGGAAACGCCGGCCGTGACAGGGCATTACGGCGAAGACCAGATCATCCACTTGGAGGACATGGAACACATCCGCCTCCGTCCGGGCATGTATATCGGCAAGCTGGGCGACGGCGCCTCGCAAGACGACGGCATCTACGTGTTGATCAAGGAGGTCATGGACAACTCCATCGACGAGTTCACCTCCGGATACGGAAAGAAAATCGAACTGCATATCGACACCAACGAGAAAAAGGTCTCCATCCGCGACTATGGCCGGGGCATTCCCTTGGGCAAGCTGGTGGAGGCTGTGTCGCAGCTGAATACCGGTGCCAAGTACGACAGCAAGGTGTTCCAGAAGTCGGTCGGACTGAACGGCGTGGGTACCAAGGCGGTGAATGCGCTCTCCTCCTATTTCAAGGTGCAGTCCATCCGCGAAGGCAAGACGCGCATCGTGGAATTCGCCCAAGGCAAGATGACCTCCGACACGGGCATCGTTCCGTATGATGGTGGCGAGGAAAGCGGCACCTTGGTGGAGTTCATCCCCGACAGCGCCAAGTTCGGCAACTACCACTATGTGGACGACTATGTGGAGAAACGGGTCTGGAACTACGCTTACCTGAACCGGGGACTGACCTTGGTCTACAACGACAAGCGCTACTACTCCAAGAATGGTCTGCTCGACCTGTTGAACAACAACATGGAAGGCGAAGGCCTCTACCCCATCATCCATATCAAAGACGGCGATTTCGAGGCGGCTTTCACCCATGTCAACGGCCAGTCGAGCGACTATTTCTACTCGTTTGTCAACGGCCAGCACACCACCGAGGGCGGCACACACCAGTCGGCGTTCCGCGAGGGCTATGCCCGTGTGGTGCGTGAGTTCTTCCAAAAGGAGTACGAGCCCGCCGACATCCGGCAAGGCCTGATCTGCGCCCTCTGTGTGCGCATCCAGGAACCGGTGTTCGAGGCACAGACCAAGACCAAGCTGGGCTCTACCCACCTGGCGCCCAACAACCCCGATGGCACCAACGACAGCCCCTTCCTCAAGACCTACGTGTTCGACATCCTCAAACGGCACCTCGACAACTACCTGCACAAGAACCCCGAGACCGTCACGGTGTTGCAGCAGAAGATCCAGGCCAACGAGAAGGAACGCAAAGAGATTGCCGGCATCAAGAAGGCGGCCCGCGAGAGCGCCAAGAAAGTCAGCCTCAACAACAAGAAGCTGCGTGACTGCCGTATCCACTTGAACACCAACCACGAGAAACGGCTGGAGAGCACCCTCTTCATCACCGAGGGCGACTCCGCTTCGGGAAGCATCACCAAGAGCCGCGACGTGCAGACCCAGGCCGTGTTCAGCCTCCGGGGCAAGCCGCTCAACTGCTTGGGCATGACCAAGAAAGTGTGCTACGAGAACGAGGAGTTCAACTTGCTGCAGGCAGCCCTGAACATCGACGAGGACATCGAGAACCTCCGTTACAACAACATCGTCATCGCCACCGATGCCGATGTCGACGGCATGCACATCCGCCTGCTCATGCTCACCTTCTTCCTCCAGTTCTATCCCGACGTGGTCCGTAACGGGCATGTCTATATCCTGCAGACGCCCCTGTTCCGGGTGCGCAACAAGAAAGAGACCCACTACTGTTATTCCGAGGAGGAACGCATCAATGCCATCGTGCAATGCGGCAAGCAGGCCGAGATCACCCGTTTCAAGGGCTTGGGCGAGATCTCGCCCGACGAGTTCCGTGCCTTCATCGGACCCAACATGCGGTTGGAGCCGGTGATCCTGCAGTACGACTTCGGCATCAAGGAACTGCTGAAATACTACATGGGCAACAACACCCCTGAGCGGCAACGCTTTATCATCGACAACCTACGCATCGAAGACGACACCTATATAGATAAAATACAATAACCCCACTCCTGACTACAACCTCGGCCACAACCCCGTAGGGGTTACCTGTCGGTAACCACGGGGTTGACCAAAGGGAAACCCCTGGAACAAAACACAACACATATAATAAAACACGATACCCTCCACAACCCCGTAGGGGTTACCTGTCGGTAACCACGGGGTTGACCGAAGGGAAACCCCTGGAACAAAACACAACCTATTATCATAAAAATGAAACACATTACATTGATTGTTATGGCATGCATCATCGCAATGACTGCTTGTAAAGAGAAACCGGATCCGGAACCGCGTTATCAAGTGCCGGCCTATCCGGAGGCCCGTCAAGACACTTCGGTGGTTGACGACTATTTTGGAACCATGGTGGCGGATCCCTACCGCTGGTTGGAGAACGACACCTCCGCCGAGACCAACGCTTGGGTGCAAGCCCAACGGGCGGTCACCGACGCCTACCTCAGCCAGATTCCCTTTAGGTCGGCCATCAAGGACCGGCTGACCCAGCTTATGAACTATGAGCGCTACAGCGTTCCTTCCAAGCGCTTCGGTCGCTACCTCTTCAGCAAGAACGACGGCTTGCAGAACCAGAGTGTGCTGTATATCCAGAACGGCCCTGACGCCAAGCCCGAGGTCCTGCTCGACCCCAACCAGCTTTCCGAAGACGGCACCGTGGCCTTCGGCGGCGGCTCCCAGTCGAACGACGGCAAGTACTTTGCCTATACCATCCAACGGAGCGGCTCCGACTGGGTGGAGATCTACGTGATGGACATCGAAACCCGCGAGCTCCTTCCCGACCACATCGAATGGGCCAAGTTCACCGGCGCCTCCTGGTTCCAGGACGGCTTCTTCTACTCTGCCTACGACGCCCCGAAGAAAGGCAAGGAGTTCTCCAACGTGAACGAGAACCACAAGGTTTATTACCACAAGCTGGGCACCGAACAGAAAAAAGACAAGCTGGTGTATGAGAACCGCAACGAACCCCGCTTCTTCCATTCGCTGAGTGTCACCGACGACGAGAAGTACGCTTTCCTGATGGAGAGTGGTGCTGGATCTGGTAACTCGCTGCTTATCAAAGACCTGTCGAACCTCGACAATCCCTTCGTCCGTATCACCGACGACCAGGACCACTTCTACAGCCCCTTCGACGTGGTCGATGACCATGTGTACCTGTTCACCAACTACGGTGCCGACAAGGGCCGGATCGTCCGCTTCCCCGCCTCGGCCCCGCAGGAGGCCAACTGGGAGGAGATCGTCCCTGAGTCGGAGAACGTCATCGTCTCCGCGGAGATGGCTGCCGGCAAGATGATCGTCACCTTCGACCGCGATGCCGCCAACCATGCCTACGTCTATACGCTGAATGGCGAGATGCTCCACGAGATCGAGCTCCCCACCTTCGGCGAGGTCGGCTTCAGCTGCCGCTACGACGAGGAGGAGGTCTATTACGGCTTCACCTCGTTCGTGTATCCGATGACGGTGTTCAAATATGACATCGAGACCAACAAGTCGGAGGTGTTCCGTGCCCCCGAGGTCGACTTCAAGCCGGAAGACTTCGTCACCGAGCAGGTGTTCGTCATCAGCAAGGACGGCACCCGTGTCCCGATGTTCCTGACCTACAAGAAAGACCTGAAGATGGATGGCCAGAACCCCACCCTGCTCTATGGCTACGGCGGCTTCAACATCACGCTGAACCCGGGCTTCTCCACCTCGCGCCTGCCCTTCCTCGAAAATGGCGGCATCTATGCCCAGATGAACCTCCGAGGTGGCAACGAATATGGCGAAGAATGGCATCTGGCAGGCACCAAGCTCGAGAAGCAGAACGTCTTTGACGACTGCATCGCCTGTGCCGAATACCTGATCCAGAAGGGATACACCTCATCGGACTACCTCGCCCTGAACGGCGGCTCCAACGGCGGTCTGCTTGTCGGCGCGGTGGTGAACCAGCGTCCCGACCTCTTCCGCGTGGCTGTGCCTCAGGTGGGTGTGATGGACATGCTCCGCTACCACCTCTTCACCATCGGATGGAACTGGGCCAGCGACTACGGCACCAGCGAAGACAACGAGGAGATGTTCCAGGCCCTGTACGCCTACTCGCCGGTACATACCATCAAGAGTGGTCCGGATGTGCATTATCCCGCCATCATGGTGACCACGGCCGACCACGACGACCGTGTGGTGCCCGCCCACTCCTTCAAATATGCGGCTACCCTGCAGGCGGCCCAGACGGGCGACGAGCCCAAGATCATCCGCATCGATTCCAAGGCAGGTCACGGCGGCGGCAAGCCCGTCGCCAAGGTGCTTGAGGAACAGGCAGACATCTACTCCTTCATCCTCTACAACATGGGACTAAAGTATCCTGCGAAATGATTCAGAACAAGACTATACGATGGACCACGGCGGCGATTTTCATCGCTGCCGCGGTCGTTTATGCCTTGATCTCTCTGGTCAACCATTATCTCTTCCGGACCTACGCCCTGGACCTTGGTTTCTACACCCATATCATGTATGACTACGCCCATGGCCGCATCGACAATTTCTTCATGTTCGACAGGGCTCCCCTGAATGTGTTGAGTGACCATTTCGATCTGTATCTCATGCTGCTCTCCCCCTTGGTGTATGTGTTCGGGTCCTATACCTTGCTGTTGGTGCAGATTGTGGCGGTGTTGCTGGGAGGATGGGGAGTTTTTAAGCTGATCAGGACCTATACCGACGACGAGTGGATCCCCTTGCTCGCCGCCACGACCTTTCTCTTTTCGTTTGGGATCATCCATGCCTTGTCGTTCGACTATCATTCTAACGTGCTGGCGGCGATGATGCTGCCTTGGCTGCTGTATTACCTCCGACAGCGTCGTTTCGGTCTCGCCACCCTGTTCGTCGTGCTCTTTGTGATCGGCAAGGAAAACATGTCGTTGTGGTTGATTTTTATCGCCGTGGGACTGCTTTGGGATTACCGGAAAGACAAAAAAGCCATCTGGTTCCTGGTCAGTTATGCTGCCTTCGCACTGACCTATTTCCTAGTGATCAATATGGAGGTGATGCCCAAGCTGGGGAATGCCGGCGACAGCTTCAGGCGGTATGAATGGCTCGGCAACAGTTATCCTGAGATTGCCAAATACCTGTTGACCCATCCCGGAGAAGCCCTCAAGATCATGTTCACCAACACAACAGGTTGGCAGGGGTTCGACGGCATCAAGGCGGAGTTTTATTGCTGTGCATTGGTGTCGGGAATGTTGCTTACTTTTTTGAAACCCAACTACCTTCTGATGTTGGTGCCCCTGTTTGCCCAAAAGATGCTTTCATCCAGTTATGGTTTCTGGGGTTTCGCGGGACAATACAGTGTGGAGTTCGTCCCTGTCCTGGTGATCTCCTCCTTCCAGGTCATCTTAAGACTGAAACAACGGTCTTGGCGGTATGCAGTCTCCGGCATCCTGTTGTGCTCGGTGTTGCTGACGACGTTTTACACCGTCAACGATCCTAAAGAACCGATCCATCCCGAACTGCTCCGCTTGTATTCCAAGGAACACTATCATCAGGAGGATTTCGACATCGACTATGCCCGGCGTCTGATTGAAACTGTCCCCAAGGATGGGTACATCTGCGCTGCTTCCATGTTTGTCCCTCGACTCGCCCTACGAGAGCATATTGAAGACTTCGAATGGAATATCAATACCGAAGCCGAATATGTGCTGATACCGGCTTCCTATATCGATAAAAAAGCGTCTGGCGGCCAAGTGATCTTTGGTCACCGCGATGCGTTTGAGGTAGTGGAGACCGACGGGACGCTCTATTTGTTCAAGCGCAAGTCGGTCGCTCAAGAATAATCTTATTGTATTATAAGTTTTCTGTATAGGGTCTGCTGCTGGAGTTGGCAGTGAACCAGATAGATCCCTGTGGCGAGACCGTTGAGGGAGATGACATGATCTTTGGAAGCCAGCTGACAGGAAAGCACCTTTTCGCCGGATAAGTTGAACAGATCCACATTGGTAAGTTCCTGATCCGCAGTGATATGAAGGCATTGCCGAGCGGGATTGGGAAACAGCTGCAGTGAGGGTTCCTGTTGTTCCGTCACCGCTGCACCGGAGTTGATGCTGATGTCGAAGCCGTTGTCCTCGGAGATCATGACATAGTTGGTGGTGACTACCCGGATCCGGTAATGGTCGCCTGGGGCGATGACCATGGGGATGGTGGCGTGGATCACCCCGCTTTCGTCCGTGACCCTACGGCCGAGCTCGATGGGTCGGCTGAAACTGCCGTTGGCTTGGGAGAGTTGGGCGATTACCTGATTGGGCTCCTGGTTGAGGTTGTCGGGTGAGAAGGTGCCGTCGAGCGTAAAGGGGATGTCGATTTCCTCCCCCAGGTGATAGTGGTTCTTCTCAAGTGACCCCAGCTGTACGGAGGGATTGTATATCAAGAGGATGTCGTCGACATACAGATCGTCGGCGGTGCCTCCCTGCCCCGGCACTTCGTTGGTGCTGATGGTGAACAGGATGTATCGTGGGTCGTTGCTGGGGCCGGTGCGCTGGAACGGGACGGAGATCCGCCGCCAATAATAGGGCCCTCCCGCCTCGCTGGTACGGATGAAGGTGGCCGTTGCCATCGCCACCCGTTGGTCGAGGGGATCCATGGTGCCGTTGGAAATCAACTTGAAGTCGGCATCGCCATGCACCACGGTCTTGATCAGTGCCTTCTGTTCCGGGTTGGTGCTGCGGAAACAGACCCATACCGCCAGGGAGTCCGGCACCCGGTTAATCGGGGTGTTGAAGCGAGCGTCGGATCGTTGGGTGTAGTTGTAGTTGCCCGTTCCCGTCGCTGACATGCTGCCGGCGTTCATCCTGCCATTCGTCAGGTTGCCGTTGGCGGTGACGCCAACCACGGAAACGGGCCATAGACGGGCGCTCTTGCTGCCGTGCGTACCCGGCCGGACTACCTCGGAGGGCTCCACCTGCTGCGAGAGGAGTCCCGTGAAGGTCCCGGACGCCGACTTGGTGGAATGCCAACGGACCGGCTCGATGGTATTGTTGTTGGTGCCATAGTTGGCCCAGGTCTCGAAGCCGCGGTTCTCGAATTGGGTGCCGTATTGGGCCTTCATTTGAAAACCAATGAGGCTGAGGCAGATAAGAAGCAAAAATTTTTTCATTTTAAAAACCATTTGTGTTACAAAGATACAAAAAAGTTTAATTTTGCAATTTTAATGCCAATCGAATATGTGTGGAATCGTAGCTTACATCGGGTCGCAGCAAGCCTACCCGATTCTCATTGAAGGACTCAAACGACTTGAATACCGTGGTTATGACAGCGCCGGTGTGGCGCTGCTGAACGAAGCGGACGAACTGAATATCTACAAAGCCAAAGGCAAGGTGTCCGATCTGGAGCACTTTGCTTCTGATAAAGACTGCAGCGGCCATATCGGCATCGCCCACACCCGTTGGGCCACCCACGGGGAGCCCAACCAGGTGAACGCCCATCCCCATCGGTCCCAATCCGGCAACATCGCCTTGATCCACAACGGCATCATCGAGAACTACCTCAGCCTCCGCAAGGAGCTTGAGAAACGTGGTTTCCACTTCCAGTCGTCCACCGATACCGAGGTGCTCACCAACCTCATCGAGGACGTGCAACAGAGCGAACATGTCGACCTCTTCGAAGCCGTTCGCATCGCCTTGAACCATGTGGTCGGCGCTTACGCCATCGTGGTCCTCGAGAAAGGCCATCCCGACCAGCTCATCGCTGCCCGCAAGGGCAGCCCCATGGTCATCGGCATCGGCGAGGGCGAATACTACATCGCCTCTGACGCCACGCCCATCGTGGGCCGTACCCAGAAGGTGGTCTATATCGAAGACGAGCAGGTGGTCCGCATCAAGCTGGGCGAAGAGCTGCACATCAAGACCATCCAGGATGTGGAGGCCATCCCCTACGTTCAGGAACTCCAGATGAACCTCGACAGCATCGAGAAGGCCGGTTTCGACCATTTCATGATGAAGGAGATCTACGAGCAGCCCACCATCGTGCGCGACACCATGCGTGGCCGGCTGCATCCCGAGGCCAACACCGTCCGTTTGGGCGGCATCCTTCAATACGAGAAGCAGCTGCTCTATGCCGACAACATCGTCTTCGTGGCTTGCGGCACCTCGTGGCACGCCAGCCTGGTGGGCAGCTACCTCATCGAGAAGCTGGCCAAGATCCGCGTGAAGGTGGAATATGCCTCGGAGTTCCGCTACCGCGACCCTGTGGTCACCCCGCACGACGTGGTGATCGCCGTCTCGCAATCAGGCGAGACGGCAGATACCTTGGCCGCCATCCAGCTGGCCAAGGAAAAAGGCGCCGTGGTGCTCGGCATCTGCAACGTCATCGGCTCCTCCATCTCGAGGGCGACCGACGCAGGCATCTATACCCATGCCGGCCCGGAGATCGGCGTGGCTTCGACCAAGGCCTTCACCTCGCAGGTGACCGTGATGGCCATGTTGGCCTTGCGTCTGGCCGAGCTGAAGGGCTCCCTGAAAGACGAGGAGCGCCAGGCCTTCATCGATGAACTCGACCGCATCCCCGAGAAGATCCAGTGGACCCTCGATCACAGCGGCCACGTCAAGGACATCGCATTGAAATACAAGGACGTACGCAACATGCTCTATCTGGGCCGTCTGCAGAACTATCCGGTGGCGCTGGAAGGTGCCTTGAAGCTCAAGGAGATTTCCTACATCCATGCCGAGGGCTATCCCGCCGCCGAGATGAAACATGGTCCCATCGCCTTGATCGACAAGGACATGCCTGTGGTGTTCATCGCCACCAACCACAGTACCTACGAGAAGGTGCTCAGTAACATCCAGGAGGTGAAAGCCCGCGACGGCAAGATCATCGCCATCGTCAGCGAAAAAGACGTGTTGGCCCGTAAGATGGCCGATTATGTCATCGAGATCCCGGAGACGGAATGCCTCTACTCGCCCCTGCTGGCCACGGTGCCCTTGCAGATCCTCGCCTACCACATCGCCGTGATGCGTGGCTGCAATGTGGACCAGCCCCGCAACCTGGCCAAGTCGGTCACGGTGGAGTGAGTTTCCGTAGGGTTTAGGAGCGTCCCAAGGTCCGGAACTATCTTACCAGAAATAGAAGAAACTGACCACGCGGCAGAACAGCTCGCGCCACCACGACTGGGTGCGTTCCAGGTCGACGTCTTTGGTGCGGCTACGAAACACGTGCAGGTAGTAGAATAGGTTGTGGCTGCGCCATTCCGCAATCAGCGAGTTCAAGGTGCGTTGCATGATGGCCATGTCGGGATCACTTTGTTCACGGATCTCCTCCAGAAACGCGCGAATGTCTTCCTTGCTCCTGATGAGATAGGAGTCGAAGACATGGGTGTTCTCTTTGGTGAGTCGGATCCGATCGCTATCCATGGCACGCTTTGTTATTCGTTGTCAAGATCCAGCACGCGGTATTCGTAAGTCACCTTGTCGGCGCAACGAACCACCAGATAGGAGGCTTCGGCCGGGTCGTTGAGGTTGTCGGTCATCACGTATTTCACACCGCCAAAGGTCTTGGTTTCGCGGTAATGGAAATGTCCCATGAGGACCATCGTGACATCGTTGCGGGCCATCAGGTCCATGAACGCGTATTGTTCATCCTCAGGAAGGTTGGCGGCAGGGGTCGTGGTGGGGTTATAGGTGGTGCGGAAGAGCCAGTTGTGGCTGATGACGAAGCAGTAACGGTATTCGTTGCGTTGTCTCAGCTGGGTCTCCAGCCATTCCAGCTGTCTTTTCCCGTGGGTGCCATTGCCTGAGTCGAGGAAGATGAAAAGGTCTTTGAAGCCACCGGCCGTGTTCACTGTGACGGTATAGGTGGAGGTGTGGAAATACTGTTTGAAGAAGGCGGCGCAGTCGAAATACACATCGTGGTTTCCGATCACTGGGAAGCAAGGTTTGTCGCTTGCCTGGGTGTCGGGGTTGAAACGAAGCGCTTCTTCGGTCATGCGGAAGCCCGCCTCGCCACTTTCGTTGACCAGGTCGCCGGCATGGATGGCCAGGACTGCCTTAGGGTCGTTGCGCATGGCCGTGATGTATTGATACAGACGGTCCTTAGGTCCTTGCGGCGCGATGCTGTCCCGTTCGGAATAATGCGAGTCGGAACAGGAATAGAAACAGTATTCATCCGGGGCGTTGTCTAGGACGATCGGGTCATGTTGGCTGTTCCAGTCGAGCCAGTCGGCCACCCTTTCTTCGGTGTCGCTACGGTTGATGACCATGCCCAACACATCGAGGCGGTTGCAGGAAGAAGCCAGCATCAGGCTGGCGGCGAGAAGGAGGATATAGGTAAGTCTTTTCATGATCATCAATGTTTATAGGTGCAACCGATGTTAAAAAAGAAACCGTTGTATTGGGCAGACAAGTTGAGCACACCGGAGGGATGCAGACCGGCTTCACTGGTCAAGCGCCACTGGTCGGTGAGGTCGTAATACCCATGGATGGTATAATAGAACAAAGTGACTCGCTCAATGATGAACTCGCGGTAGTTGGAGATGCCGCCGCCGATGTTCCATGGATGGTTTTGGTCAAAGAGGTTGCCTTCAATATTGAAGACCACGTTCATGGGTTCGAAAATGACGCCCTCCCCCCCGTTCTTTCTCAGTGGTACTTCGGCGATGTAGCGATTGCAAAGACCCAGTTGGAAATTCCAATGGATATTGCGGTAGCCCAATGTGAGCACGGCATTGAATTCCTGAAGGTCATAGCTCGTGAAACGACGATAGAGGTAACGGTTTTCGATGTAAGCAAAATCATGACTGGTAAATCCTTCTGTTCCCATCTGATAGGCCAAATTAAAACTATGTTTGTCAGGTCCGGCTTGGTAGCCTAGATTTACGCCGTTACCGCTATTCGAACGGCAGTAGATGCCTAACGAGGCATGGGGTCGAAACATTTCGGTACGGTTGTAATCGCCTTCGAGAATGAATTTGGAGTGCATGTAGCCTTGTGAATAGGCCCCGAAAGCAATAAGACCAAAAAGTGCAATCAATAATATGCGTTTCATTGCTTTTTATTTGTCAGGGCAAAGATAGGTTTTTTATCTTTGCAGAAAATATCTTCATCATGAAAATCCTTTCGACAGAACAGATTCGTGAGGCGGATCGCTATACCATTGAGCATGAACCTGTGGCTTCCATCGACTTGATGGAGCGCGCTGCCGGGTCCCTGGTGCCTTGGTTCGTGGAACGGACCCAGAAAGAAAGCAAAGTGAGCATTTTCTGCGGCATGGGCAACAACGGTGGCGACGGCTTGGTGTTGGCCCGACTGCTCAGCGAGAAAGAGAGGGTGCCTGTCGTGTATCTCGTCCGTTATGCCGACAAGATGAGTCCCGATTGCGAGACCAACTATAATAGGTTGAAAGAAGCAGGCAAGGTTCCGATTCTTGATGTGCATAGCGCCGAGGACTTTCCGAAGCTGGAGCATGGCGAGGTGGTCGTGGATGCCCTTTTTGGGACAGGCTTGAACCGTCCCCTTGAAGGACTTGCCGCGGAGTTGGTGGACTATCTGAACCAGCAGATGGTCATCCGTATCGCCATTGACATCGCTTCCGGTTTGCTGGCCGATGCCCCCACGGAATCGAAGTCGGTCGTCAAGGCCGATTACACGCTAACCTTCCAGGTGCCCAAGTTGGCGTTCTTCATTCCGGAGAACGATCCCTACGTGGGTTCCATCGAGGCCTTCGACATCGGGCTGCATCCCGACTACCTGAACAGCGTTGAAACCCATTACCGGGTCATGCTGAAACCCATCGCCGCAAATTTTCTTCACCCCAGGTCACGGTTCTCGCACAAGGGCGACTACGGCCACGCCTTGTTGGTTGCCGGATCGGAAAGCAAGACAGGGGCCGCCCTCTTAGGCGCCAAGGCCTGCATGAAGACCGGTGTCGGGCTGCTCACCGTGCTGCTTCCCAAGTCCGCTTGGACCAGCCTTCAGACCACGCTTCCCGAGGCCATGTTCTACCAGTTGGAAGACGACCGCGACGACCGAAACCGGTACCGTTTCGAGGACTTCGACCGCTTGCAGGCCTATAACGCCATCGGCATCGGTCCCGGTCTGGGCAAGGCCGAGGTGACGGCGCGTGGCTTGAAAAGGTTGATTCAGGATTGTCAGGTGCCCATGGTGATGGACGCCGACGCGCTGAATATCCTGGCGGAGAATCCCACCTGGCTCTCCTTCCTCCCCCAGAACACCATTCTGACCCCCCATCCCAAGGAGTTCGAACGCCTCTTCGGTGCCACCGCCAACTCGTTTGAGCGGATCAAGCTGCAACGTGAGATGGCGATGAAATACCATATCATCATCATATATAAAGGCGGCTATCCCACCACGGTGCTCTCCGACGGGAGCGTGTTCTTCAACACGGGAGGCAATCCCGGCATGGCCACCGGCGGCAGCGGTGACGTGCTCACGGGCATGATCCTCTCCCTGCTTGCCCAGCGTTACCATCCTTCCGAAGCCGCTGTGTTGGGCGTGCATCTCCATGCTTTGGCGGGTGATCTGGCAGCCGAAGAGCTGGGTCAAGAAGCGATGATCGCCTCCGACATCATCAGCCATATCGGAAAGGCATTCCTATCACTTCAAGAGAAACGATAATCCCTCTTATTTCCAAGGCAACTGCAATGAAAAAGAAAAAAGAACCTGAATATCTGGAAGATGTCCTGATCGTCGATGCCGGTAGCGAAGGCATGTCGGTAGCCAAGCCCGAGGGACGGGTGGTCTTCATCCCCTTTGGCGTGCCTGGCGATGTGGTAGATATCGAGGTCTTCAAGAAGAAAAAGAACTATTTCGAAGGGCGCATCCTTCGTTTCAAGCAATACTCCGACAAGCGTGTCGAACCCGTCTGCCAGCATTTCGGACTGTGTGGCGGATGCAAGTGGCAGCACCTGGCCTACGAATGGCAGCTGTACTACAAACAGAAGCAGGTCAAAGACAACTTCGACCGTATCGGAAAGGTCGACTATCCGGAGATTCGTCCCATCTTGGGGTGCGAAAAACAATATTTCTATAGGAATAAATTGGAATACGCCTTCTCGAACCGCAAATGGCTCATCGATGGGGCTCCTGCCGGCACCTACGGCGAAGACGAGGTCAAGGGCCTGGGCTTCCACCTGCCCTCCCTGTTCGACCGTGTGGTGGACGTGGAACGTTGCCACCTTCAGGCCGATCCTTCCAACGACATTCGGCTGTTTGTCAGGAAGTTTACCATGGAGCATGGCCTCTCTTACTATAGCGTGCGCCATCATGAGGGCTTGATGCGTAACCTGGTCATCCGATGCAATTCCAAAGGCGAGTTCATGGTGATTCTGGTCATCAGCGAGGAGAACGGCGTGATCCGCAACGAACTGGTGCCCGCCTTGGAGAAGGCCTTCCCGCAGATCGTCTCCTTGCTGCTCATCATCAACAGCAAGCTCAACGACGTCATCAACGACCTTCCGTTCGAGTGCCTGAAGGGCGATCCCTGGCTCATCGAGACCATGGCCTCGCCCCGCCCAGGCTTCCCCGACCTGAAGTTCCGCATCGGTCCGGTGTCGTTTTTCCAGACCAACGTGTATCAGGCGGAACGGCTCTACCATGCCGCTTTCGACCTGGCGGAAGTGCAGGGCGACGAGCTGATGTACGATCTCTATACCGGCACGGGCACCATCGCCCAGTATTTCTCGCGTTTTGTCAAGCGTGTGGTGGGCATTGAATATGTGGAGGAAGCCATCGCCGATGCCAAGGTCAACACGGCCCTGAACGGCATCGAAAACTGTACTTTCTTTGCCGGAGACATGGCCAAGATCTTCACCGATGAATTCATCGCTGCCAATGGCCGCCCCGACTTCATCGTCACCGACCCACCCCGTGCTGGCATGGCCGAAAAGGTGGTGGAACAGCTGTTGAAGATCCGTGCCAGGAAAATCGTGTATGTGAGTTGCAACCCCGCCACGCAAGCGCGTGACCTGCAGCTCTTGTCACAGGCATACGAGGTGAAGGCGGTGCAGCCGGTGGACATGTTCCCCCACACCCAACACGTCGAAAACATCACATTGTTGGCGCTGAAGCCGGAGGAAGCAACGGTTTGAGTGCCTCGACCAGGGCCTCCAGGTCCAGGTCCTCCCCTTTTACGGTCAGTTGCGCCTGCTCATAGTAGGGCAAGCGTTCGGCGTGGTTTTGCATGATGAAGGTCTCCAGTTCTTCCGGTGTTTTGTTGACCACCAGCGGACGTTTGACTTTGGATTGCGAAAGCCTATTGAAGTTGGTTTGGGGACTGGTTTTCAGGAATACGGTGATGCCGTTCCGGTTCATCCAAGCCATGTTGTCGTTGAAGCAGGCCGTGCCCCCGCCTGTGGCGATGACGGCATTCTCATACTGTTCGGTGGATTGCAGGATTTGGGTCTCCAGCTTGCGGTAGAGCGGTTCGTCGTATTTCTTGAAGAAGTCGTTCACCGAGATGCGGAAACGTTCCTCGAAGAGCCGGTCGGTGTCGTACGATTCAACGCCGAGGCGCCGCGCCAGCCGTTTGGCCGTCGTGGACTTACCGGCACCCATGTATCCGACCAGATAGATCCTCATGCCGGGTTCAATTGCATTTTCTTAGTCGCTGGAGCTCCTGCTCGAGCGATTCCAGCTCCTCACGCATCTGCTGGGTCCTCTTTCCGTATTCTTCGATCATCTCCGGCGGACCGTAGATGCAGGATTGTTCCCTCCTGTTCAGTTCCTCCTTGAGGTCGGAGATACGTTCCTTGACAATTTTGATGTCGGATCGGTTGCGGATGCTGCAACAGGCGCCCACCACCAGTACGGAGGCAGCGATAAGGGCGATCCATGCTTTTCTGAAGACGCTTTTCATGACCTTGTCGTGTTGTTTCTGCAAAAATATAAAAAACCTTTCATTTTATCAACATTTTTATCAACAAATCATGTTGATAATTTACAGCGAACTGGGCTCGCAAGTACAAGGGGTTTTG
This sequence comes from Bacteroidales bacterium, assembly GCA_016291135.1. GTDB lineage: Bacteria > Bacteroidota > Bacteroidia > Bacteroidales > F082 > Limimorpha. Next base: position 160,090 of record JAEFAE010000003.1, read on the forward strand.
TCTATTTTTGTAGATTCGAATAGGAATCGATGAATCATCAATAACAAATCAAAATACAACACCATGAGAAAAATCTTTACGTTGTTTGTGGCCGCATTATTCTTATTGGCCCTTCCCATGCGCTCCATGGGACAAACGAGAACCGAGGCGACGATCACTTTCGCAGATCTCGGCTTTGAAAATGGCGAGGATGTGGACGGTTTGACGTTCAACATCGACGACAATGTCACGGTAACCTTCAACAAGGCAAACGGAAACAACGGCCCTAAGTACTACAACACAGGTACTGCTATCCGTGCCTACGCGGGCAACACCATCGTGCTGGCCGCCGAAACGGGTATGATCACCGGTATCGTCTTCACCCCGGGTTCGGGCGACAATGGCAATGATGTCACGTCCAATACGGGAACGACCGACTATCCTGCCTGGGCCGGTTCCACCGGCGAAGTCATCTTCACCATTGGTGGCACCTCCGGCCATCGCCGTGTGGCTGCCATCACGGTAACCTACCAAACCGACGCCAACATGGTGACGGCCCCCGTGCTGAGCCCCGGCTCCACCACCGTCTACCAGCCAACCTTGACCGTGACGGCGACTTGCGCTACGGAAGGTGCCACCATCCGTTACACCACCGATGGCAACGATCCTACGGAATCGAGCACCACCTTCCCTGCCAACGGCCTTACCCTGAGCCAGACCACAACGGTCAAGGCCCGGGCTTACAAGAGCGGCATGACCCCCAGTACGGTGACCGCGGCCACCTATACTTTCCAGACCGTCCAGATGTATCCCAACATCGCTGCCTGGAAAGCGGCCCACACCGAAACCGACGCTACGATCTCGGGCATCTCCGGCAACCTGACGGCGGTGTTCCAAAACGGCATCAACCTGTTTGTCCAGGATGGCACCGGCGGTCTGCTGATCTATGGCTCCCTCAACCAAACCTATAACAGCGGCGACGTCATCTCTGGCGGTATCGTGGGAACCTCCTCCCTGTATCACGGCCTGATGGAGTTTGTCCCGACCCAAAGCCCCGCGGCAGGCGTGCCTGGTACGCCCGTGGTTCCTGCCGATGTAACGGCTGCCGAAATCGAGGCCAACTTCAGCGCCTGGGAGAGCAAGTTGGTCAAGCTGACCGACGTTGCGTTCACCGAAGACCATGTCTTCAATACGACCAACACGGCAGGCCGTACGGCTCCTTTCGTTCAGGGTCAGGTAAGCATGAATGTCTATGACAACTTCAAAGTGCTGAATGGATTCGAGGTACATGAAGGCCAAGAAGCCGACCTGATCGGTTTCGTGAGCGTGTTTGACGACACCAAGCAAATCAACCCCCGTTCCACCGACGACATCCAGCCCTACGATGCCCCGCAACCCACCGTCAGCACACCGGTGTTCGATCCCAACGGCGGTCTCTTCACCGAACCGGTCAGTGTGACCTTGACTTGCGCCACCGAAGGAGCGACCATCTATTACAGCCTGGGCAACGGCGCCAACTGGACCGCCTACACCGCTCCGATTCAGGTGAGCGAGAGCGGCACCTTGCAGGCCTACGCCACCAAGGCCGACTACATCGACAGCGACGTCGTCAGTGCTGAATTCATCATCCTGGAGGGGGTGACCATGATCTTCAACCAAGACTGGGAAGGCGACTGGAACGGCTGGACGGAGCAGTCTGTGTCGGGCACCCCACAATGGGAAATCGGTGTCCATAGCGGCAACCATTACGCTGTGGCCAATGCCTACAACGAAGGGGCATGCGAAGATTGGCTGATCTCCCCTGCCTTCAACATCAACGCCTACGCCGACGTGCGCCTCACCTTCCGTACGGCCATGAACTTCACCGGTCCGGACTTGGAGGTGTATTTCTCCAGCGACTACAACGGGAGCAATCCTTCGGATGCCACCTGGCTTCCGCTTACGGCTTCCCTGTCGGAAGGTGGATGGAACTGGGTGGTCACCGATGCCATCAACCTGGACAACTTCTCCGGAAACAATTGCTACATCGGCTTCAAATACACTTCGACTGAGAGCGAAGCCGCCGGTTGGGAAGTGGACGACATCATGCTCTATTGCAGCGGCATGAGCGGCGATCCCCTGTTGCAAGTCTCCAACGCCAGCTTGAGCATGAGCTATGTGTATGGCGAAGGCCCTTCCCCGGTGGTCAGCTATACCTTGACGGGCAACTACCTGCAAGGCAGCGGCGAGGTCTTTGTCGAGGCCGACGGACCTTTCGAGGTCTCTCTCAACGGCACCGCTTTCATGAGCGACTTCTCCATCCCCTACGAGAATGGTGAGCTTGAAGGCCAGCCGGTGACCATCTATGTCCGTATGAATGCCAACCTCGAGATCGGCGACTATCAAGGTTCTGTCAGCAACTACGGCGGTGGTGCCTCCATCGAGGTGGCCCTCAACGGTAACGTGTTGACCAACCTGGTGGCCTCCATGAGCGCAACCCTTCCGATGTACATCCAAGGCAACAATGGTAGCAACAACAACCGTGTTCCCGTTTCCATCCCGGTTACGTTCAGCGGATTGCAGCCCAACGCCACCTACCGCTATGTCAATCAGTTTATCGGCGACACCGACGGTCCTGAGGTAGCTGGTGCCGGCAACGTCATCTTTGTCAATCCTTCCGGCTTCACCCGCACCACCAACCCGAGCCTGGCGACCGACGGCGCTTATGGCACCTTCACCACCAACGCCTCTGGCGAGGCCATTGTGTGGCTGGTTAACGAACCTACGGCCAACAACCGCTTTACGCCTGGTAACAGCGTTTATCTCCGGGTCCGTCTGAACGACGGTGCCAACGGCACCGAAGTGGCCCATATCCTGACTTCGACCGACTACGCTACCGTGTTGAATTTCGGCACGGATGCCGACGCCACCCATGGATCGGCCTTCTATGTGCGTTCGAACGAACCTTCCAAGTCCATGGCGATGCTGTTCGCCGGTGTCAACGACGAACGTCCTGTGTTCACCACCCCGGTTGAGACCACGGGCATCGACTACACCGCCATCAGCCAGTATGCCTCCTTCTATAAGGAAGAGGTGGCCGGCAAGAACGGCTACTTCGGTGGCATCGTGCCCAATGTCAACAACCAAGGCATCAAGAAGATGGTGGTCATGGACCTCCAAGGGAACGTGGCTAACCAGTACCTCGAAACGGAAACCTTGAGCTTTGCCGAGCTGACGAATCCCCAGAACGGCCATTCCAACCCGATCTTCATCGACTTGGTGGACCAGAACGTCATGGAAGCCCAAGCCCTGAACGTTACGCTTTGGAACGCCAACCATGAAATCGTGGTGGACAATCAGGAGGCTTCAGCGTTGGAGATGACGGTCTACAACGTGTTAGGGCAAGCGGTGATGCAGCATGTTGTCGCTGCTGAGAGCCGTGAGCACATTGCCCATGCGCTTTCCAACGGCCTCTATGTGATTCTTTTGCGTAATGCCACGGGTGCCATGTCGGTAAAGACCGTGATCCGATAAGGCTGTTTCAACTTCCTTAAAACAAAAAACCAAGGGATTCCTTGGTTTTTTGTTTTTCATTCTTTAATTTTGCCCGAAAACCAACCTATTATCAAAACAACAGTACTATGAAAAAAGTAGTTTTACTTTTGGCTTGTGTGATTACCATAGTGATGGCTACCAGCTGCCAATCCTATCGTCACACCATGCGTGAACCCAATGTCAAAGTTACCTTGAATTCCAACGATTTGGAACTCTCCAACCAAGTGACGGCCGAAGCCACCGTGACCCGCATCCTGGGTCTCGACTGGGCTCGTCTCTTTGGAAAGAGCGAAACTGGTTCCACGCCTGTGCTGGGTGCCATTGTCACCACCGGTGCCAACTATGCCCTGTACAAACTGATGCAAGAGAATCCTGGCTATGATGTGGTGATCTACCCGCAGGTGGAAGCCTACAGACATGCCCCCATCTTGGGAACGGACCTCTACTCCAAGACCACTTACAAGGTGACGGCTCGTTTGGGCAAACTGAAATAATCGCCTAGGGAAACTTATTTATTTCAATGAGTTAAGAGGATGACCGACCGGTCTCCTCTTTTCTTTTGTTGTATCCAAAGTTTTTGGCTGTTCCCTATTTGCCGATGCAAAAACGCCCGAAGATCGACCCCAGCACCTCGTCGGTGGTGATCTCGCCAGTGATGGAACCCAGGTAATAGAGGGCCTCACGGAGGTCTTGCGCCACCAAGTCGGTAGGCAGGGCGTCTTGGAGGCCGCGGCGTACCGCCTCAAGGTTGGTGGCGGCATGTTGCAAGGCCTCGTAATGACGGAGGTTGGTGACCAATACGGCGTCTTGACCGAGGGCCATGCCCTGCCGCACCTCCGAAAGCGTTTGCTTGAGCTGGTCCAGGCCGTTTCCCGTCTTGGCCGAGAGGGTCTGCAGATAGACATGGCCCGCTTGGGCACCGAGGGCTTCGCATACGGTGTTTTTCAGCTGGTCGATCCGGTCGGCGACGGTGTCGGCGCAACGGTCCGACTTGTTCAGCAACAGCACGAGGGTTTGACGGGTGGTGTCTGTCTTTTCGAGGATCATACGGGCTGAGGCCTCCACAGCAGCGGAATCCAAAGTGGCGTCGATCATGCCCAAGACGATGTCTGCCTCGTCGATCTTGCGGAAGGTGCGCTCGATGCCGATCTTCTCAATGGTTTCATCGGTGGAACGGATGCCTGCCGTATCGATGAAACGGAACAAGGTGCCGTTGAGGTTCATCACCTCCTCGATGGTGTCGCGGGTAGTACCGGCGATGTCGGAGACGATGGCGCGCTCCTCACCCAAGAGGGCGTTCAACAGGGTGGACTTACCTGTATTGGTGGCTCCGACGATGGCGACCGGGATGCCGTTTTTGATGGCGTTGCCCAGGCAGAACGAATCGGTGAGGGTGTGGATATGGCCTTGTGTCTCTTCGAGCAGCTGCAGCAACTGGCTGCGATCGGCAAACTCGACATCTTCCTCGGAGAAATCCAATTCAAGTTCTATCAACGAAGTGATATCCAATAGTTTGGAACGTAGCACTTGAAGTTGTTTGGAAAATCCGCCCTTGAGTTGGTTCATCGCTAACCGATGGGCAGCTTCGTTTTGCGAGACAATCAAGTCGGCCACCGCTTCGGCCTGGGCCAGGTCGAACTTCCGGTTCACGAAGGCACGACGGGTGTATTCCCCTGGAAGGGCCATCCTGGCCCCTTCCGCTACCAGTAGCTCCAGCAACCGTTGTTGGATGTAAACCGATCCATGCACGCTGATCTCCACCGCATCTTCGCCCGTAAAGGAATGCGGGGCGGTGAAGAAGGTGAGCAACACCTCGTCGAGAGTCGTAGCAGCCTGGCCTGCACAGGCCGGGATCACCAACTGTCCATAGAAGGTCCTGTAGGGCTGGATGTGCTCTTTGGGAAAGGGTTTCCCGTGGTGGTAAAACAGCCTGCAGGCGATGTCGTGCGACTGGGGACCCGACATCCTGACCACGGCGATGGCGCCTGTTCCGGGTGCGGTGGCAACGGCACAAATCGTGTCGTCCGATAAAAAACTCGTTCTCATGGGGTGTATTTTGTTGGCAAAGATAGTCTATTTTGTATTTTTGTGACATGAAAAGATATTTTATCCACCTGGCTTACAACGGAACGACCTACTGCGGTTGGCAGATCCAACCCCATGATCCTTCTGTGCAAGAGACCCTGGAGCGTTGCCTGAGCCTGAAGCTCGGGCAACCGGTCAGCCTCACCGGCTGCGGCCGTACCGACACCGGGGTGCATGCCCGTAACTATTACGCCCATTTCGACGTGGAAGGACCCATCGCCGATCCCAAGGACCTCGCCTACCGGCTCAATGTCTTCCTTCCGCCCGACATTGTGGTGTACCGCATCTGGGAGGTGGCTCCCGAAGCCCATGCCCGTTTCGACGCCAAGGCTCGCACCTATCACTATTATATCAGCCGGCAGAAGAATCCCTTCCACCAGGCCGATGCCTATTACCTCTATGGCGACCTCGACCTCGAGCGCATGCAACAGGCTTCCGACCTGCTCACGACCTACACGGACTTCACCAGTTTCAGCAAGTTGCACACCCAGGTCAAGACCAACAACTGCACGGTTATGGAAGCGCGATGGTTCGAGCAGGATGGGCTGTTGGTCTTCCACATCAAGGCCGACCGTTTCCTTCGCAACATGGTTCGGGCCATCGTGGGCACCTTGCTCGAGGTGGGCAAGGGACGCCTGAGCCTCGACCAGTTCCGCGCCGTCGTCGAGCGCAAGGACCGTTGCTCAGCCGGTGAGTCGGTCCCTGCCCATGCACTCTTTTTGGAGGCGGTGGATTATTGACGCCGCACTACTTCCGTAACAAGGCCTTTCTTCGTGCATCATCCCTTCGCGCCCCACGCTGTAACGTTCCCGTAACGAGACCACCCGATCGCCCTGAGGGAGCGCGTCGAGCGCTTGTTCGTAGCCGCTCAACAGGAGCTCTCGGAGTTGGTCGAACTGGTGGGCCATCCGGTCGCGTAAGACGGCGTGGGGCGCGTCCAAGCTCAGGGTTTCGCCCCGCTCCAGCGCCTCGATGGAAGCGAGCAGACGGTCTTTCTGCCGCTTGACCGTGACCCGGTAAGTCACCGGATGCATGCCCAAGGCCGCTGCCATGGCCTCTTGCGGGATGGCCGAAGGGGCGTCTACCAGGGAGAGCAGCATCCGGTAAAGGAGGAAACGGTTGCGGGGCGACAGCTCCTGGTCGGCGTATGCGATGGCCGTCACCAGCAGGTTGGTCATGGATTCCTCTCCTTCCCCTTCGTCGGCCACCCCCTCCATGGCGCCGACCCGTTTGACTACGGGGGAACCGGTGACGTTTCGCCGTTTGTTCAACAGAAAAATGCGGTAGGTGCTGATCAGCCAGCTGAAAAAGGCCTTCTTTTCCCGCACATGCTGCAGCAGGGCAAAGGGCTCCGAGGCCGTAGGACCGATACCATCGTGCAAGAACAGGAAGAAGTCGTCGATCGTGTCGTCGAACGCATCCTGGATCCCCTCCCCGTGCATCCGGTACTGATGCTGCAACACCCGCGAAAGGCGTTGCGTCAAGAGGTAATAGAGCGCCTCGGCACTGCGTTCGCCCCGTTCTACAAGGGATTCATAATACACCGAAGGCGGGCATTTCTCGAAATCTTTTTTGTCCTGAAATTCCATATTGATATCCTATTGCATTACACAAAGGTAAGCAATTCGATATCACCATGGAAACGTTGTGGAAAAACTTTCCCAGGTTTTTACTTGCGATACACCTTGACGCTCTTGGTCGTCTTGTTGCCAACCCCGTCTGTAACCACCACTTTGACGGTGTTGTTGCCCTGTTTCATGTGGCTGTCCACCTCGTAGAAAAGCAGGTCGTTTTTGGCATCATATTGTCCCAGAAGCCATTGGTCGTTGGCGTAGAGGTTGTACTGGTCGATGCCCGTCATGTCGTCCGTGATCTTCACCTTCAGGGTATTCTTGGAGGTGATGGTGTCGTTGTCTTTGAAATTCATGATCTTGACCACCGGAGCGATGGAGTCGATCTTGATGGCGTATTGGCCCAGCGACCGGGTGTTGGTCTCGATGTAGCCGTCACTCGCCATCTTGCCGCCCAGCGACGAGACCTTGCCTTTCCGGTCGAAATAGGCAATGAACATCCGCTTGTAGTCGGTCCAGCCCGCATCGGGCTTGATGCGCACCTTGAACAGCTTGAACACCGCCTGGGTCTCTTCCCCGAAACGGTAGCAACGCGAGCAGCAGCCTTCGGGATCGGTGGCGCCGGTCTTCATCCAGGTGTCTCTGAAGAGGGTTCCCTTCTCGGTAAAGACCTGGAAGTTTTCTATCTCGATGCGGCTGTTGATGCTGCCGTCGGTCTTGACGAGGTATTGGCTCCGCATGAGGGGTTCCTTCTCTACCACGACGGGTTCGGTACCCACCACCCGAAAACCGATCTTCGACCGGTTGCCGGCATAGTCGGCGATCTCGAAACGGACCTGCAAAGTGTCGCCTTCCTGGACGTCCACCACCCCGTCCTTCACCTCCAGCATGGAGAGTTTGTTGTTGGGGTCGACCTCCGTGCGCACATAGCGGTTCTCCTTCTCCTTGTAGCGCTTGTAGTCGATCAGGCTGTGGATATAGCGGGGCTCGCTGTAGGAGAAGCTGTCGCATTCCATCTGGAACCGAAGCACATCGTCCACGTAGAGTTCGTATCGGTAGGGACCGTTCTTGTTGGGCGAGGTGCCCACCTGGTCGTCGGTGTTGATTCCGAAAGCGATCTTGCCGTTGGCATACACCACCGACTTGTCTTTCAGGACGTATGCGCTCTTCTTCCCTTCCACGCTGAGATAGAGGGGCTCGTCGTCACGTTCCACGGTGGCTTCGTCGTCGACGGGATACACGGCCACGCCCTTGATGTTGGGACGCACGTCGTCGGCCACCTTCAGCCCGAAATACAGCGGATTGACCGGCTTCTCGCTGACGGTATGCCGGATCTCGTAGTGCAGGTGGGGTCCGAACGAGCCTCCCGTGTTGCCCGAATAGCCGATCAGGTCGCCCGCCTTGACGGGAAAGGTCTCCTTCGAGAGGTAAATCTGGGAGGAGAAACTCTTGTTGCGGTACTGGTAGTCCTTCACGTACTTGGCGACGTCGTTGCTGAAACGTTGCAGGTGGGCATATACCGAGGTGAATCCGTCGATGTGGGTGATGTAGACAACGTTGCCATAACCGTAAGGAGACACGCCGATGCGGCTGATGTAACCGTCGCAAACCGCATACACCTTCTTCCCTTCCACGCCTTGCGTCTTGATGTCAACGCCTGCATGGAAGCTGGTGGCGCGCAGTTCGGCAAAGGTGGCGCTCAGGTAGAGGGGGATGTCCATGGGCGAACGGTACTGAGGAAAGGCGTTTTGTGTCAGGCCAGGCATCGCCAGGGCCAGCAGGAAGAAAAGGAAGGCTGTTCTTTTCATGGTCGGATCGGTTTAAGATGCAAATATACGACTATTTGAGGATTCTGGGTTGTCATTCCGAAATAATCTCTATTTTTGCAGACAACACCCCAATGGTACCGGGACAATGAATTACTATGCCACTAAAAAGGAGAAACGGGGGTTCTGGAACCTTCCCGCTGTACGCTTGGCGCTACGGCTGCTGGCGGCGTTAGCGCTGTTCTCGTTGAGCCGCTGGCTGGTCTATCTCCTCAATACGGAGTTTTTCCATCACCTGAGCCTTCGCCAGGCCTTGAGACTGTATTTCGTCGGGATGCGTTTCGACGGGGTGGTGCTGGCCTACGCCAACCTCCTGGTCATCCTCTATTACTGCCTGCCCTTCAAGTTCATCTACAACAAGGCCCTGCACAAGGTGGTCGACCTGTGGTATGTGTTTGCCAATTCGGTGCTGATCCTGCTGAACATGATCGACGCGGTGTATTTCAGGTATGTCGGCTCGCGCATGACCAGCGGGGTGCTTCGTGCATTCAAGGAGTATCGTGGAGAACTCGGCTCCATCGGAGCCGAGGTGTTTGCCGACAATTGGTACATGCTCCTGGTGATGGTGCTGTTTGTGATGCTACTCGTCGTGGTGGTCAAGCGGACCCGTCTCGAACCGGGTGACCGGATGCTCACCAGCCGATGGTATTTCACCCAATGGACCAGTTTCCTGATCTACCTGGTGTTGACCATCGTCGCCTGTCGCGGCGGCCTTCAAGCCAAGCCGGTGAACCGCAAGACCGCCCTCCAGCATGCCGACTCGCAAAACATCCCCATCCTGCTGAACACGCCCTTTACCATCGTCGAAGTGAATGACGACCTCTTTGTGGACCTGCTGCAATGGTACCGCCCCGAGGAAATGGACTTCTCCCCGATCCACTTCGGCACCCAAGCCAACCGCTTCCTGGCCGACGACCCGGGATACCGGCCCAACCTGGTCTATCTGGTGCTCGAAGGTGTCGGACAGGAGCTGGTCACCTATTATGACCCCGAACGGCGCTACCCGGTCACGCCTTTCCTCGACTCCCTGCTGCAGCAGAGCCTTACCTTCGACGGCCGTGCCAACGGACGTCGTTCCTTCGAGGAACTCCCCTCCTTGCTGTCGGGCCTTCCGGCGCTTACGGAGACCGACTTGACGGCGGGACGTCGCAAGAGCGACACCCTGGGGAGCTTGGGCGCTGCGTTGCGCGCCCAAGGCTACTACACCGCCCTCTTTGAGGCGCAACATCCCAATGGACGGCGCTCCGACGACACCTTCGACGGTCCCTTCCTCCAGTCCTGCCTCGACAACCTCAATGGCCTCAGCCAGCCTTTCGCCGTCATGATCCGCACGTCCTCGACCAAGTATCCATACGCCCTTCCAAAGGATTTCGAACTGCCTAAGGAGAGCTATCTGTGGAGCCGTTTCGAGAAGAGTGTGTACTATACCGACCATGCGTTGCGCGACTTCTTTGAGCAGGCTGCCCTCCAACCTTGGTTCGACAGCACCCTGTTCGTCCTCACCGCCGACCACGCCAACAGCCAGCATACCCGGGCCCAATACAACAACATCTGGGGCATGTATTCCATCCCCCTGGCCTTTTACATGCCTTCGCGGCTGGAGCCGGAGCGGGTCGATGAAATCGCCCAGCAGATCGACTTGAATGTCTCCATCCTTTCTGCCCTTGGCGTGAACGACACGGTGTTCTCCTTTGGACGAAACATTTTCGATACGCTCAGCGAGCCCTCCTTTATCGCATACGTCAACCTGACCTACCAATACAGCGATGGGCAATACCTCCTTCAGTCCGATGGCGAGCATACCATCGGTGTGTTCAACCTTAAAGAGGACCGCCTGCTGAACGACAACCTCGTGGATCGGATCCAATGCCCCGACTTGGCTCGACAGCTCCGGGAGCGCATCCAGGAATACCACAACCGACTCGTCAACAACCAATTATTCATCGATAAGGAAGCCTACCATGAACAAGCAACGGATACGGTTCATCCTTAATCCCATCTCGGGCAAGAAACACCATCGCGACCTGCCCGGACAGATCGAACGGATCCTCGACCATGATCGGTTTGCGTCCGACATCCGGGTCTCGGAATATGCCGGTCATGCCGTCGTCTTGGCTGAAGAGGCCGTCGAGAAAGGATACGACACCGTTGTGGTGGCCGGCGGCGACGGTTCCATTAATGAGGTGGGTACCCGTCTCATCGGTACCGACCTCGCCTTGGGCATCCTGCCCTGCGGCTCGGGCAACGGTCTCTCCCGATGCCTGAACATCCCCTTGGATACTGAGAAGGCCCTGCAGCTGATCAACCGCCATGCCGTGTGCCGCATCGACACGGTGACGGTCAACGAAGTACCCTTTATCAGCATCGCTGGCACGGGTTACGACGCCCAAGTGGCCGACGACTATGCCAAGGACCCGCATCGTGGCTTCGAGACCTACCTGCGCTACATCGTCCGCAACTATTTCAAGCTTCATGAGCAGCCTTACACCATCGTGTTGCCCGACCATACCTTCACCACCCAGGCCTTCTTCATCTCCTTTGCCAACTCCAACCAGATGGGTTACGATGTGCCCATCTCGCCCAAGGCCTCGCTCTGGGACGGCAAGGTAGATCTCTGTATCGTGCGCAAGCCCAATGCGTTGGAGCTCCCCATCGTGGGCAGCTATTTCCTTAGCAAGAACATGGACAAGTCGCCCAAGGTCGAGATCCTGCAAACGGCGGAGGCCACCATTATGCGCCCCGCTCCTGCCGTGGTCAACATCGACGGGGAATCCCTCCCCATGGACCGTGACCTGCACATCAAGATTAACCCGCTTTCACTTAAAGTAATTGTTTAAGTAAATATATTTTTTGTAATGATAGATAGATATTTACATTTTCTTTACACAATTGGTTTGAGGATGACTGCCAGTGAGACTTCTGCCAAGTTGTTTTCCCAGCTCATCGCTTTTGTTACCATACTCGGCGTGAGTGTCCTGTTGATGTACCTGGTGCGTTTCATCATCAAGAAGACGGTGTATCGGGTCATCCTCAAGACCCAAAGCAAATACGACGACGAGATCATCAACAACAAGGTGCTGATGCGGCTCTGCCTGCTGATCCCTCCAGTGATGGTCATGAAATACCTAGGGGCCACCTTGCCCGATTTTCCCCATATACGCGGCCTGATCTATGGGATCTGCATCGTCTGCGACATCATCGTGGTCACCATGGTGCTCTTCTCTGTGGTCAATGCGGGGAGCGACATGTACAACATGCATCAGACGTCCAAACTGAAACCCATCACCGGCGTGGTCCAGACCATCAAGATCATTTTGATCATTTTCTGTGTCCTGCTGATCATCTCTTTCCTGATGGGCAAGAAACTAAGCAACGTCATCATCGGGTTGGGTACCATGTCGGCGGTCTTGCTGTTGATCTTCCAGAACCTCATACTAGGTTTTGTCGGAAGCATCCAGTTGACCATCAACGACATGCTTCGTATCGGCGACTGGATCGTGATGGACCAGGCCGACGGCACCGTCACCGAGATCAACCTCACCACGGTCAAGGTACAGAACTTCGACAATACCATCACCACCATCCCCACCGCCTCGATGGTCACCAACCAGTTCACCAACTGGCGGGGCATGTCGGAAGGGGGCGGACGCCGTATCAAGCGTAGCGTCACCATCGACACGTCGAGCGTGAAGTTCTGCACGCCGGAAATGATCGAGCGTTTCCGCCAGATCGAGCGCCTAAGCGACTACATCAACCAACGGGAGGCCGAGATCGCCGAGTACAACAAGGCCAACCACATCGACACCTCCAACATCGTCAATGGCCGCCAGATGACCAACCTGGGCGTGTTCCGGGCATATATCACGGCTTACATCAAGTCCAACCCCAAGCTCAACCATAACATGACCCTCATGGTGCGCCAGCTTCAGCCTACCGAGTTCGGCGTGCCGCTCGAGGTGTACGCCTTCAGCCTCGACAAGGAATGGGTCAAGTACGAGGAGCTCCAGAGCGACCTCTTCGACCACATCTATGCCGCGGCGCCCTTGTTCGACCTCAAGATCTTCCAACGCAAAGTCTGATTCTATCTATGAGTGAGCCTTTTGTCAGTCCTGGGAAGCGCTTTACCGACCGCTATTTGGGCGTCATGTTCGCCTCGTTGCGCGATGCCACACCCGAGGAGATCGCGGAGGAGCTGGCGCATTGCCGTAACATCAACCGCAAGCCCGTGCGCGTGCCCCGTTATTTCAGGAACCGTTTCTCCGAGACGTTGTTCGAGGCGGCTGGCGGATTTCCCATGCAGGTGTTCCAGACCGAGCCTTACGACGATGGCGACACCCTGATCGTCTATCTGCACGGCGGGGCATGCATCTACCAGCCCGTGTTCTTCCATTGGCGTTTTGTGCACGACCTGGCCTGCCGCATGCATCGCCGGGTGGTGATGCCCATCTACCCGAAATACCCCGAATACCATTGCGTGGACGACATGAGGGTGTTGCTCGACTTCTACGAGCGTCAAGTGTTGCCCCAGGGATACCGTAAGGTGGTGCTGATGGGTGACTCCTTCGGGGGCAATCTTGCCATGACGCTGACCCAAGAGATCGCCCGACACGGGTGGCCTCCCGTAGCCGCCCTGGTGCTGCTCTCCCCTTGTGTGGACAACGCCTTCACCCGACGCGACCGCATGGTGGCGTTGCAGCCGTTGGATACCATGATCAAGCTGGAACGCATCGAGACCATTATGGGCGGATGGCAAGGCACGTTGCCGCCGACGCATCCCTGGGTGAGTCCCGTCTATGGCGACCTCAAGGCGTTTCCCGAGGCCACCCTGCTGATCTATGGAAGCCATGAGATCCTGAAAGTCGATGCCGAGCTGTTGACCGAGCGGATGCAGGAATTGGGCCGTCCGATCCGTTCCCATGAATATGAAGGGATGTTCCACACCTTCCCGATGTTCCCTGTCAAGGAAGGCTTTGCCGCCCTTCGTGAAATCGTTCGTTTTATTTCATAAGAACCCCTACGGGTGTTTTTATCGATTCCGTTATCCCACGGTTCACACCGTGGGCTACCATCAGGCCACCCCTATGGGGTGTCACGGGAATCCCGCGGGATGGTCCACGGAACCCCGTAGGGGTTTGCTGTCGGTAGCCAGGGGCATCGCCCCTGGGAAATAAAACGATCATTGGGAAATAAAACGATCATTGGGAAATAAAAATGATCATCGGGAAATAAAACGATCATCAGGAAATAAAAAATTATAAAACCTTCCTGATTTCGAGAAGCTGTTTGAGCAGTCCCTCAACCTGACCCAACGGTAGCATGTTTGCCCCGTCGGATTTGGCATGTGCCGGATCGGGATGGGTCTCCATGAAGATCCCGTCCACCCCGGCGGCAACGCCCGCCTTGGCCAGCAGGCCGATCATCTCGGGACGTCCTCCCGTGACCCCCGACGCCTGGTTGGGCTGTTGCAACGAATGCGTCACGTCGAGCACCACGGGCACCCCGAACCCTTGCATGACCGGGATGTTGCGGTAATCCACCACGAGGTCCTGATAGCCGAACATCGAACCGCGCTCGGTGAGCAGGATGCGGTCGTTGCCCGCATGGCGCACCTTGTCGACGGCAAAGCCCATGTTCTCGCCAGAAAGGAACTGTCCCTTCTTGATGTTGACCGCCTTGCCCGTGCGGGCCGCAGCTTCCAACAGGTCGGTCTGACGGCACAGGAAGGCCGGGATCTGCAGCACGTCGGCTACCTCGGCGGCCATGGCCGCCTCCTCGGGCTCATGGATGTCGGTGACCACCGGCACCCCCAACCGCTCCCGGATGGTGGCGAGCACCCGGATCGCCTTCTCGTCACCGATACCCGTGAAGGAGTCCCAACGGGAGCGGTTGGCCTTCCGGTAGGAGGCCTTGAAGATAAAAGGGATGTCGAGCTTCTGGGTGATCGCGGCCAGGCGTTCCGCAATGGCGATCGGCGAGGTCTCGTCTTCGATGACGCAGGGGCCGGCCATCAGGAAGAAACGGCCTTCTTTTTTGAAAGGATAGGTAATCATCGTGCGATTTTTTGCAAAAGTAGGAATCTTTTTTCTTATTTTTGAAGGCTCAATTCAGAAAATGCACAAAACCGTTCGAATTATGAAAAACTTCCATCGCATCCTGGTTGCCCTGACCGTCGTCCTGCTCGGCATCGGCAACGTGTCGGCCCAATATGTCACCACCCATGCCAAGGCGGCCACTCCCGGCCAACAGAACGGCCTGTACTACGCCTTGCCTAGGACGGTCCTGCAACTCGACTTCCTCGTTGAGGAGACGCAGCTGTTGCGTGGCCCCTACAGTGACTATGTGGGCTATATCGGTGCACAAGACTATATCACCGCCGACGAGACGGCCTACCGGATCCAGTCCATCACGATGACGCCCCGCGCCGAGGCGGATCCCAACGCCACCTTCTTCGTGGCCATGAATCCCCGCAAGGGCGATGCCGTGCAGTTCACGCTGACGCCCAAAGGCATCCTTCAGGGGGTGGGCATGGAAGGGCTGGCCCCGGTGGAAGAAGCCTCCGCTCCCAATGCGGGCCTGCTGCGCCAGGACAACCCCGAGTTCAAATACCAGTTCGGCACCTCGCGCAACCTCGAGCAGGCTGCCCGCAGCGCCGCCGACATGATCGCCAAGATCCGCGACGAGAAGATCAAGCTGATGACCGGTTTCCAGGAGACCGCCTTCAACCTCGACACCTACCGCCAGATGTACGCCGACCTCGACGAGATGGAACGCGACTACCTCAGCCTCTTCGTCGGCAAGCGTGCCACGAAGACCTACGTCAAGACGCTGTACGTCACTCCCAACAAAGAAGTGCCCAGCCTCTCCGTGGCCAAGTTCTCCGAAGAGGACGGCCTCTCGTTTGGCACCTCCGGCTACGGCGATCTCATCACGGTACAGACCCAGTCATTACAGACCACGGCCACCATCAATGCTCCTAGCCAGTCGGCGGTGGAGTCGCTCAGCATCGAGAACAAGCTGTTCTACCGTATCCCCGAGACGACCAACGTCAAGGTGATGATGGACGGCGAGATTCTCCTAGAACAACGTACCACGGTGGCCCAATACGGCGTCTTCATGCTCGCCCCGCTGGGCAAGATGAAGCTGGAGCTCGACCCCAAGACGGGTCAGCTCGTCAACATGAAGATGGAGTGACCTTCCGGCTGCAAGCCCACAATCCCAGGAACGTCAGCAGACCGTTGACAATCAGGATCTCGAAACCAAACTGATACCCCCACAGCAGCTCCTTGGAATACAGTTTCAGCAGGTAGCTGATGATGGGCGATGCGATGGCGATGAAAGGCACCGCCTTGTCGATGGCTTTGCGGTTTTTCACAAACAACCCGAAGGTATAGAGGCCCAGCAAGGGGCCGTAGGTCAGCCCGGCGATGTCGAACACCTTGTCGATCAGCGACTCGTTGTGGAAGGGACGGAACAGGATGATGACCAGCAGGTAAAGCATGGCGAAACCCACATGGATCCACTTGCGATAGCGCGTGACCTGTTGGTCGGTGTAGCCTTTCTTTTCGAAATGCAGGAAGTCGAAGCAGAACGTCGTCGTCAACGCCGTCAGTGTGCCGTCGGCACTCGAGTATCCTGCCGCCACCAGCCCCAATACGAAGACCACCGCGGTGAACGTACTCAGCGAGAAGGCCACCGAGGGGAAGATCTTGTCGTTGACCACCACCCCACTTTCGTTGACGGGCAAGGCAAAGCCGGTCTGATGGGCATACTGGATGAGGGCGGCGCCGAGACACAGGAAGATGATGTTCACCACGATGAACAACCCACTTGAGGTCATCACGTTCTTTTGTGCATCACGTAAGTTCTTGCATGTCAAGTTCTTCTGCATCATGTCTTGGTCAAGTCCCGTCATGGTGATGGTGATGAACGCCCCGCTGAGAAGTTGCTTCAGCCAGAACTTGTTGTGCGTCCATTCCGTCTCGAACAGCTTGGTGTAGCCTTCTTCCTTTGCCGAATGCAGGATGTCGCCCAAGCCGCTGCCCAGGTCTTTGGTGATGTAATATACGGTGAGCACGGCGGCCAAGATCAGGAAGGTCGTCTGCAGCGTGTCGGTCCACACCACCGTCTTGATGCCCCCTTTGAAGGTATATAAAAGGATGATGCCGATGAAGACCACGGCAGGCACCCAGAACGGCACGCCCCAGGCCTTGAAGACATATTCGTAGAGCACGAAGACCACCAGATACATGCGGAGTGCCGATCCCAGCAGCCTCGACAGGATGAAGAAGGCCGCACCTGTCCGTTCGGAATGTACGCCGAAACGCATCTCCAGGTACGAATAGATCGAAGTCAGGTTCAGCCGGTAATACAAGGGCAGCAGTACCAGGGCGATCACCGCATAGCCGATCACGTAACCCAGCACGATGCCCATGTAGGTGAACTGTCCGCTATAGACGCCGCCCGGCACCGACATGAACGTCACACCTGACAACGAGGCGCCGATCATGCCGTAGGCCACCACAAACCAAGGCGATTTCCGGTTGCCTTTGAAGAAGGCGTCGTTGTCGGATTTGCGTGCGGTGAGATGGGCGATGAGAAACAACAAGGCGGTATAGACGACGAATACCGTGAATATGATGATGGGGGTCATGAATGTCTTGATTGAAAATATGTGCAAAAATAGAAAAAATAAGTATCTTTGCGGCAAATTTCAAAACAGACATGAAATTCTACGACATTGATTCCGTCTTCACCTTCGGCAAGTACGAAGGCATGACCATCGCCGAGGTCTATGAGAAGGACCCGAAGTATATCAAATACTGCGAGGAAAACATCGACGAGTTCTACGTCTCCCCTTCCGTGAAACGTGAGTTGAAATCCTTGGGCCGTGCCGCCAGCGACTCCGCCTTGCTCAACATGAACTTCGACAAGATGAGCGACGACGAGATTGAGGCCTTCATGCACCATGCCGACGAGGACGACGAGTTCAGCGAGGAGCGCCTTGAGGAGGATTTCGATTGGGACAACGCCGACATCCCCGACGACAGTCCCTTCGACGAGTTTGAGGACGAATACGACGAGGAGTTCGATGAGTTCGGCGACGAGTTCAACGAATTTGGCGATTCCTTTGGCGGCGACAGCTACGACGGCAATATCGACGACCTCTTCTAAAGGCTTGAACCCCTCTGGGGTGAAGCTCAAATCCTTTCCGATATGGAATAGACCCGTTTGTCCCGCTGGGTGGAGGTGATCATCTCGGCGAGGAAGCCGGTGCTGAACAGCTGCACACCCACGATCATGGCGAGGATTCCCAGATAGAACAACGGACGGTTGGTCATGGCCACGTAGTTATGGCCGAAGTACTTGGTGCAGACCAGGTAGACCGAGATGATGAAACCCGCCAGGAACGACAACGTACCCAGCACGCCGAAGAAATGCATCGGGCGGTTGCTGAACTTCGAGATGAAGTTGATGGTGATCAAGTCGAGGTAACCCCGCACGAAACGGCTCATGCCGAACTTGCTCTTGCCATACTGGCGTTTCTGATGATGCACCACCTTCTCCCCGATGTTCGAGAAGCCGTTCATCTTGGCGATGACGGGGATGTAACGGTGCATCTCACCATACACCTGGATGCTCTTCACCACCTCATTGCGATAGGCCTTGAGGCCGCAATTGAAGTCGTGCAGCTTGATGCCCGACATACGGCGGGTGGTCCAGTTGAAGAACTTCGAGGGGATGTTCTTCATCACTTTGGAGTCGTAACGCACCTTTTTCCATCCCGACACCAGGTCGTAGCCATCTTCCTTGATCATGCGGTACAGCGCAGGAATCTCGTCGGGGCTGTCCTGGAGGTCGGCGTCCATGGTGATGACCACGTCGCCCTGCACGATCTTGAAACCCTCGTTCAAGGCCGGCGACTTGCCGTAGTTCTTACGGAAGCGCAACGCATGGATGTTGGCGTTGTTCTGGGCGAGGTCCTGGATGACCTTCCAGGAGTTGTCGGTGGAGCCGTCGTCGACGAAGACGATCTCGTAGCTGAGGTTCTCTTTCTCAACCACACGGCGGATCCAGGCTTCCAGTTCAGGAAGCGACTCACTTTCATTAAGCAGCGGGATGACAATCGATAAGTCCATGCGTTCGGTATTTTTTGCAAAGGTACAACAAAACTGCAATAAAACAAAAAAGGGTAAGCTACTTACATCGCACCGCTACAACCGCCTACCCTTGCTACCTTCCGGTCCTGGGGGATTTCAGCAGGAGCTGGTCGTATAAGACTTACCCGATGCAAAAGTACGTCTTTTTCTTGACACAGCAAGAAAAAACACAACTTTTTTATTCGTGTCCGTAGCTCGAGCCGTCGAAGCAGTGGGTGCAGAGATCGCACTTGGGCAGGCCGATGGCGTTCACTACGCTATCCAAGGTGTTGAATTTCAAAGAGTCGACGCCGACATGCTGACGGAGCATCTCGATCAGGTTGGCATATTCCGGCGTGGTGGGATCGCAGTATTTTTCGATGTTGCGGTTGTCGTCGCCCTCCAGCTCCTCGATGCAACGGCGGGTGATCAGCTCCAGCACATTCTTCGAAGCCGAGAAGTTGAGGAAGGGGCATCCGTAGAGCAAGGGTGGACAGCTGATACGCACGTGCACCTCCTTGGCGCCGTAGTCGTAGAGCATCTTCACGTTGTCGCGCAGCTGGGTACCGCGGACGATGGAGTCGTCGCAGAAGGCCACCTTCTTGCCTTCGAGCTGGGCGCGGTTCGGGATGAGCTTCATCTTGGCCACATGCTCACGCTGGCTCTGGTTGACCGGCATGAAGCTCCGCGACCAGGTGGGCGTGTATTTCACCACGCCGCGTTTGTAGGCGATCTTGCGGACGTTGGAATAGCCCAAGGCCATGCCGATGCCCGAGTCGGGGATGGCCGACACATAGTCGATGTCGACGTAATCCTGTTTGCCCATCTCACGGCCTTCGTTGTAACGGGCCTCCTCTACGTTGATTCCTTCGTAGTCGGTGGCGGGATAGCCGTAGTAGATCCAAAGGAAGGAACAGACCTGACGCTTGGGTTGAGGAGCCAACATCTGCTGCACGCCGTCCAGCGTCACCTTGACGATCTCGCCAGGCCCCAGGCTGTAGCAGGTCGTGTAGTCGAGGTTGATGTAGCTATGGCTCTCGGAGGCGACCACATAGCCCTCCTCCCCTTTGCCCACCACGATGGGTGTGCGTCCGTAGTAGTCACGGGCGGCGATGACGCCGTTGTCCGTGAGGATCAGCATGGAGCACGACCCCTTGATCTTTGAATAGACGTTCTTGATGCCGTCCACAAAGTCCTCGCCTTGGGTGATCAGCAGGGCCACCAACTCCGTGGGGTTGGTGCGTCCCGAGCTCAGCTCGGTGAACTGCTGCCGGTTGTCGAGGCAGTGCAGGACCAGCTCGTCGATGTTGTTGATCTTCGCTACCGTGACGATGCCGAATCGGCCCAGGTGGGAATTGACCACGATGGGCTGGGCGTCGGTGTCGCTGATGACGCCGATGCCATGATTTCCCTGGAACTTCCCGAGCTCGTCGCAGAACTTCGTCCTGAAATAGCTGTTCTCGATGTCGTGGATGGAACGGAAGAACTGATCCCCGATCCGGGTGACCATACCTGCGCGTTTTGTTCCGAGATGTGAGTGATAGTCAACGCCATAAAAGAGATCCTTGGCGCAAGGATGCTTGGATACAATACCGAAAAAACCTCCCATGATTTGCTGCTTGTTTTTTGAAAGCGCAAAACTAAAAAAAAGATTATTTCCTATTCATCTCAAGCAAAAAAAAAATATCAGACCAGGGCCAAGGCCACCAACAAGGTGGGTACGGCCACGGTGATGCCAATCCTCAGGAAGTTAAAATAGCCGAAGTGGAAATGATGTTCGTTCAGGATGGTGCTCCACATGATACCCGCCAAGGCACCGATGGGCGTGAGGAAAGCCCCTATGTTGGATCCGATCACCGTGGCATAGACGGCATCATGCAGGACGGCAGGATCACACGACTTCAGGATGGAGCAGAACAGCACGCTCATCGGGATGTTGTTGACGAGGTTGGCCGTCACAAAGGAACCGATGCCGTATTTCAGGGTGGCATACTGCGAGCCCAGGAAGTCGCCGATGGCCGCCGTCACCCCTTTCTCGGAGAGCACGATGGTCATAACGAACATCGAGAGCACGAAGGGGATCAGCTGCCATGGTGCCCGCTTGCCACAGGCGACCAGTTCGTCGGGAACATGACGGCGGCAGAGGTCGATCACCAGACACCATACCGCCAGGCTCCCCACGGCCAGCGCCGACACCAGCCACATCTCCACCCCGATATACGACGAGAGCGCCAGCATCACGGTGCAGACGGCAAGATGGACGATGCCCACCCACAAGCTCAGGGGATCGCGGATGACCACATCCTCCGCTTCGCCATGAATCGGCTGTCGCAGTTTCCTGCGCGAAGTCAGATACAGCATCACGAACGCGGTGACGCCGGCGCCAAGGGTCGGCAGCCACATCGTCTGCAGGTATTCCACGAATCCGATGCCGTAGGAGGTCCCCAGATAGATGTTCGTCGGGTTGCCGATGATCAGTGCCATCGACCAGGTGTTGGCCGCCACAAACTCCGCCGCCAGGTACGGAATGGCGTTGATGCGGGCGTTCTTGGCGAAATAACATATAAAAGGTGTAAACGACAGGATGATGACGTCGTTCGAGGTGAATATCGTCAGCACCGAGACGATCAGATAGAGAAACAGAAACAGTTTCTTCTGGTTCTTCCCTGCCCTTTTCAACGTCTTGTTTGCCAGATAGCGGAAAAACCCCAGCTCGTCCAAGTAGATGGACAGGATGGTCATCGAGATGAAGAGCACCAGGATCTTGATCGGGTTGATGGCCGTGTCGCTTGTCAAAGCGGTTGCTACCGTCTCCAACGACACCTGACGCGTCGCCAGCAGCAGGAGCGCGCCGGCCAGGGCGATCACCCAGTAGCTGCCGAGCCTCAGCTTCCCGATGCGGATTCTCGGGAACAACAGCACGCCCATAATCATGGCGAAACAGGTAAGCGTGCAAATGCTGAGGGTCAGGACCATTACTTTAGATTTTTTTTCGGGCGGCAAAGATACACATTTCGTGGCTTTTTGTAATTTTGCAGCCTGAAAAAAAGAAGCGTATGTTTTTAAAGCTGCATCCTACCAATCCCAATCCGAGGTATGTCAAGATGATCCTGGAGTGCCTCAACGACGACGGTGTCATCATCTTCCCTACCGACACGATCTATGGTGTGGGCGGCAACATCCGCAGCCCCAAGGTCCTGGATCGCATCTGCCGTATCAAGGGCATCAAGAAAGAGAAGGCCAACTTCTCGTTCATCTTCCACGACCTCAGCATGTTGAGTGAATTCACCCGGCCTATCAACAACGAGGTCTATAAGATGATGAAACGCAACCTCCCCGGGCCTTTTACCTTCATCCTCAACGCCAACAACAACATCCCGAGGATCTTCCAGAGCAAGAAGAAGACGGTGGGTATCCGTATCCCCGACCAGCCCATCATCACCAACCTGGTCGAGGAGCTTGGCTCTCCCATCATGACCACGTCGCTGGTTGACGAGGACGACGAGTACGGCGGCTATCTCACGGATCCCGAGGAGATCAACGAGAAATACCAGGACTTGGTCGACATCATCATCGACGGTGGCGCCGGCGAGCATGTGGCCAGTACCGTGGTGGACTGCACTGAGGACGAAATCATGATCGTCCGCCAGGGCAAAGGCATCCTTGAATAAGGGATTTGCCGCCTCCTACCCGGCTTCGGGAAAAGTTTTTGGAAGATTTCCTTGCTAATTGAAAAAAAAGCTGTACATTTGCACCCGCAAATCGCAAAGCGGTTGACTCGGTAGCTCAGCAGGTAGAGCACAACACTTTTAATGTTGGGGTCCTGGGTTCGAGCCCCAGCCGGGTCACCAAAAAAAATCCCTAATTGATTCGAGTTTCAATCAGTTAGGGATTTTCTTTTTGGGCTTGATGCTTCCCTCGACGGGCGGTCTTAGGGGGGGCGTTTACCGACTCCTCGCCAACTCCTTGCCGACTCCTTGCCAACTCCTTGTCAACCCCTTGCCGACTCCTTATTTACCACTTCCCGTGGTAACCGCCGCCACCGGAGCGGCCGCCGCCGAAGGAGCCGCCTGAGCGGTGCGAAGAGGAATGGTAGCTGCGGGAAAAGCTGGAGGAATGATAGCCGCCGCTGCTGCTGCCAGAGAGGGCACGGTACAGCTTCGGAACCATCTCCTGTGCCACCCGGTTGCGGTCACAATAAGCACAATGGTAGGTCACCTCCTTGAGGCCCGCCTTATCGTACGTCGCTTCCTCGAGTACTTTCGTATTGACCACATGCTCGGTAATGCCATGGCAGACCTCACATTCGTGGTATTGGTGGTTTTTCACCTTCCTTAAGAGGGTGACATGTCCTGCACTGCAAATGAAAGGGGTATATCCCACCGTCTTCAGCTCTATTTCCTTTTGTTGGACGGGGCTGAAGTTGTAAAAGGCGTAGGGAGATACGGAGTCGCCACAATCAATGCATTGGCTGTCCAAGGAGTGCTTGATCTTGTGTTTGAACGCTACTTCATAGATCCATCCGACCCAGATGGCCATCCAACGGGTGAGTCGGGAAAGCTTCTCGCGATAGGCGGTTTCATAGACCTCTTTAGGTTTCAGACTGGTACGCGCCAATTTGTTGGCAGCACGCAAGGCCCGTCCGTTTTGCCTCAAGCAGATCCAGGTAAGATAAAGGGCCAGCCCATACAGCATGCCCAGACCATAGTGGATCTCATTCTCGGGACCGACACGCATCTGTTCAAAGAAGAATCCGATGAAGACGAAAAGATAGATGGAAAGCCCATACATGAGCGCCTTGAGGCAGCCTACCCCGCCCCAAGGGTTGCCGTCCCATTTTTTCCCAGTATCGTCGATGACGCGCACCCCGTTGATCATCTTTCCGCTGTCAACCAAGGTGGATACCGGTTTCACATAACGGTCACGAGAGATGTATATCCCCAAGGCGAGGCACGGCAGGAAAAACAGCAATCCACTTGCAAAGAGGATCACCAAAGCGGCCAGGCCTCCCAGGTCATCATTATCTTCTTCTTGACTTACGGGTAGCAAGGTGACCAGTCCGTCGGGGATCTCGCCACCATACACCTGCAAGATCTGGGTGACGCCGGAAACCAGGCCGCTCTCGTAGTCGTCTTCCTTGAAAAAGGGAACCATGGCTTCCTCGAAGATGCGTTGGCAGAGGGCATCGGGAAGGGTCTCCTCCACCCCATAGCCCGTCTCGAACTTGATCTCCCGCTGTTCCTTGGCCAGCAGGATCAACACGCCGTTGTCCAGTTCCCGATCGCCGATCCCCCAGTCGTTGAACAACTCGTTGGCAAAGACGTCGATGTCGGCGTCGCCAATGGAGTTCAACGCCACGACAAAGACATCCACTTGGTCGCGGATGGCACTCAATGCCGTGTTGATCTTCATCTCACAGCTGTCGGAGAGGATGTCGTCCGGATCCGACACATGGATCAGGTTGCTCTCCAGACGGGTGTTCGGCACCCTGCTTACCCACCAAACCTCCTGGGCCGACCCCAAGGAAGCCAGCAAAAGCAACAAAACGATCGTCAGCGTCTTTCTCATCGGAGGGTCACGATTTTTTGAGCCTTGGAAACCAGCATCTCCTTGCCGTCGAGGGCGACGATTTTGACGCCATCGGTGTCGACGTAAGCCAACCGGCCGTCGTTGAGCCAGCCGTAGAAAGCATCCGCGTAATCACTCACCAGCACCTTCTGCACCTTGCCGTCGAGGCTGGCGAAACAGAGCGGACCATGACCGACATGGCCCCATTCGATCGGTGCACCAAATACCACAGCATCATGGTTGGGACCCACCCCCAACAACTCAAAGTTGGGCTCGTAGGAGTACTCCGTTTTGTATTGATCGAAGTCGATCTGGTCGCTGAGGCAGATTTGCGGTTCTCCCGAAAGATCCGGGACATAATAATAGTAGTTCTTATACCCTTCCTCGTCTTCACTTTGCACCTCCACCGCTACTTCTACGGTCTTGAACCAATCCTGGTCGTTCAAGAGGTCCAGCTCCCTTTCATCGCCAGCGTCGCCCACGTTGATGTCTTTGGGCCAGGAATCCGTTCGTTGTTGGTTGTCGAAGTTGTAATACCGATTCTGAGTGAATTCGCAGTATTCCTCATAAAGGTCGAAGTACATCTCAATCAGCGGGATATTGGAATAGCTTCTCATTGGCGCCTTGGTACAGCTTTCGGCAAAGCAGTCGTTCAGTTTCAACCCCCAATCGGTGAGGGTCTCGGGAGCCGGCGAAGAGGCGTCCAGACGGACCCTTTTCAGATAGAGGTCTTGGCCGATGGCAACGGTGTAAAAGAAACAGTCGTCGTTCCAAAAGACACCGTCCACCACCGAGTCTTTTTCCACCACGTAGGGAATCAGGGTGTTGCTGGCCGATTGGTAGAAAGTCACTTTTCCCCCTTCAAAAAAGGCCATGTCACAGCCTTTCAGGGACACTTGTTGTTGGATCAGTTCCCCTTCGGCGGGATCTGCTGGTTCATCAACGGGGTTGACAGATGGCTTTGCTTTGCTATTGTTACAGGCCCATGCGGTGCAGGCTAGCGCCAACAACAGGATAAAACAGTTTTTTTTCATGGCGTCTTTAATTTGAGGGTTTCAGGAATCAGAAAGGTTTCACGGCATAGTTGGGCGATGGGCTCAGTTCCTTGATGTTGCCTTCAGGAGTCAGGATCATCAAGTGGAGGTCGGTGGGCGCAGGGATGTCGAACAAGCCATCCTCCACGCGGATGAACACCAACGAGCCGTCTTTCAGCCAAGTGGGCATTGGGCAAAAGCTGTCAGCGTCAAGGGCGTATTGCTTGCTGCCGTCCAAGGTGGCGGCGTTATACGAGCCCAGACCATAGTCGCCCCAAGGCAAGGAGGATACGAACAGCACCATTGTGCCTTGCGGGTTCAGCGACAAGGGCTCCGAGTAGATGTCTTCGTCGATGAGCTCTTCGGGGCTCACGTCGAACATCGAGGGATAGTTCAGCTTGTCGCTCAAGCAGACCCTTCCGTTGGAACCGCCCAGGTAATATAAGGAGCCGTGTTCGTCGTCGTCAAACAGGTCGATATCCACGCCTTCGGGCGTTTTGGTTTCGAAGTCGATGTCGAAGAACTCCATGTCGCCGGTCTCGGGGTCGAAGGACAACTTCGTGGCTTTGGTGACGGCATGGGTCCTGGTGTTATACATCGTATAATCCCCGTAGGAGTAATTCACATAGACCATACCGCTTTGGATGGCCACTTCGTCCTCGGCTTTGTTGATCAGCAGGTTTTCGATAGGAAAGCTGGCAAAGCCCATGCAGTCCTCGATTCTCAGCATCCAGTCAGCCAGTTCAACCGGCTTCGGGTCCGGGTCGTCGAGTTTCAGGCCTTTCAGGCTCAGCTGATAGTCACGGCACACTGAATAATACAGGTTGTTGTGGCTGTCATAGACCGCATTGACCACGCTGTCGGTCTCGGTGGTAAAAGGCATTCGTTCCCCCGTGGCGTGGTGGTAGAACACCAACTGGCCGTTCTCCATGAAGACCATGTCATAGTCGGCCAGGGTGGCTGGCTTGGCGGTCTGTGGCGTCGTGTTGCTTCCCGGTTTCGGGTTGTTGCAGCTTACTGCAAAGATTAGCAGTGCTGCGGCGAATAATAAAGTCTTGGTTTTCATAGTATTGTTATTGTTGTTTCATGACAAAGCAAGTGCCCGGATAGAGTTCCTCCTCTTTTCCATCGGGCGTGCGCAGGTGGATGCTGGTATTGCCATAGATGAGCGATCCGTCGGGCAACCATATGCCTGGATAGCCTTCATCATAATCGCCCAGCACTTTCTGGATCTTGCCATCCAGCGAAGCCAAGCATTGCGGGCCGTGGGGTTCATCGTCTTCGCCTACGTAGGTACAGGTCTGGAACAAAACGAAACTCTTGGTAGGATCCACGGAAAGCACCCTATAGTAAGGCAGCTCTTCCAAACAATCGGGATCCACCTCGAATTCAAGTCGGTCGGCGAGAAAGACCATCTCGTCGCCATCACGATAATACAAGTCGCCGTTATCTTCCGCATAAGCAAACATACCCTCGTAAGGATCTGTGTTGTCGTAATCAAAAAGCACGTCGGTCAAATCGCCCTCCCATTCTTCCGCATCGTAGGCATGGCCATCGTTGAGGTCAAAAACCGCAAAAGCGTCGTAACCATAGTTGGGTTCATGCATATAATACATCCCAAGGATGTTTTGTTCTGGATAATAGGTCAGCAAAGGGGCGTCGAGGCAGTAATAAGCCGTGCCCACACAGCAGTCGTATGGAATGTTCCAGGCGTCCGCCAAGGTGGGCATGAGGTCGGGATCTTTGGTATCTACATACTTTACAAACGTGTTATTTCCCTCTTTCACAGAATAATAAACACGTCCATCTGGAGTAAAGGTTAAGTTGAAAAGGGAGTCCTCTTCCGCAATCGGCACGGCCTTCTTATTGGCAAGGTCAAAGAGAATCAGCTTGCCTTGGTCCATGATGGCCAGGTCATACGATGTTTTTTTTGCCGAATTGTTGTCGGTGTTTGGTTTGGGGTTGTGATGGCAGCCCACCAAAGACACTAACAAAAGGCAGAGTGTAGCGATCTTTTTCATTTGGTTTTGCAGTTATCAGATTCAATCAACGCTATTAATGGACAACCGAGTTTTTCATCAAGAATTCACCACAATGGGCGATGATCTCGGTGTGTCCGTCGGGATGGATGCGTTTGATGCAGTGCGGACGGTAATGGTAATGGTTCTCGGCATCGGGATCGTCCGGTGAGAGCGGCTCCTCTCCTACATACACCAGCGAACCGTCGTCGAGCCATTGGGCATTGAAGCCCGTGCAGTCGGTGTCTTCGATCGGCAGTTGGAACTTGCCGTCGGTGCTGGAGACAGCCAGGATGCCGTGGGGGAAATCGCCCCATTCCAAGATGACCATATAGAGCACCTTCAGGTTGTCGAGCGACGATGAAACATACTCAAACTCGATATCCGATGCGTATTCGGGATCGCTGATATAGGGTGTGAAGTCCATCTGGTCGGTCAGGCAGACCGTGTCGCCGTCGATAAAGTAATAGCGGTTCTCGATCTGCTGGAGGTATTCCTGCAGCTCGTCCGCAGTGGAGATGTAATGGTAGTTCTCCTCGGTCTGCTCATCGTCGTCGGAGACCTGCCCTGCTTCTTCCCATTCCCAGGTCCAGTCGGCAATCTCGCCCGTCTCCAGGTCATAGAGCTTCTGTTGGTTGAACCAGTAGCCGTCCCAGCTGAAGTTATGATACAAACCCAGTGTGTTTCTCCCACGGTAATACTCCAAAGGAGACACCTCGCCGTAGGTCTCGGTTACGCAATCGTCGTAGGGAACGCCCCAGTCCCCCAGCTCTTTGGGCTGTGGATTGGACTGCTTCAGATCGATGCAACGCAGCAGGATGTGGTTGTCCTTGGCCACGCAATAATAGACGATGTCGGGCTCGAAGCAGGCATTCACCACGCTGTCCTTCTCGGCCTCCAGCGGCGTCATGACACCGGTGTTCGTGTTATAGAAATTGAGTTGGCCGTTATCGAGCATCACCATGTCGTAATCGGCGATATCGGCAGGCAACGGAGCAGCCTTAGGGGTTTTTTGTTGGTTGCAGCCCAGCATGAAACATGCCAGGGCAAGTGTCAGGATCAAGGAAAGGTTTTTCATCGTTATTTTCATTTAATCTGTTATTCGTTCGTATCCATTTCTTCCAGCAAGTCGTATGCTTCCACTGGGCAGAACACATGCTTAAATGCACCAATGGTGACCACCCGTTCGGAGCCTTTGTAATACATTCGGCCAACGTTGATCACCTTATAGTCGGTCACTTCGAGCTGGGAGTTCACCCAAACCCGGGTCAGCTTCTCGCTCACGGCACCCAACAGGGCGTTGCCGAGGTCTTGAAGGATTCCCGTATCTTCGTTGTCATGTTTCTCTTGGGACGATTTCACAATCTCGCTGGTGAGCTTTTCGACATGCTTTTCCCTTTCAGGACGGGTAAACATCATCGCCACGGCAATAATCGCCAGGATAAGAAGGGTTTTGATCAGTTTTTTCATCGTATTGAAATGTTAAAAAACAAAAATAGACAAAAACATCGAAACAATGGCGTTCGAGGGCCGTTTTTAACAATAAAAATTGGAGGCCCTGAAACAAGGCCTCCAATTCAATGGTTCAATAGATTGTGAAAACAGGTCCCAGGATCAATCCACATCGGCGCGTGCCATGGCGTCCTTGTAGTACTTCTGGTTGACGAAGACGTCTTGCTTGTACGGGTTGATGTGACGTTTCTTGGAGACGCAGATGATGTAGCCCAAGGCCACGATATTCACTATCAGGGCTAGCGCGCTGATCACGACCATCATGGTGGGATTGGCCGCCACGACGGAAGGATCTACGGTAGTACCCACAATACCGTCAACGGCAGCCTGTCCACCGGCAGCATACAGCTTCTCGATGGTGGCGACCCCTTCGGGATAGAGGACGGGAAGCGTAGCCCAGCTGAACCACTGGCGACCGTCTTTGAAGGTCTCCTGGAAGAGCGGGAACACCTGAGCGAACATGCACCAGATGGCCAAGGTGTTGGCACGGTTCTGGATCCAGCCACCACGGTTCCACAGCAAAGCAGCCACCGTAGGAGCGAGCAGCAGGGCGATACCGCAGTACCAGCTGTGCGTCGGCAGGCAGTTGTACGTATAGGCAAAGTTCCAGATGTCGTAGATGACGATATAGACCCAGGTCATATCGGCCCAGATCATATCTTTCTTGTCCTTAGAGCCATACACATTCCACCAGGCGGTCATACAGAAGATGTTGAACAAACCGGCCACGCCGTTGAAGACGTTGTGCCAGCCACCATACTGCCAAACCCCTTCGGAAGTAAGCCACCACTTGTTCCATCCCATCACAGCGCTCTCAAAGTCGGAGACGCAGGCGATCAGGATGTTGATGGCCACAATGATGAACGGGAAGGGCTTGAACCAGTGTTTGGCACCGATGCCCCACTTGTATTTGATCATCATAAAGCCGATACATCCGGCTGTGGCTGCATAGAGCTTGGCATAGTGGAACCACCCCTGCATATAGACATGGGTCTGGTTTTCAAGCGCCCACTGCGCACCGTTCCGAACGCCAATCCAAATGGCGAGGAAGTAGGCGGTAAGCGCCACCGGAACTACCAAGAAAGTAAAGATACCGCCGAACTTGGTGCGACGGGCAAACTCGTTCAATAAGATAAGGCCTGCGAGGACAACGAGCATCATTCCCCACTGAGGCAGCGCATGAGCGCCATAAACTTGGAAAAACATAACTATTAGGTTTTAGGAATTAAATGTCTGAAGGAGAAAGCTTTTTTGCGCGATGGTCTTTGACGAAGGCATAGCCGATCCATACTAAGGTTAAAACCAACGACATAGGCAGGCCTACCGTAAGCATTTCTTTAAGCATGATCTGGCCGCCGCCTGCGCTTTCCAAGGCCGTGAAGAAAGGATAGCGCCAGGTGACTTCCCCGTTGATGATATGGTCAACGACGAGCATCACCGAGCCGCCCCACAACATCTTCTCCAAGGCGGGGAGGTGGCGTTTGAGCACCGATGACTTGGGGTTGTGGATGGAGGCTTCGTGGGTCTTGCGGTACGCCGTCGTGGCGAGCGCTTGCGTAAGAGGAACAATGAAACAAGACATATTATTTGAATTTGAAATTAGAAATCAGAAATTAGAAATCACACAATGATACTGTTGATTTCGACCTCGTTGCCCCGAAGCAGCCAGGTGTTGTCGCTGTTGCAGTGGGGACAGGTCTTGCCGTATTTCACGGTAGGATATTCTTGCTTGCACGCGTCACACCAGGTGACCGCCGGGATCGTGTTGACCTTCATCTCGCAGCCTTTCAAGATAGGCTCCTTGTCGGCCGCCCAACGCCAGCAGTCGGTAAGCAGATGCGGCACCACCGTCGAAACCTCGCCGATGTCCATCACCACGCTGGAGACATGTTCCACCTGATGCTCCTCCGCCACCTGCTTGACGTCTTTGATGATATAGAATACGATTCCCAGTTCGTGCATTTTGGAGAAGACAGTATTACTTTTTGCCGAAGATGATCTTACCGGTTCGTTTGAGCATGTAAGGCAGGATACCACTGAACTTGTCCTCGGAAGTGCGCATGATGCTGGCCTCGGGATGTTCGCGGTGCAGATGAATGGCATCGAAGGCACATTTGGTGGTGCACACGCCGCAGCCGATGCAGCGGTTCTCGTCGACGACGGAGGCGCCACAGCTCAGGCAGCGGGCGGTCTCCTTGCGCACCTGCTCTTCGGTAAGGGTAAGATGGTATTCGCTGAACGGGTCGCGGTCATGCGCTTCCCCTTCCACTTGACGGGAGGTGTTGTCGTACGAAGCCACCTCGATGTCGTCTTTGTTGAGCTCGATGAAGTCGCGACGGTTGCGGCCGATGGTCAAATGGCCGTGCTGCACATAGCGATGCAGGCTCTCGGCGGCTTCCTTGCCGGCGGCGATGGCGTCAATGGCGAACTTGGGCGCGGTGAAGCAGTCACCGCCCACAAAGATGTCTTCCTCGGCCGTCTGGTAGGTCAGCTTGTCGGCCACGGGATAGACGCCACGGAAGAATTCCACCTTGGTGTCTTTCAGGAGGTCCTTGAGGACGACGGTCTGTCCGATGGCAAAGATCACCAGGTCGGCTTCCAAGGTGATGGTCTCGTTCTCGTCGTATTGCGGGTTGAAACGTTTTTCAGCGTCATACACCGAAGTGCATTTCTTGAAAACGATTCCGGAAACCTTCTGGTCGCCGAGCACTTCCTTGGGGCCCCATCCGGGGTTGATCACCACGCCGTCTTCGCGGGCTTCGCGACGTTCCTCGAGGGACGCCGGCATGATGTCTTCCGTCTCGAGCGAGAGCATGGTGACCTCCGCCGCCCCGCTCCGCTTCGCTACGCGGGCGGCGTCTATAGCCACATTACCGCCCCCCACCACGATCACCTTCTTGTTCGAAAGCTGTTCCGTGAATGTTGAGGTATGGTTGGGACCGCAGTTCATGGCATGCAGGAAGTCGATGGCCGTGACGGTGCCTTCGAGGGTCTCGCCAGGAACCCCCGGCAACTTGCCGCCTTGGCAGCCGATGGCTACGTAGAAGCCCTTGTAGCCCTGCTCGCGGAGCTGCTGGATGCTGAGGTCCTTCCCCACTTCCACGCCCGTGCGGATGTCGACGCCGATCTCCCGCATGATGTCGATCTCGGCCTTGAGCACGTCCTTGCCCAACTTGTAGGAAGGGATGCCGTATTGCAGCATGCCGCCCGGGATCTCCGACTTCTCGAACACCGTGGGTTTGTAGCCCATGGTGGCCAGGTAATAGGCGCAACTCAAGCCTGCGGGACCGCCGCCGATGATGGCGATCTTCTCCTCCCAGTGGTCTAGCACGTTGGAGCAGATGTTCACCTCGGGTACGAAGCGGGTCTCCGCCTTGAGGTCCTGTTCGGCGATGAACTTCTTGACCGCGTCGATGGCGATGGGCTGGTCGATGGTGCCGCGGGTGCAGGCGTCCTCGCAGCGACGGTTACAGACGCGTCCGCACACGGCCGGGAACGGGTTCTCGCGTTTGATGAGCTCCAGCGCCTCGGTATATTTGCCCTCGGCGGCTTTCTTCAGGTAACCTTGCACGGCGATGTGGGCCGGACAGGCCGTCTTACAAGGCGCCGTACCCGTCGGGTAGCAGTTGATGCGGTTCTTGTCGCGGTAGTCCTCGTCCCACTTGTGCGGACCCCATTTCTTGGCGTCGGGCAGTTCCTGCTTGGGATAGGTCTGCTCCCCGTGTTTGGTGCAGAGCTTCTGGCCCAGTTTGACGGCGCCGGCGGGACAATACTCCACGCAACGGCCGCAGGCCACGCAGTTGGTGGGATCCACCTTGGCCACGTAGGCGCTCCGCGACATGTTCGGTGTATTGAACAGTTGTGATGTGCGTAAAGCATTGCAAATCTTTACGTTACAGTTGCAAATCGCAAAGATTTTGCCTTCTCCGTCAATATTGGTGATTTGATGCACGAAGCCGTGGTCTTCTGCCTTTTTCAAGATGGCCATGCACTCGTCGTAGGTGATGTAGTGACCGCGACCCGTCTCGGCCAGGTATTCGGCCATGTCACCCACACCGATACACCAGTCGTGGTAGTCGTCGGCGCAGCCTTCGTCCAACCCTTTGCGGCCAATTCGACAGGAGCAGATTCCAACGGCCAAATGCCCTTCGTAGCGTTTCAGCCAGTAGGAAATATGCTCTATGTCAATAGATTGGTTTTCCATAGAGATGGCTTTTTCCACTGGGATCACATGCATGCCGATGCCGGAGCCGCCCATGGGTATCATGGGGGTGATTTTTTCCAGTGGGAGGAAGGTCATGCGTTCGAAGAACATGCCCAATTCAGGATGCTTCTTCATTAGTGCCTCATTCATGTTGGTGTATTCAGCACTGCCAGGAACGAACATGGGAACCCAGTATATTCGATCTTCCCTTTTGTATGTTGTACCAGGAACAGGTCCGTCTTTGGTATATTTGTCTCCGTAATCATACTCCATGACTCCCAAACGGGCCATTAGGTCCAGCAACTCGTCAAGGGACTGGTCGTCAGGAGTGTAGTGCTTCTTGGCATTCATCTCGTGCAACTCCGCATACGTATGGTGCTTACGCACTTTGAAGTAGTTGCCGGGAAGCATATCCAGGAGCAGGTCTAGCGAGGCCTCGCGGGTCTGGGCATCCATCTCGTCTTCGAAGATGCAGGCCAATCCCCAGTATTCGGGACCGTCGGTGGTCATCTTCAGCTTGCCGGGGATGCGGTCCGTGACATGACGGACAAATTTCAACAGTTTGGGATTCGGGTTTTTGTCGCCTTTGTGTTTGGGGACAAACTTGGTTGACATTTCGGGCATGATATAGGATTTGAAAGGTAAGCTATGGGGTTGGATTTACGTTGTAGATCAAGACTCCGAGACGGATTTCCATTGATGGACCTGGTTGAGGAGCCATTCAGCGAAAATATCGATACCCTCGCCGGTCTTGGCGCTGATGTGGATCACCTGGGCCTTGGGGTTGCGCATCTTGATGTTTTGTTTGCATCGCTCCAGATCGAAGTCGAAATAAGGCATCACGTCGATCTTGTTGATCAACACGAGGTCGCACACCGAGAACATCAGGGGGTATTTGAGCGGCTTGTCGTCGCCTTCGGGCACCGAGAGGATCATGGCGTTGGCGCTGGCTCCTGTGTCGAATTCGGCAGGACAGACCAGGTTGCCGACGTTTTCGAGGACCACAAGGTCCGGTGACAAATGATCGGCCAGGAGGCCGTCGAGGCCTTGGCGGGTCATCTCCGCGTCGAGGTGGCACATACCACCCGTATGGAGCTGGATGGAAGGCACGCCGGTAGCCTCCTTGATCCGGAGGGCATCCACGTCACTGTCGATGTCTGCTTCCATCACCGCGATGCGAATTTTGTCCTTTAGACAGTTAATTGTTTTGACCAAAGTGGTGGTTTTGCCACTTCCTGGGGCTGACATCAAGTTGAGGAGGAACACGCCCTCACCCTTAAGCTCGTGCCGTAATGCATCGGCATCTTTCTCATTGTCAGCAAATACGCTTTTCTTGATTTCAATGATCTTGACTTCGTCCATAATGATAACCTTCCTTTTGTGGGGCCAGGGGACGATGATTCCCTTGGCACGACAGCGTTAAGACTTCAAAAATAAGCAATTTTTCGATTCGTTCAAACTCTTTTTTTTATACTTTTGCAGTAAACACTAAATCAAATCTTTATGAAAAGAAAACTATTCTTTTTTATTGCGGTGACGATGCTGACAGCCTGTACCAATCCCACTCAGAGCAGCAAGTCAGCCCCTTCGGGCGAAGAGGCAAAAGAGCAAGAGAAAACGGTTGTCGCTCAGGAACCCAAAGTGGACTGGACCAGGCCTCAGTACTGTCTCGGCATGAATAATGACACCATCGCCCGATGGGTCTATGACTCCAACGGAGCGCTCTCGCAGCTATACATCATGGGCGATCTTTACGAAGGCGATTTCGAGGGAGAGGACAATACCTCGGACGGTAGTTATTTCAAATTCGACCAGAAAGGACGGCTTCAGGCCATCGTGTCAGCCGGCGAAAACACCAGCTATCGGTACGAGTTCAAATACGGCTATGAGGAGGAGGAAGGGGACGATGAAGAGGTGTGGGATTCCCCCTACGATGAACAAGATGTCGAACTCAAATATGATGACTTGGATCGCGTCATCTATATGAGTTTGCGGATCAAGGCAAGCATTTTCGCTGCTACCTTAACCTACGAAGGACAGCAATGCCTAGTCGATGCCGTCTTCTCTGTTCCGGAGATGGATGAACTTGGGATGCAGATCGGAACTGATTTGAAAGAAACGAAATATGAGTATAGAATTGTTTATTAAGAATTCTGAAGACAGAAGACAGAAGATATGAGAAGGCGTATTGGTTGGATAGTCATATTCATGGTTGTTGTGGTGGCTGCTATGGGGCAGTCCACTGGACGTGTGTCGGAACCGATCAAGGTGATGACTTACAACGTGCGCCATTGTGCAGGCATGGACCGGGTGGTGGACTACGACCGTACTGCGGAGGTGATCCTGCGGCAGCAGCCTGATGTGGTGGCGTTGCAGGAGTTGGACAGCATGACGGGGCGCAGCGGACAATGTGACCAGCTGGGCGCGCTTGCCAGCCGCACGGGATATGTACCCGTGTTTGGTGCCGCCATTGATTACGACCGAGGCAAATATGGCGTAGGCATCCTCTGCAGTGAGACGCCGATAAGCACGAAGCGCATCCCGTTACCAGGCGAGGAACCTCGTGTGCTGTTGGTGGTGGAGCTGAAAGACTATGTGATCGCCTGCACCCACCTGGACCTTGAACCGGAGGCTCGCATGGCCTCGATCCCTCTCATCAAGGAGGAAGCCAAGCAATGGAAGAAGCCTTTCCTTTTGGCGGGCGACTGGAACGACACGCCCGACTCCGAGCTGGTAAGCGAGCTGCAACGCGCTTTCACCATCCTTTCTTCACCCGAGGTCTCTTACCCTGCGGATCAACCGCAGGAATGCCTCGATTATGTAGCCTCCTACAAAAACAGGAGAACCCGGGTCCTGAAATCCATGGTCATCGACGAACCTGCAGCCTCCGACCATCGGCCTGTGGTAGTGACGCTGCAGGTTTTTACACCAATTCTTTACTAGGTTATCGAACCACCACGTTTTTGGTGATGATGCCGTTAGCGGTAACCACTTGGATGAAGTACACCCCTTGCGGATACGCCATGGGGACCAGGCATTCGTCTTGTTTGGGCACGATGACAGCGACCTGTTGTCCCATCGCATTATAGACGACCACACGTTGCAGGCCTTCCGCCTTGACGGTCAAGTCACCTTCAACAGGGTTGGGATACACGGTGACATGGCCAAGGGCCGCCTCGGACAGGTCGTCAGGCATGCCGACGGCTTCGAGGGTCTCGGAAGCGGCTTCACACTGATCGTCATAGACCGCCACCACCTTATATTCGGCATGGACGCCGACCGAGATCGTATCCGCATAGCCGAACAGCTCATAATTGCCATGGGGCACGCTGGTAATGGCAACGCCATTGCGATAGACGTCATAATGCAGGCAGGTTCCCGTTGATCCCGGAAGCGGTGCGTTCCAAGCCAGCGTGACCTGCGACAGCTCTTGGGCGTCACGAGGATATTCAAGATGGAAGTTTTCCACTGGGTTGCATTCCACCACAGGAGCCTCTCCCATCGGATTGGCAATCTCGGCGAGGCAGGCGATGTTCATCTGGCAGTAACGCTGCGACATGCCGAAGCTGTTGACCGAAGGACCGATCAAGTCTTGAGGTGTATGGATGTTGGGGCTGTAATGTTGGTAGTCTTCGAAGGGATAGATGCCCATATAGCCGTTGTTATTGAACGAGGTATGGTCGCTGTCGCCCTGGGTGAAGTTGACGTGACGGACCGGCATCTCCGGATAATAGATGTTGGCCACATTCATGTAGTAGTTACCGATGGGCTCCACCGAGTTGGGATAGATCAGGTCGATATGGATCTGGTCGCCATAGAGGTAGCCGTTCATGTCGTTGTTGAAGTAGCCGATGATGTCCATCCCTTGCTGTTGGCAGCGAACGGCGTAGGCTCCGCTGCCATAGAGGCCCATCTCTTCGCAGCCGTAGGCGCAAAAGACGATGGAGTATTCAAACTCATATTGGCTCATGATGCGGACACTCTCGAGCACGCTGGCCACGCCGGTGGCGTTATCGTCGGCACCAGGCGCTGTACCTCCTCCATACATCGCCTCGTAGGAGAACGAGTCGAGGTGGCTACCGCACACCACGTAGGTGTCGGGATAGGTGGTGCCGCGTAGGATGCCGATGACGTTGGGACCCGCAGCGCCACTGCCCATCCAGGTGTTGGCGTTGAAAGCTTGTTGTTCCACCTCCAGGCCATAGCCGCGCATGCGTTCGGCGATCCAGTCCGAGGCCGCAAAGGCGTTGGCCGAGTTCCAGATGCGACTGCCATAGTCCTGGAGATGCTGAACGGTAGCCTGCAACGAG
This sequence comes from Bacteroidales bacterium, assembly GCA_016291135.1. Classification (GTDB taxonomy): domain Bacteria; phylum Bacteroidota; class Bacteroidia; order Bacteroidales; family F082; genus Limimorpha. The sequence continues at coordinate 197,867 of JAEFAE010000003.1, forward strand.
TCCATGTCCACCTGCGCCAGCATCTCGCTGATACGGGCGTCCACTTCGGTCACCACGGGGAAGTCACGGGTGAGTCGAGGCAGCTGGGCCGGACGGTTGAAGATTGCCACGGCGCCGTCGTTCTTATAGGGCATCACCATGCCTCTGGCGAGGAGTGCCTGTTTCGTCCTGTTCAGTGCCTGGATGGGGTGTTTTGCAAGGTAAGCCTCCTGTTGTTCTTGGGGACAATACACGAGCGTATAGACCTCGTTCTGGGCGAAGGCATCTTCGTCAAGCAGGGTCATCGTGTTGCCGTCGAAAACGTGGGCAGTGGCATAGACCTCTGTGTCGTTGTAATAGTGAACGGTGAGGTTCGGGTCGTTGAAGAGCTGTTCCAACGCAGCACGTCCTGAATAGTTGATTTTCACCAGGCTTCCTGCCATCATCACGGAGGTGATCAGGAAAGCAAACAAAGTAAAGAAAAGCTTTTTCATACGCAAATTCGATTTGTTGACAGTCATTATTAGGTGCATAAAAGAAAGAAAAATAACTGCCAGTAAACAGTGGGTTATTTATTTGTTAAAGGGTTGATCGATTCGAACATAGTTAATGGATAATTATCTTCCGGGTCCTGACATCCTCGCCGTTGATGAGACGAAGTACATACACTCCGGGAGTGAGCATGTCGTGGTGGTCATCAATAGCGTGAAAAGTGTGAATAAGAAATAGCGTAAGTAGTTCATTTAGTATGATTTAGGAGCCTTTCACGGGCGTCAGTCGGACCATCAGCACCCCGTGCGAAGGGATGGTTGCGGTCACGTTCTTGGCAGTGGACTTGGCGATGGTCTTGTGCTGCCAGAGGTCATAGACGCTGTAGTTACAGCCTGTTTTGCGTAGTTCGGGGATGTCGTTCCAGTTGAAGTTGAGGTTCCAGGCGTCGTCGCCGCGGTTGAAGAAACACACCGCCCATTGGTCGTTTTCGAGCTGTTTCACCCAGATCTGGCGGTCGCCCATGGCGACAGAGAGATGGGCTTGGATACCCAGGGGATCCTGGTCGATGGCGATGACTTCCTTGTTGGTGAGGATGCGTCGCGTGTCATCGCTCATGTTGTTGAGGTCGTTGCCCGCCATCAGGGGTGCGGCCAGCATGCACCACATCGAGAAGTGGCTTTGGTCTTCGGTGGCGTTCATCCCGCCGTTGCCCACCTCCAGCATGTCGGGGTCGTTCCAGTGGCCGGGGCCGTTGTATGGATGGAGGTCTTGCACCAGGTCGATGATGTTGACCATGCCGTGGCCGCCCCAGTCCGCTTTGCCGTCCCATAGGTTGATGATGTCGCCCGTGGCTCTCCACAGGTGACCGATGCCTTGGGCCCATTCCCAGGGTTTGGTACTCCCCCACTCGCAGATGCTGAACACGATGGGACGTCCGGCTGTCTTCAACGCTTCGCGCATGACCGTGTAGGCTGTCTTGGAGTTGGTGCCTTGGTTGTTGCAGAAGTCATATTTCAGGTAATCGACTCCGGTGCGAGCATAGTAGAGTGCGTCTTGGTATTCGTGGCCCATGCTGCCCGGCCTCCCGGCGCAGGTATGGGTACCGACGCAGGAGTATATCCCGAATTTGAGACCTTTGGAGTGGATATAGTCTGCCACGTATTTCATGCCGTGCGGGAAGCGTTCCGGGTCGCACACGATGTTGCCATCTGCGTCGCGGTCGATCTGCCAGCAGTCGTCCACCACGATGTATTGATAGCCGGCGTCTTTCATGCCCGAGGCCACCAGTGCGTCGGCGGCTTCCATCAGCAGCTGCTCGCTGACGTTGCAGCCGAAACGGTTCCAGCTGTTCCATCCCATGGGCGGGGTCGGGCACAGGCTTTCGAACTGTTCTTGGGTAAGCGGTTGTGGTTTGGTGTTTTGTGCAGAGGCTGTGAAGGCCAGCAGTAGCATGAGTAGCAGTGTGCAAAAGTGTTTCATGATGAGTACGGTTTGAATTATCAAGGACAAAGATACATTTTTTTGTATTTTTGACCCAGAAATAACACAAAAATTAGAGAAATGAAAGACGATGGTTCTCTCTCCTATTCTCAAATTCTTGACAAAAAACAGAAAACCATGATGAGACGGAGCATTATTGTGGCCCTGATGCTGTTGATGTGTACCTTGACGGCATGCCACCGGCATCAGGACACGTTATTGGTGATGACTTACAACGTGCGCCATTGCGCCGGCATGGACCTGGTGGTGGACTACGACCGCACTGCCGAGGTGATTCAGCGGGAACAGCCCGATGTCGTCGCCTTGCAGGAGCTCGACAGCATGACAGGTCGCAGTGGGCATTGTTTCCAGTTGGGTGAGTTGGCCCGTCGCACCGGTTACGAGTCCGTCTTCGGGCCTGCCATCGACTATGACGGTGGCCAATACGGTGTGGGCATCCTTGTCAAGGAGACCCCGTTGAGTACCAAGTGCATCCCGTTGCCAGGCGAGGAGCCCCGTGTATTGTTGGTGGTGGAGCTGAAGGACTATGTGATGGCCTGCACCCATCTCGACTTGGAGGAGGAAGCCCGGCTGGCGTCTGTGCCGTTGATTGTGGAGGAAGCCCGGCGTTGGCAGAAGCCCTTCGTGTTGGCCGGCGACTGGAACGACACGCCTGGATCAGTGCTTTTGCAGGAGATGGAGAAGTACTTTACCATCCTTTCTGTTTCCGAGCCCTCCTACCCTGCCGATGTGCCGGTGGATTGTCTCGACTACATTGCCCTCTTCAAAGATCGGGAGGCTGAAGTGATGGAGTCCGTCGTCATCGAGGAACCCGAGGCCTCCGATCATCAGCCGGTGATGGTGAGGGCGTTGATGCGGTGAAGTTTGACATATTTTTTCACTTTTTCTGTTGCAGTATTAAAATCTTTCTTTATCTCTGCAGCCAGAAATTGGTAGGGGAACAGTCCTTTCAGACGTCCATAATCCAGCGATGACCCTTAGGGCGAGTTGGCCTGTCGATTTCTTTTTTTATGTCCTAAGAATATTTTATTATTACACTAATTTCAATTAATTTTTAGCTATAGCAAAAACTTAAAATACCCGTTTTGCAGCATTAAAACCAATGCGATCCAGATCACCGTCCACAGCGGCACCAGGACTTTGAATCGGATGTGTTTGGTCTTATGGCGGAAGAGGAGCATGCCGAGCCAACAGCCCACTCCTCCTCCTATACGAGCCGTCCACAGCAGCACTCTTTCCGGA
>JAEFAE010000034.1 GCA_016291135.1 Bacteroidales bacterium
GTTGGTGAATTGTATGGTGATTATCAAGGCGCATCTGGTTTCAGGAACTCTTACTATACTTGGACGGATGCCAATGGAAACAAACACACGGCAAAAGCTTTGTATGAGTATGTGGGAGGGAATAAATATGGTGTTTATGCTGTTTCGAATCAGCCATTGAAAATGTATAACAAGAGATTTAGCGAGACCATTAATAGAAAAGGTTATTTACCCCTTGCAGTGGAATATAATTGTGCTGCAATGCAATTAGCAAACTATAAAATGAATTACAATGTAGTTGTAAATGCAGAGACCTCTTCTATTTTTGTAAATGCAAACTCATTCAATACTCTTGTTTTGGATGGAACAGTGATTCCCTATGCAAAAGCTACATTGATAAACAATGGACAGATTATCGCTTCAAAACCTTTACAGTATTCAGGAGAAGCTATCTTAAACTATCCAAATGCTTGTTTTGTTGGATCCGCAACATTTCCTCTTCCTTCTTCAGGTAGTATAGTGTTAAGTATTTCAGGCGGATGGAATGTTAGCTTTTACCCTTGTGGTTGCTATATTCCGACATATAATGGATTTCCAATAGATGCTGATACAACTTTTACAATATATTGATACTAAAAATAATATTATAATATGAAAATAAATAATTTATTAATAATAATTCTCCTTATTTCTTCCATAGTATCCTGTTCTGATAATCAATGTGATTGCCTAGAAAAACACAAATCGGAAATACTGCCTTCTGACTATAAAGACTTGGTAAACCAGGCAGTTTTCAATCATCTTGGGAAGTTTTATACAGAGAGAGATTCTTCGTATTTGGATTCAGCGATTATGGATTTGAATCAAGCTATAGAACTTTCTCCAAGGATGCTTCCAGCATATTATTATAAATCAATAGTTTATGATGCAAAAAGGGACTATTACGCTACCATTGAAATCATAGATTCAGCCATAAACAACTCATATCAGAATCCCGATATGCTCTTTTTGAAAGCAAAAGCATTGGATCATCTGCAGAGAACAAAAGATGCCGAGAAAGTATTAAAGGAAACGGAAAAACTTTATAATCAATGGGTTAGTTGTTATCCTGACAGTATCAATCTTATCACTACAAAAACAGAATTCATAGCTTATTATAAAGGAAAAGAAGTTGCACTTAAAGAAGTCAACAAGTATATAAGACAGCATCCCAACAACGACTTTCTATTGAATTATAGAGAATTACTAGAAGAAACACCTAATTCCGAAATACTTAGATGTAACAAATAAAGCGTTTTTAGAAGTATGATGGAAGAGACCTTCACATACGACGACATGGACCGGCTGACGGGAGTCCGTCTGGGCACGACGCCCACGGGTGCCATGGCCTACGACGGCTACGGGCACATGACGTCCAAGATCGCCGGCGGGAACCACGTGTTCTCCGGCGCCGTGTTCGGCACGGCTTCCAAGCCCCACGCCATGGACAAGGCCGTGACGGCCTCCGGGACGTTCCCTTCCGCGCCACAGACGGTGAGCTACACGGGGTTCGACAAGGTGGGCAAGGTCAAGATGGGCAGCGACAGCCTGGTTTACACCTACGGGTACGGCCACCAGCGCATCGCCATGGAGGAGCATGCCGGGAACACCGTCAGGACCAAGCGCTACGTGGGCGCCTGCGAGCGTGTCACGGAAACCATGGGAAGCCTCACCACCGACCGCTGGCTCACCTACCTCACCGGCCCGACGGGCGTCTATGCCGTGGTGGAGACCTCGGGAAGCACGAATACATTGCACTATGTCCTGAAGGATAACTTGGGCTCTTGGACCACGATCACCGACAGCGACGGCAACGTGGAGCAACGTTTGAGTTACGACGCTTGGGGCAACCTGCGCGACCCCGCCACGTGGAGCGGCAGCTTCACGGGCACGCCGATGTTCGATCGGGGCTTCACCGGACACGAGCACCTCTACCATTTTGGCTTGATCAACATGAACGGCCGCATGTACGACCCGATGATGAGTTCTTTCCTCTCGGTGGACCTGTATGTCCAGGACCCGACGAGCGCCCAGGGCTTCAACCGCTACGCCTATTGCGGACACAACCCGTTGCGGTACGTGGATCCGAGCGGATGGCAGATGAAACCCACCCCCGGCTCGTCACCCTCCTCCAATGAGTATTACCAAGACATCTATTCTTATGTTGAGCGCGCCTACGAGCCCAGGGACCTCGGAATCCTTCAACTGTCCACCGACGACCCCATCGTCATTTGGATGGAAGAAAACGAATTGCATGGGGGAGGGGGCTCGGGAGGCTTTTATGTAAATTTAGCCTCTGGATTAATTGAACATCACAACGGTAAAACTAATGTTGAATATCTTAAACAAGGATTGTTGTTCTTAGCTGTGGAGAATGCTTCAATAGGTGATATTGAAAATGCTTTGGAACAAAAGGGACTCTCTTATCAAAAAGATCCTAATGTTCTAGGCGGGTATTTGGTTGATACGGAAGAAATGTTCAAAGGATATCTATTATGGCAATCGATCCCTTCAATGACGACGGTTTTTGCTTTAGGAAGTGTAGAGTGTTTGTTCAATAGCATTTCTTTGTTTTTAAGTAGTATTAAAAGCATAGAAAAAACCACAAATATCTCATATGAATTTACAAACGCTACTCTTAATAGGATGGATGATCCAGCAAGAAGAGTGCCATTGAATATTTTAGATGAGGTCATTAAGAATCCACAAGTTGTAGGTCCGGATCCACAAGGAACCGCAGCAAAGATGTATTACTCAACTATTTATAAAAATGGTAAATTATATAATATTGAGGTTTTGTATAAACAATCCAATAATACAATTTATCACTTTTTATACTCACCATCCCCATTAGGACCAATGCCACCAATAAAACCGTAATAACTAAAATACAATGATTAATAAAACCGACAAAAAGTACCTCTTTTGGATCATGGATTACTATCTTTCCGAAAAAATAACAGGGGAATCTTTCTGTGATGCATTTTACGAATCTTACGATTTAGAACTGAATCACAACTGTTTGTCCGAGTCAGAGCAAAAAACCTTTAATGAGTTACATTCCGTGGTGAGTCGATATACTTCATTTAAAGAGGACCTGCTTCGTTATCCTGGAGTGTATTTCAATGATGAGCAATTGAAAACAGCCGTACTAAAAGCAAAAGAAGAATTGTCATTTGAGTTTGGCGTGGAGAAGTATGCCGTGCGTTTTTTGTGTTCGTATTTCAATTTATATAATGCGTACCTTTATAAGGTCGAGATCGGCGAAGATGGTATTAGTGGCATTATTCGTTATGAGTATGACGAACAGATACAGGAGTTTTTCTGGATTTTTGCAATGGATAAAAGGATTAAAAACGCAATAGAATTCTTGGATTTTGTAAATAAACAACAATTAAATCAAGGTGAAATAATCACAAAAAACAAAGATGAAATAAAGCAATTATTGAAAAATCAAGGATGGCGCGAAAACAAAATCATAGAAACATTGGATTATATTCTTAATCTAAACATTCAAATGATAGAAGAAGGATATGTAACAGGTTCCTTTAGAATTCATTTTTAACACCTTTTGGAAATATGACACTTCAGGCTTTTCGAAAACAACCCAAGCCCCACGCTCTGGACAAGGCCGTGACGGCTTCCGGGTTGTTCCCCTCGACCCCGCAGACGGTGAGCTACACGGGGTTCGACAAGGTGCTCAAGGTCAAGCAGGGCAACGACAGCTTGGTCTTCGCCTACGGCCACGACCATCAGCGGATCTCCATAGAAGAGCATGTGAGCAACACCATCCGCACCAAGCGCTACGTGGGGGCGTGCGAATACGTGACCGAATCCTCTGGGCTTTTCACTACGGAAAGACAGCGCACCTACCTCTCCGGTCCCAGCGGTGTGTTCGCCGTGGTGGAGCGCCTCAACGGAGGAGCAGATGCCCTTCACTACGTCCTGAAGGACAACCTCGGCTCGTGGACCACGATCACCGACAGCGACGGCGGTGTGGAGCAGCGTCTGAGCTACGACGCCTGGGGCAACCTGCGCGATCCCGCCACGTGGAGCGACAGCTTCACCGGCACGCCGATGTTCGATCGGGGCTTCACTGGGAACGAACACCTGTATAACTTCGGCCTCGTCAACATGAACGGAAGGATGTACGACCCGACGATGAGTTCCTTCCTCTCGGCGGACCGCTATGTCCTAGACCCGACGAGCGCTCTGGGGTTCAACCGCTACGCCTATTGCGGACACAACCCGTTGCGGTACGTGGATCCGAGCGGCGAAGTGTTGTGGGAAGCCGTTGTGGTTGGTGCCATCATAGGCGCGTTCTCGAACACGGCCATGCAGGTGATGTCTGGAAATGTCAACAACAGCGGCCAGTTTTGGGTTGCTGCTGGTATCGGTGCCATTTCCGGTGGCCTTGGTGGGGCCTTCGGGTATCAAGTGGGGTATGGGATGAATGTCTTGTTGAATGGAGCCGAGGGGTTTTGGTTAGGAAGTCTGGCAGGAGCTACAAGCGGCTTTGCGGGAAGCTTTGTCGGTTCATCAACAGCTGCATGGATGCAAGGCGCTTCTTTTAGCCAAGGATTTTGGGCTGGTATGAAATCGGGAGCGTGGGGAGCTTTGGCAGGAGGATTGCTTGGCGGACTTGAGGCTGGATATTATTCAAAACAATGTGGGGGTAATTTTTGGACCGGAGAAGGCATTACTTACACAAGAACTAATCCTTCTTTCGACGAGTCTTGGGAAGAAGAAATTGATAAAAGATTGACGTATTCAAATGAATACTTAAAGGAGTTTTCCGAGGAAAATGGGTTTTACAATCCAAGAAACTTAGTCGATTCCTATGCAGACGGATCATGTCCCGATGGCTGGCATCAAAAAGGCAGTTATTTTACTGATGACGACATCACCAAAGCCTACGCGGTAACACGTAATATAGGATTTGGAAAATACAATAGTTATTATGCGCCGGCAGCATTTGTAAGTCCCGAAGAATTGTATTTGACAATTGCTCATGAATATCTTCATTTACAATTTTTTAGTCTTGGTTACACTTCAAAGAGTCAAGAAGATTTTCATCATGCGTCAATTAGCAGATTCGAGTACGACCAAGCCAAACTATGGAAGTACAGAGTAGATTACTATTATTATAATTATATGAAATATTATAATAATTATATTTATAAACACATATATATAGATTACAAAAAATACCTCTATCCAATATCAAATAGACCTTTTATTCCTTAATTATGAAAAGATTATTAATGATAATGTTGTTTTTAAATTATTGCTCTTCTTCAACCGTAGAGGGTAATTGGTTTGCTTATTACAACTTTAGTGACAATGCCCAAAAACAGTGGAAAATAAAAACCATTCCCCAAAAATTCTTCTCAATAGAGGAATTCAACTCCCTTGATCTAGAAAAGCTGGATTTGGAAGATTTCAAATTAATAGTAGACGAAACTGAAAAGGAAGAGTTACTCGATATTATACCTTATACAAAATGGACTATAGATTCTAGTTCATACGAACCGATTGGTCTTGAATCACCTATTAATCAGGAAGAATGGTTATATCTAGAAAAAAAGCGATTAAAAAATGAAATAAACCTATATGCTCTCGGAAACATTGAGTTCGTTTCTGGTATTAATAGTGTGTTAATTGTGAGACAAGACTCAAGTGACAGGTACTATCAACTCATTTTATTGAGTATAAACATTCGAGATAATTCTGTTGTATCAATCGTCGAGTTAGGCGAATACGGTGATTTCATCTCCTTGAGTACACAAAGTGTCAATAGAACAATATATTACAATAAGAGAAAAAGGAAATTCAATATGCATGAAGTTCGGAGATCTTTATTTATGGATGAAATTTGTACCACAAATGAAGATTACTATTTCAGAATTGAAACAGATGGTAGGGTATTTGCAAAATATTAAGAGACTGTAAATATGGGCAAGAACATGATAAATACCGGACCACTAAAATATGGACTGTTTTATGGTTGTGTGAATTATACGTCGAGAGCGTTGGCAATGTCTGGGGTGCTAAATGTGAATGCGTTGCTTCCCGTCACGGCTCCTGTTTTTTTGAATGCAGAATTGGCTATTAGGAGTTTTGGTATTGCCATGTCACCATATATGATTCAATACAATTATAATAGATAATATACAAACTTACTATGGATAATAAGTTTAGCAGAATCATCATATTGTTTTCATGCTTGATGTGCACAAACGTCTATTCCCAAGAGAAAAAAGTTTTATTCAATGAAGCAGAAAGCTTAAGCCATTTTCCCGAAGGCATTTATAAGGAAGAACTGGAAATCTTCACAATTAAAGGCAGTAATCCTAAAGGCGAAGATAGCGATTATTTCCGTAAAGCTATTGTAAAAAAGATTAAGGATGGTCACGCTGATTTAATTCCAATTGAGCATGCTTATAACAATCAACCCCTGTCTATCGTAATTGAGGGGAATAAAGATACAACATCCATTAAATCAATTTTTTTCACCTTTATGAAATTCTACCGTTGGATTCCTGAAAGTGCGTTATGCGACATAGTCAATCCAACATTTTCAGTATATTGGATTAAGGATAAAGCCGTTCTCAAAGATTATTACAAAAAACTGCATATACTTACTCCTTGGTTTCTAAGATACAAACCCCGACAAGTGATTGATAATTGGGAAGTTTACACCCCTCAAAACGGCCATAGAATGTATATTCACATGGTAAACTATAAGTATCGGTATGAAGTGACTTGGATTATTGATCGTGATAAGTATGTGGGACGTGTCATTGACAAATTATAATAGAATCTCTTTTATGGTCACGACGGTGTACTCCAATGCCGTGTTCGGCACGGCCTCCAAGCCCCACGCCATGGACAGGGCCTTCACGCCCTCCGGCACGTTCCCTTCCACGCCGCAGACGGTAAGCTACACTGTACCCTTCCCTAAAAATCGGACAGTTCAAAATTAGACAAAAAGTGTTAATTATGTCACGAAGGAGGAACTGATGAGAAAAAGCATTCACAGCGAGAGCGAGATGGTGAAGGCCGTCAAGGAACTCGAGAGCGGCGTTAGCGCCGAGGTGGTGGCCAGGGAGTATGGTATATCGAAGGCCACCCTGTATCAATGGAAGTCGAAGTACAGCGGGATGGACGTCATCCAGGACGGCAAGACGCTGACGGTGGGCTACGGCATCGACCGGCAACGGGTGGTGCAGACCCTCGTGGACGGCAACACGAGGTGCACCAAGCGCTATTTCACCCTGCTCTACGAGACGGTCACCGAGATCCACGCCTTCGGCGCAACACGACGGACTTCGGCTATGAAAACTGACAATGATTGATCATATAAACGATATGTTATGAAAAGAACTATTTCCCTACTGGCTTTGATGCTGTTGGCGACGATGATCGCATTCAACGGCTGCCATAAAGTAAGAATCCCTGCCGTCACCACCGCCCCGGTGCGTGACGTGGGCGCCACGGCCTGCACGGCAGGCGGCGAGGTGACCGCCGACGGCGGTGGCGAAGTTGTCGAGCGCGGCGTGTGCTGGGGCGTCGAAGCGGCGCCCGAGCGCGGCGGCGACCATGTGTCTGTCGGCAAGGGCCTCGGGAGCTTCAGTTGTGGGATCGCGGGGCTGGCCCCCTCGACGACCTATTATGTGCGGGCCTATGCGGTCAATGACTCGGGCACGGCCTACGGCGAGCCCGTCGCCTTCACCACCTTGTCCTCGGGAAACGGCAGCGGCGGCGAGGATGGGGGAGAGACGCCCGACGACCCGCCTCAAGTGACCACGCCCCAAGTGACGACGGCCCAAGTGACCAACGTGATGTACGATGCGGCGACGGGAGGCGGTGAGGTGATTGACGACGGCGGTGCCAACATCCTCGAGCGGGGTCTCTGTTGGGGGTTGGGGCACGACCCGGACTTGGCTGGAAGCCATGTCGCTGCGGCCAACACGGAACACAGCACTTTTGTGTGTGGCATCACCGGCCTGACACCACACACCACCTACTACGTTCGTGCCTATGCCATGAACGAAAAGGGCGTTGCCTATGGCTCGGAAGTCTGCTTCGAGACAGGGGAAGAGTCCCCCATGGTTTCCATCGACTCCTTGGAAGGGCTGTTCTCGGTCAGTGGCACGCAACAGGTCCGTTTCTCGCGAGGCAACCTGCAATACCAGGCAAAGGCTAGGGAATGGCGTTTTGCCGAGAACCAATGGGATTATATCGGAGAGGGGAACGCCAACATTGGCCAGTATTATGGTGGATGGATCGACCTTTTCGGATGGGGGACGAGTGGCTACCATAACATAAAAGACCCACACAACATTTACTATATGCCTTGGCATAACTATCCTAATACTGAGGACGTAATTATACATTATTTTGACGAAGTATATGAGGACAACCATTATGGCTTTGGTCCTTCAACAAGTATGGAGTCGCCCGATCTGACGGGCAGTTCGGCCAATTATGACTGGGGTGTTTACAACGCCATCAGCAACGGCGGCAACGCACCGAACCTGTGGCGGACGCTGACAATTGACGAGTGGTCGTATTTGTTCGAAACCCGAATGACGCCTTCGGGCCAGCGGTTTGCAAAGGCCAACGTGAATGGTGTTAACGGGATGATTCTCCTGCCTGACGACTGGAGTGCGGATTGCTATGAATTGAACCATGTCAACTTGGCCGAGACAGGCTTCGAAGACAATCCCGTCTCAGCCTCGCAGTGGAACCTGATGGAGCAGCATGGTGCCGTTTTCCTTCCTGCTGCCGGCCTTCGCTACACGGGAGTCAGCAATGGCGGTTGGCACGTATTACTCGTCAACGGTTTTGGCGACTTTGGCAACTACTGGTCGGTCACGCACCATAGCGCTGGCTGCTCGTGGGGGCTCCATTTCGGAGAGGGCTTTTGTGGCGCTGGCAACTACGGAAGACGCTTTTATGGGCAGTCGGTGCGGTTGGTGAAGGATGTGAGGTGAGACCGGAAAACTGGTCGTGGCAAAATAACCGTCGGCGTTGGCTCTTTGGGGCCAACGCCGTTATTTTTTGTTGCCTGCTATGGAAAAACCAATTACCTTTGTCGAAGAAAATGAATGCCCTCAAATCCATAGAACACCGCGTCGAGAAGTTGTTGACCACGGTCATCGACTTCTTCTATCCGCCTTTTAGGAAGATCATGCCGTTGGAGCTGTTCCGTTACGGCTGCTGTGGCGGGCTGAACCTGGCGCTGGAATGGGTGCTCTATTACGTGTTTTACCACTACGTGTTTCATGGTCGGGTGTTCGACTTGGGCTTCATCGCCTTCACGCCTCATATCGCCGCCTTCGTGTTCAAGTTCCCCATCACCTTCCTGACGGGGTTCTGGATGGCACGCCACATCAGTTTTAGCGGCTCCACGCTTCGTGGCAGAACCCAGATCGTTCGCTATTTGTTGGTCACAGTGGGCAATATCCTGCTCAATTACGCCGGACTGAAACTTTTCGTTGAGGTCTTCCACTGGTGGCCGACGGTCTCCTACGTCATTATCTCCATCATCTGCGTGACCTTCAGCTATCTGACGAACAAGTACTTCTCCTTCAGAAAAACCATCCGCCCCGAAAGAGAATAACTTTCCGTTTCACCTCCCATTCGGTCGGTGAGCCCAAAGTTACCTCCCTCTGGTCGGTGAGGGCTTCGCCCTTCGGGGTTCCGTTCTCCGTTTACCCTATTTTCGAATACTCCTCAATGATCCATCGTTTCAACAGTGGATCTTGAATTTGGATTTTTTTTCCCGTGACATCGATGAGGTCGCGCTTCAGTAAGGCATTTTTGAGAATGCGGATATTACCACTGGTTCCAAGTCTATAGTGACGAAGGGTCTCGGCAGATGAGAAGTTTGTTGCGCCCTCGCAAATAGCGCAAAGGAAATTCCTTTGTTTTTCAGTGAGCGAGTCCATGAGGTTGACAAACTGGAGATTCAGCGAATACAACATGGCTTGCAAAGCACTATCCACAATTTCTTCGGTACAAGTTTTCTTGGTGCGAAGCCAAGCATATTGGGCAAGTTGTTGAACGTAATAGGGGTGATTCTCAACTTGCTCGGCCAAATATCCAGCCGTTTCCGCCTTGATGGTTTTCCCGGTGTCCTTGAATCGGGTGACAATGAATTTTTTCCATTCCTCATTAGCAATCTTTTCAATAAACATCATGTCGCCAAACCGATAGAACGGGCTGCTGTTATTCCCAAAAATATTCAGCATCATGTGTTTTTTGCTGCCATAAAGGATATAAGCGACATCTTTGTGTTCCTGCCAATGGTTTCTTAAGATTTTTTGGAATTTTATGGTGTCGGGGAATTCTCCAATTTGTTGAAACTCATCAATGCAAACAACAACTTTCTTTTTTTTCTTGGTAGCGATCTGCTGTGGTAAATTCAAGATGTCCTCTTCGATGGGATTGTCTTTGATGTTCACTCCCAGAGCGATTTCATATTGTCCCGAAGGGTCTGAAAGGGATAGTTTGGGAAGTAAACGGGAAATGAATTCCTTGGCGTTTGCAAGCAAGGATTCGGCCGATGAAGACATCTCTTCCATGGTTTTTTTGGCATAGAGCTCATAGAATTCCTGCGGATTTTCGCATTTAAAGATGTTTATGCGAACAAACAAAATAGCATCCTGTTTGTGCTCGATTTTCTTTACGGCTTTTGCCACTAAGGAGGACTTTCCCCATCGTCTTGGGGAGATAATGGCTGTGTTGGTTAGCGATTGGAAACTTGAAACCAGCTGAGCAGTTTCTTTCAATCTATCAGTAAAATCAAGCTCATCGACGATTTTGCCGTAAGTAAATGGAATGTTCATATCAAGTAATTTTTGCAAATGTAATAAAATTATATGATATAAAGTTATATGATATAAAAATATTTCATTTTTACCCAATCTGGCTCCAGTCGAACGTCTGGGCGAACAGCTCCTTGTAGTGTTCGCGGAGCATCCGGTTCTCGGGCTTGATGAGCTTGGGGTCGTCGTTCAAGATGCGTATGGCCGCGTCTCTCACTTGGGGAATCAAGGCCCCGTCCTTTTGTAAGTCGCCGATGAGCATCTCGATCTGGCCGGACTGTCTGAGGCCGCCGGTCTCACCCGGGCCGCGGAGTTCCAAATCAACTTCGGCGATCTGGAAGCCGTCGTTGGTGCTACACATGGTCTTCATGCGGGTCTTGCCATCGTCGGTGAGCTTGTGGTCGGTGACGAGGATGCAATACGACTGGTCGGCGCCGCGGCCCACGCGGCCACGCAACTGATGGAGCTGCGACAGGCCAAAGCGGTTGGCATTCTCGATGACCATCACGCTGGCGTTGGGCACGTTGACGCCTACCTCGATGACCGTGGTAGCCACCATGATCTGGGTGTTCTTGGTGATGAACCGCCGCATCTCGAAGTCCTTGTCCTCGGGCTTGAGTTGGCCGTGGCACACGGAGATCTTGTATTCCGGCTCGGGGAAGTCCCTCAGCAGGGCCTCGTAGCCCTCCTGCAAGGCAATCATGTCGGTCTTCTCCGACTCCTTGATCAGGGGATACACCACGTAGATCTGCCGTCCCTTGGCGATCTGTTGTTTCATAAACATCATGATACGGTACCGGTCGTCGTCATACACATGATAGGTCTCCACGGGTTTTCTCCCGGGGGGCAGCTCGTCGATCTTCGACACGTCGAGGTCGCCATATTGGGTCATCGCCAAGGTGCGGGGGATGGGAGTGGCGGTCATCACCAGGGTGTGGGGCGGTCGGTCGGTCTTTTCCCAAAACTTGGAGCGTTGTTCCACCCCGAACCGGTGCTGCTCGTCGATGATGGCCAGGCCGAGGTTTTTGAAAGCGACTTTTTCTTCGATGAGGGCATGGGTGCCCACGATGATTTGTAACGAGCCGTCCTCCAAGCCTTCATGGATCTCGCGCCGTTCCTTGGTCTTGGTGGAGCCGGTGAGCAAGGCGAACTTCACGGGCATGTCCTTGAGTTGTTCTTGTAAGGTGGCGTAGTGTTGTTGGGCCAGGATCTCGGTGGGGGCCATCATACAAGCCTGGTAGCCGTTGTCCAAGGCCAACAGCATGACCATGAGAGCCACGATGGTCTTCCCACTCCCCACGTCGCCTTGGAGCAGCCGGTTCATCTGATGACCGCTGCCCAAGTCGATCCGTATCTCACGGATCACGCGCTTCTGCGCGTTGGTCAAAGGGAAGGGGAGGTGCTCCCTGTAGAACGTGTTGAAATAGTCGCCCACCTGGCTGAACACATAGCCTTGGTTGAGGCTCTCACGGCGTTTCTTGGCCCGTAGCAACTTGAGTTGGAAGAAGAGATGCTCTTCGTATTTCAACCGCCGGGTGGCCTGCTGGATCTCGATGTTGTTGGCAGGGATATGGATCTGGTAATAGGCGTATTTGCGGGGGATGAGCTGCTCCTGCTGCAAGAGGTTCAATGGCAGGGTCTCGGGGATGAGGTCCATCACCTGCTGGAGGATCTGACGTTGGATCTTGGCGATTTGCCGGGTGCCCAGGCCGTGGTCCTTCATCTTCTCGGTGGTGTAATACACGCCTTGCAGTCCTTCGCCGATCAACGGGTCGTTGGGGTTGTATTCCTCAATCTCGGGATGCGCGAAGTTGTAGTTGTGGTTGAACGCGCTGGCCTTGCCGAAAAGGACGTATTTAACGCCTGGTTTGAAGCGGTTCTTGATCCACTTGAGGCCACGGAAGAACACCAACTCGATCGAGCCTGTATCGTCAGAAAAACGTGCGGTAGCCCTTGTTGCCCTTGGAGCCCCGATGAGCTGCACCTGGTCGATGGTGCCGATGAGCTGGTAATACACCAGGTCGTCGTTTACCTGCGCCACCTTGTGGATCTGGCTCTTGTCGATGTACCGAAAGGGGAACTGGTTGAGCATGTCCATGAAGGTGAAGACCTTCAGCTCCTTGCCCAAGATCTCCGCCTTCTTCGGTCCGACGCCCTTCAGGTAACTGATGTTTGTTTGCAACAGGTTCACTTCCATACCGCAAAGTTAATAATAACTTTCCACTTTCCACTTTCAGCTTTCCACTTTTGCCCGGCTCTTGTTCACCAAAATCACACCGGTGAACACCAACACGGCCGCCACGATCTTTTGCCAGGTCAACCGGTCCATGCCCAGTATAATGGCGGTCACCATGCCGATCAAAGGCTGTACGTAGGTGTAGAGGCTCACCACGGTGGGTCGCAGCTGCTTTTGCCCGATAGGTAACAGGAAATAGGCGATGAAGGTGGCGAAAACGATGATATAGCCCAGCTGGAGCCAGTAGCTGGGGCTCATCTCGGCAAAGGGGAGATGGGTGAGTTCCTTGAAGTCCAAAGGCACGGCCACCACGGTCGAGAACAGGAAGATCCACTTCATGAAGGTGACCACGTGGTACCGTTGGATCAAAGGCCGGAAAATGCCCAGATAAGAGGCAAAGAACACACAGTTGCCGATCATCAGCAGGATGCCGATGGGCTTGGTCTCGCTCACCCCGCCGCTGTGGACGCCGATGGTATTCAGTACCAACAGGATAACACCGGCAAAACTCATGGCCACGCCGCCGGCCTTCTTCAAGGTGATGGGCTCCTTCAAGGCGATGGCAGCCACAAACATGGTGAAGATGGGGGTGGTGGAAGTGATGATGGAGGTGTCTAAGGGCGTGGTGTACTTGCTCGACTCCAGATAGGCCAGTTGGGTGAGCAGGAAGCCTAGCATCGAAGCTGCGAAGATCCCGCACAAGTCCTTGAAAGGCACTTTTTCACGAGGCAGAAACAGCGAGATCAGCCAAAACAGCAGGCAAGCGCCCACCGACCGGAAACAGAATAAACCCAAAGAGCCGACCAACCCACTGTTGGTCAGCTCTTTGCAGATGATGATGTTGAATCCGAAAATGGTATAGGCCCCTAAAACAGCGAGGTGTCCGAATATTTTCCCACTTTCAATTTTACCTCCCATTCGGTCAGTGAGCCCTTCGGGGTTCAACGTTTCACTGATTTAGTACTCCCAAAGGCTCTGCTCGAAGTCGAACATTTCGGTCTTGATGCGTTCCGATTCGTACAAGGCATCGATGTTCATGGCGTAGGAGTTGATATAGCGGTCGTACATGTTCTCTTCTTTCACGATGTAGCTGTCGAACACGCGCTTGCTCAGGATCTCCTCGTAGGTGCGACGTTCGGCGCCGTTCTTGCGGTTGGCGACGAAGGCTTCGGAAAGCACCTTGCGGGTTTGGTCGTCGTAGGGGATCCAGCAGGCTTGCGAGAGGCCGTCCTCATCCACGATGATGGGTCCGAGGGCGATGATGCGCACCAGGAACTGTGACAGGTGCTTGTCGAAGTACCAGTCTTCCTTGATACGCAGACGCGTGACATTGACCATACGGTCCTTGAAGATAATCTCGTTGGCCACTTCCACGCCGTCGCGCATGATGACGGGCGGGTCGCCGATCTTGGTATTCTCTTTTTCGAAGTCGTCCCTCGTCAGCGGGGTGACCATATCGTCGATGTTGTTCTCCACGCGGTAGGCGGTGATGTCGCCTTGCAGGATGCCGTCATAAAGCACGGTGACCAGGTTGCGCCAGTCTTCGGTGGGGTTGACGGGATAGTAGAACACTTGGTTGATCTTCTGACGGAAGTCAATCTCGCGGATGATGGTCTTTTTCCACATCACATACTCCTCACGGATCTCCGGGAGGGGCGACAGTTTCTTCTCGACCACGATGTCCTGACGTTTCGACAGGATGCTATTGCGGGGCGGCTTGGCCTCGGTGGTCTGGGCAACGGCGCTCAGCACCATGCCGAAGAGCATCGCGGCGGTGAGGGTTGAAACAAGTGTTTTTTTCATCTTCTATGGTTTTAAGTTGTTTTCTTATTTGATTTCCACGGCAATCTGGGTGTCGAGCACCTTTTCCTTGTTGTCGTTACCCTTGACGCGGATGGCGGTGAACACGTAGATGTCGCCTGCGTTGGCTGAGTTGAAGACACCTTTCAGGGTCTCGTTGAACCTCGAACCGGTCACCTTCTCCTCTTTGGTGGTACCGGCCTTGGTGCGGTATTTCACGGTATAGCCCGTCACGTCGTAGTGGACGCCGTCAAAGTCGAAGTCCTTCATCTCGGCGCGCACCATATTGGCGGCGAGCAGGGCACTCTTGGTCACCTTGCCGTCGGTTCCAACGTTGTCGATCTTGGCTGTCGGTTTGGGCAACTCCTTCACACGGAACTTCATGCTGCCCATCGAACTGCCTTGCGAGTTCACATGCACCACCACTTCGCTGGCACCGGGGTTGACGCGCAGGTTGTAGGTGCCGTTGCCCGTACGCGACAGGGAGGCGCCCGTGGCACTGGCGGAAATCTCGCCGCCCACACCGCCGCCGATGGCGATCGGGTTGTCGATACCGGCATACACCACGTTCATCTTGGTGGCCGCCACGCTCACCGCCGGAGGCGCTACGGTGAAGGAACCCTCGAACGGGTAGTCTTCAATCTCGTTGGTCTTGGGGTTGAGCATCGGGATGACACCCGTGTATCTGTGGGTACCTACGCCCACGTTGTATTCCAGGTCGATCACGCCCTGGCTGTTGCTGGCATATTCCTTCTCGGGACCGCCGTCAAAGCGAACCCGGGCGGTGGTTTGCGTGTTCTGCCAAGCGGTCACCATGGCCTGGGCACGGTATTTCTGGCCCGAGAGGATGTAGCTGCTCTCGGCGAACACCTTGGCGCCGACTTCGTCGAAGGTAAAGTCTTCGGCGTGGACGGATTGGGCCAGGTGGGTCACGGCGTTCAGCTCAGCGGTCTCGATCTCGGAGATGAGCTTGTTGAGCAAGGTGACGTCGGCAATCAGCACGGTATGGTGGAAGTTGTTGTATTCCCAACTCTTTTGCATGGCATCTCCTTCGGGAGCGTAATCGATCGGGGCTCCATAGTACTCGCCTTCAACGGGGAGTTTCTTGAGCGCGCTCTCGCTCTTGCCGGTCTGCTGCATCACATAATCCTTGGTGCCGTAGATGCTGTCGGTGATCAGGCCCAGCTCATGGATGTGTTCAAAGCCCATGATCTTGACGATCTCGTGACGGTACTCCCGGATCTTCTCGGATAGCTCGAAGGCCTTTCCGTTGCCTTCGGGGTTGCCCATCATATACTCCGTGGGCTTGTTGTAGTTGTCTCTCGACTTGATCTTGGAGGTGTTGATGTTATAAAGCAGCCGTCCATTGAACTGGACCGTGTCTTTGCTCTTCAGCAGCCCTTGCTCCACGGCGGTGGCATAGTCCTTTTCTTCGATCTTGCTCACCAGATCCCACTTCATGGCCTCGATGTAGTTGATGATCCCGTTGGTCTTTTCCCTCAATTCCTGGGCCTGTTCCCAATAGGGACCCACTTTCTCTTGGTCCAAGCCATACTGTTCCTCAAAGGTGGCGTATTTTTGGGCGATCTGTTGCATAAGGGTGATGTTGGTTTCCTGCACGCCCGTGTTGACCGTGTCGAAGGCTCCTAAGATGTCCTTGGAAACATTCATGGCCAACAAGGCAGTGTAGACCAGGTACATCATCCCGATCATTTTCTGTCTTGGGGTTTCTTTTGCGCCTGACATAGTATCTTACTCCTTTGTTTAGTGGTGAATTGAGTAGATTTATGCCTTGATGTTCATGGCTGACAGCATGCCGCCGTAGACGTTGTTGAGGGCGGTGAGGCGGTTCGACAGTTGGGTCAGCTGCTTGTTGAGTTCGTTGGCGTTGTTTGCGGAAGCACTGAGGTTGTCCATGTATTGGGTCATCGTGGCCGTCAGCTTCTTGGTGGCGTCGGAGGTCTGCTCGGCGCTTTGGAGCTGGAGCTCATAGATGGAGTTCAGCGACTGCATGGAGGTAGCCACTTTCTTGATGGTGTTGGCGTCGAGGGCGCTGAAGTCGAGCTTGCTCAGCGAGGCGGTCAGCTGCTCGTTGGTGCGGGTATAGTTGCTGGCGAAGTCGCTGATGGTCTTGGTGGCCTGTTCCATGGCCTTGGCATAGCTGTTGGTGGCTGCCATGGCGTTGCTTACTTCGGCGATGCCGTTGGCGTTCTCAGCGAGTTTGTCGAGGCTCTTGCCGATCTTGTTGAAGGTGTCGGGGTTGACGTTCATCTTGTCGAACATCTTGTCGATCATCGCACCGTCCACGCTGGTGGCGGCGCTTCCCGAAACGGTGGTGCCGAACTTGGTTTTCGTCTCGCCGTCCCAGTCTTCTTCAAGCTCAACGAAAACGTTATCCCATTGATAATCGAGGTGTTGGGGTTCGAATGCAGAGAGGAAGAAAATCAAGGCTTCCACACCCAAACCGAGACCCAGCATGAAGTCAGCACCTTGGATGTGCGTCAGTTTGAAATAGGCACCGATCATCACGATGGAGGCACCGAAGCCGTAAACATATCCCATGAAGGTCTTGTAGCCCTTGGTCTGGGTCAGCGCTTGAAATTTCTTGAATCCCGAGAGATTCTCTTTTTTTTGTTTTGCCATGACAAATAACTTAAAATAGATCTATTTATTAATCGATTAATGAAATTCTTTGTTCCTTATCTATACACTCTCGACAGCTTCGGATTGTCGCCCTTGTTGCGGCCCAGGTAAGGCTGGATGGTGCGGAAACCGATGTAGCTGCGGGCGGTGTCCTGATACTCGAAGTCGCGGGTGGTCAGCTGGATGTAGTAGGAGATGTCCTTCCAGGAGCCGCCACGCACCACCTTGCGCTTCATGACCGGCGGGTCGTCGTCCTTGGCGTTGTAGGTGTAGTCGGGGTTCAAGTCCCATGTGAAGTTGTAGGAGGTGGGGTCGAAGGCGCTGTTGGTCCACTCGGCCACGTTGCCGGCCATGTCGTACAGGCCGTAGTGGTTGGGCGGATAGCAGCCCACGATGAGGGTGCGCAGACCGCCGTCGGCGATGTAGTTGCCTCTCAAAGGCTTGAAGTTGGCCAGGAAGCATCCCTTCACGTTACGCGTGCTGGGGCCGCCCCAAGGATAGGGGTTCAGCCGGTCGCCGCCGCGGGCCGCCCATTCCCATTCCGTTTCGGTGGGGAGGCGGAACTCCGACACCATGGCGTCGTTCTTCGACGACAGGAAGGTGTTCCTGAGCTGGGTTCTCCAGGTGCAGAAAGCCCGGGCCTGCTGCCAGGTCACGCCTACCACCGGATAATGGTCGTAGGCCTGATGCCAGAAGTAGCGCTCGGTCATCGGGTCGTTGAACGAGTAGGCGTAGTCGTGGATCCAGCACAGCGTGTCGGGATAGACGTTGACCGCCTCTTGGCGCACATAGACCGAACGGTCGGTGTAGCCTTGCTTACGGTTGGCCCAGGCACCCTTACGGTCGGGGTTGATGCCGTTGTCGGCCTCGCCGATGGAGTAGTCGTTCGGCGTCAGGTCCTCGCCGGCGAATTCCTTCATGGCAGCTGCCTGCAGGTCCACCCAATAATATGAGTAATAGAGTTTTCTCGTGTCGATTTCCTTGGCGCGGAAATAACGCTCATGCTCCGGCAGGAACATGGGTTCGAGGGCTTCCCGCACATCCTGGTCCTTGCTGTTCCAGTCGATCTTCTCTTTCCAGTTCAGCATGGGCGGATCCAGGGTTTCGCCATTCTTGGTTTCGGTGATGGCATACACGTCGGGATTGGTCTCGGCCAGGATCCTTCTCGCAATGGAGTCACGCACCCAGTACACGAACTGACGGTATTCGTTGTTCGTGATCTCGGTCTCGTCCATGTAGAAAGCGGAAACGGAAACGGTCTTGGGTTCCGTCAGCATGGAAGCGTTGATGTCTTCACTGCCTACACCCATGGTGTAGCTGCCCATGGGGATGAAAACCATGCCGTAAGGGTCGGGCTGGCTGAACGATGAGGTCGATTTGCGGACGCCCACCAATTCTCCTTGGTTGCCCGTGCCGCATGATGCGAACAGGATCGCTAAGGAAATAACAAAAAGTGATTGTTTCATCTTCTTGATAATCATATAGTTGTCTATCTTCTAAATGGTCTAATCCGTTGGGATCGCCCTATTATCGCCCCCGAAGGGGATGGGGCGCCCAATTCCAAATAACCGACAATTGTTGATTTTATTGTATGGTCATGCCGTTTTTTTAAAAAACCTTACAAATAGCGCACGCTTCGGTAGTCTCTCGGGGTGCGGTCCATGTCGAGTTTGAAGCAGTAGCTGAGGGCGATTTCGTGGGAGCCGCGGATGTGGTAGCCCATGGTGTTGATGTCGTAGGCATATCCCAACACGAAGTCCTTGATGGCCAGTCCGACGGTGAGTCCGATCGATTCCTGAGGTCGGTAGTTGACACCCAGCGAGAAGATGTCGTTGTACGTCACCTTCATGCCTGCGTTGAGTTGGGTCGAAGCCAGGTCGCTCATCACGCCGACCGAGGGGATGAATTTGAAGGCGGGAAGGGTCTCGAACAGGAAAGGATAGCCGGCCACGGCGTAGAACGTGCGGTCGGTGGTGAAGCTGGCGCCGTTGTCTTCGTTGCCGAGGCGTTTGCTGGTGGTCTCCAGCAGGTTGATGCCGGAGATGCCGATGTAGAACGACTCGGGAATCTGCCAGAACACGCCGGCGCTTACGTCGAACATCATGGCGGTACGTTCGTCGCTGATGCCGCCGCTGAGGGGGTCGCCCGTGGTGCCAAAGACCAGGTGGGAGAAATCGAGTGAGCGGTTCAGCAGGGCCACGGAGGCGCCGATTCCCAGGGTGGAGCCACCCATGTCGATATGGTAGGAATAACCCAATCCGACGTTGACGTTGTTTTCATAGCCCAACTTGTCGTTCATCACCGAAAAGCTGATGCCGCCGCCCAGGGCGCGGATGGGCATGTCGCCCGTCAGCAGGAAGGTGGTCGGGGCGAGGTCGGTGCCTTGGTCGTCCACAAACGATCCAGCCCATTGTTGACGGTACAGCCCCAACAGGTTCACCCCCTCGCTCAAGCCTGCAAACCCGGGGTTGATGTAGGCGTAGGAGTTGGTGTAGTTGGTGAAGATAGGCGTCTGTTGGGCCTTCATCCCGCTTGCCGATAGCAGCAGGGCAACCAACACGGGGAGGATCTGTCTGAGTTTGGTCATGGCTTTGAAACGGCAATGATTGAATCGGCTAAATTACAACTTTTTTGGTTATCCGTCATGCAAAAGTCATCGGAAAAGTTTTACGATGTCGTTTCCATTGGCAAAGATCACCAGGGCGAGCACGAGGAACAACCCGATGTATTCGGCGATCTCCATGAATTTGTCGCTGGGTTTGCGGCGGAAGATGATCTCGTAGAGCAGGAACAAAATATGGCCACCGTCCAAAGCGGGGATGGGGAGGATGTTCATCACGGCCAGGGCGATCGATAGGAAGGCGGTCAGCCTCCAGAACATGCTCCAGATCCAGGTATCGGGGAAGATCTTACCGATGGAAATGAAACCGCCGACGCTTTCGTAGGCCTTGGTGCTGGGGTTGAAGATGAGCTTGAGCTGCTTCCAGTAGTCGCTGATCTCGGTGAAGGTCTTGGAGAATCCCGCGGGGATGGCTTGCCAGAAGGTGTATTCCTTGGTGTCGAGCGTGAAATAGTCGCTGAGCGGGGCCAGGTACACGCCGATCACCCCGGTCTCGGGCAGGTGCATGGCAAAGCGCACCGTGTCGAAGTCGCGGATGGCGCACAAGGTGATGTCTTGGTCCTTGTATTGCTTGATCACACGGGTGAAATCCTGGTAGTAAGGCGTGGCGAGGTCGTTGACGCCGACGATGACGTCGCCCACCTCCATGCCGGCGGCCTGGGCCACAGACCCGGCACTGAAGTCGGCAATGACAAAAGGCATGCGGTAGCTGATGAAGTTGGCATCCTGGGTGCTCAACAACTTGGTGATGGCGTCGTCGGGAAGCTCGATGACGACCCGTTGTCCGTTGCGTTCCACTTCGACGGTCTTGGCCTTGGCCAGGATCATCTCCATCTGGATGCGGTTGAAATCGGCGATCTCTTTCCCGTTGACGCTCAAGATCTTATCGCCGTCGCGGAAGCCGAACTCCTGGGCCAGGCTGTCGGCCACGATGCCATATTTGTTGACTTCGCGTGTGGGCAGGTATTGTTCTCCGTTGTGGGCAAGCAGTCCGATATAGATGGCGATGGCAAGCACGACGTTCATGAACACGCCGGCCACCATGATGATGAAACGCTGCCAGGCAGGCTTGGAGCGGAACTCCCAGTCTTTGGCGGGCTGTTTCATCTGTTCCTTGTCCATCGACTCGTCGATCATGCCGGCGATCTTGTTGTAGCCGCCCAGCGGGAACCACCCGATGCCGTACTCGGTGCTGTCGCTACGGCGCCAGTCGTCTTCGGGCAGGGTGCTCAGGTCAATGGGCTCAAACTCGTATTCCTTCTTGCCCTTTTCGTTGGTTTTCTCGATCTTGTTGTATTTCTCGGGCACGTTCTTCGAGAAGAAGCGCCAGCGAAGCTTGCCGTTCACGCGTTTCACCCTGAGTAGCGAAAAGCCCCAGTCGAAGAAGAGGTAGAACTTCTCCACGCGCACCCTGAACATCTTGGCTGCCGCAAAATGGCCCAGTTCATGGATGAAGATCAGGATCGAAAGTGCTAAAATAAACTGCAGTACCTTTGTTAATATGACCATGGTTGTGATTGATTATCGATTAATAACGCATTTTTTCTCAAGCTTATTGTGTCCCTATGGGTGGGTCGGCTGCCCTTTTTGCCCTTGTTCGAACGCGGCGCGGAGCAGGCTGTCTGCGACCGATTTTCTGAGTTCGATGGTGTCGACGTCGAAAGGTGCCATGGGAGCATGGGGGTCGCTGTGCAGGTGGTCGTCTTCCGTCTCATAGCCTTCCACAATCCGTTTCAGGTTTTCGAAATAGAGATCCTTTCGGTGCATGGCCGCTTCGATGGAGTCGGCCCTCCGGCTCAGGGTATACACCTCACGTTGCAAGGCGGTATCGGTATAGCCGGGGATGTACTCCCGCAGCGGGGTGAAGGCAATCAGGACGGTGGTCAGGGCGATGAGCACCACAACGGAGGCGATGGCAATGATGACGATGTTCATGAGGTTGACCCTGAAATCCACGATGGGTTCCATGGTCTCCTCATGCGACATCAGGAATACGTAGCGCTTGTTCAGTTTTTTGAACGAGAGCCGTTGCCACCAGTGTCGTTTTCCTCTATTGTTTTGCTCTGTTTTTGCCATCTCAGCGAATGAAGCGGCAAAAATACATAATTATTGTTTATGTTTAAATTCTTTGTTCCAGGCTTCGGCCGTTTTTTCTAAAAGGGTGACGGATCATTCCGTCACCCTTTTTTCGAATGAAAACGAGAACAAAGCCTGTTATTGCTTGACTATCTTCTTTACGCAGCGCTGTCCGTTTTGGTCGGTGACGCTGATGAAGTAGAGCCCCGAGGGCTGGCTGCTGAGGTCGAGGGTCATTGTAGCGGTATCTTCCTTTTTGGTGAGGACGAGCTGGCCGAGGGTGTTATAGACCGTCGCCTCGACAAGATCCTTCCCTGTGAGGGTGACCACCCCGTCGGTCAGGGTGGGGCTGACCGTCATCGTTGTCAAGGGTTCCTCGTCCACTGCGGCAAGCTCGAGCAAGCTACGTTTATAGACCACGCCGTTCTCCGAGGTGACGTAGAAAGTCGTATCCACACCGTCAACGGAAAATACCTGACGGTGTGAATCCAGGTCTCTCTGCAGTGGCTCCCAGGTCTCCCCGCCGTCCTTTGTGACACGAGCCAGGCCTTCCACTGTGGCGGTAGCCATCCAGAAAACGTTGGAGACATGACAGCCGCAAAGGTTATCGGTGAACTTCATGTCGGATGGAAAGGACTTGTCGCCAAAATAAGAACTGCTCCCCGTCATCTCGTCTTCGTATGCCGTGTGGACCTCGTTGGGAGGAGTGACGAATCCGTCATGGGTGTCGAAATAGCCCCGATAATAAAACAGCCTCGCATCCGATTTGCCGAGTGCATGTGTCTTCACCATGGAGAAAGGATCGGAATAGTAGTCGCCGTCTTCCGTAAGGAGGACGTGTCTGGTCCAAGTCTGTCCGCCATCGCCGGTATGGAAGGCACCCAACATCGGGTCCATGTCCTGATTGCCGCGGCTAAAGATGCAATAGCCTTCGTTGTCCTCAAAATAGGCCGCCTTTGCTTCCCCATTGAACATTTCCTGTGTGGATTCAAACGGCAAGTCAACCCATTCGAAGGACAATCCGCCATCGGTGCTCCTGAGCAAACCAGGCGTGCGGGTAAAGTAAAGATTCTGGTAGATATAGAGTGCATCGACACCTAGCAGAAACAATTCCAGATAGGGGCTGTCGGTGATCGACTGCGACAGTGCCTCGTCCGCCACCCTCATCCAGTTTTCCCCCGCATCGGTGGTTTTCAGCAGCACTCCGTTATTCGGTTCCCCATAACCGAGAGCATAGCCAACCTGGGCATCCCAAAACGTGATGGCCCTCATCGCATAGCCCTCCTCGGTATGTTTCCTCACCCAGGTCTCGCCGCCGTCGTTTGACTTCAGCAGTCCGCCGTCCTGGGCGCATACCCAGATGTTGTCGGCGTCGAGGCAGCAGATGTCGTAGAGGTTGCCCTCCGCCCCGGTATTGATCTTCTTCCAGCCGTCCACCAGCTGTTGGGCCTTCACCGTTCCCGCCGCTGCCAGCAACAGGAAGAGAAGTGTTGTGATGATAGCGTGTCTTTTCATGGTTCCTATAGTTTTATGGTTTGTAATCGTTGTTGAAAATGATTTTTGCAAAGTTATGTTGTTTTCTTTCGTCTGTCAAGAGGTGACCTCGGTTATTTTACCACGACCAGTTTCCCGGTCTCGACCAATTCGCCGCATCGGACGGTGTAGCAATAGACGCCTCCGGCGAGACGGCCGAGGTCGAGAGTCATGCTTCCGCTGTTCCCGTTGAGCTCGGCGCTTAGCACCTTCACCCCGAGGGTGTTGGCGAGCTCGAGCGTGGCGTGCGTCGCCTTTTCGGGAAGCGTGTAGGCCACCGTGGCCGTGGCGGTCGCCGGCGAGGGCGACACGGTCACTGTCATGCCGTCGG
>JAEFAE010000052.1 GCA_016291135.1 Bacteroidales bacterium
CGATCTGGCAGGCGTTGTTGGTTTGGATGCGGTACTTGTTCTCGACGGCGATGCTGTTGAGGTTGCCGATCCAGTTGCTGTTGTTGGGGTTGTATTGGTCGAAGCCGTAACCTTTTGAGGTGATCTGCTTGGCGTTGTCTTGGAGGCTGTTCTCGACTTGGTCGATCAAGTCGTCGGCGACGAGGGGCGAGGAAAACCAGTTCCACCCTTGATTGAGGTTGATGGTCTGCGTTACACTTGGCTCGACAGGCTCGTTTGCCTCAATGCCCAGAATGATATGGTTCTTCACCGACAGCACATTGCTGTTGTATTCCGAGGTGGTTGGCGGTGCTAACGGATTGTAGTTTGTTGCTGCGGAATAGGCATAAAGAGCTTGATTCTCCTCAGTACTATAAACCGAGCAGGACATGTAAGGTGACTGATCATAACCATTGGTGTTGTCATCCACCACCAAGACGAGATTGGAGGTGCCGTCATACTCGAACGGGGTGTCAAGTACGAAGGTGGTCCAAGCAACCGCACTCATCGTCACCGTGCCGCTGAACACCTTGTCGGAAGCCGACATGGTGACCCAATCGCTTTTGCTGCTAAATGCGGTTTTGTCCGTGTGTTTCAGGTAGAGATCGTAGCTGCGGGTCCGGTCGGTGTTCGCTTTGTTGAAGAAGGAGATGCTGGTGATGGTGCAGGCCGATCCGATCTCTTCAGCCGTGTAGATCTGTTGCGACAGCGCATATTCGTAGAAGCTGTAGCTGGGAAGATAGTCATGATTGCTTTCATCTTGGCCCAATTCCAATCCTTGTTCAAAGCTGGCGACAAACTGATGGTTGTCATGAACAGGGAAGGTATAAGGATTGGCGGTTGACACCACTACGCCGTTTTCGCTCCATCCTGTAAAAAAGTAGCCGTTTTCTGGGGTGGCGGTCAGCGTACATGATTCGCCAAAATTGAACGCGCCCCCACCACTGACGATACCGTAAACAGGGCTGCTTGGATTGGCAGTGACATTGAAGATGGCGGAAGCGGCACTACAGTTACAGTTGAACTCGAAGAGCACGCCTGCCGCGGGACTGGCTCCTTGTTGGAAGATGATGACATCGCCTTCGTAGCTTACCACGAAGGAACACTCTTGGTCGTAACTGCCTTTGGTCCAGGCCAATGTTACGTGGGTGCCGTTGTGAATAGCTAAGGTGTAAATGGCAGCATTATGGCCCGAAGCAATGGTGAGGTCTTGCGAGGGGGTGCCATCGTCGAAGCTGACGGTGAGCTTGGCTCCGCCGTTCCAACCGTCATTGCCTGAGTATGAGTCATGAAGGTCGAAGATGACGTTGCATGTGTTTTTCAGGGTCTCGGTGCCTTGGGCGCTGAGGCCTTCATCGGCAGTCATCGTGAAGGTGACGGGAATTTCCTCGTCCTCTGGGCAGTTGGCAGCAATGGTGATGGTAAACGTGCAGGAAACCTCACCTTCAGCCGGGATGGTTCCTGCAGTAATCGTAGGATTGGAAATCGTCACGTAATTGCTGGTAGTGCTCATCGTGGCAACGGCATTCGTGGCTTGGTAGTGCCCGGTGTTCAGGAATCGGGCAGTCAGTGTCAGGGTCTCGCCAGGGACAAAACCTCCGTTCCATGCCATGTTTTTGTATTCCAATGCGGCTTCACCTGCGATGATCTCGAAGTCGCCCTCCCAGGTGTTGTTGCCGTTGGCAGCAGCGTAGTGGAAGGTGATGGGCGTGCCTTCGGCCACGTTGGCGTCGATATTGAAAAGGAAGCCGCTCACCGTGGTAGTGGCACCGGCAGCTAAGTTATTGAAGGTCTTGGTGGGGGTGATCACATTGGCATCGTCGGAAGTGATGGTGACAGTGGTAGTACCGGTGCAGGCGGTGCTGCCCACGTTTTTGAACACAAGGTCCAACGTGGTGTCGTCACCCACATGGGCAGCGTTGGGTGCATAGCTGTCAAGGCAAAGATAGGATCCTTCTACTGGAACCGCTAGGATGGTCTGGATATACGGCTGACGTTGGTTGCGGGTGACCACGATCATCACGTCGCCAGCAGTGGTGACAGGCGTGATCGGCACGTTGACGGTACCTGTTGAACCAACTTGTGCCACGCCGAGGATCTCGTTGTCACGGGTGAGGGCGACGTATGAGCCGGCGTCGGCGTTGACGGTAAAGGTGTTCACACCGATGCCCAAGGTGGGATCGTGGCTTACCTGGTTGACAGCGGGTTGTGTCATGTAAGGCATCACCGAACCGTCACCCAAGCATTGATAGGCCCTCCAATAGTATTCGTCATCAACGCTGTTTTCGTAACCGGCGGCATGGGCGTAGGTCACGGCGGCGTTGCCGATGTAGATGATCGAGCTTATGCTGTTGAACTCGGTCTCGTCGAACAAAGCGTCATACATGCCTGTCATGGTGGACTCAACGGTTTGGACCGTGGCCGGCTCGGGGTCGTGGGCTCCCACGCCGAAGTAATAGTCTTCAAACCAATAGGTTTCAACGACCGAACCGATGTAGCCGAAAGCGCCTTTTTCCGAGGCGCGAATCAGGGTCTCACCCAAGCAAGGGGTGTAAGTGGCGTTGCCCCAGTTGGCCGCCAAGCAGCAGTTTCCCACGGCGAGAAAATACTTGTCGTTATTGGTCAACGCATTGGCGTTGGCATTGGTGAAACTGGGACTGGACCAAGACTGGATGGCGCCATGGGCCGTGTAGTTGACAAAGCCGACACCGGTATTCAGGTGATCGTAGCATCCTGTATAGTTGGAGGTGACGTAGCCATAGACGTTGCTAAAGCCATGCTCTGTGTTGAAATAGCTGTTGAGGGCATATTGGATAGTGGGGCGTCCTGCGGCTTCATCCCATCCGTTGGCATCCCTGCCGGCGATCAGAAGGGCGTTGTCCAAGTAGCTCGGGTCGGACATGGTGTATTTCTCGTAGGTCATGATCTTATGGACGAGGTCGCCCAACTCGGTGGTGTTCGACACCGCCATGCGGCTCATATACAGGTCATGATAGATGTCGTTGTCCACGGATGCGTAGGGGTTGTCGCTGACGTAGGGGTTGAAATAGTTGCCTGAAATGTTATAGGTCTCGTAATTGGTGACGTCGTTCTCGTCGCCAACGATGACCAGGAAGGTCGGGTGGTAGGCATTGTACTTGTTTTGGATCAAGGAGCGGATGGTGGCCCCGTTGGTGCTGCTGGTCACGGTCTGCACGTCCACGTCGATGCCTTTCTGTTTCTTCCAGGCCAGCCAGGTCTGGAAGGGCTCGCTTTCGGTATATTTCGTGGTGGTCACGACGAGCATCCTCACAGGGGTGGTATAGAGGTCGGGGAAGTTTTCATAGACGCTGCGGATGGCGTTGCCGTTGAACAGCTGTTTGTAAACGATGTCGAAGTAGGGACTGTAGGTGTCCACCAGCATCTGTTCGGTGGCTTGGGCGTCGGCACCGTTGAACGAGACCTCCACTTCGAGGTCGTTGAATACGCGCAAGGTGTTGTTGACGGGGTCGTAGCTCACGGGTTCGATGGTCATCTTGCCCAGCTGGATGCCACGCATGGTTCCCATCACTTCCACGATCGCCTTGGGTTCCGCGCGCATCCCACGGGTTTGGTAGGCTTGCTCGTTATAGACGAAGGGCACCGTTTCGGGTTTCTGGTCCTTTCGGAGCGAGGGCTGTCGGGGGATCAAAGTCTTGATGCCCAGGTCGCTCAGTTTGTAATCGGTGCTGTTGTAGCGGGTGATGGTGATTTGTGGGGTGGCTCCGAAAGGCACGGCGATCAGCTGGTTGATCACAGGAATCTGGGGGTCGCCTTCGTTGCCGCCGATAACGGTGTTGGGCATGCTAAGCCAGGAGAAGGCACCTCCTTTGGTATCTTGGTTCTTCGCTTCAATGGAAGAGAAGGAGAAAACGGCTTTCAGGCCGGTCATGTCGCTCTTTTCGCATGTTGCGCGGTTGGACGAGCGGAGTTGAATCTTGGTTTGGGCAAAGGCCATGCTTCCGATGAGCAGCGCAAGGCATAGTAGACAAAGTTTTCTCATGGGGAGGAATGAATGGTGTAGTGGATACTTAAAACTGAGTATGTTTTTGATATACATCAAATTATTAAAGGCGACAAAGATAGTGAAACCCCATGGGAATCAATTGTTTTTAACAATCATTAACAATCATTTTCGACAAGTACCAACATAAAAGGGGGTGACCACCTTGATGGTCACCCCCTGGTTTAAGAACCCGCAATGGGATTCGTTATGATTTGTGTTCAAAAGATCATCTCACAACGAGCTTTCCGAAGAGGACGTTACCCTTGCGGTCAGCGATCCGGAGGGTATAGACGCCTGCGGCTTGGAGACCGGAAACGGACTTGTCCTCGGCGAGGACTTCGGTGCGGACGCGTGCGCCGAAGGCGTTGAAGACCTCGACGGTGGCGCCGTCGGCATCGAAGCTGTCGGGCAGTGCGACCTGGACCTGCTCACCCCTTTCGGCTGGGTTGGGGAAGAGGGAGAAGGTTCCGGAGGTGCTGTGGAGGACGACGGGGCGGTTGAGGCTTCCGAGGGCCTCGGCGGCCGAGAAGCGTTCGGTTTCCTCGAGTTCGACGACGTTGCCGTTGGCGAGGGCCTTGAAGGAGACGGTCTCGC
>JAEFAE010000035.1 GCA_016291135.1 Bacteroidales bacterium
ATGAGCTGACGGAAGGATTTGTGTATTCCGAGAATGGAGTCAAGGGGACTGAGGAGAATGCCAAAGGCGTTTTCGAGATTCGCCAGAACGAAGGGGAGTGGGATGATTTTTACGTCATTCCGATCGATAACATTGACTTCTGCAAGAAAGGGATGAACCAACCGGTGAAATTTGTCAGGGGCTCCGCGTATGGTGGATAAAAAGGAATTGCGTGCCCAAATCAAGGCATTGAAGAAACAGCACACAAAGGAGCAGCTTTTGGCGCAATCCGAGGTGGTCTTGAACAAGTTGGAGCAGCATCCCGATTTCGTCAAGGCGGAACGGGTGATGCTCTACAGCGCCCTTCCCGACGAGGTGCAGACCCAAGCGTTTCTGGAGAAATGGCATCTTCGCAAGACGATCATCCTGCCCACTGTGGTCGGCGACGACATCGTCCCGGTGGAATATGGCAAGGACACTTCGTTTGCTGTGGGCGACTTCAACATCTTGGAGCCGCAGGACGCGCCTTACAAGGGCGGCTTCGACCTGATCGTGGTTCCTGGGGTGGCGTTCGACCGCCAGGGCAACCGCATCGGCCGGGGCAAGGGCTATTACGACCGTTTCCTCTGCCAGCATCTGGAGGTGAAACGCATCGGCATCTGCTTCGACTTCCAGCTGGTGGACGAAGTGCCTGCCGAGCCTTTTGACATCCGGATGGACGAGGTGATTGCTTTTGGCGAATAGTTGCGAAAAAGCGGTTGTGAAACAAAAAGAATAAACCCTAATCTATTGATTGTCAATGGATTAGGGTTGTTTTGTTTCGTACCCGAGGCCGGGATCGAACCGGCACGCCTTTAAAGGGCAAGGGATTTTAAGTCCCTCGTGTCTACCAATTCCACCACTCAGGCACTTACACAAAAAATCCCGATATTACTCGGGACCTTGTGGAGCGGAAAACGAGACTCGAACTCGCGACCCCGACCTTGGCAAGGTCGTGCTCTACCAACTGAGCTATTTCCGCCTGCTTTCAGCAGTCGGGGTTTTCGTCGCGACTCGGCAAAATCAAACTTTGTTTGCTTTTGCACTCGCTGTTCCGAAAACACCGCTTTGCTCTGAGCGGAAAACGAGACTCGAACTCGCGACCCCGACCTTGGCAAGGTCGTGCTCTACCAACTGAGCTATTTCCGCTTTTGTTTTGCGGTGCAAAAATACAACTTTTTTCTTACGTGCAACGTTTTTTTTGAATTTTTTTATTTAGGGGAGGTTCCTTAGGGATGCGAAGCACCCTTCTAAGCCTGTGAGGTGTTTGGGACGGTACATGCGTAACGGACCGAAAGGCGTTGCGCAGTGCTATTTCAGTAGCTTTTTGATTTCGTTGAGTTTCATCAAAGCCTCCATGGGCGTCAGGTTGTCGATGTCGGTGTTGAGGATGTCTTCCTTGATCTGCAACAGCAAGGGATCGTCCAGTTGGATGAAACTGAGCTGCATGGGCTCCTCGGGTTTCAAGGCTGCCTTGTCCACCTGGTCGCCGGTATGCGCCTTCTCAAGCAGGGTCAGCAGCTTCTCGGCGCGTTCCACCACCTTTTTCGGCATGCCGGCCATGGCCGCCACGTGGATACCGAAGCTGTGGTTGCTGCCACCCCGTTTCAGCTTGCGCAGGAACACGACCTTGTTGCCGACTTCCTTGACGGTGACATGGTAGTTCTTGATCCTTGCAAAGGAGGCCTCCATCTCGTTCAGCTCATGGTAATGGGTGGCAAACAGCACCTTGGCCCGGCTTACGGGATGGTCGTGCAAGAACTCGGTGATGGCCCAGGCGATGCTGATGCCGTCGTAGGTGCTGGTGCCACGGCCGATCTCGTCGAGGAGCACCAAGCTCCGCGACGACACATTATTTAATATACTGGCCGTCTCGTTCATCTCCACCATGAAGGTGGATTCGCCCGACGAGATGTTGTCGGAGGCGCCCACCCGGGTGAAGATCTTGTCGACCAGCCCGATCCGTGCCGCGTCGGCGGGCACGAAACTGCCCATCTGCGCCATCAGTACGATCAAGGCCGTCTGTCTCAGCAAGGCCGACTTGCCCGACATGTTGGGGCCGGTGATGATGATGATCTGCTGTTTGTCCTTGTCGAGATACACGTCGTTGGCGATGTAGGACTCTCCGGCGGGCAACATCTGTTCGATGACGGGATGCCGTCCGTTTTTGATGTCCAGTACGTATGAATCGTCGATGGTGGGTCTTGTATAATGGTATTTCAGGGCGATGTCGGCAAAACAGGCCAGGCAGTCGAGGCGCGCCACGAGGGTGGCGTCTTGTTGGATGGGCTCGACGTATTCCGACACGGCAGCCACCAGTTCGGCATACAGCCGTTGCTCGATGCTGGCGATGCGTTCTTCGGCACCGAGGATCTTCTGTTCGTATTCCTTGAGTTCCTCGGTGATGTAGCGCTCGGCGTTGGCGAGGGTCTGCTTGCGGATCCACTCGGGCGGCACCTTGTCCTTGTGGGTGTTGGTCACCTCCAGATAGTAGCCGAACACATTGTTGTAACCCACCTTCAACGAAGAGATGCCGGTGGCTTCCGTTTCACGGCGTTGGATGCCCTGGAGGTATTCCTTGCCTGAGCGTGAGAGGCCGCGCAGCTCGTCCAGCTCGGCATCGACGCCTTCGGCGATAACATTGCCTTTGGCCAGCAACGCCGGAGCCTCCGGGTTCAGGGTCTGTTGGATGCGTTCCCGGATGGGAACGCAAGGGTCGAGCCGCTGGGCGAACTCCCTCAGCGCCTCGGCCGAAGCCGAGGCGCTGAGGCGCTTCAGCACCTCCACCTGTTCGAGGGCGCGCCCCACCTGCAGCAGTTCCCGCGGGTTCACCTTGGCCAACGATACCTTCGAGATCAGACGCTCCAGGTCGTTGATGGTGCGGATGGCCTCCTGGAAGGGGGCGATGGTGTCGCGATGTTCCACAAAATGCGCCACGACATTGTATCGTTCCGTGATCTGCTCCTTGTTCTTTAGAGGAAGGGCGATCCAACGTCGCATCAGCCGGCTGCCCATGGGGGAGACCGTCCGGTCGATGATGTCGATCAGCGTCTTGGCGTTCGTGTTGTAGGTATGCAGGAGCTCCAAGTTACGAATGGTGAACTTGTCGAGCCAGACGTATTGTCCTTGGTCGATGCGTGACAGGGTGGTGATGTGGTGGATGCGGTCGTGTTGTGTCTCGATCAGGTAGTGGATGCAGGCACCCGCAGCGACGATGCCCTTGGGGAAGTCGTCCACACCGAAACCCTTGAGCGAGCTGGTGTTGAAATGGCGGTTGAGCACCTCGTGGGCATAGTCCTCGGTGAAGACCCAGTCGTCGAACAGGGTGAGGAAATGTTTGCCGCCGAACAGTTCGATGAAGTCGCGTCGTTTGTTGCGTTGCACCAGCACTTCTGAGGGGTGGAAGCTCTGCAGCAGCTTGTCGATGTACTCGTTGTTGCCCTGGGTGAGATAGAACTCACCGGTGGAGACGTCGAGGAAGGCGATGCCCGAGACCTCTTTCTCCAACTGCACCGAGGCCAGGAAGTTGTTCTCCTTCTGCTCCAACACGCTGTCGTTGTAGGTCACGCCGGGGGTCACCAGCTCGATGATGCCGCGCTTGACCAGCTTCTTGGTGAGTTTCGGGTCTTCGAGCTGTTCGCAGACGGCCACTTTCAGGCCTGCCCGCACCAGCTTGGGCAGATAGGTGTCCAGGGCATGGTGGGGGAACCCCGCCATGGCCTGTTCGGCGGCGGCACCGTTGTGCCGCCGCGTCAAAACGATGCCCAACACCTCGGACGCTTTTACCGCGTCCTCGCCGTAGGTCTCGTAGAAGTCACCCACCCGGAACAGAAGGATCGCATCGGGATACTTCGCCTTGAAGGCGTTGTATTGTTTCATTAATGGGGTGTCACCGCTGTCTTTTGCCATCTCGTCAGATTTAATGGACAAAAATAAGAAAATATCCAATTGCCGAAAAAAAATCAAAA
The DNA here is from genome assembly GCA_016291135.1 of Bacteroidales bacterium. Taxonomy (GTDB): domain Bacteria; phylum Bacteroidota; class Bacteroidia; order Bacteroidales; family F082; genus Limimorpha. The sequence continues at coordinate 3,987 of JAEFAE010000035.1, forward strand.
CGCTTTCGAAGATTTTGTATCTTTGTTTTCAAATCGTTTTGGCCATGCGAAAACTGACTATGGAAGAGCTGCACCGGCTCTCGAAAGAAGCCTTTGAGGAGGCTCCGAAGCTACCTGTCGTGATGGTGCTCGACAACATCCGTTCGTTGAGCAATGTCGGCGCCGTGTTCCGTTCGGCGGACGCTTTTCGGATCGGTGAGGTGTTTTTGTGCGGTATCACGGCTTGCCCGCCGCACCGTGAGATCCATAAGACGGCGTTGGGGGCCGACGAGACGGTGGCGTGGCGCTATTTTGAGACCACAGAGGCGGCCTGCCGTGTGCTGAAGGAGCGGGGATACCGGATCTTTGCCGTCGAACAGACCGAAGGCAGTGTGATGCTGCAGGACTTCGAGGCGGTCCCGGACACGGCTTTCATTCTCGGCAACGAGGTGGAGGGGGTCGGCGACGGGGTGTTGCCTTACTGCGATGGCGCCATCGAAATCCCCCAGGCGGGCACCAAGCATTCCCTGAATGTTTCGGTGTGTGCGGGCATCGTGATGTGGCATGTGTTCAGACAGCTGTTTCCATTGTAAATAGGGGCCGAAAAAGGGTTTTTAACAAGGAGTTATCAACTTTTTGTTGAAAAATAGTTGAAAAAATGTTGAAAAAAACCGAAAAATTTGGTTGGAAACAAAAAAAATTCTATTTTTGTTCGCTTAAAAGTGTGAAATAAGGGTTACAACCATCGAAAAAGAATCAAAAAATTGATATAAATTTTTAATTACAAACTTAAATTTAATTCGTTATGAAGAAAAATTTGACGTTAACAAAAGTGATGCTGCTTTTCGCAATGGCGATCCTTCCAATGACGTTCTATGCGCAAGGCCATCAGACCAAACCGGTCGAGAAGTACTTCTACATCTCCGCTGAAGGCGGTCTCTCCATCAACCACACTGACTTGGCCAACTATGGCGGTGTGCCGTTCTATCAAGATGGTAAGTTCATGATTGACAACTATCTGTTCCACAACTTCGATGGCGGCCTCAGCCTTGGCTACCAACTCGGCAAGGTGATTGGCCTCAACGGCAAATTCCTCACGGGTACGCTTTCCGGTGAGAAACATTATCAGGGACTGGCCCCCATCGGGCTTGAGCTCGCGAATCCGCTCTTTGACCTCCAGATGGACAAGACCAAATTCATGGAAGCCAACCTGAACTTGACCTTCAACCTGAGCAACTTGTTCTTCGGCTACAACCCGAGAAGAGTGTTCAACTTCATTCCCCATGTCGGTATCGGCGGTATCCGCTACCATGCCGGTCAGGTGAACCAAGTCAGCCAGTTTGTCTCTGATGACGGTCAAGGCGGCTTCTCCAAGATTCTCGATGCCAAAGAGGATGCTGAAATGACCTACACGGTGCCGGTTGGTGCTGAGTTGAACTTCAACGTCGCTCCCAAACTCGACATCTATGTGGACTACACCTTCACCTTTGCAGGTAACGATAAGCTGGACCAGACCACGAAGTTTGTCGATGACATCCAAGTCATCAACGATATGTACAGCCACGTGAACCTCGGTCTCCGCTACAAGTTCAACAATCCTTGCGACATCGACGGCATGGCCGCCAAGGGCATCAACATGTGGGCTGAGCCGAATCCGCTCGAGGAGAAGGACGGCAAGGTTTGCTGCAAGGTTTACTTTGAAGTTCCCGCCAACTACTTCGAGAAGCAGGCGGTCATGAACGTCACCCCCACCTTGAACTACAAGGGCGGCTCCCTCGACCTCGAGCCTGTCACCTTCGTGGGTGAAAAAGTGAAGGGCAACGGCGACTTCGTTGTCAAGTACAAAGATGGCGGTACCTTCACCAAGGACTACTGCTTCGACTACCAGCCCGACATGGAGACCAGCACCCTCGTTGGTACCCCGATGTACTATGTCTATACCGGCACCATCTATCCCACCCAGGAAGACATCGTGAAGAATGCCTACTTTGCCCAGGGTGCTGAGAAGAAGCTGGCTGACGGTGTCCACGTCCCGGTTCCTCCGACCTGCGAAGCCTCCAATGTCAAGGCTGAGGTGAGAGACAACACCATCGTCCTGACTTGGGACGGCACGGCCGAAGCTTACGATGTGTACGTTGCCAAGGAAGGTACGCCCGATGCCAATACCGAGCCCACCGTGGCCGGCATGACTGGCAAGAGCTACACCTTCACCGACCTCGAAGATGGCGACTATGTGGTCTATGTCAAGGCCCACTGCGCCAATGGCATCGACGGTGATTGGCAAGGCGTCAGCGCTTCCATCATCCCTGAGGTGAAGCCGATCTGCATCTACTACTTCGACAAGAACAAGACCGACATCCTCGGCGCTGGCAGAGACGTCCGCGATCGTAACAAGACCGCCAGAAAGCAACTCGTCGACAGCGAAATTCCCGCTGGCTACAGAATCGAAGCCTGGGCTTCTCCGGAAGGTGAGCTCGACCACAACAACGACCTGGCCGACAACCGTGCCGACGCCGCTGTGAAGGACATCAAGGCTCAGCTGAAGAAGAATGCCAAGAACGTTGAGTTCGAAGCCAAGGGCAACGGCCCCGACTGGGACAAGTTCATCGAGCTGGTGAAAGCCTCCAACATCAAGGACAAGGATCAGATCGTCCGCGTCATTGAGAACAGCCACAACCGCGAGCAGGAAATCAAGAACATGATCAACGTGTATCCTGAGCTCGAAAGAGACATCCTCCCGCTGATTCGTCGCGCTGAAGTCTATGCCAAATAATCTTGGTATTGCCTGAAACAGAAAAGGCCGCCTTCGGGCGGCCTTTTTTTGTTTGTTTCTGAAACCAATATACCCCTAACGGGGTTCGTCAACACCCCATAGGGGTGTCCTGTCGGTAACCACGGTGCGAACCGTGGGATGCGTGGTGGGGCGATATCCCGTAATCCAGGGGCGCTGCCCCTGGCTACCAACGTTGAACCCCTAACGGGGTTCGTCAACACCCCATAGGGGTGTCCTGTCGGTAACCACGGGGTTGACCCTCCGGGGAAACCCCTGGAACGATAATCATCCTATTACCCCCATGGTTTCACCATGGGCTACCGACAGCCAACCCCTCTGGGGTTGACCCTTCGGGGAAACCCCTGGAACATAAATCAAAAGGTGATGCGGTGGATGCCGATGTCGTAGGGTTGGCTGATGGCCTCGATGATCTGTTGGTAGTCCTTTTCGTTGGCCACGAAATCCAGGCGGTTGGTGTCGAGCACCAGGATGCGCATCTCGTTCTGCTGTTGGCGGATGAAGTCGAAATAACCTTGCTGGACGCTTTCGAGGTATTCGTTGGTGATCTCCTGTTCGTAGGTCCTGCCCCGTTTCCGGATGTTGTATTGCAGATGGTCCACGTCCAGGTATAAGTAGACGAGGAGCTCCGGCTTGGGCATGGTGGAGAAGATGATGTTGAAGAAGCGGGCAAACAGTTGGTATTCGTCTTCTTGCAGGTTGTTCTTGGAAAAGATCAGCGACTTGGCGACGTAATAGTCCGAGATGATGAAGTCGTGGAAGAGGTCGAGGTTGGCGAGCTTGTCTTTCAGCTGCTGGAAACGCAAGGCCAAGAAGGTCATCTCCACTTGGAAGGCGTACTTGTCGGGTTCCTTGTAGAACTTGGGCAGGAAGGGGTTCTTGTCGGCCTCAAACTCCTCCAGCACCAGCTTTCCGTTGAAGTCGTTGGCGATGCGGGTCGAGAGCGTGGTCTTGCCGGCTCCGATGGTTCCTTCTATGGCGATGAAGTTGTATTCCATAATCAAGACAAAGATACATAAACTTTGCTATGGTCCGAACATTTTTCGAGCAATTGTTGCTGGCTCCGATGGAATTCGGGATGCAGGAAGTCGGGGATGAGTTCGCACAAGGGCATCAGGGCAAAACGCCTCAGGTGCAGTCTGGGATGCGGTGCGATGACCTTTTCCGTACGGATGACCTGGTCGCCGTAATAGAGGATGTCCAGGTCGACGGTGCGGGAACGGTAGCCTTGGGCCTCGGGATCTCTCACCCGCCCCAGCTTGTGTTCGATCTCCATGAGCCGATCCATCAAATCGTCGGGCGTCAACTCCGTTTCCACCACCAGCAACACGTTGAGGAACCATTCCTCCGCTTCGAAGCCCCAGGGCTCCGACAGATAGTCCGAGGAGCGTTCCGCCAGCATGCCGCAACGGGACTCGATCAGGCGGCAGGCTTCATCCAGCAAGGCTTTCTTGTCGCCTTGGTTGGAGCCGAAAAGGAGGTAGCAACGGGTCATTTTGTGTTCTTTGTTGCAAAAATAAGGTTATTATTCATACCTTTGCACCACTATCAAAAATCTTGAACCATGAAATTCTTCAAAGTTGTTCTCGCCGCCATTGTCGGCACCTTGATCGCCATGCTGATCATGTTCTTTGTCAAAGTGTTCGTGTATTCCGCCATGATTGCCGGATTGTCCAAATCCCAATCGGAGTCCTCCACCGTGGTCAAACCCAACTCGGTGCTGTATATGAAACTCAACTACGACATCCCGGACCGCACCACGGACAATCCCTTTGGGGCTTTCAACTTCAACACCATGGAGACGGTGGAGACCTCGGGCCTGAACGAGATCCTTCGTAACATCGAACATGCCAAGACGGACCCGAACATCAAAGGCATCTATATGGAGCTGAGCCAAATTCCCACCTCGACCGCCACCCTGCAGGAGCTCCGCAGCAAGCTGCAGGAGTTCAAGGAGTCGGGCAAGTTCATCGCCTGCTATGGCGAGACCTATTCGCAAAGCGCCTATTACGTGGCTTCCGTCGCCGACAAGATCTGGCTCAATCCTGAGGGAGAGATCGACTTGCACGGCATGGCCTCGCAGATCATGTTCTACAAGCATCTGTTCGAGAAAGCCGGTGTGGAGATGCAGATCGTCCGTGGTCCCAACAACCGTTTCAAGAGTGCGGTGGAGCCCTATTTCCTCGATAAGATGAGCGAGGCGAACCGCGAACAGATGGAAAAGCTGCTGGGTACGCTTTGGGGACAGATCCTCAAGGATATCAGCGCATCGCGTAACATCGGCATCGAACAACTCAATGAGATGGCCGACCGTCTGGAGCTGATGAGCGACGCGAAGAAAGCGCTGGATTGCGGCCTGGTGGACAACCTTTATTTTAAGGACCAGGTGCTGGACGAGCTGAAAAGCATGACGGGAAGCCTGAAAAAAGTCAATGTGGTGAACAACGCCAACTACGCCAAGTCGTATAAGGTGAAGAACATCAACAAGAACGAGGTGGCGGTCATCTATGCCTCCGGCGAGATCAGGTCGGGCAAGGGAAGTGGGGAGAACATCTTTTCGGATGCGCTCATCAAGACCATCCGTACCGCCCGTGAGGACGATGCCGTGAAGGCCGTGGTGTTGCGTGTCAACTCTCCTGGCGGCAGCGCGCTGGCTTCGGCGGTCATCGGCCGCGAGCTTGATCTGACCAAGGCGGTGAAGCCGGTCATCGTATCCATGGGCAACTATGCCGCTTCGGGCGGTTACTGGATCTCGGCCAAAGGCGACTATATCTTTGCCGATCCCACCACGCTGACGGGCTCCATCGGCGTGTTTGGCACCCTGCCCAATGCAAAAGACCTGTTGAACAACAAGATCGGCTTGACTTTCGATGTGGCCAAGACCAACGAGAACGCCGACTTCCCGAGCCTCAACGAGCCGCTAACTCCTTACCAGTATGCCAAGCTGCAGAAGAGTGTGGAAAACACTTACAATTCCTTTACCCAGCGTGTCGCTGAAGGCCGTGGGCTCCGCCAGACGTATGTGGACAGTATCGGCCAGGGTCGTGTGTGGGCTGGCGCCGACGCCATCGGGTTGGGCCTGGTGGACCAGCTGGGCGACCTCGAAGACGCCATCGCCTATGCTGCCGCGAAGGTGAATCTTGGCAACGATTTCAAGGTGGTGGAGCTGCCCAAGGAGAAGGACTTCTTCGCCCGCATGATGGAGTCGATGAACAAGACCGACGAGATCAACGCTGCCTTGCGCAAGAAGATGGGTCCCTATTATCGCTATTTCGAAAGCTTGGAGAACCTTCAGGGGAATCCCGGCATCCAGGCCAGGATGCCGTTCGATTTGATCATCGAGTAATCGAAGGGTCCCTTCGCTTGGCGAGGTACCCCAACGGCACGGCATATCTCCTTCGGAGATACGCAAGTTGCCTTGTGGGGTACCTCGCGCGCTTCGGGGCGCTTCGCGGGCTAGCGATTTGAACATAAGTGCCCCTTCGCTTGGCGAGGTACCCCAACGGCACGGCATATCTCCTTCGGAGATACGCAAGTTGCCTTATGGGGTACCTCGCACGCTTCGGGGCGCTTCGCGGGGGGGTATTGGTTAGTCGTATTCTTCCAGAATGCCTTCGCGTTCGATCTGGCGCTCGCCCCAGTCATCCATGAGTTTTTGGAGTTCCTCTTTCTTCTTGCCATACGACCAGAACAGGTCGTTATCGACCTTCACCTCGGGATGCTCGTCGGGATGGCTCATGATGTCGTCCAACACCGCCAGTTCCGCCTCCATCTTGCCGATGGCGTCCTCCAGCCGCTGGATCTCCTTATCGACCTTGCGTAGTTTGGCGTCGATCTGCTTTTTGCGCTCGTAGTTGAGCTTGTTTTGCGAGACGGGTTCGGCCACCACGTTTTTGGGCTGTTGCTTGGCGGCCAGCTCCAACTCCTTCAGGTGGCTGAGGTTCTTCTGCTCCAAAAAGTCGTAGATGTCGCCGATGTACTCCTTGATGTTGGGCTTGCGGAACTCATACACTTTGTTGGTCAGCCCTTGTAGGAAGTCACGGTCGTGGGAGACGACGATCAGGGTGCCGTCATATTGGATCAAGGCATTCTTGAGGATGTCTTTCGAGAGCATGTCGAGGTGGTTGGTGGGCTCGTCGAGTACCAGCAGGTTGGTGGGGAAGAGGAGCATCTTGGCCAGGGACAGGCGGGCTTTCTCGCCACCGGACAACACCTTGACTTTTTTGTCGATGTCGTCGCCGCGGAACAGGAACGCACCCAGCAAGGCCTTGACCTTCAGTCGCATGTCGCCCACGGCCACATCGTCCAAGGTCTCGAATACGGTTTTGTTCATATCAAGCATATCTTGCTGATTCTGAGCATAGTAACCGATTTTTACCTCGTGTCCGAGCTTTACCTCGCCTTCGTGGTCGAGTACCCCGCAGATGATCTTCGAGAGGGTGGACTTGCCTTCGCCGTTGCGACCCACGAAGGCGATCTTCTCCCCCCTGGGAATCAGCAGGTTGACATCCTTCAAGATGACTTTGTCGTCATAGGCTTTGCCCACATGGTTCAGCTCAAGGGTCACCTTGCCTGAATGGGGCGCCGGCGGAAACCTAAAGTGGATGGCGGTCTTGTCGATGTCATCGACCACGATCTCATCCATCTTTTCCAACAGCTTCACGCGGCTCTGCACCTGCTTGGCCTTGGTGGCCTTGTAGCGGAACCGCTCGATGAAGGCCTCGATCTCCTTGATCTCGCGCTGCTGGTTGTTGTAGGCGTTGCGCTGCATATCGACCCGTTCCTCACGCAGGGTGACATAATCGGAGTAGGAGGCCTTGTAGTCGTAGATCTTGCCGTTCGAGATCTCGATGGTGCGGATGGTGATGTTGTCCAAGAAAGCCCGGTCGTGCGAAACCATCAGGATGGCACCATAATAGCTTTTCAGGAAGCCTTCCAGCCATTGGATGGACTCGATGTCGAGGTGGTTGGTGGGCTCGTCCAACAGCAGCAGGTTGGGTTTCCTCAACAGGATCTTGGCCAGCTCCACACGCATCTGCCAGCCATTGCTGAACTCCCGCATGGGACGTTGCATGTCGTCATGCTCAAAACCCAGTCCTACCAAGATACGTTCGGCCTCGCCCTCGATGGCGTTGCCGCCCATCATGTTCAACCGGTCGTTGAGGATGTTGAGGTGTTCGATCAGGCGTTGGTATTCGCGGCTCTCATAGTCGGTGCGCTCCATCATGGCCTTTTGCAGCTGCTCCACCTCACCTTCCAGCTGGTGGTATTCGTCGAAGGCGGTCATGGCCTCGTCCAATACCGTGTTGGGGCTGTTTACGTTCTTCTCCTGGGGCAGGTAGCCGATGGTGACACCTTCAGGAACGATGACATCGCCCTTGGAGGGTTGCTCCAGTCCGCAAATCAGCTTGAGCAAGGTGGTCTTGCCCGCACCGTTGTGTCCCACCAAACCAATCCGGTCCTTCTCACGGATCAAGAATGTGATGTCGGTGAACAGGTCGTCACCGGTAAAGTGCATGCTGAGGTTTTGGACGGAGATCATGGGATGCTATAAATAGAAACGTAATCCTGCTTTGAGGTTGAGGCGTTGAAGTCCTTCTTTGTTTTGGCCAAGATCGTATTCGAGGCCATCGATATAGATCTTGGAAAGGACTGCGTGATAATAGGATATTCCAGCTCCGATAGCCACATGTTTCGAAAGCATGTAATCATAGTCAACAGCCATCCCCATTCCCAAGGAAGCTCCATCCATGATGTATTGCTGTCCTAATTCCCAGTTGTTATTGTGATAGTTCATGTAGCCAAGCATGTAGTCAACAAAGAAACGGTGCTTTTCGTTGGAGGAGATCATCTGATAACCCGCTGAGGCAGCGAAGAAATTGATGGCATAGTCATCGCTGAGCTCGCCTTCGTAATAGTGGCCATTTTCGTCGTAAGCGTAAAACATAGCGGAATTACTGCTTGTAAAACGGTCATAGTGGAGGCCGATGGTGTACATCTTGTCGATGTCGAACCGGACGTTGGCACCCAGCACGGGTCCCCGTGTCAGCTTCCGGAGGTAATCCTTATAGTCGCTTGAGACGTCCTTCGGTAACCTTGCGGTGCGGAAGGCATAACCGCCGTCAAAACCGAAACGGACATGAAAGATTTTCTTGTTCCGCTGGTATTGCAAATCGGCCAATGCAACCGGGTCGTCGACGTGATAGTCGAGGATCTTGTCTTTAGAGAGATGGGCCATTCTCCTGATCCCCTGTCCCTCGTAAACGAAGGTCAGCGTTTGGTCGGTCTCGTCCGTGATGATGCATCGGGTGGTGTCGCCTTCTTTCAAGACGACATAGTCGTGGAAGTTCTCCTTGGCTTCTTCCGAAAGTTCGATGGGTTTGTTGTTGGGGTCGATGTTGAGGATGTACGCCACGATGACATGGCAGAGGTCGACTTGGCCGGGGTAGGCATGTTGAAGGATCTCCAGGCCGTTTCCTCCGGCTTTTCGGGCGGTTTTCTTGGCTTTCTCCAAAATGCGTTCATAATCGCAGCGGCCAAGACCGTTCTCCACTTGGACACGTCCGATCACTTCGGCATAATCGGGCGGCATCTCGCCGATGTCGTAAACGGCCACGTTCTTGGCGTCGTCCAGCGGTGGCAGGTGTTTGGCGATCTGTTTGTGGGCGATGGGTGAGCAAGAGGCGAAGCCCAGGGCGATGAAAAGTAAAAAGAGGATCTTTTTCATGGTATTAGTATTTAATTGTGTTGTAATTGGGGGAGCAAATCAGGCCTTTTTGAGTTTCCTTTTCCATACGATAAACAACACCAACCCGACTAAGGTGATCGCGGCACCGATGCCGTAGCCCACAGGTCTTGGCAACACGGAGCCTAACCCTCCGTCGGCGGCTTTCGCCACGAAGAGGAAACAACCCGTCACCATGGTCATGAACAAGGCGGGGATCAAGGTGATGAAGTACCAAAGCTTGCCTTTGTTTTTGGCGAGATAGACCGAGATGGCCCAAAGGGTGACGGTAGCAAGTACCTGGTTGGCCCAGGCGAAGTAACGCCAAATCAGTTGGAACCCCTTGGCGTCGGCGATGCTATAGACCAAAATGGCGGCGGTAAGGGCGAACATCGGGATGGCGATGATCAAACGGTTCTTGATGGGCTTCTGGTCGAAATGCATGAAGTCGGCCACGATGAGTCGGGCGGAACGCATGGCGGTGTCGCCCGAGGTGACGGCGGCGCTGATGACGCCCAAGATGGTGATGGTGGCGATGATGGGGGTGAACCAGGTGTTGGCGATGACTCCTACGATGGCGGCACCGCTCTTGCCTGTGACATCGACCACGCTGTCGGGACCGAAGAAATAGGCCGCTGCGGCAGCCCAAATCAAAGCCACAACGCCCTCAGTGATCATGGCACCGTAGAAAATCGGACGCCCTTGTTTTTCATTGACCATGCAACGGGCCATCAGTGGCGACTGGGTGGCGTGGAATCCGGAGATGGCGCCGCAGGCGATACTGATGAACATCATCGGGAAGATGGGATTGTTGGGTGCGTCCGGATGACGGTTCTGCAAGCCGCTCCACAACTCAGGGATTTCCGGTTTATAGATGAGGAAGGCAACGAAGATGGCTACTGCCATGCCCAACAGCAAAATACCAAAGATAGGGTAGATCTTGCCGATGAGTTTATCGATAGGTAATAATGTGGCAATCAGGTAATAAGCCAGGATGATGATGATCCAGATATAGGGATTCCAGCCTTGGGTGAAGTGGGCGTTGAGCAGGGTGGCAGGGGTGTTGACAAACACCACGCCGACCAAAATCATCAGGATGACGGTGAAGCCGCGCATGATTTGCTTGGCGCCATTACCGAGGTAAGTGCCGTGGATCTCAGGCAAACTGGCACCTTTATCTCTCAAGGAGATCATGCCCGCCAGATAGTCGTGGACGGCACCAGCGAAGATGCTGCCCAGCACAATCCAAAGGAAAGAGGCCGTGCCGAACTGTGCGCCCATGATGGCCCCGATGATGGGCCCCACGCCGGCGATGTTCAAAAACTGGATCAAGAAGATCCGCCAGGGTTTCATGGGTACATAGTCCACGCCATCCGCCATGGTCGTAGCAGGCGTAGCCCTGTTCGGGTCAGCGCCAAACAATTTCTCCACAAGCTTTCCGTAAATCAGATAGCCGAGAATCAATACCGCTAAAGCGATAAAAAAAGTGATCATAGATTTGTCTGTTTAAGGGTCTTACAAAACGGCAGCTACTCTTCTGATTCCTTTGAGCATATCCATGATGGTTGAATCTTTCCTGGCAGTCTGCATGTTGTATTTCGTTTGCAGATACATCAACGAGTCAGCGGGTACGTCAAGAGCGGCTTCAAACATTAGGGCTGTCTTTGCCGTTAGTGGACGCCGGGCGTTCAGGATTTCATTTACTACTGAATAAGACAGCCCCATGTTATCAGCCAATTGTCGTTGGCTGATGCCACGTTCCTCAATCTCGTCCTTCAGTATTTCGCCTGGATGAGTCGGGTATGCACCATAACCTAAATTTCCCATAACTATTCCTCCTTATTCCTATTTATAATCTGTATTCTATCCCTTTTTCCCTCCAAACTCCATCAACCACGCCTTCAAAAACGCATCAATATTTCCATCCATAACTCCCTGTACGTCAGATGTCTGGTAATTGGTACGGTGGTCCTTCACGCGACGGTCGTCGAATACGTAGCTGCGGATCTGCGAACCCCATTCGATCTTCAACTTGCCCGCCTCGATCTTGTTCTGCTCCTCCATGCGGTGGCGCATCTCACGGTCGTAGAGTTGCGACTTCAAGAGGCGCAGGGCGTTCTCCTTGTTCTTGGGCTGGTCGCGGGTTTCGGTGTTTTCAATGAGGATTTCCTCCTCCTCGCCCGTGTAGGGATCTTTGTATTGGTAACGCAAACGCACGCCCGACTCCACCTTGTTGACGTTCTGTCCGCCGGCGCCGCCGCTGCGGAAGGTGTCCCACGACAAACGCGACTGTTCCACCACAATCTCGATGGTGTCGTCGATAAGCGGCGTGACGAACACGGAGGCAAACGAGGTCATGCGCTTGCCTTGGGCGTTGTAGGGACTCACGCGCACCAGACGGTGTACGCCGTTCTCGCCTTTCAGGTAGCCGTAGGCATAGTCGCCTTCGAGCTTCATCGTCACCTGCTTGATGCCGGCATCCTCAGCTTCGAGTAAGTTGGAAATAGTGAGTTTGTACTTGTGGTTCTCGGCATAACGCATATACATACGCATCAGCATCTGCGCCCAGTCCTGGGCCTCGGTGCCGCCTGCACCTGCATTGATCTTCAGCACGGCGCTCATCGGGTCCGCTTCCTCCTGGAGCATGTTCTTGAATTCCAGGTCTTCCACAATCTGAAGGGCCGCGGCATATTGTTCGTCCACCTCTGCCTCGGTGGCTTCGCCTTCCTTGGCGAAATCGAACAGCACCGCCAGGTCGTTGTAGGCATCCTCAGCTTTCTTGTAGCCTGTGAGCCATCCTTTCACCTCGCGCACCTTCTTCATGGTGGCTTCGGCGGCTTTCGGGTCGCTCCAAAATTGGGGGTCTTGGGTCTTTTCGTCTAATTCTTGGGCCTCTATGGTACGACGGTCCACGTCAAAGATACCTCCTCAAGGCCTCAGTCCTCTTACATAAATCTTTAAGTTGGTCAATAGTGATCATAATAGATAGGTAATTTGCGGGTGCAAAGGTAGTGAAAATTGAGAATTGAGAGGTGAGAATTGAGAGGTGTTTTATATTTTTGCTCCATGAAACAGTTATGGATCATAGGATTTTTGATGCTTTTGGTGTTTTCGGCTTGTGGGCCCAATCCGCAGGAAGCAAGACAAGCCGCTCAAGATGCCTTGGAACAAGGCAAGGTGCAACAGGACTCGGGCAACTCTTCCGAGGCGATGCGTTTGTTCAAGGAGGCGGAACACTTTGGCCTTTTGGCTGACGACACGCTGACGGTGGCTCATGCGCGGTTCAATATTGCGAAATGCTTGGGCGTTTTTTCTGATGAAAAAGAGTTCGTATCGTTGTTGAAGGCTGCCGACGAAGGCTTGGGCGATGATTATACTGAGCGTGTCAAGGTGATGACAGTTTTGGGTGATTACTACCAATTCCATAGGCAATTCGACAGTGCGGAGTTCTATTTGAATCGGGCAATGGACTATGCGGAACGAAGTGGCACGATTGAAGCCAAACGTTGGGTCTTATCCGCTTTTCACGTGAAGTGTTTCAACGCTAAGGATTTGGAAAAGTCTGGCGATTACCTGCGGCAGTTCCTTCATACCTATCTTCCCGAGGTGAGTGACAGTGTGTTGATGTATTATTACCACGACATGGGGAACATCTATTATAAGATGGGCAACATGGATTCGATGGCCTATTGTTATGGGCAGTTGGAGGAGATTGTAACCCGTTTAAACCCAGATGGTTGCAATCCTGTGGATACTTGGTATTACTATGGGACACTCGCCAATTTTGCCGAGATGCGCGGCGATTATGAGAAAGCTTGCGAATATAGATACCAGTATGATAAAGGCGATGTGCATCGCTATTTAGAGGAGCGGGAGAACAACCTCGCACTGATCAGCCAGAAATATGACACTGCAGTGATGCAGAACGAGTTGAACGAAAAAATCATTCATAAACAACGCGTTATCATCCTTATCAGTGGATTGGCCGTTTTGGTTTTAGTGGCTTTCTTGATCTCGCAAGTCCGTTTGGCTAGGCGTAGGAAGCGTGAAGCCGAGATCAATGCCGAATTGTTCCATTTCAAGCAGCAAAACAAGGCCTTGGCGCAAAAGGATGCCGAACACGAGCAACTCCAGCAGAATTATGCTGATCGTCTTTCAGAAGCTCTGGAAAAAGAGCAGCAGGTGATGCTGTTTTTGGACATCTACCTGAAAAATGACAAGAAAGTTCATCTTCTCAAAGACTTGGAGGCTTCTGTCTATGGTGACAAAGACCATTGGGAAGCCATGCTTGGGGTGGTTGATCAGCTCTATCCCGACTTGATGGCAACCCTGCAACAGAAATACCCCGACTTGGAAGAGGATGAGCGGAAATCGTATATTCTATCGTATTTCAAACTCTCGCGCCAAGAGGAGGCGGATTACCTCGGCACTACCGTGAATATGGTGGATAAAATTAGAGGTCGGCGGCGGAAGAAGATGGGACAGGATATGCTTTAAGCATCAAATTTAGCTGGAATATCCATCCGTTCATGAAGGATCCTTTCGATTTCAACACCATCCTCAACTAAATAATAGAAAATCAAGTGCTTGTGACAGCGATGGGCATAGAGACCTGGTAAGATTTCGTTATATTCTCTGTCAAGATATGTCGGATGTTCGGCAATGTCTTGACAGGCTGCCACCAAATCATAATAGTAGGTATCAGCCTGACTTTCAGACCAAGTTTCAAGCGTATATTGCCAAATGTCATCAAGATCCTCAACAGCCTTGTTGGAAAGGTGAAACTTAGCCATTGCGACGTGATTCTTTGAGTTGTTTCAGGTGTTCTTCGGCATCGAAGTTCTCATAACGTCCACTCGATATGCCCACCTCAATGGCACCCTTTAAACATGCGATTTTTCTTTCGTTTTCTTCCAAAAGTCGAAGTCCTGCACGGACAACCTCGCTGGCATTGTTGTAACGACCTGTTTGAATGGTAGAACTAATAAAGTCCTCAAAATAACTGCCTAAAGCCACGGATGTAGTTTTCATGATTCTTTTTTTTACGCACTGCAAAGTTACCAATATTTGGTAATATTGCAAGTTTATATTTGTTTTTTCTCGTTTTTTATTTTATCGGAAATAGACTGAACTTGGTCTTTTCCCAAAATAAGTTTGGAATAAATGCGTTATCAACTTATTTATTATCAATAATTTACACTATTTTAAACCCAAAATAGTTTGGACTGCTCTTTTGACTGATGATTCTTCGGGATACTTTTGCTTCATCATTTCTAAAAGAACCGCCATGTACAAAAAATGGAGTTGTCTCATCGTGTTGGTATTTCCAATTTTGTCATCTGTCGTGTGGGCACAAAACACAGCCACACTTCACGGTCGCATAACTGATTCTGTTTCGCAGGAGCCGATCCCCTACGCCACCGTGCAACTCCTCGATGCTGCGGGAACGCTCATCAACGGGGCTATCACCGATGCTGGCGGGAAGTTCACAATGAAAGAAGTGCCTTACGGAACGCAGACCTTTATCGTCTCGTTTGTGGGCTATCGCGCCAAAAGGATTGTGAAGGAGATCAAGGAGAAAGAGCAATGGATAAGCATTGGTATCGTAGTGGAAAACAAGCAGTTGCATGAAGTGAGCATAGTTGGTGAAAAGGTGTTGATGAAGGAAGAAGTCGACAAAACCGTCTATCGTCTCGACGATTTTGTGTTGCGCAACTCGCCCACGGTGTTGGAGGCGATGAAGACCATTCCGGGCGTGACGGTGAAAACTGCGGACGAAAGTATCCGCGTTAACGGCAGCAAAAATGTGCTTGTCCTGGTGGATGGCATGTATTCTTCGCGGAGCCTCACGACCCTCAATCCGGAGGATGTGGAGTCGGTGGAGGTCATTACCAATCCGAGCGTGGAATACGATTCGGGAGTGGCTAACGTAGTGAATATCATCTTGAAAGAAGAACGCAAACAGGGTGTCCGTGTGGTGGCGATGGGTCGCGGTGCGGTGCCTTTTAATCACTTCTATGGTCGCCTCAACGTAGATTATGAGTTCTCCAAATTCCGGGTCTTCGGCAATTACATGGCCTCCTACTATCGGCCTCGCCCAGAGGGTTTTGTGTATGACAGCACCTATTGCACGGTCACCGATGACGAGGGCAACCTTTACGATGAACTGACAACCACTACCATTTTGTCCTCGCCACCTTCCATCAACCACAAGGCCGGATTCGGCTTTGACTGGCGCATCAGCAAGAACGACTTGCTTTCGCTGAGCGGCAATTTCGAGTTGGACAGCGACAAGGTGAACAGTTGCCAATACTCGCTTTACAACATCAATGGCGGCCTCGGTTTCGAGGAATGGAATGACATAACGAGCCAAGGTCGGGCGCGGGAGCAAAATTATACCCTGTATTACCGTCACCGCTTTGCCCAAAAAGGGCACGAAATCACCTTCAACTCAAACTATTACACCATGAAAGGCACGCGGGAATATCGTTCCAACTCGCTGTTTCATTATCCTGATGCCGACAGTGTCTCCAAGGTCTTGGAACGCCTTACCGACAATGGGCAATCGGCCTGGAACGTCAAGCTGAAATACGACCTTCCGCTAACTGAGAGGCTGAAACTGACCATGGGCTTGCAGAACTATTCGCGTTATATTAACTATGTTTATAGCATTGGTGCTGGCGGTCAATACTTTGATTATCACGACAATCGCTTGGCGGCATTTATGCAAGTGGCCTGTCAGTTTAGCGACCGTTTTTCAGTTTCGGCGGGTTTGCGTGGCGAAAACCTTCGTTTCCACCTTTACGACACCCTTAGTCGAAGCCAATGGAACGCTTTGCCTTCTGCCACGATGATGTATAAAATCAATGAAAACAACACGTTGAAAATCAACTATAAATCGCTGCTGCAATATCCTTCCTATCACTTCCTTGCACCTTTCGTTTACACCCAAAACGATGCTTTGGTCTATTCCGCCGGCAACCCTTATTTGTTGCCCGAAAAAACGCAGCGCGTCAGTGTGGGTTATGCTTTCCACCAGCAATACACTAACCTAATCGTTGAACCGTATGTGGCTTATCGTCAGGGAATTATCGGAGAGCGATATCAAGTTGCTGGCGCGGTGACGAACACGATATATGACAACTTGGCCAGTTCGTGGAAATATGGTGGCCGTATTTCGGCAACGACCTTGGTGGGCGGCTTCCTGATGCCAATGGTAGAGTTTGACATGGGTTATGTGAACTATGGCCAGCCTCAATACAACGGCTTGGAAATGAGTTTCGTAGCGGCTTTAGAAATGGAACTCCCGTGGGATTTGACGTTAGAGGCCGAGTTTGTCTATGATGGTCGAAAACACCTTTACAATGGTTACGAATACGGCAGCCCGCTCATCGAAACGCTTGCCTTGAGCCGAAGTTTCCTCCATGACAAACTCATTGTGGAGCTTGATATGCAAGGCTTTTTCCTCAGTGAGAAAACGGAGGAAATGGTCGATGTTCCAGGCTATTACAGCCTGAATCGGGCAGAACAACGGATGCCTTCAGTGAGTCTCTTCGCCCGTTATGTCTTCAGGGGTGGTGACCGAAAGATGGAGGAGATTGAGGAAAGAGAATCGTTGATGGAGAGCGAGAGCAATGCCACGCAGAGGAAATGATTAATACAAAAACCCCAGCATCCAAAGAGGCAGTCTTGCACCAACAGGTGACTCTATGTCATCAGCAAACACATAAGAATCAGGCAAATCCGCGATTTGGTTGAAGCCTTTGTCTTTTCCTCCAATTTCAAAACGGTATCTGGCATCCACTTTGAAGTCGCCTTTGTCTTTTCCGTATTCAACGGTGTGTTTTTCTGTAAGATGCGTAATGGCAAAGGTCTCACGTGCTGTCCCAATTTCGACCGAAGTGGGGCTTAACGCATAGAGCAAATTCGTGTTTTCGAGATATACCTTGTCGGGTTTGGTGAGTTTGCCGATGCTTTTCTTGTCGGAATAAAGCAGATTCAGAAGTTTGGCGTCGCCCATGTTCTTCAAATAGCCTACAACGGTATCGCGTCCTATCTCAATGGCTGCGGCCAATCGGTTGGCATTCACCTCGTAAGGCACACTTTCGGAAATGATGGAAATCAAAGCTTTGAGCTTTCGGGTGTAGGCCACATCAACCTTGCAAATTAGGGGAAGCTCCGTCTCCACGACATAGTTGACTACCTGCTCGATTCGCGTATAATAGTCTAATTTGCCTTCCAAAAAGAAAGGATAATAGCCATATTGAAGGTATTTCTTGAATTGTTCGACAGGTTTACATTGGGTAGCGACAGTTTGCCATAATTCGTAAGGGCGCATGAGAATGTCCTCCAAGGTCCAGACGGGAAATTCAAGGTTTTCATAAAATCTCAACGCCTCGCGAAATGACAAACCCGACATGGTGTATTTGATGCATCGGCGCGACAAGTCCGCATCGTCCGCCAATAAGCTCAACAGCGATGAGCCGCTGATAATGACCTTCAGTTCGGGATAGAGGTCGTATATCTCCTTGATTTCACGGCTCCATCCTTCGTATTTGTGTATTTCGTCGATGATGAGACGCTCGCCGCCATTCATGACAAACGCTCCGGCGAGGTCAACCAAGGTTCGTCTGGAAAAATCGATGGTGTCGGCGGAGCAGTACAGTACTTTTCTGTCGCCAGGCTGGTAATTCATTTTGACGAATTGCTTGAGCAGTGTCGATTTGCCAACGCCCTTGGCTCCTTGGATGGACAGCAGTCGGACATCCCAATGCACACGATTCATCATTTCCCGGACAATATCCATTGAGGTTCTGGCAATGAGTCGGTCGTGTTTTGCAAACAGAGTTTCCATGGTTTTCATCTTTGATTTGGCTGCAAAAATAAAAAAATGTTGGTTATAACCAACACTATTTAATAAAAAATGTTGTCTATGGACTGCATTATTTGATATGTGGCGTTGGTTATAGACAACACTTTAAGTCTGAGATCAGTTGAATCTTTGGACTTATGTCAAAATTAGTTTGGAATAGTATTTTTGTATCTTATAGATTTACAATAAATTACATTTTTAAAACTTAAAATAGTTTGGACCGCCCTTTCAACTGCTTGACAAAGGTGGTAGTTTTGCCTTGCCTTTTCAAAAACAAGTCCCTATGCGTAAGAAATTCCAATTTTTCATTCTGCTGCTTCTTGCCGGCAACTTTGCTTTCGCCCAAGACAACTACCTTTGGCCCATCTCAGGTAAACAGGCTGGCGAAGGCATCCTTTACCGCCCGCAGGACTATATTGGGGTAGCTGATGCACAAACACAAGCTGAATTGAATTTCGGAAATTTGGTGATCGAGGCACCCTTGGGAACCCCCGTGCTTTGCCCTGTGGACGGGAAAATCCATAGTGCTTTGTTGGGCTACCGCAACAGTTGGAGCTGCTCTTCGATTAGTTTTGCACAACAGACGGGCAATTTCGAGCAAGACTCCCTGCTTTTCCTTGAATGGGACAATATGAACCAGGAAAAGATTCACAACACAAATCTATGGGTGGGAATCCGAACCACTGATGGGAAAACCGTCTGGATCGACGGCATCCGTCCGACACGGCTCTTCAAAACAGGGGAGCAAATACATCGAGGCGACACACTGGGTACGGTGGGCTACGTCTATAAAAAAATCAAGCAGCCATGCATCAGCGTGAGCATCTCGAAGAATTCCCAAGCCGTTGACCCGATGACGCCTTTCGGACTGAAGACCACTTTCATCCCGCCTAAGGTGAACAACAAAACCCAACTGACGCATGAGGAAGCGCAAGTTGACATTGACAGCATGATGTTGGCTCTTGAAGACGCATTCCCGGGCCTTTATGACTACACTTCGAAAGAGGAGTTCGACACCTATATCAAAAATAGGATGGCTGCGATGGGCGAAACCATCTCCAGAAGTGATTTTGAGGTATTGATTTTCAAATTGCTTGGGAAAATCCACGACAGCCATACGGCCATCATCTCAGCGCCGAAAGTGACGGGGACAAGTGGACTGCCTTCCTCGGTGTGTTTAGGTTGGTTCAACGACACGCTACAGGTATGGCGCACTGTTCCAAGATATAAAGACTATCTCGGCAAACCAGTGGTTTCGGTAAATGGCATTCCTGCTGATTCACTGAGAAATATCTTGTTAGAGTATGCTGCCTTTTCCGATGGTTATGTGAAGAGCTATGGGGATTACGTGCTTCTATATGGAGTGGACACCTACTATTGCCGCCAAATCGCGAAAGATGCCAACCTTATGGTCACTTTTGCCGATGGCGAGACCAAACGTTTTGAGCAGATGACGCGCAAAGTCCCTTACCGTGAACCGCAGTGGATGGAATACCAATATCGTATGTATCATGTGGATGAAAAGGGAAATGAAAAGAAACACTTCGAATTTGAAAAATGTTCCG
>JAEFAE010000053.1 GCA_016291135.1 Bacteroidales bacterium
GGCGCTGGCGGCTACGACATCTACCGTTTCCAACTTCAAGACGACGAACTGAAACCGGAAGCCCTCAATGTGTACGACTATTTGGTGGACGACCTGAAACCCGGTGCCGTGGTGCAGCTGGTGAACATCCAATTCGAGTTCAACAGTGCGGCCCTCACCGCCGATTCTGAAGAGGGAGTCGCCATGCTGGCGGCCTTTTTGGAGCAACACCCTGACTTGGAGGTGGAGCTGTCGGGTCATACCGACAATGTGGGCTCCGACGCCTATAACCAGCAACTCTCGGAACAACGTGCCGAGGTGGTGCGTCAGGCGTTGATCGGGAAAGGGATCGCCGCTGAAAGGCTGAGCGCCAAGGGTTACGGCGCTACCCGGCCGGTGGGCCCCAACGACACCGAAGCGCAGCGGGCCTTGAACCGAAGGACCGAGATGACGATCCTTCAGGAAACGAAAACGAAACCATGACAACAAAAGACACAGCCGGTCGGGTTGTGTTTCTGACAGATACGATATGAAAAAAGGAATCAGACTGATGGTGATGGCAATGGGTTTGTTGGGACTGTTGGGTGCCTGTTTCTTGTCGACATGGACTTGTCGACCCTAGACGTGCAGCAATATGTCGAGTCGGTCAACGTCTGAAACGGTATTGTACCTTCAGCTCGTCGTTTGAGGGCATAGGGACGTCCCAATAGGGTTTCTCTTTGGTCGCTTCTTCGGGGTGGTCTTTTGTGGCCTCCGAGGTGTCGTCTTTTGGTTCCTTTTCGTCCTCATCGTCTTCGTCTTCATCCTCATCCCAATGATAGACCTCTTTTTGTGGTCCTTCCTTGCGGTAGAGCAGCGCCAAGGCAGTGCCCACCAAGGCCCCGCTGAGATGGCCTTCCCAGGAGATGTGCTGCGGTACGGCCAGGGAGGGGATCATGCCCCAGATGAAGCTTCCGTAGAGGAATACCATGATGAGCGAGATGACGATGAGCATCCGGTTGCCACGGATGAAGCCGCTCAGGATGAGAAAGAGGTTGAGGCTGTATATCAAGGCGCTGGCACCCACGTGCACGGATTCGGGGATCCCGATGATCCAGGTGAGCAGTCCGCTGGCGATCCAGCTGAACACCATGACGCGGTTGGCCAAGGTGGGATAGCAGTAGTACAGCGCGGTGCCGAGGACGAGGATGGCAGGGGTGTTGGCCAACAGGTGCTCCCAACTGCCGTGGAGGAGGGGCATGGTAAGGACTCCGATGAGTCCTTTAAGGGTGCGGGGGGCGAGTCCCCAATGGCCTAGATCGACAGAAAAAGCCATCTCGGCCACTTTGACAACCAGCATGAGGGTTGCCAACAAGGCCGGGATGGCTAAACTGCCGAAAAACTTGTTTCGTTCTTGTTTCTCGTCCATCAAGCCAGGAACGGCATCTTGACCACGACGGCCTTGATGAGCTTGTTGCGGATCTTGATGTAGATCTCGGTGTCTTTCTTGCTAAAGGCCTTTTGGACCAAGGCGGTGCCGATGTTCTTACCGGTTGAAGGTGAGGGGCTACCGGAGCGGACCATGCCGATGCAGTTGCCTTCGGCGTCGCACACCTCGTAGCCGTTGCGCGGGATGCCGCGGTCGATCATCTCGAAGCCGACGATCTTCTGGCTCACGCCATTGGCCTTTTGGGCGGCGAAGAGCTCGCGGTTGATGAAGTCGTTGCCGTCCACGAACTTTGTGATCCAACCCAGGCCCGCCTCGATGGGGCTGATGGTGTCGTCGATTTCGTGGCCATAGAGGCAGAAGCCTTTCTCCAGACGTAGGGTGTCGCGGCAGCCGAGACCTGCGGGCATGATGCCGAACTCCTTGCCGGCCTCAAACACGGCGTCCCAAACTTCCTTGGCGTGGGCGACGGGGATGTAGATCTCGCAGCCGCCAGCACCGGTATAGCCTGTCGTCGAGAAGATGACGTCGTCCACACCCGCGAAGTTGATGATCTGGAAGGTGTAGTATTCCATGTCGACCACGTTGGCCTTGGTGAGCTTCTGCATGGCCTTCAGGGCGTTGGGGCCCTGGACGGCGAGCTGTGCCCACTGTTCGCTTTCGTTCATGAACTCCTCACCGAGCTTCATGCCGAACTTTTCGGCGATCTGGCTCATCCAAGCCCAGTCTTTGTCGATGTTGGCGGCGTTGGGCACCATGAAGTAATGGTCGTCGGCGATGCGGTAGACGAGCATGTCGTCCACGATGCCGCCCTTGCCGTTCGGCAGGCAGGTGTATTGCACTTTGCCGTCGCTCAGCGCGGCCACGTCGTTGACGGTGCAGTACTGCATGAACTGCTTGGCCAGGGGGCCTTTGGCACGGAACTCGCCCATGTGCGACACGTCGAAGACGCCGACGTTGTTGCGGACGTTGTTGTGCTCTTCGACCAAGCCAGTGTATTGGATCGGCATGTCGTAACCGGCAAATTCAGCCATTTTGGCGCCCAGGTCGTGATGGATCTGGTTGTAAGGAGTTTTTTTCAATTCGTTGTTTTCCATGATATCAAGGTTGATTTGTTGATTGTGCGTTGAAAATCGGGGCAAATGTAGCAAATAATCCGCTTATCTCGTCTTGTCGTGAAGTGATTTCTTGAAATGCGGACCGAAAAACCATTGCTTGAAGTTGAGGTTGTAGACGTTGACCTCGTAGGGATCGTCCTCGTCGATCTGCCGGCGGAGCGTGCAGCCGTTGGCGGGATCCACCCAGTAGCGGACGACGTGGCCGTCGGCTTGCTCCACGAAGAAGGTCCAGCAGTCGATGTTGAGCACCTTGTCCATGCCGGTGTAATATTGGGAGAGGTCGTCGGTGTTCACCTCGCGGGCAAAGGCGTTCAGGGGGAAGAAACTCTCTCCAAAGGCCTCGAATTCCCATTTCACGTCGTCGGTCCAGCCTTGGGCCGAAGGGACGTAGAACCAGTTGGCGCCCGTCTTCGTATTCCAGAAGCGGTCGGTGTCGCGTCCATCGCAGAAGGCCTCCTCCGGGCCGATCTTGGCATACGTCTCGCGGTACCCCTCACCGGGTGTGGCAACCGTGATAAAGAAATGGTCGGTAGGGGGCGTGAAACGGTATTCGCCCGCGAAGGGCAGGGTTTCGGGTTTTACAAGGGGTGCCTTCGGCGCGGGCGCCTGCACGTTCGGGTCGTTCACGGTGATGCTCATGGTCACGGGGACGTCGTTGCAGGAGGCGGTGAGCTTGGTGGTTCCGGGCTTTAGGCCGATCACCTGGATTTTCTCTCCATAATGAAGGGGCGTGAAGCGGATGTATTCTTTCGACGAAAGGTTGAAGCTGATCCGGCTGCACTGCTGGAAGGGCTGCAGGACGAGGGTGTCGCCGATGTTGATGTTGTAGACGTTGTCCTGGGCGAGGGCCGATGCGGCTGTCATCGCCATCAGGCAGAAGAGTAAAGTGATGCGTTTCATTGCGTGATAGGTTAGACACGCAAAGATACATTTTTTAACGATACATCGACTCAATGAGGTCTTTATATTTCGCTTCGACCACTTTGCGGCGCACTTTCAAGGTCGGGGTGAGCAGCCCGTTGCCGGTGTTCCACTCGTCTGCAATCAGCGTGTGGCGCTTGATCTGCTCGGTTTCGCCGAAGAACTCGTTGTAGCGTTGCACTTCCTTGGCGATGCGGTCCTTGACTTCCTTGCGCTGGATGGCTTCCTGCGGGGTGGTATAGGGCACCTCGTGACGGCGGCACCATTCCTTCAGGAAGGTGAAGTCGGGCTCGATGAGGCCCACGGCGAACTTCTGTCCTTCGCCAAAGACCACGACGTTCTCGAAGAAGCCGCTCTCGGTGAATTTCTCCTCGATGACCTGGGGGTTGACGTACTTGCCCATGGAGGTCTTGAAGAGGCTTTTCAGACGGCCGGTGATGAACAGCTGGCCATATTCGTTGAGGTAGCCGATGTCGCCGGTGTGCAGCCAGCCTTGGTCGTCGATGATCTCGTGGGTGAGCTCGGGATTCTTGTAATAGCCCATCATCACGTTGTGTCCACGGCAGCAGATCTCGCCGTTGGGCAGCACCTTGAGTTCGACGCCCGGAAGGGCAGGTCCTACGGTGCCCACCTCGCGGCCATGTGGGTTGTTGTTGCTCACGGCGATCACAGGCGAGGTCTCCGTCATGCCATAGCCTTCGTAAACCGGCATCTTGATGGCGGAGAAGAAGGCGGCGATCTTGGGCTGGATGCTGGCGGCGCCGGAGACGACGATGTCGAAGTTTTCGGCACCTAGGTTGGCCCGGATGGTCTTGTAGACCAGCTTGTCGGCGATCTTCAGGCGGAAGTTGTACCAGCCGCTGCGTTTCTCCGGGTCGATCTTGTATCGTTCGGCCAGGTGGAGCGCCCAGTGGAAGATGGCGCCCTTGATGCCTTTCTGTTTGCTGCCGGCCTGGACGATCTTCTCATACATCTTTTCGAGCAGTCGGGGCACGGCCGACATCATGGTGGGATGCACCTCTTTCAGGTCGCTGGCGATGGTGGCCAGGCTCTCCGCATAATAGACCGACATGCCCAGGAACTGGTACAGATAGACCAGCAT
>JAEFAE010000054.1 GCA_016291135.1 Bacteroidales bacterium
TTAGGAGCTTTGCGCTCATAAGGCGTGGAGGTGATTTTGTACTCTGATGGTTGGATGCCTTTGCTTTCAAAGGCAGCGACAATTTCATCAACGAGACTGTCTTTCTTGGTCTTGATGGTTGCTTCGTAGATCAACGTGGTGTGGCGTTTAATGACGTTGTTTTTCCGAAGGATTGGCTGCAGGGCTTGTGAGCCGAAAGCAGCGACGGTTTTGACGTGGATTTTGTAATACATGGCTTAGTGTTTTGAAGGGTTGGAAACTTTGTGCATGGTCTTGATTTCGTAGTCTTCTCGCGAGACGTTGGCGTTGTCAGCTGCGTCGTCGACGACATCGAGAAGGCAGTCGAAATCTTTGGGGTTGATGGTGGCCGAGATAGTGAGGCCAGACACGCTGATGTTGCCGATATGAGCGGCAACGAGGGCTGAACGGATAGCGCGGTACGCGCTCGTTGAGTGGGTTTTGATGAGAATAGTAGTTTTCATTTTGTTAGGGATTTGGAGTTGACTCCCCCGGCCTGCGACCACCCCCTCTGAGAGGGGGACGCTGCGGACCTTCGGGGCTTTTTTGATATTGGCCGTTGGCGGGATGCGCCAACTGGCCAGACTTGCAGAACTCGCCAATGTAACGCTCAGCGGTCTTCTCGTAGATGTTGAGCGAATCGGCGATTTTGAGATAGGTCGGACGGTCAAAAGTGTCTGGCAAAGCTGACAGGAACTTTTGCCGGACGGCATCGGTAAGCTGGTGACGGCCTCTTGGAGAAGGCACAGTACGAGGGAGAATCTGAAAGACTGCAGCGGTGTGCTGCAGCAAGACTTTGACCATCGCGAGAGCGGTGGCAAAGTCGGCATCAGCACAGACCAGGCGAAGATCTTTCTCCCCTTTCTTGGCGGACTTTGGCTCACCATCGATGAGGCGAAGGACGGAAAGGGTCATTGCGAAGCGAAAGAGGATGAGGCCAAGGCGACGGACGGAAGCAATGATGTCGTCGCCGAACAGCTGAGCGAAGCGAAGCTGTGTGGCCTCAAAGAACTCGTTGAACTGGTTTTGTTGAGCACGGCTGAAGGCGAATTGGACGCGCTTCTTCGAGAAGGCCTTGTGGAAGTCGTAGAAGTCACGGCCAATCTGCTTGAACTGCTCATCAGCAATGCTGCTGGAGCAAGCAAACATGTCGTGCCAGACAAGTTGCGTAGGCATGGAATAGAAGACGAAACGGCTGAATAAACCGTTTTCGGCATCGGGAATCAGATTGAAAATCTGTTGAGGCGTTCCTGAAAGGACCGCCGAGAACTTGGGCTGCACAATCTCGACATATTCATGGTCTTTCTTGCGGAGGTAAGAAATGGACTCATGATGGAAGGCTTTACGGAAGCCATCGGAGTAATTGCCCAGGTCGGAGTTGAAGGCGTTGGCCAAGGTGTCGCCTTCTGTCTCGAACAGAAGGCCGGCACCGTCGTTTTGGGCAAGGGTCTGATAGACCACGGTAGCCGTGCTGTTGGCCGGGACGAACAAAGTGAGGAACGGTGGTTCCTTCGGTGGCACGTTGAGGGAGTTTTTGCGGTTGGCAGCATAGGCCGCCTGTAGTTCTTCATATTTCTTCATCTGCTTTTTGTACTTCTCACGAAGAGCCTGGTGCAACGGCGCAGCGAGATGACGGCACAACGAGAGCCGTCCTTTGCCAGCCGATGCACGGGCGGTGACAAAGAGGAAGAGATTAGCAAAGACTTGTCGGCGATCATACACGCCGAACACATTCGGGATGCAGGCCGAAAAGACTGTCAGGGAGCCGAGCACGAGGATGTCGGCATCGACATCCGAAGTGGAGTCGGCGACGATGCGCTGCATGATGGATGGGAGGTCGTTTCGGATGTTCTGTGAAAAGGTCGGGAGTTGTATTTCGGGGGCGTTTTCCTCAGATTCCTCAGATTCCTCAAATACTTTTTTTGAGGAAATCATAGGAGATTGCGGGGCAAAAGGAGCGGAAGAAGACTCCCCCGGCCTGCGGCCACCCCCTCTCAGAGGGGGACGCGAACACGGTGCTGGAAGATTGATTCCGTGGGACTTAGCGATGTGGAAGAGGGTGGCGATGGTGATGGGAGCTTTGCCCGACGGCACCCTGTGACGGAGGCAAGCGGCATACTGTTTTTGGGCTATTTTTGGGTCATAATTGGGGTAAAAAGCCGAAATTCTGTGAAAAAACGGCTCACCATCGGCACCAAATTCGTGTGCCAGGGCGAAGCCGATGTTGCACCAGTCGCCATAATCGGCGGTGATATCGGTGCCCGACAGTTCGATAAGAACTGTCAGGGCCTCGACGGATTCAACGACGGAGGTGGCGTAGGTGTTTGTGGGTTTGGTCATAATAGCGTTGGGTTGAGATAGGCATTAGGGTCGAACGGCAGGAAACAGGCACGGCTGACATCCTTGCATTTTTCGTCGACTTCGAGGGCGTAGGCGTTGCGGAGGTAATGCTGGACGGCGTAGAAAAACAGGGCGTGGTAGGAAGCGGGCGTTTCGACCGGGAAGAAACGCTCGCGGAAAGCGTAGTTTCGTTCCATCGACACGACCCATTTGAGGCCTTCGCCTGAAGGGCTGAGGAAGAGCAGCAAGGTCTCAAAATATGGGTCGTTTAACAAGGTAAGCCGGACAGCCTCGACATCTGAAAGATGGTCCAGGTCGAAGCAGACGAAATAGGAATGCTGGATGAGGTACTCGGCCTTGCGCTTGCGAAACGTCCCTGAGAAGGTGCAGAAGTCGAAATTTGATCTCTTGAAGGCAGGTCTTTGGTCGGGCGGCAGCGAGCGCAAGCGAGCTGTAGCCCGAGCCGACACACCGCCTGTGATGTAGTTGTAGGCATCAATCAGGGTAAACTCCATAGAGGGCAGCTTGTTCTCTATCGGCTTGGTGTAGAAGGAAAAGCGGGAGAAAGTGGCCACCGATGCGACTGGGGCGCATACTGAAGGGATGAACGGTTGAGGGTTAGCGTACGTTTCCATGGCGTTGAATGATTTTGTGGGATTCGATGAAAGCCTGGACTTCATCCAGCTTGTAGAGGCAGTAATGCGTATGTACCTTATAATAAGGCATGCCTTTGGTGCGGAGCTTATCCAAGGTGCGACGGGAGCAATGAAGCAGCCGCATGACATCACCCGAGTCGAGCCAAAGCTTGGAGAGGTCGGGATGGGTCAGGATGACATCCTCTTTATTGACATAGCCTTTGGGGGTGGTCATCTGCGGCCTCCTTTCTTTTCTTTAATAGGGCGAGCCTTGACAGGAAGGCGGATGACATCTTCATCGTCATCGACGGAGAAGGTTTCGCCGAGGATCCAAGCGTCTATCTCGGACCTGAGGAACTGGAGCTTGGCCCCAGCCTTATGATAAGGGATGGCTTTTTTCCAGACCCATGAATAGATGGTTTGGCGGGCTGGCTTGCCGGGAAGGTAAACGATGAGGTCATCGACGCTCATCCATTTCTTTTCGGGCTGGCCTTCGCGGTCGGCGATGGTCTGCAGCATGGTCTTCATTTCGCCCACCTCTTCAATCAGCTGTGAGACTGCATTGGGGAGGTTGTCGAAAGACAGGGGTTCGTTGTGTTGATACATGACGTGAAATTTTAATGGTTGTTAGCGGCGGCTAAATACCAGGTATTTTTTCACGTGACTACATCAGTAAGCGGTTACTTATGTACGATTTTTTTTCTTGTTTTTTCCAACTGGCTTAGTAACAAGCTTTTGCGCAAGGGCGAGAAAGATGGCTTTTGTCGTTACTTCCGAGCAACCTTGTTGAATCGACCTGCTGTATATGCCGACGGCATCGGAGAGATCGATGTTGAACAACTCACCGATAGTGTTGAAATACTCCTTTTGCGTTGGCTTCTTCCCGGTTCTACGGTCGATAATGTAATCAGCCACGAAAAGCGAGAGGAAGACACGAATGAGATCAATTTCCGAGAGATCATTGCTGATGGCCAAGTGGGAAATATAAGTTGAAGTGATTTCATCATTGTGGGCTTTTTCAGCGGCCTTTATCAGTGCTTTAAAATCACCAGTGATGTCGGCAAGTACATAGGTCAGCACTTTATAAATGCTTTCTGTTTTGACCTTGTCAACGGCTGCAAGCAGATCAAGAACATGGATGTAGCCTTTACGAGCTGCTTCTATGGAGTCAAAGGGAATAAACAACTGTTTTTTCTTGTCGGCCAATGGCGGAGGGATGGATGCGCTGAGCGCATCGTATTGCCTTTGGAGAGCGAAGTATTTCGCTTTCCAATCCACCACTGGACCGCTCAGCTCATCGGCCAGCCGTTCAAACGCTTTGAAGTAGGCAGAATTGACATCCACAGCGTTTTCTATGGCCGAGATGAGTAAGTGGCTCTTCTTGTCGTCGCGAAGCCGTAGCAGCGTGAAATCGACCGACAGGACGATTTCCGCTGCGTAGGTATC
>JAEFAE010000007.1 GCA_016291135.1 Bacteroidales bacterium
TAAATGTTGTCATTCAGCTGGACCTTACGGCCGGTGTCTTCGCCTTTGATGTTATAAACTGTTAACTCCATCTCTCAATCATTAAATATCCATTCTTGTGGCCCGGAACAGCGCCCTTCACCACCAACAAATTCTTGCTTGCATCGATCTTCACGATCTGCAAGTTCGTTACTTTAACTTTGTGGTTACCCATCTGGCCGCCCATGCGCAATCCTTTGAACACTCTCGAAGGATAAGCGCAAGCACCGATGGAACCCGGTTTTCTCAAACGGTTGTGCTGACCGTGAGTTGCTTGACCAACGCCATTGAAATGATGACGTTTCACAACGCCTTGGAAGCCCTTACCTTTGCTGATGCCACTGACATCGACAAATTCGCCTTCCATAAAGACGTCGACGGTTAACGTTTCGCCTAACTGTTTTCTGTGGCCTTCTTCGAAACGGGAAAATTCACGCACCAGCTTTTTAGGAGTCGTGTTGGCCATGGCAAAGTGACCCTGCTCGGCCTTGGAGGTGTTCTTCACCTTCTTCTCGTCGAAACCTAACTGGATGGCGCTATAACCGTCTTTCTCTACTGTTCTGACTTGGGTGACCACACACGGACCCGCCTCGATCACCGTAACGGGGATCATCTTGCCGGCTTCGTCGTAGATGCTCGTCATCCCAATCTTTTTTCCTAGTAATCCTGACATTGCTACTTAGCTTTAATTTTTTGTACTAGATAGGTTTTACAATTTGATTTCTACTTCCACACCACTGGGGAGCTCCAGCTTCATCAGTGCGTCGATCGTCTGCGAAGTCGAGTTGTAAATGTCGAGCAAACGCTTGTAGGTGGAGAGCTCGAACTGTTCTCTCGATTTCTTGTGAACGAAAGTGGAACGCAACACGGTGTAGATCTTCTTGTTGGTCGGCAACGGAATGGGACCGCTGACAACTGCTCCAGTCAACTTAATCGTGTTCACAATCTTCTGGGCTGATTTGTCAACCAAGTTGTGATCATGCGATTTCAATTTAATTCTAATTCTCTGGCTCACAATAATTATTATTTATAGTTTGTCTTTCTTAATAGATGAAATATAGTCCTTTCGCTTTCTTGATCACCACATCGGCAATGGCTTCCGGCACCGGGGCGTAATGGCTGATTTCCATGTTGAACGTGGCGCGGCCCGAAGTGATCGAGCGCAGGGTGGTGATGTATCCGAACATCTCCGCCAGCGGCACGTCCGCCTTGATGATCTGGTAGCCAATGTTTGCGTTGACCTCACGCAAGATGGATCTCTTCTTGTTCAAATCGCCCGTGACATCACCAATATATTCGTCAGGGCAGTGAATCTCGACTCGCATGATCGGTTCCGTCAACACCGGACCCGCCTTCAGACCGGCCTCCTTGAAGCCGATGTGGGCGGCGGATTCGAAGGAAAGCGCATCGCTGTCGACCGGATGGAACGAACCATCGGTCACCACCACTTTCACGCTGTCCACCGGGAATCCTGCCAGCACGCCATTGGAGATGGCTCCCTTGAAGCCTTTCTCGATGGCCGGGATGTATTCGCGCGGAATGGCGCCATTCTTCACTTCGTCAACAAACTGCAACCCCGTAACACCCTCGTCTGCAGGACCCATTGTAAACACGATATCAGCGAATTTCCCTTTTCCACCGGTCTGTTTTTTATAGACTTCACGATGCTGAATTGTGTGAGTAAAGGTTTCCTTGTAAGCGACCTGTGGACGACCCTGGTTGACTTCAACGCCAAATTCTCTTCTGAGACGGTCGATAATGATATCAAGGTGTAATTCGCCCATACCGGACAAGATGGTCTGTCCTGAGTTTTCGTCGAGGTGTACGAACAAAGTGGGATCCTCCTCCACCAACTTGGCGAGCGAGGTCTCCATCTTTTCGATGTCTGCAGTTGCTTTCGGCTCGATCGCGATGTTCACCACCGGGTCGGGGAACTGGATGTTCTCCAGCACCAGCGGTTTGTTCTCCACGGTCAAGGTATCACCGGTACGGATGGTCTTGAAGCCCACGGCGGCGCCAATGTCACCGGCGGAAATCGATTCCAGCGGGTTTTGCTTGTTGGCGTGCATCTGAACGATCTTGGCGATGCGTTCGCGTTTGCCCGTGGAGGCATTCAAGACGGTCTCGCCGGCTTTGAGCGTGCCGGAATAGACGCGGAAGAAACAAAGACGGCCGACAAAGGGATCCGTAGCGATCTTGAACGCCAGGGCGCAGAAGGGACCCTCCGGGTCGGCCATGCGCACTTCCTCTTTCTCGGTCTTGGGGTTGATGCCCGTCACGTGATCGACGTCGAGCGGACTGGGCAGGTAGTTGACGATGCCGTCGAGCAGCATCTGAACGCCTTTGTTCTTGAAGGAAGCACCGCAGAACACAGGGCAGATCCGAAGCTCCAGCGTCGCTTTGCGAATTTGGGCAATCAGTTCTTCTTCCGTGATGCTCTCGGGGTCTTCCATGAACTTGTCAAACAAGGCCTCATTGTCTTCGGCGGCGCCTTCGAGAATCATGGAGCGGTAGCGGGCTACGTCTTCCTTCATGTCCTCGGGAACCGGCACCTCCTCAAAATGGGAGCCGTTGTCTTCCTCGTCCCACACGTAGGCTTTGTTTTTCAGCAGATCGACCACGCCGACGAAATCGTCTTCGGCGCCGATGGGCAGCTGAAGCGCAACAGGATTGGCATGCAAGCGTTCGCGGATCTGGTCGATGACCTTGTAGAAATCCGCGCCGGCACGGTCCATCTTGTTCACAAAGCAGATGCGGGGCACGTTGTACCTGTTAGCCTGGCGCCACACGGTCTCGGACTGGGGCTCAACGCCACCGACCGCACAGAAGATGGCAATCGCGCCATCGAGGACGCGGAGCGAGCGCTCCACCTCCACTGTGAAGTCGACGTGACCGGGCGTATCGATGATGTTGATCTTGTACGCCTCGTTGTTGAGATGCCAGAACACCGTCGTGGCGGCCGAAGTGATGGTGATTCCACGTTCCTGCTCCTGGACCATCCAGTCCATGGTGGCAGCACCGTCGTGAACCTCACCGATCTTATGGCTGCGTCCCGTATAATAGAGGATACGCTCCGTCGTCGTGGTCTTACCGGCATCGATGTGAGCCATGATGCCGATATTCCGCGTGAGGCAGAGGTTGTTCATATTATGTTCGGTGACGTTTGCCATGATCTTCTATATTCTATAAGGTGTATTAGAATCTGAAGTGCGAGAAGGCCTTGTTGGCATCGGCCATTCTGTGGATCTCTTCCTTCTTCTTGAAAGCAGAACCTTCTTCCTTGTAGGCTTGCATGATCTCGGAAGCGAGCTTGAGGGCCATCGACTTCTCGTGACGTTTACGAGCGTAGTTGATCAGGTTCTTCATACCGATCGACTGCTTACGGGCAGGACGGATCTCTGAAGGAATCTGGAAGGTGGCACCACCGATACGGCGGCTGCGGACCTCGACCTGAGGAGTGACGTTGGCCAGGGCCTTCTTCCACACCTCGACAGGATTCTCATTGAGCTTCTGCTCGATGATGTCCATCGCTTCGTAGAAAATCTCGTAAGCCAGATTCTTCTTGCCTTTCAGCATGATGTTGTTCACAAACTTGGTGACCAGCACATCGTTGTACTTAGGATCTGGAAGAATGATTCTCTTCTTTGGTTTCGCTTTTCTCATTTCTCAAATAGTCTTAATTTACTACTTTTACTTGCCTCTTACTTCTTTGCGGCGGTTTTCTTAGGTCTCTTGGCACCGTATTTCGATCTGCGCTGACGACGTCCGTCAACACCGGAGGTGTCCAACGCACCACGGATGATGTGGTAACGCACACCCGGAAGATCCTTCACACGGCCTCCTCTGATCATCACGATAGAGTGCTCCTGCAGGTTATGACCTTCGCCCGGGATGTAGGCGTTGACCTCTTTCTGGTTGGTCAAGCGGACCCTGGCCACCTTTCTCATGGCTGAGTTAGGCTTTTTAGGGGTTGTCGTGTAAACACGAACACACACGCCACGGCGCTGCGGACATGAATCCAATGCTGGTGACTTACTCTTGTCGATCAATTTTTGGCGCCCTTTGCGCACTA
The DNA here is from genome assembly GCA_016291135.1 of Bacteroidales bacterium. Classification (GTDB taxonomy): domain Bacteria; phylum Bacteroidota; class Bacteroidia; order Bacteroidales; family F082; genus Limimorpha. The sequence continues at coordinate 4,091 of JAEFAE010000007.1, forward strand.
ATTGTTGAATAGTCGGCATTTTGTTAGGTTTAAGTTTTTGTTGTTTGTTTTAATCCTATTTTTTTGGACAAATATTTCTTTGCTCAAGCTGAACAACAGCTCAAGATTCATGCTTTTCAAGATGTAGTCAGGGAGATAGTAAGCCCATTAGCGGCTTGAAGTCTATAAACCCACGATGCCATTCTTCTTCTCGACCTTGCGTCGCGCATCGCGCAGAGACCTATAACGGTTTAGTTTTCAGGTCCCCGACCATATCTATTCAAAAGGATAAACCTTTCACTAATTCAGCGGCGCAAAAGTACAACAATTTCCTTTACCAGCAAGCGTTTTCGAGATTTTTTTTCGAAAAAAGTTAGAAATATATTATTTAGCTGATTTATAGGTAATTAAGCGTATAACACCCGCTTTTTTACCCCAATATACCCCGAAATAAACAGCCTTCACGACGGAAAACAGGCACCATCGCGTAAAAATTCGACGCAAAATCAAGCGAAATTTTAGAAAAAACGATCGGGATTTTAGGAAAAACGGATCGTGACAACCCCGGCGGGGTTGGCTGTCGGCAGCCCAGGGCGGATCGAAAATCAATATTTCACGAAACGGTCCTCACCGTTGCTCAACCCGAGCAGCGGGCTTCGTCCGAACAGCAGGAAGATCTTATGATCCCAAATCAGTTCCCACAACACTCGGCTCACGCGCACCTGATCCTCGGGGGCGATCTCGCTGCTGGTGTGGATCACCACGCCGGAATCCTTGACCATCTTTTCCTGTTCGGCCAGTTGGAGAATCTGGTAGCAGAGGTTGACAAAAGTGATGCCCAGGGTATTCTCACGACCCTCCATCACCATGAGGATCACATCGCGCAGTTTGTTGTTGTCGTAGAGGATGTGTACGGGATTGGAATCAATATTCATAAGGCAGTGTTGTTTGTTACTTGGGAACAAATATAACAAAAAAAACGATTCTCCCAAACCAACCCGCAAAAAATGATTGAATTTTGTTATTTTTGCACCATTAATATAATACACATGGTCAAGAGCCTGCTTTTTATCTGGATGGTGGCCGTCGTCGCCTTTTTCGCGCTTTGGGCCCTTATCGCGCTGTTAGTTAGACGTATCAGCGAAAAGAAGGAAGCCCAAAAACAGCGGGAAGAAACCACTTTGGAAGAAGCCGACGCCATAAAAGCTCCAGAAAACGAAGCCGGCCATGAATAAAACAACACGCAATTTTTAACCCTTTAGATCAAATATGAAATACGACGTCATCGTTATCGGCAGCGGCCCGGGAGGCTATGTGGCTGCCATCAGAGCATCACAACTGGGAAAGAAAACCGCTGTGGTCGAGAAGGCCGAAGTGGGCGGCATCTGCCTCAACTGGGGCTGCATCCCGACCAAGGCCCTGCTGAAGAGCGCCCAGGTATATACGTATATGAAACACGCCGAGAACTACGGCATCAAGGTGGAAGGCGAAGTGAAACCCGACATGGAAGCCGTCGTGGCCCGCAGCCGCGGCGTGGCCGAGACCATGAGCAAGGGCGTGCAGTTCCTCCTCAAGAAAAACAACGTGGAGGTCCTCGCCGGCTACGGACGCCTCACCGCCGACAAGCAGGTGTCGGTGACCGACGCCGAGGGCAACGTGACGTTGCACGAGGCGGACCACATCATCCTCGCCACCGGCTCCCGCGTACGCGAGTTGCCCGCCCTGCCCATCGACGGCAAAAAGATCATCGGCTACCGCCAGGCCCTGGTACTCGACAAGCTGCCCGAGAGCATGGTGGTGGTAGGCTCTGGCGCCATCGGCTCCGAGTTCGCCTTCTTCTTCACCTCGATGGGCGTGAAAGTCACCCTCGTGGAGTTCCTGCCCAACGTGGTGCCCAACGAAGACGAGGAGGTGTCCAAACAGGTGGAGCGCTCCTTCAAGAAACTCAAGATGACCGTGATGACCGAAGCCTCGGTGACCCACGTGGACACCACGGGCGACAAGTGCGTCTGCACCATCAGCACCAAGAAAGGCGACAAGACCGTGGAGGCCGACATCGTGCTCTCCGCCGTCGGCGTGCAGACCAACATCGACGACCTGGGCTTGGAAACCCTGGGCATCGCCACCGAACGGGGCAAGGTGATCGTGGACGAATGGTACCGCACCAACGTGCCGGGGGTGTATGCCATCGGCGACATCGTGCATGGACCCGCCCTGGCCCACAAGGCCGACCACGAGGCCACCATCTGCGTGGAGAAGCTCTGCGGCCTCGACCCGAAGCCCTTGAACTACGCCAACATCCCGGGATGCACCTACACCACACCGGAGATCGCCTCCGTCGGCCTGAGCGAAGCGAAGGCCGTAGCCGCAGGCTATGAGGTGAAGATCGGCAAGTTCCCCTTCACCGCCTCCGGAAAAGCCACCGCTGCCGGCAACCGCGACGGTTTCATCAAAGTCGTCTTCGACGCCAAGACCGGCGACTGGCTGGGCTGCCATATGGTCGGCGACAACGTCACCGAGATGGTCGCCGCCGCCGTGCTCTGCCGTGAGCTGGGCGCCAAGGGCGAAGACATCATCCACGCCGTGTTCCCCCACCCCACCATGTCGGAAGGCATCATGGAGGCGGCGGCGGCGGCCTATAACGAATGCGTGCATCTGTAAGAATTAACATGGAAATCATCGAAACCAAGATAAAAGATCTGTTGATCATCAAACCGGACGTGTTTCTGGACGAGCGGGGCTATTTCTTCGAGAGCTACAACAAGCAACGTTTCCTTGAACATGGGCTGGACATGACTTTTGTCCAGGACAACGAGTCCCAGTCGACAAAAGGCGTGCTCCGCGGCCTGCATTTCCAGAAGCCGCCCTACGCCCAGGGCAAGCTGGTACGCGTGGTGAAAGGCGCCGTGATGGACGTGGCCGTCGACCTACGCCAAGGCTCCCCCACCTACGGGCAATGGGAGTCGGTCGTGCTCACCGAAGGAAACAAGTTCATGTACTGGATCCCCGAAGGCTTCGCCCATGGCTTCGTCTGCCTCGAAGACCACTCCGTATTCACCTACAAATGCACCAACGTCTATAACAAAGCCTCCGAAGGCAGCCTTCGTTGGAACGACCCCGACCTGAACATCCAATGGAACATCGAAGACCCCATCCTGTCCGAGAAAGACAAAGCCTCCCCCTTGTTTAAAGACTTCGACACTCCATTTAATCTTTAAATATTTGAATCTTAAATCTTTAAATAGAAAAATGAGAACAAGAAACCTGCTGCTCGCCTGCGGCTTCGCCATTATATTAATAGGTGTGACCGCCGCCCTCACCTTTAGCATTGCCCAAAGTACCGACACCGTGCACGACGACGGCTTCTATGAATCGTTACCGCCCGACATGCTGGTCTTCGACCACATCGACCAGAACGCGCACGACATCACCCTGCCCGACTCGATGACATTCTGCGGCGAGCCCATCCCCTTGGACCGTTTCTATGTCCGCGAGAGCCTCGAACGGGAGGTGTTGGTCAACAGCTACCTGCACTCCAGTACGCTGCTGATGCTCAAAAGGACCACCCGGTGGTTCCCCGTGCTGAAGCCCATCATGCAGAAAAACGGACTCCCCGACGACTTCATCTACCTGGCCATGATCGAGAGCGCCCTCACTAACGCGGTCTCCCCCTCCAAGGCGGTCGGCTTCTGGCAATTTTTGGAAGGCACCGGCAAGGAATACAAGCTGGAGATCAACAAAGAGGTCGACATGCGTTACAACCAGGAGCTGGAGACGGTGGCCGCCTGCAAGTTCCTGAAAGACTCCTATCGCCGTTGGGGCAGCTGGATCACAGCGGCCGCCGCCTACAACTGCGGCAACGGAAGGATCAGCAAGACCATGGAAGAGCAGCGGGTCACCTCCTATTTCGACATGATCCTGCCCAACGAGACGGAGCGTTACGTCTATCGGCTCTTGGCTTTCAAGCTCATCACCGAAGACCCGGCCAAATATGGCTTCCACATCAGTGACGCCGGTTGGTACCAGCCACTGGAATACAAGACCATCACCGTCACCGAGTCCATCCCCAACCTGGTGGATTTCGCCTTCGAACACGGCACCAACCTCAAGATGCTCAAGTATTACAACCCCTGGCTGCGAGGCAACTCGCTCACCATCTCGGAAGGCAACAGTTACAAGATCAAGCTTCCTAAATGAACGAATATAGCGAAGACCAGACCCTGGAAATCCTAGGGGCGAGGGAAAACAACCTGAAAAACATCGACTTGTCGATTCCCCGCAATGCCCTGGTGGTCATCACCGGACTCAGCGGCAGCGGCAAGTCGTCGTTGGCTTTCGACACGATTTACGCTGAAGGCCAGCGCCGATACATGGAGAGCTTCTCGGCATACGCCCGGCAGTTCATCGGAAACATGGAACGCCCCGATGTCGACAAGATCACCGGCCTGAGCCCTGTCATCTCCATCGAGCAGAAGTCTGTTAACAAGAACCCGCGCTCCACGGTAGGCACGATCACCGAGATCTACGACTTCCTCCGTTTGCTCTACGCCCGCATCGGCGAGGCCTACTCCTATAACACCGGGGAGAAGATGGTACGCTATTCCGAGGAACAGATCACCGACCTCATCCTACACGACTACCACGACCGTCGTATCATCCTCCTTGCCCCCAGCGTCCGAGGGCGAAAGGGACATTACCGCGAGCTCTTCGAGCACATCCGCCAGGCGGGGTTCACCCGCGTGCGTGTGGATGGCGAGCTACGGGAGATCGAGTTCGGCATGATGCTCGACCGTTACAAGACCCACGACATCGAAATCGTCGTCGACCGCCTGGAGGTGCGCGACGACAACAAGAGCCGCATCGGCAAGTCGGTGCAGACGGCCTTCCGCTATGGCAAGGGCCTGCTCATGGTGATGGACGGCGACAGCGAGCAGGTCCGTTACTTTAGCCGCCTGCTGATGTGTCCCACCACCGGCCTCTCCTACGAAGACCCCGAACCCAACACCTTCTCGTTCAACTCGCCCTACGGCGCCTGTCCCAAGTGCAGCGGCATGGGTGAGATCACCGTCGTCGACAAGGAAAAGCTCATCCCCAACCCCGACTTGAGCATCAAGAAAGGCGGCTTGGCCCCGGCGGGCGAATACAAGGCCGGCAACTGGATCTTCAAACAGCTGGAAGCCATCGGCCTGAAATACGGCTTCACCCTCGACACGCCCATGAAGGAGATCTCCGACGAAGCCCTCGACGTCATCCTCTACGGCACCAACGAGACCTTCGAAGTCAAGCGCGAATACCTCGGCATCTCCTCTGTCTACAAGATCAACTTCGAGGGCATCATCCGGTTCATCGAAAGCCAAAACAACGAGGAGGCCCCCGCCAGCATCGCACGCTGGGCCGGCTCTTTTATGAACCACGTCCCCTGCCCTGTCTGTCACGGCACCCGTCTCAAGAAAGAAGCGCAGTTTTTCCTCATCGACGGCAAGAACATCTCCGAAGTGGCCGAGATGGACACCCTGGCCCTCGGCCAATGGATCGAGGGACTCCCCGGAAAACTCACCGAACGTCAGAACGAGATCGCCCGTGAGATCCTGCGCGAGATCGACAAGCGAGTCCATTTCCTGCTCGACATCGGCATCGACTACCTCAGCCTGAACCGACCGGCAGCCTCCCTGTCGGGAGGCGAGTCGCAGCGCATCCGCCTGGCCACCCAGATCGGCTCGCAGCTCACTGGGGTGCTTTACATCCTCGACGAGCCCAGCATCGGACTACACCAGCGCGACAACCACCGACTCATCGACTCGCTCAAGGAGCTACGCGACCTCGGCAACTCCGTCATCGTGGTGGAACACGACAAAGACACCATGCTCAACGCCGACTACCTCGTCGACATCGGTCCTGGCGCCGGCCGCCACGGTGGTGAGGTCGTCTTCGCCGGCACCCCGGCCGAGACCATGAAAGGGCATTCCATCACCTGCGACTATCTAAACGGGCTTCGGCAGATCGAGGTACCTGCTGTCCGGCGCCAACCGGCCCCCGACCAGTTCCTCATCCTGAAAGGCGCCTCCGGCCACAACCTGAAGAACGTCACCCTCCGGCTGCCCCTGGGCGTAATGACCTGCGTCACCGGCGTCTCCGGCTCCGGCAAGTCGTCGCTCATCAACGAGACCCTCACCCCCATCCTCAGCAAACGGTTCTACCGTTCCTTGAAGGAGCCCCTCCCCTACGAAAGCATCGAAGGCTTGGGGAACATCGACAAGATCATCGAGATCGACCAGGCACCCATCGGGCGCACCCCCCGCTCCAACCCCGCCACCTACACCAAGGTGTTCGACGACATCCGGAAGCTGTTCGGCGAGCTACCCGAGTCGAAGATCCGCAACTACAAGGCGGGGCGTTTCTCCTTCAACGTGAAGGGCGGCCGTTGCGAGGCCTGCCGTGGCGCGGGCGTCAAGCTCATCGAGATGAACTTCTTGCCCGACGTGTCGGTGGTCTGCGAAGAATGCCAAGGCAAACGTTACAACCGCGAGACCCTCGAGGTACGTTACAAGGGCAAGTCAATCAACGACGTGCTCAACATGACCATCAACGAGGCGGTGGATTTCTTCGAGAACATCCCAAGCATCATCCAAAAGATCAAGACCTTGAAAGACGTTGGCCTCGGGTATCTCACCCTCGGCCAAGCCTCCACCACCATCTCCGGCGGCGAGGCACAACGCGTCAAGCTGGCCACCGAACTCGCCAAGCGCGACACGGGCAAGACCCTTTATGTGCTGGATGAGCCCACTACGGGACTACATTTCGAGGACATCAAGGTATTGATGAATGTGCTGAACAAGTTGGTTGACAAAGGCAACACCGTACTCATCATCGAGCACAACATGGACGTCATCAAGATGGCGGACTGGATCATCGACATGGGTCCCGAAGGCGGCTCCCGCGGCGGCGAGATCCTCTGCGAGGGCACCCCCGAACAGGTCGCCGAGTGTCAGGAGAGCTACACGGCGCTTTTCCTAAAAAAGGAGCTTACTTCAACTTCAGCTTCATCCCTTTCTTGAGCGGCACCCCATCGGTGAGGTGGTTCAGTTTCATGATGCGTTCCGGCTTCACAGCAAAGCGCAAAGCCACATCGCGGATCGTCTCGCCGTGGGCCAATTGATACGACTTGGCTTTCCGATTCTTGTTTTTCAATGGAGCCAGATACACCACGTCGCCGCTGTGGAAGGTCATCTCGTCGGGACGCTTGATGCAGTTGTACTCACAGAACTTCTTGAACTTGACACCGAACTCCGCCGCCATGCCCTCAGGGGTCTCCCCTTCCTTGGCAAAAACGAAACGTACCCCGTTGTTCTCGTAAATGAAGCGTTTGTCGTCTGTCATGTCAGCCAATGGGAACACCGAACGGTCGGTGGGCGAATAGGCCAACTCGAACAGGAAATCGGGTTCCAGCACCACCTCGTCGGGCTTCGACGGCTTGACCGGCTTGGTCTTCCCTTCAGTCTCCAGTCCCATGGCGATCCGGTCGTACCGGTCAAGGCCATACAGCTGGATGCGCTCAATCAATAGCTGGGCGTACTTGGGGTTGGTGGCATAGCCCGCCGCCTTCAGCCCTTTGGCCCAGCCCTCATAATCCATGATATCCAACTTGAACAGGTCGGCATAGCGCGAACGTCCCGTCAAAAACAGCGAGTGATCCTTGAACGACTCCTCCGCGTTCTTGTACTGACGGAAACACTCGTCCTTTTCGTCGTCGTCCATGGTGTAGGTCTTACCCTCCCAGCCTTTGTGGCACTTAATGCCGAAATGGTTCTTCGCCTCGCGGGCCAGTGCGCTGTTGCCCGCCCCCGACTCCAGGATGCCCTGGGCAAGCGTGATCGAGGCCGGAATCTTGTGTTCCTTCATCTCGCGCATCGCGATATCCTTATAGGTCTCAATGTATTCCTCGACGGTGATCTTCTGTGCCATCAGCGCCAGCGGCAGGAAAAAGCAAAACAAAAGGGCGATTCTGAACTTCATGGGATCGGATTTTAGGCTGGTAAAAATACAAATTTTTCACAATCCGGCCATCGTATGCAAGAAAACCGTATCTTTGTAGATTAAAGTTTTTTGTATGGACACCACCGCCCTCTTCAACTATTTCAAAGAGCTCGACGACCGACAAAAGGATCAGTTCAACCAGCTGAAAGCCTTGTATTTGGACTGGAACAGCAAGATCAACGTGATCTCCCGGAAGGACATGGATCATTTCTATGAGCACCACGTACTGCATTCCCTGGCCATCGCCAAATACTTCGAGCTGCTGCCCGGCATGAAGGTCATGGACCTCGGCACCGGAGGCGGCTTTCCCGGCATCCCGCTGGCCATCCTCTTTCCCGACACCGAGTTCTACCTCATCGACGGCACCGGCAAGAAGATCACCGTGGTGAACGCCGTCAAAGACGCCATCGGCTTGCAGAACGTGGTGGCCGAGCACAAGCGCGCCGAGGAGGTGAAAGAAAAGTTCGACGTAGTCACTGGCCGTGCCGTCATGACCCTGCCCGAGATCGCCAACCTGGCTGGTAACAAGCTACGCATTCGGGGCGACATCGAGGCCGGTGGCATCCTCTACCTCAAAGGGGGCGACCTGCAAGACGAGTTCAAGGCCCTCAACCGCTTCTGGAAATACAAGAAGACCCCCGTTTCGAAATACTTCAGCGAGCCTTACTATGAAGAAAAATATATTGTACATTTATATTAAATTATAATTAATAATTCTGTATATTACAAATCTATAATTAACAAAATGAAAAAACTCACTCTGACGCTATTCGCTTTGCTGACGCTGAGCCTCGTCGGCTTCGCCCAACAAGCCATGCCTACCCCGTTGGATCCCAACGTGCGTGAAGGCAAACTCGACAACGGACTCACCTACCTGATCCGTCACAACGAGAAACCCGCCCAGCGGGCCAACTTCTACATCGCCCAAAAGGTCGGTTCCATCCTGGAGGAGGAAAACCAGCGCGGCCTTGCCCACTTCCTGGAACACATGGCCTTCAACGGCTTGAAACACTTCCCCAAGAAAGCCATGCTCGACTATATGGAGCGCAATGGCGTGAAGTTCGGCACCAACGTGAACGCATACACCAGCTTTGAACAGACCGTCTATATGCTTATGAACGTCCCCACCACCAATCCCGGCCTGGTGGACTCCTGCATGCTGGTGCTCCACGACTGGTCGAGCTTCATCTCCCTCGAAGGCGATGAGATCGAGAGCGAACGTGGCGTCATCCTCGAAGAGATGCGTCAGGGCCAGAACGCCCAGATGCGCATCTACGACAAGGTGCTCCCCGAGGTGTATCCCAACAGCCCCTACGGCGCCCGCATGCCCATCGGCATTGAGGAAGTCGTCGGCCACTTCGACCATCAGTTCCTCCGCGACTACTATCATAAATGGTACCGTCCCGACCTGCAGGGCATCATCATCATCGGCGACATCGACGTCGATCAGATCGAGAACCGCCTGAAAGAAATGTTTGCCGACATCCCCGCTCCGATGAATCCCGCCGAACGCGTCCATTTCCCTGTGGCCGACAACGAGGAGCCCATCGTGACCGTCGCCACCGACGTGGAAGAGACCAGCTATGACCTCTCCATCTTCTACAAGCACGACATCACCCCCGTGGAGATGCGTGGCGACATGAGCTACTGGATCAGCACCATCGTCGAGGGACTCGTCTCCCAGATGTTCAACAACCGCCTCCAGGAACTCACCCAGAAGGCCAACCCGCCCTTCATCTACGGCTACGGCTACTACGGCACCTTCCTGGTGTCCGACACCAAGGACGCTTGGAGCATCGCCGCCGCTGCCAAAGACAAGGACGGCATCGATGAAGCAATGACCGCCCTCGTCACCGAGAGCAACCGCATGAAACAGTTCGGCTTTACCGCCTCGGAATTTGAACGCGCCAAGGCCGACATGCTGAAACGTTACGAGACCCAGTTCGAGAACCGCAACAAGCAGGAGACCGGCCGTCTCTTCAACCCCATGTTGGCCCACTTCCTCAGCAACGAGCCCCTGATGGGCATCGAGATCGAATATCCGCTCATCCAGCAGATCCTGCCCAGCCTGCCCCTCGAAGCCATCAACGCCTACGCCAAGGAGCTGGTTACCGAAAACAACATCGTCATCATGCTCACCGGCCCGCAAAAGGAAGGTGAAGTGATGCCGACCAAGGACGAACTGCTCAACCTCTTCAACAAAGCCAACGCCGAAAAGGTGGAGGCCTACCAAGAGACCGTGTCCAACGAGCCGCTGCTCGCCGAGCTTCCCAAACCCGGCAAGATCGCCAAGAGCGAGATCCTCAACGACTTCGACGCCACCATGCTCACCATGAAGAACGGCGTGAAGGTCATCTACAAGCCCACCGACTTCAAGGACGACGAGATCCTCATGAGCGCCTACAGCTTCGGCGGCTGGTCGGTCATGGATGCCAAGAACCCCTATAACCTCCAAGAGATCAACGACCTGATGACCCTGGGCGGCGTCGGCAACTTCAGCGCCATCGACCTGCCCAAGATCCTCGCCGGAAAGAACGCTCGCGTCAATCCCAGCATCAGCAACTTCACCGAAGGCATTAGCGGCAATTGCTCCGTAAAAGACTTGGAAACCATGCTCCAACTCACCTATCTGTATTTCAACAATATGCGTAGCGATGACGAGGCTTTCCAGTCGTACCTGACCCGTACCAAGGCCGTGCTGGCCAACGTGGAGTCGAACCCCATGACCACCTTCAGCGACAGCCTTACCGCCGTGCTCTACGACAACCACCCGCTCCGCGTCCGCATGAAAGCCGAGGACTACGACAAGATCGACTATGCCAAGGCCATGAAACAAGCCGCCGAGCGCTTCGCCGACCCGAACAACTTCGTGTTTACCTTTGTGGGCAACATCGATCCCGCCACTTTCGAGCCCCTGGTTGCCCAATACCTCGGCGGCATGAAAGACAAGAAGAACAAAGAGACCTGGAAGGACAACGGTCTGAAACTCTCCAACAACGACCATATCAGCCACTACTACAAGGCCATGGAGAACCCCAAGGCCACCTGCTATATGTTCTACAACGGCCCCATGGCCTACAACGAGAAGAACATCATGACCATGGACCTGCTCAACGACATCCTCGACATCGTCTATACCGAGAAGATCCGTGAGGACGAGGGTGGCACCTACGGGGTCGGCACCAACGGCGTGCTCCAGAACATTCCCGAGGAGACCTTCATGCTGATGATCGGCTTTGAGACCAACCTCGAGATGTACGAGAAGCTGATGGGCATCGCCATCGCCGAGCTGGAGCGCATCGCCAAGGAAGGCCCGCGCCCGCAGGACCTCCAGAAAGTGAAGGAATACAAGCTCAAGCAACATGCCGAAGCCATGGAAAACAACCGCTACTGGCTGTCTTCCATCCAAACCTCCATGCGCGACGGCATCAACCTGATGAAAGGCTATGACCAGCTGGTCAACGGCGTCACCAGCCAAGACATCGCCGACATGGCCAAGGCCGTCCTTCAAGGCGCCCACAAGGAAGTCGTCCAACTCCCCGAATAAACGGAAAACGGAAATCCTTAAATCTTTAAATCTTTAAATCTTTAAATAATAATGACAGAAAAACTCACATTGAGAGACAATGCCACCATGCGGTGGATTGCCCTGCTGCTCTTGGCTCTGGCCATGTTCTGCAGCTACATTTTCATGGACATCTTGTCCCCCATCAAGGACCTGATGCAGACGGAACGCGGTTGGGATAGCCTCGCCTTTGGTACCATGCAGGGTGCCGAGACCTTCCTGAACGTGTTCGTATTCTTCCTCATCTTCGCGGGTATCATCCTCGACAAGATGGGCGTGCGTTTTACCGCCGTGCTCTCCGGCGTCGTCATGCTGGTGGGCGGTTTGATCAAGTACTACGCCATCAGCGAGTCGTTCTATGGCAGTGGTCTGGAGAACTGGTTCAACAACAACCTCAACTACATCCCCGGCTTCGAGGAGCTGGGCGTCTCCCCCTTCTATAGGGGCATGCCCGCCTCCGCCAAGATGGCTGCCGTCGGCTTCATGATCTTCGGCTGCGGTACGGAGATGGCCGGTATCACGGTGAGCCGTGGTATCGTCAAGTGGTTCAAGGGTCGCGAGACCGCCCTGGCCATGGGTTCCGAGATGGCCCTCGCCCGTCTGGGTGTGGCCACCTGCATGATCTTCTCCCCCTACTTCGCCAAACTCGGCGGCCACATCAACGTGAGCCGTTCCGTGGCCTTCGGCGTGGTGCTACTCTGCATCGCCTTGATCATGTTCATCGTGTATTTCTTCATGGACAAGAAACTCGACAAGCAGACGGGCGAGGCCGAAGAGAAAGACGATCCGTTCAAGATCTCCGACATCGGCAAGATCCTGTCGAGCCTCGGTTTCTGGCTGGTCGCCCTCCTCTGCGTCCTTTACTACTCAGCCATCTTCCCGTTCCAGAAATATGCCGTCAACATGCTGCAGTGCAACCTGACGCTGACGGAACCCGCCGCTGGTTCCTTCTGGGCCGGTGACACCGTCACCATCATCCAATACGTCATCATGCTGCTGGTGGCCATCTGCTCCTTTGCCAGCAACTTCTCGAAGAAGAAAGGCATGAAGGTCGGCTTGATGCTCATCGCCGTGGTCGCCCTGGTGGTCTATTGCTACATGGGTTACATGCGCGGCACTGCCGAGACCATCTTCGCCGTGTTCCCGCTGCTGGCCGTGGCCATCACCCCCATCCTGGGCAGCTATGTCGACCATAAGGGCAAGGCCGCTTCAATGCTGATGATCGGCTCCTTGCTGCTCATCATCTGCCACCTCACCTTCGCCTTCATCCTGCCTATGTTCAAGGGCAATGCCGTCGGCGGTGTCGTGGTGGCTTACGTGACCATCCTGGTGCTGGGTGCCTCCTTCTCGCTGGTGCCTGCCGCCTTGTGGCCGAGCGTGCCGAAGCTGGTTGACGAAAAGATTATCGGTTCTGCCTACGCCTTGATCTTCTGGATCCAGAACATCGGCCTCTGGCTGTTCCCGCTGCTCATCGGCAAGGTGCTCGAGAACACCAACCCGGGTGTGACCGACCCGATCGCCCTCAACTACACCTGGCCTCTGGTCATGCTCGCCTGCCTCGGCGTCGCAGCACTGATCATCGGCATCATCCTGAAAGGCGTCGACAAGAAACGCCACCTCGGACTGGAAGAGCCGAACATCAAATAAGTGGAGCTTGTGGAGACGCCTCCGCTGTTCCTATCATGAAAAAAAGCCGCCTAAAAAGCGGCTTTTTTTGTTTTTTCTCTATCTTTGCGTCTATACAAGCCCGTAACCATGAAAAGACTCTGTTTACTCCTCATCACTTTCGTCCTCTCTATCGCCATGCAGGCACAATGGACCGATAACCCCGCCCAAAACACGCGAATCGCCCTTTGCGACCACAATGCCGCCGAGGTCTATGTCTCCACCGACAAGACGACGGGCGACACCTACATTCAATGGCACTTCCAAGGCGAAAACGGATGGTCGCCCTGGTTGCAGCGACTCAACGCCGAGGGGCTTCCCCAATGGTCTCGCGATGGCATCCATGTCACCACGCCCGACTTTGCCACCTGGTCCCCAGGTTATTCCATGACCGCTGTCCCAGGAGGCGTGGTGAGCGTGTTCCGTACGTTGGGACCCCATCATTGGGCCGTCAAGATCAACGCCGACGGCACCTTCCCTTGGGGTGCGTATGGCCTGATGCTCTTCAATGGAGAAGGAGGTGGCCGTTCCGAAGTGCTGGCCGGCGACGACGGTGGCGTTTGGGCACTCGGCACCGACATGGACAGCACCTTCCTGCAATATGTCAACGCCGATGGCACCTTGAGAACCTATGCCACCATCAAAGACCCCGTGAAAAAATGCAGCAACGGCATCCTGGTACCCGCCAACAACGGTGTTTTCGTGGTGTATTCCAAGCACACCCTCCAAGGCTACACCAACTACAACAAGGAGATCTACGTGGCAGGCTACAACAAAGACGGCGAGCAGATTGTCCCCGAGACCTTGTTGCTGGGAGAACAGACCATAGGGGCCAGCTATGTCCACTACGCCATTCCCGACGGTATGGGGGGTGGCTACGTCTATCAATGGCACAATGCCATCGGCAACTCCTACAACATCTATGTCACCCATTTCAGCGCCAGCGGAGCCTGCACCGTCACCGACCCTGACGGCATCCCGGTCCACAGCTATGATCCGTACAACAATTATACGAATGCCTACGCAATGGTCGATCCCGTAAGCAAAGACCTTCTTCTCGCCTACATACAAAGAGACGCGGCCTCCCAGTCCCAATACCGGATCTATATGAACCGTTTCACGCCGGCAGGCGAGAGAATCTGGGACGAGGGCATCCTCATTGCCGACTACAAAGGCTATTCCTACGGCGATGTGAGCATCGACGCCTTCGAATACGGAGGTGGCTTTGCCGTGACCTACAGTACTGGCCAGAACCACATCGAAGCGGTGGGCTACGATGACGACGGCAACAGTCTGTGGAGCACCAACCTAAGCACGACCAGCTACAGCAAAACCATCAGTGAAAACAGCTCCGGCTTCCACCTCGGACAAAACATCGTCGCCTGGATCAACGCCGAGGATGGCGGCGTCTACGGGCAGAACATCGGATGGGAAGGCACCCTGGGCGAAATCACCCCACCCCTCCCACCAGCGCCCTGTTACGCCCCCACCGACTTCCAAGGCGACTATTATTACCAAGACGAAACCATGGAGTTCGGGGCCCGACTCTCGTGGACAGCACCCCAAGAGACGCCTCTTCGCTATAACCTCTATGTCACCGACCCCTCAGGATGCGAGACCGTCATAGAAATAGCACCCACCGAAACATCGTATCTCGACCGCATGTCCATCATAGGACATGTGATCTACCGCCTCACGGCCGTTTACGATGACTGTGAATCGGATTTCGCACTGACCGAAACCGGGGAGGACTACCTGTTGATCAACGTGACTTCCGTGCGCGAAGACGCCCAGGAGGAAATCGTTGAGGTCACGAAAGTCTTTACCTTAAACGGCCAATGCATCCGCCAAGCTAACTTGGAGGAACTGAGCCATGGCGTTTACGTCGTCCAAGGATGGTCCTCCGATGGAAAGCTGATCACCAAGAAAATAGTCATCAAATAATCATAAAAATCATGAAAAAACTATACTTACTCATCATTACATGGCTGGTCTTTGCGACCTCGCAAGCGCAATGGGTCAACAACCCCGCGACCAACACCCTCCTTGCCTCTTGTGACGAGGACGCGACCGAAATCATTCTCGCCACCGACCCCGAAACGGGTGACACCTATGTCCAATGGATGCAATTCGATTCCAATGGATGGTCGCCCAACATACAACGCATCACCCAGGATGGAGCACCCCAATGGGGCCATGAAGGCATCCATATCGGAGGGCAACAATTTGCTTCCTATTCGGAGGGGGTCGCCATGGCCGCCCTCTCAGGAGGGGGTGTGGTAAGCTGCTTCGCCGACTACGAGGGCCACACCTACGCTGTCAAGATCAACGCCGATGGCACCTTCCCCTGGGGAGCGCAAGGCAAGCAGCTCTTCGGAGGCCAAGGGTTCTCCCGTACCGAGCTGCTGGCAGGCACCGATGGCGGCGTATGGGCACTTGGCTCCGACTACGACGCAACCTACTTGTGTTACATCGAAGCCGACGGCACCCAAAAGCCGACCATCACCCTTTCCGATGTCGGAAAGTCCATCATCTTCTCACAAATGCTTCCCAATTCGGACAACGCCGTCTTTGTCATCTACGAAAGCTGCTTATGGGCTTACTCCTATTACTATGAAAAGGAGCTCTGGGTGGTCAGCTACACCAAGGAAGGCAACCAGGTCGCTCCCCCCGTCCGCCTCATGGCACCCCAAACGATTCCCGGAAGCTACTACCATTATGTGGTACCCGATGGCGAGGGCGGTGGCTATGCCTATCTTTGGCATGCTGCATCAGGCTCGTTCAACACCTACGTGTTCCACTTCGACGCCAACGGCGTCTCCACCATCGAAGACATCAACGGCGCTACCGTCCACAGCGACGACCCCGAAAACTACTTCCTGGATGCCTACGCCAGCGTGGATCCCGCAAGTCACGACCTGTTCATCGCCTATCAGCAGACCGATGCCGCCTCGCAACATGAATGCAAGATCTATGTGAACCGGATCAGTCCTACCGGCGAGCGGCTTTGGGGCGATGGCAAGGTGTTGTACGACAGCGGGACCATTCCCTGCTCCAGCCTCCGCATCGACGTCTTCGAAGACCACTCGGGATTCTCCCTGATCTTCGAGAAAGGCGCAGACGCAAACGGCTACTACACCACCACGGAGGCCATGGGCTTCGACTTGGGCGGCACGGCCCTGTGGACCACCCAGCTGAGTTCGAATGCCTGCCCCAAGGCGTTTTGCCAGACCAGCACCGGCTTCCATTCCGGACAAAACATCGTGACTTGGGTGAACGTCAACGAAAGCGCATTGTACGGACAAAATCTCCTGCCCAACGGCATGATGGGCCCCATCCCCACCGGTTGCCCCGGACCCACAGGTTTCCAAGGTGAATACCAATACAACCCTGAGGACGGTTCCTTCGGCGCCCTGCTCACTTGGGACCAGCCCGAAGAAGAGGTGGAGTTTTACAGGATCTATTGCACCGACCTCGGCACTGGCGAAATGAAAGAAGTGGAGATTGGCGGCGCTGACAACTTCTATTTCGACCCCGCTCCCATCGGACGTTTCAACTACCAGCTCAGGGCCATGTGGGCCTACCTCGACTGTGGCCTCTCCCTGCCGGCCACTACCCCCGACGGTCAAGACCACGTCAGCGTGACCGTGACCGCCATCTCGGAGGCTTCCGAGGCTCCCATGACCACCATCCTGGGGATCTACACCCTGACCGGACAGCGCCTCCAAGCCGATCGGCTGGAAACCTTGAGCCCAGGGGTATATGTACTCGAGGGACTGACCGCCGACGGGAAGCGCATCCACCACAAAATTGCGGTTACCCAAGAATGATTTGAATTCGATACAATATAAACATTAAACATTTTTTACATGAAAAAGCATTTCTTTTTGGCCATCGCCCTCCCTGTTGCGTTCGCGTTGACCAGTTGCGGAGGTTCCTCCAAAGACAACAAAAAAGACAACAACGAAAACCAACAGCCCGAGACCGAGGTGGTCGAGGCTGAGCCCGAACCCGAAGTGAAGGAACCCGCCTTCCCATGGGACTTCCCAGAAGGCATCAAGAACGAGGGCCTGGCGGAAGGTCAACAGGTGCTTTCCATTCACAGCTTCTACCCCAATGCCCTCAAGGAAAAGAAGGATCCCGCCAACGAAGGCTACATCTTCTACAATGCCACGCTGAGCGAGATCGGTGACACCAAATCGAAGGTCAAGTCTTTCGGCGATGCCATCGAGATGCCCAACTCCCTCATCATCCCGCTCCCTGAGGGACAGACCGCCAAGAAAGGCGACATCATCCTGACCTGGTGGCAAACCGGTTCCGGTATGCAGCGTGCCATCGTCACCGATGCCAGCGACCCCACCGCACCCAAAGTCGATTATCTTGACCTGAACTACAAGGACGACGGCAAGGGCTTCGCCAATGAACACGCCAACGAGCAGATCAAGCCCAACACCTTCGTCGTGCTGAAAGACGGTGAATGGCAACCTGGCGCCCAGATCGTTGTCACTGGCAACGACAGCTACGAAGTGGGCACCCTCGTTTCCTCCACCGACGACAAAGTCCTGTTGAAGTGCTTCGCTGGAAAGATCCAGGTATTCGACAAGGCCGACTGCATCGTGCTGCCCCTGCACCAGAACCTGAAACCCGGCGACGAGGTAAGGGCCATCTTCACCAGCTACCTGAAAGACGGATACAAAGTCAAGAAAGTCGATGAAAAGATCGGCCGCGTATGGGTCGAAGGCGGCTTTGGCGACGCCATCGTGAACATCCTCGAAGTCTTAAAGAAGTAACGCAAGACCTTGTTGGCCGGATGACGGCCCAGGCACATACGGAAGAAGGAGCTGCGACCTCGCAACTCCTTCTTTTTGTTGTGGGAACTGTTGGGCTCGAACCAACGACCCCCGCCTTGTAAGGGCGATGCTCTGAACCAACTGAGCTAAGCTCCCTTTTGCGG
Source organism: Bacteroidales bacterium (assembly GCA_016291135.1). GTDB lineage: Bacteria > Bacteroidota > Bacteroidia > Bacteroidales > F082 > Limimorpha. Next base: position 22,288 of record JAEFAE010000007.1, read on the forward strand.
CTGCAAAGATAGACATTTTTTGCCAACCGACGGGAATTTGGAATTTTTTTTAAAAAAATAATCCAAGCGTGGCATGTTTGGATTTTATCCGCTATATTTGCGAAACAAAAAACCGATTGAACATGACTAGAAAGCGTTTTCCCGCCTTACGCGCATGCCTCCCCTTCCTGCTCCTGGCATTGATCCTGGCGAGCACCTTCGTCGCCTTCGGCGATGTCGGCAACCAAAACCGATACACCCCCGGCAGCGGTGGATCAAGCGGCGACGGCGACATCGGGGTATTGATCGGCTACTTGTTGGGTTTGTTCATCGAGAATCCCACGCTCGGCTTGATCGTATTGGTCATCCTGATCGTCTTCGTGTTGCTTCGTCGAAGGAAGAACAAGAAGCTGGGCAGCGATTCCAGTTACATCAACCAGCAGGTACAGCAACAGGCTCAAAACGATGTGGTGATGAACTTCACCGAAAGTGTGGCCGCCCAGGTCCGCCAAACCGATCCCGATTTCTCCGCAGAGAAGTTCCTCGGCTGGGCCCAGGAGGTGTTCATGAAGATCCAGGAGGCCTGGACCACCCGCGACTGGAAGGTCATCCGTCCTTTCGAAAGCGAGACCCTCTTCAACACCCACAAACAGCAGCTTGACGAATACATCCGTCTGGGCAAGATCAACGTCATCGAAAAGATCGGCATCAAGCACTGCTCGCTGAAGTCTTACACCGTCGATGGAGACAAGGAGGTGATGGTTGTGGCACTTAACGCCCTCCTGCGCGACTATGTCATCGACGCCACCACCCGCAACGTGCTGGAGAGCGACCCCAACCGCGACTGGTACATGAAGTATGAGTTGACCTTCAACCGCAAGGTGGGGGTCAAGACCCATCCCGGCATGAGCAACATGTCCACCACCAACTGCCCGAACTGCGGCGCGCCCACGGAGATCACTTCCGCCGGACAATGCCCCTACTGCGGCAGCGTCATCACCAACGGCGAACACGACTGGGTCCTCTCGAACCTCGTCGGCGTCAACCAATAAACGGATTCCAACAATTCATCAAATAAACAAAACAACAATCAAACACAGAACACTATGGGACTTATCAAAGCAATTGCAGGATCCATTGGCGGCACCATGCGTGACCAGTGGTTAGACCTAATCAAGTGCGACAACATGGACATGGACACCCTGATGGTGAAACAGACCACCAAATCGGGGCAGATCTCCAAAGGCAGCCGTATCATCGTGGCTCCCGGCCAGGTGGCCGTGATCTACGACACCGGAGCCGTTCTCGACGCCACCGCCGAAGAAGGCGTCTACACCTTCGACCAGTCGTCCTCGCCCTCCTTCTTCGGAGGCCAGTTCGGTCCGGTCTTCAAGGAAATGTGGCAGCGTTTCACCTACGGCGGCACCCCCGCCAAGGAGCAGGCCGTGTTCTTCTTCAACATCAAGGAGATCATGGACAACAAGTTCGGCACCGCCACCCCGATCATCTTCCAAGACTGGGAGCGCGCCAACATCAACCCGAACACCGGACAATTCATCCCATTGGCCCTGAAGATCCGCTGCTATGGCAAATACACCTTCCGCTTGGACGACATGGGCGTCTTCATGCGCCAATTCGCCGGCACCGGCAATGTCGTGAAGAAAGAAGTCCTGATCGAGCAGATGCGCACCGAAGTGGTGGGTGCCTTGAACAAGGTCATCAACGCACTCGGTTCCAAGGACAACAGAATCAGCGTCCTGGAACTGCCAAGTCACACCGACGACATGAAACGGCTGATGGATGAAGGCGTATTTGACCAACCCATCCGCGACAGGGGTGTCCGTTTGGTTGGATTCACCATCGAAAGCGTATCCTTGGATGAAGAAAGCCAGAAGAAGCTGGATGCCTACGACTATGGCGAAGGTCACCTCAAGACAGGTAAGACCTTGGACATCATGGAAGATGCGGCCAACAACCCGAATGGTGCTGGCGCCGGTTTCATTGGCGTCGGCATGATGAACATGGGAACGGGCGGCTACTCTGGCAATGTCATGCAGGGTTCCCTCAATCCCCAGCCGAACTATCCGCCGCAACCCGGTTATGGTGGCTACCCGCAACAAGGTTACCCGCAACAAGGCTATGGCGCAGGATTCCAGCCTGCTCCGCAGCAACCCGCCCAGCAACCCGCCGGCGTGCCCTGCCCTAAGTGCGGCACGATGATTACCGGCAAGTTCTGCCCGAACTGCGGTGAACCCGCCCCGGCTCCGAAAGCAGCCAAGAAATGCCCGAAGTGCGGTACCGAGACCACCGGCAAGTTCTGCCCCGAGTGCGGTACGCCGATCCCGGCCGACGAAGGCCCGAAGAAGTGCCCGAAGTGCGGCACCGAGACCACCGGCAAGTTCTGCCCCGAGTGCGGTACGCCGATGGCCTAACCCCATGCATTAATGCAAGTAGAGACGCCATCCATGACGTCTCTACTTGGTTTTGAATGCCGAGCGAATAACGGGGCTCGAACCCGCGACCCTCAGCTTGGGAAGCTGATGCTCTACCAACTGAGCTACATTCGCAATTCGGATTGCAAAATTAAAAAAATTCTTGATAACGCAAGAAAAATTCCGTCTTCTTACTGCTAAATTCTAAATTCCAAACAATCATGCCCATCACCGAAAGAGAAGTTAAAATCATCCAAAAGAGCTTCCAGCCCAAGTCCTGGAACGACATCAAGACCCATGACTCCTGGTCGGTCTTCAAAATCATGGCCGAGTTTGTGGACGGCATGGAGAAAATGTCGAAAATCGGTCCCTGCGTGGCCATTTTCGGATCGGCACGCACCAAACCGGAAGACAAATACTATAAGATGACCGAGGAGATTGCCAAAGGCATCACCAAACTCGGCTTCGGTGTCATCACCGGCGGCGGCCCCGGCATCATGGAGGCCGGCAACAAAGGCGCCAAGGAGGCCGGTGGCACCAGTGTGGGCCTCGAGATCCTACTGCCCTTCGAAGGCAAATGCAACGACTACGTGGATTTCGACAAGAACATCCGCTTCAACTATTTCTTCGTCCGTAAGAACATCTTCATGCGTTACGCCCAGGGCTACATCGCCATGCCCGGAGGCTTCGGTACCCTCGACGAGATGTCGGAAGCACTCACCCTCATCCAAACGGAGAAACTCTCCGACTTCCCCGTCGTGCTTGTCGGGAAAGACTACTGGAAGGGGCTGATCGACTGGTTCAGGAACACGATGCTGCCAGAAAAGATGATCAAGGAAGAGGATTTCGACATCTTCCATGTGGTCGACACCGCCGAAGAGGCCGTGCAGGTCATCAAGGATTTCTACGACCGGTTCAACGTCAAACCCAACCTCAATCTTTAATGGAAATCCCTTTCCGTTTATTGGACATCGAAGGAGAAGGCTTCCATGTCATGATCCAAGGCAGGATCAATGACATGGAAGCCAACTTTTTGGTTGACACCGGGGCCTCGCGCTCGGTGTTCGACCCCAAGGTCATCACACAATTCATCGAAAACCCCACCTTCGTCAAGAAGGAAGGCATCACCGCAGGCATTGGCGGCAGCGACCTCGAGAGCAGCACCTTCGTCATCGACGCGCTTCAATTCGGAGACATCGAATTGAGGCAGTATGAGGCCGTGGCCCTCGACCTGGAAGAAATCCACGAAAGTTATGCAAAGCTGGGGCTCCCCCGAATCGACGGCATCCTGGGAGGCGACCTCCTCTACCGTCTCAAGGCCACCATCAACTACCGTTTGAGGAAGATCCGGTTCACCAAGCCCCGCTCACAAACCAGACGCAACAAATAAACCCCCGGAGGCAGCTCCGAGACCTCAACGACAACCTCCTGTGCGCAGACGGGTTGTTTTTTTATTTCCCTCCCATAGAGATCAACCAGCACGATCGAGGTAATGATGTCCTCTTTTGAGATGATATGGAGTTGGGAGGATACCGGATTAGGGAAAATCCCAATAGGAAGCGCATCTTCTCGCTCCGCAATTCCCAGGTTTTGCAGGGGGATGTCGGCATTGAAGAGCTGCAAGCCGCCGGCGAAGTTACCCACCACCACCTCCGGGAAACCATCCGCATTCAGGTCGGCCAACGCTGGTGAAGCACGTCTTCCAAGGTTCAAAGGCAGCCCTGGACAGATCGAGGTCCAACGCTCGGGCACCTCCTCAAACACCGTCTGGCCGTCCGCGGCAACCCCCTCAAACAGATGCAGCTTCCCCGACTCGGAACCCACGCACAGCAACAGTTCGCCATCCTTCCGGAACAAGGCGGGAATGCTGTAGCCATAATACGAAGCGCTGTAGTCACGCACATCCACCCTGCCCCAATAATCCGTGGTTCGCTCGAATTCCACTGGCAGCTGACGGCTGCCTACGGTCTTCCCCTTAAAGAAAGACAGCCGACCCGTGGCATTGCCCACCACCAGATCGACCACGCCATCTTGATCGACATCACAGAAGCAAGGCGCCGACCAAGGCAGGTCGTAATGCAGGAAGTCGCCGTCAAGCAACGAGCCGTCGTGACCATAGAGGAACAAGTTTCCCTCGCTGGTACCCATCAGGCACTCCGGAAGGCCATCCCCATCCAGGTCGTGAAATGCGGGAACGAGCGCTGTAGGTTCGTCCACCCAAAGCAAGGGCTGGGAACCTTGTTTCAAGGCCGGCTGCTGCAAGGTGCCCACATTTCGGAAAAGGGTAAGCGTCGCAACAAGATCCCCTGTCTCATTCGGGTGGAAGCCCGAGGCATCGAGACCCATGGTGCCTGCCACCAGGTCGGTCAGGCCGTCGCCGTCCCAGTCGATGAAGGTGGGATAAGCCAAGATTCCAAGGTCGATCATGCCTTCTTGCAGGAAGGATTTTGTATAGAGCTGAAAATCAGGATGTTCATCGGTTCCGTGATTCAGATAGAGCCAGACGCCCTCCAAGCCTGCACAGGCCATCGGGTCCGGATCGAAAGCCGACACCAGCAGGTCGTCTACCCCATCGTTGTCGATATCGGTGAAGCAAGGTACCGGCATCGACGCCAGATGCACCGGATAGGCGGGCGGAAAGCTTGCCGTCTGGCTGACCATCAAGGCGTTGTCGGCATCCCCTCCGTTGATCAGCAGGGTCAGCTCGGGATAGTCCACGTCGGCCAGGAGCAGGTCGAGCAGGCCGTCGCCCGTCAGGTCGCGCACCGTCACCGTAGCCCCGCGATGACGGTTGCCCTTAAGAGGCACCCGCATCCCGAGTCCGAAAAGGCAGGTATCGAGATACATGACGTTGTTTTCCTCGCTCTCTGCCACCCGTCCCCAACAGGGGTCGGTACGTTCAAACACCAGCGAGTCGCGGACGCCGTAACGTTCCATCGATTGGTTCTGGTGCTTCTCCAAGAAAGTTCCGAGCACACCGAAAGTGAGGATGTCCAAGTCCCCGTCCCCGTCCATGTCGAAAAGGGCGGGATAATCCGCTTCCGTAGCCAAGAGGTTCACCGCTCCGCCCCCTTGCCAAGAGGTCAGGTAGGGATACGCCACCGGTTCGAAGGCCACCCGGCCCTCCAGGCTGACATTGCGATACACGGCGATGCCCGCCCAGCCTTTCGAATAGGTGAAAAGGTCTTCGCGGCCATCCCCGTCGTAGTCTGCCATGACCATCCAGTCATGGACCATGGGGAACGCCTCATCGTAGGCACGGGTAAACTGATAGTGGATCGTCCCCCGGTCGCCCTGGTTCAAGAAGCAAAGCAACCGGTCTGCATGGCGGTCTAAGACCAGCAGGTCTTTTCGGCCATCACCGTCGAGGTCCATCCGCCCGAACTGGCAGGCGTTGAGGCCACCCGCCCAAGGATATTGTCCCCACAGCGGCATGGTTCCAACCAGCCAGAACGCCCAAAACAGCAGCCAACGTCTCATTTCGGTGATTTTTACCAGACAAAAATACGCATCCCCTTTGAAATAGCTGGCCATTTTTTCTTATTTTTGCGCAAACAAGCACACAACCATGTCAAGAATCCTTATCATTGACGACCAGGCTCCCATCCGACGCGTGTTGCGCGAGATCCTGGAAAACGAGAAATACCAAGTCGATGACGCCGGCAACGGTCCCGATGCCCTCCAGATGGTGAAGGACCAGGAATACGACGCCATCCTCTGCGACATCAAAATGCCCGACATGGACGGCATGGAGGTGTTGGAACACGTAAAGGAGACCAGCAATGTCCCCGTCATCATGATCTCCGGCAACAGCACCCAGAACGAAGTCGCCGACGCCATGAAGAAAGGCGCCTTCGACTTCATCTCGAAGCCGCCCGATCTGAACCGGCTGCTCGTCGCGGTCCGGAATGCCCTCGACAAGCAACGGCTGAGCACCGAGAACAAAGCCTTGAAGAAGGCGGTCACCAAACAGAACGAGATGGTCGGCGTCTCGGCACCGATGATGGAGGTGCGTGACATGATCGAGAAGGTGGCGCCTACCGGCGCCAGGGTGCTCATCACCGGCGAGAACGGCACCGGCAAGGAACTGGTGGCCCGTCAGCTGCACGAGCTGAGCGCCCGAAGCTACGGCCCCTTCATCGAGGTCAACTGCGCCGCCATCCCCGCGGAGCTCATCGAAAGCCAACTCTTCGGCCATGAAAAAGGCTCCTTCACCTCCGCCATCAAGCAGAAGAAAGGCGACTTTGAGCTGGCCAACGGTGGCACCCTCTTCCTCGATGAGATCGGCGACATGAGCCTCGCCGCCCAGGCCAAGGTGCTGCGCGCCCTACAGGAAAACAAGATCGTCCGAGTCGGCGGCGAGAAAGAGATCGACGTCGATGTGCGCATCATCGCCGCCACCAACAAGGACCTGCGCAAGATGATCGACGAGAACACCTTCCGCGAGGACCTCTACCACCGCCTCAGCGTCATCGTCATCCACGTGCCGCCCCTCCGTGAGCGCAAGGACGACATCCCGCTGTTGGTGCAAAGCTTTGTCGGCACCATCGCACAAAACATGGGCCAGGCAATGCCCACCTTCACCGACGAGGCCATGGAAGAACTCAAGCAATACCAATGGACCGGCAACATCCGCGAGCTGCACAACATCGTGGAACGCCTGGTCATCCTCTGTGGCACCACCATCACCAAAGACGATGTCATCCACTTCGGGAACCCGCTGAAGTAAACGGAAGGCGGGAAACCGGCACTTTCCGTGCTCCGTTTTCCGTTTTTCGTCAAAACACTTGCGGTGGAACGATATTTGCTGTACTTTTGCATCGTGTTCTTTGAAAGCAGAAGCGTTCCGTTTTCCGTTTTCAACTTTCCACGTATTGGGGGTGACCGGTTTTGACAGCAAGATGAATTGTCACGGAAGCATGCCGAGCCTCGCAGCGACGCTCGTAAATCTTAACTGCAAAAAAGTAATTGGCGAAAATAACTACGCTTTCGCTGCCTAATCGAAGTATAGTAGATTACTGGCTTAATCCGCCCACAAGGTGGGTGGACGAAACATCCCGCAGGTGGAGATGCCTGATTCCGGCCTGAGCACGGGGTGCTAATCAATTTCGGGATAGTTCGCACGGTGCTCCGACGCGCGGATGAGATTTAGGAGATAAGGTCCGGTTTAGGGCGTCCGTTCCCTTGCCTGGCACGAAAACCAACAGCGGAATAAGCATGTAGAAACCTTGGGGGTTCCTTGTTTGGACGAGGGTTCGACTCCCTCCATCTCCACTGAACTATCGGTGTAATCTTTTGATATTCAATTGATTACACCGATTTTTTTATTTTTTGGCTTCCCGAAAGTTTACCTTTTTTTCTTTGCATTACCGGCGGAAAGCCTTATCTTTGCCTATCGGAACAACCACTCCAAAAAAAACACTGCATTGAAGATCCTACACACCAGCGACTGGCACCTTGGCCACACCCTTCATGGCTTCGACCGGACCGAGGAACAAACGGCCCTGTTGGCGCAGATGAGCCGCATCGTCAGCGAGAACAAGCCCGATGTCTTCCTATTGTGCGGCGATGTCTTTCACACGTCCCAACCTTCGGCTGCCATCCAGACCCAATGGGTCAACGCCTTGGCCAAGATGCACGAGGCCCAACCCGGCATGACCATCGTGGTGACCGCCGGAAACCACGACAGCGGAACCAAGCACGATATCTTCCGCACCCCCTGGCGGGCCTTGAACGTCCATACCCTCGGCAACCTCGACAAGGAGCACCCCGACGAGCATATCATCGAAGTGCCTGGGGCCGGCTATGTGGTTGCAGTCCCCTACTGCCACGAGCGCAGTCTCCCCGAGGGCTTTTTCCAACTCCTGCTCGACCGCGTCGCTGAGCGGAACCACGAGAACCTGCCTGTAGTCATGATGGCCCACACCACCGTCCTTGGATGCGACTTTACGGGGCACGAACACGCCACCGAAACCATCGTCGGAGGGATCGACGCCCTCAAGCTCGACGCCTTGGGCGAAGGCTACGACTACCTGGCCCTCGGACACATCCACCATGCCCAGTTCGTGCACAGCGGGAAACACAACGTGCGCTATAGCGGCAGTCCGCTTCCGGTCAGCTTTGATGAATGCTACCCCCATTCGGTCAGCATGGTGGAGATCGAAAAACACGGCGACCCGCCCAAGGTGACCACGATCGAGATCGACAACCCGCATCCCCTGGTAACCCTGCCCACCACGGGATTTGCCTCATGGGAAGATGCCAAAGGTCTCCTTCGGGACTACCCCGACGACCTCCCGGCCTACATCCGCCTCAACGTGGCAGTCGACGGCTTTCTGCCCGCCGAAGCCTCCGCTGAGGCGGAGGGTCTGACCCAAGGAAAGCAATGCCGATTCTGTTGCTTCAACGTGCAACGCAAGGAGTCGGGGCAAGCCGAGGCCAAGGTTTTGACCGTGCAGGAATTCCAAGCCTCGGATCCCATCGAAATCGTGAAACATTATCTCGAAGACAGCGGCCTCGACTGCGACCAGGAACTGGAAGCGGTATTCAAAGAAGCCTTGGAAGCGGTACAGGAAGACGCTCGGAAATAGACGGAGGAAAGCATCATGAGAATCCAGAAACTCACCATACACAACATCGCATCCATCATTGACGCCGTCATTGATTTCGAGGCGCGTCCCCTGGCCGACAGCGAGGTGTTCCTGATCACCGGAAAGACCGGTGCGGGGAAGTCCACCATCCTGGATGCCATCTGCCTCGCCCTCTATGCCGACACCCCGAGGCTCAAAGAGACCAAAATGGAAGGCGACACCCAAGACGGTGACCACAGCGTGAAGACAGACGACCCGCGACAGCTCATGCGCAAAAACACAGGCGAGGCTTTCGTATCGTTGACGTTCACCGGAAGCAACGGCATCCATTATCTGGCCACCTGGTCCATTGCCCGTGCCTATAAAAAGCCCCAAGGGAAGCTGCAAGCCAAGGAATGGGAATGGAAAAACCTTGACAACCCACAGCTCCCTCCCCTCCGTAAAGACGCCGACATCCGTGAGGAGATCAAAACCGCCATCGGACTCGATTTCGACCAGTTCTGCCGAACGACCCTGCTTGCCCAAGGAGAATTCACCCGCTTCCTGAACAGCAAAGACGAGGAAAAGGCCAGGATTCTGGAGAAAATCACCGGCGTCGACATCTATTCCAAAATCGGCGCCAAGGTCTTTGAACGCACTTCGGAGAAGAAACAGGCCTGGGAAAATGCGCAACACCTGGTCAAAGAGACACCCAGCCTCTCCGAAGAAGAGATCGTGGGCAAGGAAAACGAAATCAAGGCATTGGAACAACAGCAGGCCGCCCTCAAGAAACAATTCGACGAAGACAAGGCGAAGCTGAAGTGGATCGAGACCGATGCGCAAAACAGCAAGGAGGCCGCCTCCACCGCAAAAGCATACGACGAAATGTGCAAGGAGCGCAACAGCGACGCGTTCAAGTCCAAGGAAACGCTGGTTCGGCAATGGAACGAGACCATCGACGCCCGAAACTGGCTGTCGGCGAAAGACAAGGCTACGCGCGAGGTCGCCAAGCAAAAGGAAACCCTGTCCGAACTGAAGACCGCCTTTACAGAGGTACTCAAGGGGTTGGCCGCGGCGGAACAGGAAAAACAATCCTTGAGGAAAGCATGCGACGACCTACCCCAGGCAGACGAACAAAAAGAGATCGAAAACGCCACCCGACTGAAGGCGTTGCGCACACAACTCGACCATGCCAAGGAGCTGAAACAAAACCTCAAAACAGTGAATGAATGGATCGGCTTGCACAAGTCGGCCAAGGCCCAGCGGTCGGAGAACGAGAAGAAACTAGCAGCGGACCGGAAGGAAATCGAGTCCAAGAAGGCCGAAAGAACTGCGTTGGACCCTCTGATCAAGGAAGCCGAAGTAAAAAAGGAAGCCTGCAAGGAAGTGCTCGACCAGCAACGCGACACCATCGACAAGTTTGCCAAAGCCATGCGTCAGCGATTACACGTAGGTGAGACCTGCCCCGTATGCCGTCAAACGATCACAAGCGAACTTCCCCATGAAGAAGCGCTCGACCAACTCGTCGGGCAACTGAGCGAGGCCTTTACGCAGGCAGAATCGGCGTACAACCGCTTGGTGGAACGGAAAAACATACTGGATGCCTGGATCGAGACCGCCACAAAGAACCACCAGGCCGCCCAGGAAGCCTTGGAGAAAGACCGCTCCGTAACCCAAGCCGCACAGAAAGTCATTGCCGGTTGCCAGGCTTGCGGCCTCGAGAACATCGATGAAAACACCCCCAAGGCCTTGGAATCGTTAAACACGAAGAACGAGGCCGACTTGAGGGATCTTGAGAACCAGATCAAGGCATTGGAGCAGCAGATGGAAGCCTATCAGAAGCAGCTTCAACAGCGACAAAAAATCGAACTGCAGCTTTCAAGAGTGACCGAAACCTGCAGGATGACCCAAGCGGTGGTGGATGACCTGTTGCTGCAACAACCTGCGTGGAGGCCGCTGGCAGCCCCGGCCCCAGTACCCTGTCCCGACTTGTCGAAAAAAGCCGCCGAAGTGCAACGCAACACGGCTGCGGCCCAAGGACAATTGGAACAGGCGACTGCCGCAATCCAAGAAAACGGCAAGCTGTTGCAGGCTTTCTTGGACGACCATCCAGACTATGACGTGGAGCGACTGGTTGCATTGGATCGCTATTCTTCGCAGACGATGGGTGCCATCAACACGTCGCTGAACGAGGTCAAGGACAAGATCCTGACAGCACAAGCCCTCAAAGAAGAAGCCGCCAGAAAGCTGGAAGCCCACCGGCAGGCCCAACCCGAACTAAACGAAGAAGACACTGCCGAGGCGCTACCATCGCGCATCACGGCCACCGAAGAGACCCTGACCGGAATCGCCGAGAAACGAGGCGCCCTGAACGAAGCGCTGAAGACCGATGCGCAGAACAAACAGCGGTTGGGGAAACTCCTCGAGGAAGCCGAGCAGAAGCACAAGGTCTACCTGCAATGGGAGCGAATGAACCAGCTCATCGGCGACAAAACGGGCAACAAGTTCCGAAAGATTGCCCAGAGCTACGTGCTCTCCAGCCTCATCCACTCCGCCAACGGCTACATGCGTACGCTGACCGACCGTTACACCCTCAGGGTGACACCGGGCACCTTCGTCATCTCCATCGAAGACGCCTACCAAGGCTATGCCAGCAGGGCCGCCAGCACCATCTCCGGCGGCGAGAGCTTTCTGGTGTCCTTGTCGCTGGCCTTGGCGCTGAGCGACATCGGACAACGGCTGGCGGTGGACACCTTGTTCATCGACGAGGGGTTCGGGACCCTGAGCGGCGAGCCCCTGCAACATGCCGTCAACACCCTTCGTTCCCTCCATAACAAGGCAGGACGGCACGTCGGCATCATCAGTCATGTGGAAGAGCTGAAGGAGCGCATCCCCGTCCAGATCCGGGTGGAGCAGGAAGGTAACCTTTCCAGCAGCCAGGTGGTCATCGTTCCCAGCGAAACATGATTTGCATAATCCAAAAAAAATATCCAACTTTGCATTTTAAACCCAACATCATGAAAAGATTTTTACCCATGCTCCTGTTAATCATTGGATTGACATCATTTTCACACGCCCAATGGACCAGTCCGGGCAACGGAACCACCTACACCCTCCCCGACTTGGTCGATGTATCGGGCGGGGTCGTCACCGCCCAAGGCGATGGGGTGTTTCGCATCAACGCCGACCTGACCATCGCCGGTACCGATGGGTTGACCATCGACAATCAAGTGTCTCGGATCGACATCCCCGGCGCCCTGCTCACCCTCCAAGGCTTCCTGAACTGCACCAACACCCAACGCGTGAAGATCTACGGGACCACCTCCCAACACTACGGCATCCGACTGGAGAACGCCCAAGGATGCGATTTTCGCAACCTCTACCTCTCCGATGGAGGCGGTATCCAAATCGTGGAATCGAACGTCACTTTCAGCGATGTCAAATTCGTATATTTCACCCAAGACAACTGCAGCTCCGTCATCAACATCTTTAACAGCAATCCCCTCATCGAAAACTGCTACTTCCTGCTGAACGACGGACCCGCCATCGCCTCCCCTGCCAACGGACAGAGCTCGCCCATCATCCGGAACTGCACCTTCGACAGCAACTCGAACCAATCCACCAATCCACAGATCAACCTCGGACCGGGCGGCGCCGACAGCATCCTCATCATCAACAACGTCATCGACGGCACTTACGCCACCTCGCACGTAGGCGGCATCTCCGTGGCCGACCTGATGGGCGTGGGCGACACCAAGGTGCTGCTGCAAGGCAACAGCATCGTCAAGGGACGCTACGGCTACAACCAGCAGGGGCAGACCATCGCTTCGACCATCGTGGACAACCAGTTCACCAACAACGACCAAGAGACCAACCCGATGAACGGGGGCAGCGGCATCTCCATCTACGGCACTTCCACCAACTGCAAGGCTGTCTTGCGCGGCAACACTATCACGGGCAACCTCTGGGGCATCACCGCCATCAACCTCCACAGCACCGACCTCGGCACCGAAGACGACTGGGGCAACAACGTTCTCCACAGCAACGGCAACGGAGGGGCAGTATATGACCTCTATAACAACGCCACTTGCGACATCACTGCCGTGGGCAACAACTGGGGCACCTCCAACCAGCAGGAGATCGAGCAGCATATCTTCCACCAACCCGACAACGCCGCCTTCGGCCTAGTCACCTATACGCCTTTCATCGACGTCGACCTGGTGGACGAGCTCCCCTTCGACAACACACCGACCGACCTCTCGAAAGCCATCGTCTACAACCTCGCAGGACAACGTGTCGATCCCACTTCGCTGAAGCCCGGCATCTATCTTATCCAATTGGGAACGGGCATCCATCAAACTGTCAAGAAAATCATCATCCAATAAAACTACAACTTATGTTACGAAAACTACGTATCACCTTGGCCGTCATCATGATCCTACTGATCACCCTGCTCTTTGTAGGGGTTGGCTACGGCATCGACCCATGGGTGGGATGGACGGCCAGGATCCAATTCCTGCCGGCTGTGCTCTCCCTGGCTTTTGTTGTGGTGGCCGCCATCCTTGTCGTGGCGTTGCTTTTCGGCAGGATCTACTGCAGCGTGATTTGTCCCTTGGGCATCATGCAAGACATCTACAGCTGGCTTGGCGGCAAGTTCAAGAAAAACCGCTTCAGCTATGTAAAAGAGCACAAATGGCTGCGTTACACGGTGTTGGCGGTCTTCATCGTCTGCCTCGTCATCGGTTTTGCACCGATCATTACGCTGCTCGATCCCTACGGCAACTACGGACGCATCGTCACCAGCTTCTACCTGCGTAACATCACGGTCTCAATCATCGCCTGGGTAGTCATGCTCATCCTCGGCGTGCTGGCCTTCCTCTATGGACGTGCCTATTGCAACGCGATCTGTCCGGTGGGCACCCTCCTCAGCTTCTTCTCCCGATTCTCGCTGTTCCGTGTACGATTCGACGAAGAAAAATGCAAGCATTGCGGCCTCTGCGAAAAGAACTGCAAGGCCCGCGCCATCGACGCCAAAGCCGGCAAGATCGACTACTCCCGTTGCGTGGTCTGTGGCGACTGCACGGCACAGTGCAAGTTCGACGCCCTGCACTATACCGCCAAGAAAACGGCATCGAAATCCGAAACCGCCGAAACCGTTCCCGATGCGGGACGGCGTTCGTTCCTTGTAGGCGCCGCACTGGCAACGGGCACCGCTGCCATGGCCCAAGCCGAAATGAAAGTGGACGGTGGCCTCGCCGTCATCGAAGACAAGCAGGCCCCGAAACGGGAGCATCCCATCACCCCTCCGGGCTCCGTCTCGGCCAGGCGCATGCAGCAGCATTGCACGGCCTGCCAACTCTGTGTGTCGGCCTGTCCCAACCACGTGTTGCGTCCCTCCACCGACCTGATGCACTTCATGCAGCCCATCATGTCGTACGAAAAAGGCTACTGCCGTCCGGAGTGCACCCGGTGCAGCCAGGTGTGTCCTACGGGCGCCATCCAACCCATCACCAAGGAAGAGAAGACCGCCATCCATGTCGGCCATGCCGTATGGGTAAAAGAAAACTGCGTGGTCCTCACCGACGGTGTCAGCTGCGGCAACTGTGCCCGCCACTGTCCTACCGGTGCCATCCAGATGGTGGAATACAACCACAACGGCAACACCGTGATGATCCCCGCTGTCGATACCAACAAATGCATCGGCTGCGGCGCTTGTGAAAACCTGTGCCCCGCCCGGCCGTTCAGTGCCATCTACGTGGAAGGCAATGTGATGCACCATTGTGATTAGAAGTCAGAATACAGAAGACCGATGAAAAGAAGAGAATTCATAAAGAGAATGGGCGGTGCCGCCGTGGCCACCTCGGTGGTGTTATCCGCCTGTAAATCAAACGATAAACCCAATATCATTCCCCAAAACGTCACCGATGGCCAAGGCGAGATGACCTACCGCGTCAACCCGAACTCAGGCGACCGTGTCTCCCTGTTGGGCTATGGCATGATGCGTCTCCCCATCGAAAACG
This sequence comes from Bacteroidales bacterium, assembly GCA_016291135.1. Taxonomy (GTDB): domain Bacteria; phylum Bacteroidota; class Bacteroidia; order Bacteroidales; family F082; genus Limimorpha. Next base: position 37,288 of record JAEFAE010000007.1, read on the forward strand.
GGGCCGACATGCGCAAAGACCCCAACGCCCGTGTCGACCAGGAGATGGTCAACCAAGAGATCGACTATGCCCTGGAGCATGGCGTCAACTACTTCGACACCGCCCCGGTCTACACCCGAGGCAACTCGGAAGACGCCACCGGGATCGCCTTGTCGAGACATCCTAGAAACAGCTACTTTATCGCCACCAAGCTGTCCAACTTCAGCCCTGCAACCTGGACGGCAGAGGCCTCCAAGGCGATGTTCGAGAACTCACTGCAGAAGCTTCGTACCGAATACGTAGATTACCTGCTCATGCATAGCATCGGCGGATCGAACGACAACATGGATTGCATGCAACTGTTCAACACCCGTTTCATGGATAACGGCGTCCTCGACTGGCTCGTTGAGCAGAAGAAACTGGGACGGATCCGCAACCTGGGTTTCTCCTTCCATGGCGACGTCAAGCTGTTCGACACCATGATGCAATGGCACGACGAAGGCCGCTATCACTGGGACTTCGTCCAGATCCAGATGAACTATGCCGACTGGAACTACGCCAGCCGCATCGACCCTGACAACGTCAATGCGAACTACCTCTACGAGGAGCTGCACCGTCGTGGCATCCCCGTGGTGATCATGGAGCCCTTGCTCGGCGGCCGTCTGGCCAAACAGCCCGACTTCATCGTCAAGCAGATGCAGGAACGCGAGCCCGAGACGCCCGTGGCACGTTGGGCCTTCCGCTTTGCCGGCACGCCCGAAGGCGTCCTGGTGGTGCTCAGCGGCATGACTTACATGGAACACCTCGTGGAGAACGTGGCGACCTATTCTCCCTTGCGTCCCATCACCGATGAGGAACATGAGTTCCTGATGAAGGTGGCCGAGGAGTTCGTCGAACTCAAGACCGTGCCTTGCACGGCGTGCAACTACTGCATGCCCTGCCCCTACGGGCTGAACATCCCGGCAATCTTCGCCCATTACAACGACTGTATCACCGAAGGGAAGATGCCCGCCGGCAATCCCGACGCCGAGGAGTACCGCCGCAACCGCCGCGCCTTCCTGCTAGGCTACGACGAAAAACTGCCCTACGAACGTCAAGCCAGCCACTGCATCGGCTGCCATCAGTGCGAGTCGCATTGTCCGCAAAAAATCGCCATTGCCAGCGAGATGCAACGCATCGACACCTTTGTGGAACACCTGAAACAGCAAGGCTGATTAGTTGTCAGGATACTTGACAAAATAGGCATCCACCCTTGACCTGAAGTCGCTGATCCATGCAAGGATCTCGTCTTCGGTCATAAAGTCTTTCTCTTCGTCGATCAACTCAGCCGTGAGCGAATCCCAGTCGATAGACCGGAGATTCTCGCGTTGTGTCCTGATATAGCGAATAAGCTCGTCGTTGGTGCCGTCAAAGTTACTGATTCTCCAGTCGCCATCCTCAAAGTGCATCACGATGTCATGCTCGCTCCCAAGATAGTCCATCTTGACATAGGCGTTCCAGTCGTCCATGGGCAACGCCTCAAGAATGGTCTTGGTATGGTCAGCGTTTTCGTCACCCCCGTTCCCGGAAAGGAAGTAATACAGCCACTCATCATCGCCGATGCCACTGATGTTAACGACCGGAACAGCCCAAGCCTCTTGGAGCAAGCTGAAGTACTGTTCACCGAAAGCCGGTTTTATGGAAGGGTCGAATTCATGATCAGGCACATATTCCACCAGCCTTTTCGCACTTTGAATGATATAGTCTTGAGCGAATTTCTCCGGATACTGGTCACGGGGCGTCGGGGGTCGTTTTTCGTTGGTAGTCATACACTGGCAAAACACAAGCGCCAGCACCAGCAAGGTCAATACTTTTTTCATGGCAAATTTTTTATTGGTTGAAGGACAAAATTAGCAATTCTTCAATAACAATCCAATAAAATCCGTATTTTTGCAGCGCGAAAGCGCCTGGACCTGTAGTTTAATGGATAGAATAAAGGATTCCGGTTCCTTCGATCAGGGTTCGATTCCCTGCGGGTTCACAAATAATTAAAGCCAATCAGTTGAATTTCAATTGATTGGCTTTATTTATACCGCTACTTTTCCCGTCTTTTTCCTCTTGAACAAGGCACGACCCAAGGAAAAAGCGGCCTCATCGCTCTTTTCGGTAAAGCACCTCCACCGTTCCCAACGGCGTGGTGGCCACCGTGCGGATACGGCCCTGTCTAAAGGTACCCAAGGGCTTCCCGTCCAGAAAGAGCTGTCCCCCTCGCAACGAGCACACTCCCTGCAGGGTGTCACCGTCCGAAACGAGGGTCAAGAGCGAATCCGCGTCGATTTGCAACAGGTTGTCCTTTTCCAACGCACCCACCTGACGCACCATCTCCGGAGTGGCCCGGTCTTCGTTGAATTCCACATTCACCTTCTCTACCGACCAACGACCCAACAAGGGATCCTGCCGGCCGTTGCAGGACGACAGGCAACATACGAAGATCATGGCAACCAACAGATGGGATGTTTTCATATTTATTTTCATTTTTTCCAGGGGTTTGGACACCCCTGGCAACCGACAGGGCTCCCCTACGGGGTGCTACCGACAGGGCTCCCCTACGGGGTGCAATCGTTATTTTTCTTTATCCTTAATCACCACGTCGATCGCTCCCACCCCGAATTTGGCGATGGAAGCCATGCGGTTCTCGACGTTTTTGTAATGCTTGAGTTCCTCGATGATGGCATTCTTCAGCACTCCGTTGCCCACCCCATGGATGAAGGTCACCTTGGTATATTCCGCGGCGATGGCGCTGTCGAGCATCTTCTTGAAATAATCCATCTGAAGCTTGAACATGTCGTGGCTCGACAAGCCCATGATGTTGTCCACCAGCTCACCGATGTGGAGGTCGACGGTAGCCTCGCCAGGAGCGGTGCGGTGCTTGTCGATGGGGGCCTCTTTCATCACCAGGTCCTTCTTCGGCGCCTGGGCGCCGATGCCTTCTTTCATGATTCGATTGAAGTCGCCGTCGCCATGTTTGAGTGCCACCAACTCCGAGAGGCAGACCATCACCGCCTTCTCACCCAGCACGCCGGAAGCCTGATAGCTTCCCTCCTTGAAGAAACGGTTGGCGCGGATCGAGAAAGGCGCGTTCAGCGGCAGCAACATCGTGTCGGACGACTCCGCCGTAAAGAGGGCCTGCACGATGCCCGTGCACCAATACTCCAGGTCCTCGCGCGAGATGGTCTCCACCACCACCTTCTCATACTTCTCAAGCTGTCCGTAATCGACATTGACATAGCGGTCCGCTTCACGGATGGTGAAGGTATAGAGCATCTCGTAAGGGGTGTGGTTCACCAGCATCACGTCCAGGGCGCCCGTCAGCAGCCATTGCTGTTCGTGGGGCACGAAGGCGAGGTAAGCGCCTTCTTTCTCCGCCTCCTTGGCAAAGCGGCGAAGGCCGCCATGACGGGCGTCTTCCTGCTGTTGCTGTTGGAGCAGCTGTTTTTCTTGGATCTCCTGCTGCACGGTATCCACGATCTGCTGCTGCCGCGAGGGCTGGGAACGGTAGTCCAGCACCAGGTCGGAGATCATGCAGGGCACCTCAAAACCGTCTTCGATCTCTACCATCACCATTCTCGAATCGATGATTTTGGTCACCTTCCCGCCGCCCGTGGCGTTGAGGAAGTTCACTTTGTCTCCAATGTTCACGTTGGTCATCTTAGCACGAATTTTGCTGCAAAGATAACCATATCCTCAGAAAAACCGCTATCTTTGCGAAACAAATCCTCCTTCGATGAAACCAACGCTTTGGATGATGCTTGCCTGTCTCGCCCTGTTCAACGCCTGTCGCAAATCCGACGACCCCGGTGTGCTCGACCTTCACGTCGGATACGCCGTCAACGGCGGTCCCTTGGTTTGCGACACCCTGCGTTATGTCAACGAGGCGGGCAACCCCTTCCTGGTCACCGAAATCCAATGGTTCCTCTCCCGATTGGAACTTCAGAATGAACAGGGGGAGTGGATCGCCTTCGGCGAAGGGGACCAACCCTATTACATCGACACCCAGCTGTCGGAGACCCAAACGCTTCGTTCCCAGCCGCTACCGACAGGCCACTACCGGGCGTTGCGTTTCACCTTCGGCCTCGACGAGGCCGACAACCGTACCGGTCGCTTCCCGAACCCACCTGAATCGAACATGTTTTGGCCCGACCTCCTGGGCGGCGGCTACCACTACATGAAACTCAACGGCAAATGGCAAGACGCCGAGGGCCGACGCGTCCCGCTTAACATCCACCTCGGTATCGGCCAAAACGAAAGCCTCACCGAGTTCTATCCCAACCACTTCAGCGTCACCCTTCCCGCCGACCTCACCCTGTCGGCAGGACAACACGCCGAAGCCCAGCTGCTCATGACCATCGACAACTGGTTCCGCAGCCCCCATGTCTACGACTTTGGCACCGACGGCAGTGCCATCATGCAAAACCAAGCCGCCCAAGCCAAGCTCAAGGAAAACGGCGCCGACGTGTTCAGCTTCCACCCAATCGAGGCAACCCCTTCCCTCTCGGAGCGAAGCCTTCGGATCATGAAAAAAGCAGCCCCCCAGCCCCACTTCATGACCTGGAAGCACCTTAAGGAAACCTTCAACGCCAAAAACACCCAGGAACGCCCATGAGACGCATCGCTACCTGGACGGCGCTACTGATGATGGCATGGACATGCTGTGCCTGCCAGCCCCACGAGGAGAACGGATACCGTCCCACACCCTACGCGTTGCCGACGCCTTTGTATTTCCCCATCGCCAACAACATCCCTTCCGACAACCCCATGACCGAAGAAGGTGTTGCCCTCGGGGAAAAGCTGTTCTTCGACGCCCATCTCTCCCCGCTCACCGCCCAACGCACCCCTTGCTGCGCCTCCTGTCACCATCCCGAGCACAGCTTTGAATACGGTCCTGAAGCCACCCCGGCCTTTCTCGGCACCCAACACGCCATGCTCCCGTTGATCAACCTGGCCTGGAACACTACCGGGCTGGGCTGGGAAGGTACCGTCGCCACCCTCGAAGACATGGTCTACCTGGCCTACACCGACCCCACCGAGATCCATGCCGACACCACCGATATCGTCCAGCGACTGCAAGCCGACGAGGGATACTGCGACCTTTTCAAGAAGGCTTTTGGCACAAACGAACTTCACTTCGGCCTCGTTCAGAAGTCCATCGCCCAATATGTACGCAGCCTCGTCTTCTGCGACAGCAAGTTCGACCGCTACCTGCGTGGACAAGAACAACTCACCCAAGACGAGTTGAACGGTTACCGGCTGTTTGTCACCGAGGAGGGGGCCGACTGCTTCCACTGCCACGGGGGCGGAGCCAACGCCCTGTTTACCACCCACCTGCGTTACAACAACGGCCTCGACGCCGCCTACCACGGTGACTTCAAGGCCCCCACCCTACGCAACATCGCCCTCACGCCCCCCTACATGCACGACGGACGGTTCCACACCCTCGACGAGGTCATCGACTTCTATTCCGAAGGCGTTCAGTACTCCGAGCAGATCAGCCCCTTGATGCACCATGTGATGCAGGGTGGCGTGCAACTCACCGATCAGGAGAAGGCCCAACTGAAGGCCTTCCTCAACACCCTCACCGACACCTCACTCCTCCAACAAGAATAACATCCATGTCCTATATCAAGTCCAACGACCTCTTTGAGCGCATCCCCACCGAAACCTTGTACCAAAGGCTTCCGCGCCCCATGATCCTCGCCGACCAACTGATGACGCCCGACAACCTGGGTGCCCTGATCCGTTTGGCCGACAACATCGGCGCCACCGAGATGTGTTTCCTGGGCAGCGACGCCGACCATCGGATGGGCAAGGTACGACGCGCCGCCGCCTCCAGCCGCGACAACATCCGTTGGTATTTCTCCGAGGAGACCGACCTACGCAAGATCGTTCCTGCAGGCAAGACCCTGGTCGCCATCGAGACGGCCGACAACGCCACCTGCCTCTACGACGCGCCCCTTCCCGAAGACGTCGCCTTCATCGTGGGCAGCGAACGCCACGGCATCCGCGAGGAATTGCTCCAGCAGTGTGACCTGGTGGTGTACATCCCCGTACCCGGCCCCACCCGCTCGCTCAACGTCAGCCACGCCGCCGCCGTGGCCCTGTTTGAGTGGCAACGGCAGATGCTAAAACAGCTTCAGGAGCCGACACGGCGGCGGCAGAAAACCTACCGCCATCTCTTCTTCGACCTGGACCGGACCTTATGGGACTTCGATGCCGCCGCCGAGGTGGCTTTTGAAAAAATCTACGAAAAATACCACCTGAAAGCGCTGGGCATCCCTTCGGCACACGAATTCCACGAGGTGTATCATCCGCTGAACGAAAAACTCTGGGAGCTGTACCGGGCCGACCAGATCACCAAGGCCGACCTCAACCGCACCCGCTTCCTGAAGCCCTTGGAACACTACGGCATCCACGACACCGAACTCGCCGACCGGTTGAGCGAAGACTACGTCTATTGGTCGCCCCGCATCGTACGGCTGGTGCCGGGCACCCTGGAACTGTTGGAATACCTGAAGCCGAAATACCACCTCCATCTGATCACCAACGGCTTCCAGGAGGTGCAGCAGACCAAACTGGGCGGTGCCGGATTGGAGCCCTATTTCGAGACCCGCACCGTCTCGGAGGAAGTCGGCGTCAAAAAGCCCAACCCCGAGATTTTCCATTATGCCCTAAAGAAAGCCGGCGCCACCGCCGAGGAGAGTTTGATGATTGGCGACGAAATGGCGGTTGACATCGACGGCGCCCGTGCCGCCGGTATCGACACGATATTTTTCAATCCCAGCGGAACGCCCACCGAGGGAGCCCGTACCTACGAAGTTCGCACACTCCTTGAAATAAAAGAATTGCTCTAAAGCCCTAACGAGATCAAACCCCTACGGGGTAACCTCTAAACTCTGAACTCTAAACTCCCCCAGCACCGTCGTCTTGGCCCGTACCGTTTGTCCGATATGCACGTCCACCTGGGCGTCAAGGGGCAGGAACACATCGACCCGCGACCCGAAGCGGATCATGCCGAACTCTTCACCGGCGATGGAAGGTTCTCCAGGCTCCAGGTCACACACGATACGACGTGCCACAAAACCAGCAATTTGCCGCACCAGTACCTCCCGCCCTTCGGGGTCCCTGATGACAATGGAGTTATGCTCATTGTCGGTGGACGACTTGGGCTTGAATGCGACCAGAAACTTGCCTGGATGGTATTTATAATAGGTGACCACCCCATCGAAGGGGAAGAAGTTGACGTGGACGTTGTAGATTGACATGAAAATGGAAATCTGGCGACGTTCCTCATGGAAGTACTCATCCTCCATCACCACCTCGTTGGCGGCGACCACTCCATCGGCAGGCGAAAGCACCGCATGTGCCATAAGGGTGGTCTTACGATGAATGGGAATCCGGAAAAAACGGACGATGAGGACGGTCTCCGTCAGCAGGAACAGATATACCAGCAGATGCCACCATGTCTGATGCGGCCACAACAGGTTCATGCCCACCACCAGCAGGGTGACGGCCAACAGGTTGATCGCAATGGCCTTGGTGCCTTCCTCGTGAATGCGTTTGTGAATCTGTCTCATAACACCATCAGCAAAAATACAAAAACAAAAGGAACGGCAAACAAAACCGAGTCGAAACGGTCCAAGATGCCGCCATGGCCTGGGATCAGGTTTCCTGAATCCTTCACGCCCGCCTGGCGTTTGAGCATCGACTCACACAGATCGCCCAAAGTGCCGAACAACACGGCGATGAGCCCCATGCCGATGGCAACCTTAAGCGGGAGCCAACTCACAAAACGACTGAAGACCACAACGCCTACCAGGGTGAGTATCAGACCGCCCACACTTCCTTCGATGGTCTTACCAGGCGAGATGCGCTCAAAGAGCTTGTGCTTGCCCAGCAGCCGCCCCGTGAGGTAGGCGAAGGTGTCGTTGGCCCAAAGCAGGACGAACACCAACAGCAGCATCTTCGGGCTATGCAGCGCCCGCATCCACACCATCAAGGTGCAGGGGACGCTCAGCAGGGCAATGGAGCCGAAGCTGAAAGTGGCCACGGTCTTGAAATCGGTAGTAGTGGAGAACAAGGCGAACAGGAAGGGGATCGCCGGAAACAGCAGCAAAAAAGCGCCCAGCGGCATCACGTTCAACATCCCAAGCGACACAAAGGCAAACGCGCCCACCGCCATCAGTTCTCCAAAGATCAGCTGCCCGGGCCGGTCGGCATGCATCAATCGGCACATCTCAAAGGTGCCCACAGCAACGATGAACAAGGCCAGCGCCCAACAGGTCCAAGGGGAAACCAGGATGCAGGCAACGATCACTGCCACCAGCACCGCCCCCGAAGCCGTTCGAATCAACAATTCTCTCATGGTCGATCACTTCAATGTGATGCAAAGATAAAAAAAGCCGCCCACACCGGGCGGCTTTTTTCACTTTTCCTGTCAAACAGGATTATTTGCTGACAACCACACGCTGAACGGTGTTGTTGCCATCGTTGTCGTAGATGCTGAAGAAGTACACGCCGGAACCCATGTTCAGGTTGATGCGGTTCTCGACGGCACCCAACTTCTCGATACCCACCAACTGGCCGGCCACATTGTAAATGGCGACCGTGTTGAGGTTCTCACCCTTGATGACGAGGATGCTGGAAGCAGGATTCGGATAGACAGCGATCTTGCTTTGATCGGCCTCAGCCACATCGTCCGGGTCGATGGTCAGCGTGATCGGAATCGTCACTGACGGGACATCGGGGTCGTTGGTGTAGAGCATCAAGTCGGCCGTGAACTCACCATCGTTGAGGTTGATGGAGTTGAGGGTCAGATACAGGGTCTCGGATTGACCGCCCATAATCGAGCCTTCCGTCTTGTCCAAGGAAACCCAAGTGGCGGGCACCAAGGTACCACTGCACATGGCCGTGATTTGCCAAGCGCCGTCAAAGCTGCCTTCCGAGTAGCAGTGGCTGAATGCATTGCCGCTCGTGGACAGCCAGTTGCCATCCTGGTTCTCGCCATAGTGACCGTCGTCCATGGACAGCGGATATTGGCCGCCGGCCTGCATCACCTCCACGGTGGCCCACATCACCTGACCGGTCAGATACACCGGAGCGTCGAACGTACCCTCAATCCAAGTATCGGAAGCGGAGGTGTTGACGGTGGTCTGGGCAAGCATGGTGCCCGGCTGGTTGTTCACACCCTGTCCATACAGACGGAAGGTGTAGTGACCGTCAGCCGAGGTGTAGCTAGGATTGATGTAGTATTTCAGGCTGTTGATCTGCATACCCATGGCGGTGCCGGCATAGGCTGACGGACGAAAAGCCACACCCATCTCACGGACGAACTCGGAGTCAGAACCGATCTGGCTGCCGTTGTTGCCGTTGTGGAGGGCGAGTTGTGCTGTCTGGCTGCCGGGGGCGCCTTGTCCAAATTCAACCCAACCCGTCCAGTCGGCGATGGAGTTTCCTTCGTTGTTGATGGTCACCGTAGCGAAGTCCATGTTGTCAGGACGCATGGTCACATTGACAGCCTGTTCGTTGATCACGACATGCGGGGCGGAAGCGCCACCGATCTTGGTATAGCTGAAGTTGTCGAGATAGTACTCTGAATGGGCGGCATCCTGAGGCGGGAAGAAGTCCATGGCAGCCATCTTTCTGCCATAATAATTGCCTTGCGTATCCAAGCTCCACTGCCAGGTATAGACGAGTTCTTCCTCGCTGTTAGGAGCGGTGTAATAATACTCGGCAACATCCATGTCGGTGTTGACATGCAGACGGAAGTGCATCCAGGCGTCATAAACCACAGTGGGACCTTGGATGTTTTGTCCAGCGACGTTCAGCATGCAGGTACCAGGGGAGTGGTTTCCTGATCCACTCATGTGCAGATAGCTCTCCAAAGCCCATTTGCTGTTGGAGCCAGCAAAGTGGTGAAGGATGTTGAAGTAGCCGTTCTTGCCTTGGGGGACAAGGATGTCGAACTCAAGGTCATAGACGCCGTTCTCCTCGTCGCCGAGCAGGAGCACCTGGTCGTTGCCGTAGGTGAGATAGCCGCACTTTGAGCCACCATACTCGGCAACCACACCATCTTCAGCTCCACCGGGAGCGTTGCCCCAAGTGGTCCACCAATCGTGACCGGCTTCAACACCTTCCGTAGCGATATGGTTACCCACCGTATATTCCTCAAAAGGCTCGAGAATCAGCACCTGTTCGTTAACGACAGGAGACACCTCCAGGTTGTCCACGTAATATTGCGACTTGGAATTACTGGTCGGAGGGAAGAAGTCCATGGCGGCGAGCTGACGCAAACCAGCGTTGCCGTCAGCCTGAAGGCTGAATGTCCACGTAGTGACATCCTGACCATTGATCAAGAACGAAGCCTGATCGTTGTCGAGATCCACCATATACTTCACATTAAACCAAGTATCAAAAGGCACTTCAAAGTTGGTGGTCACACCACCAGCCTGGATGGAGGTGCCATTGGAGGAGTGATTGTAGTAAACCTCGGTGCACCATTGGTTTCCTGTACCATTAAAGTCATGGAGAATGTTGTTGTAAGCATCCTTGCCGTTAGGGATGTACATGTCAAAGGTGAGCTCATACACACCAGAGGTGAGGTTTCCAAGACGAAGGATCTGGTCGTTCCCGTAGGTGAAATAAGCGACCATATTGCCGTTCAATTCAGCAAAGACGCCATCCTCGGCACCGCCAGGAGCGTTGCTCCAGGTGCTCCATGGATCACCATAGGTTTGAGCAATCTTAGCGCCGGCGACGCCGTCGTTGAAATCGAAGCTCAACTGAGCGAAAGCATTGCCACATACAAAGGCAATCATCGCAATGAGTAAAGATACTTTTTTCATAGTGAATGTTTTAGTTAATAATGATTGATATTACCTAGATTCTTTTTCAACCTACAAATATACACTTTTTTTTATTGTGCAACGCTTTTTTTGTTTCCGTTGCCCAATTTGGCCTCCTGCCAAAGGGCAAGCATCTCCTCTATCGACAGGTGTTGCACACCCTTCCCTTGCTCCTTGGCTTTTTGTTCCAAATAGTTGAAGCGTTGCCGGAACTTACGGTCGGTCTTCTCCAACGCATCGTCGGGATTGACGCCGATATAGATGCCGTAGGCCGCCAAAGCGAAGAGCAGGTCGCCGTACTCGGCCTCAATGTTCTCATGATTGTCAGGCTTCCGCAACTCCTCGAACAGTTCCCGTTTCTCCTCCTCGACCTTGTTCCAGGCCGCTTCGGCATCGGGCCACCGAAATCCCACCCCAGCCGTTTTTTGGTGCATCCGGTATGCCTTGAGCAGCGAGGGCAACCCCGCCGGGACACCGCCCAACACACTGCGGTTGTGTTCCTTCTCAAGTTTGATCTTCTCCCAATTCTGCTCCACCTGCTCGGCGTTCTCCACCCGTTCGCTTCCGAAGATGTGCGGATGCCGCACGATCATCTTCTCGCAGATGCCGTTGAGCACGTCGGTGATGTCGAACGCCCCTTTCTCGGAACCGATCTTCGCATAGAACACCAAGTGGAGCATCAGGTCGCCCAGTTCCTTCTTCACCTCGTTGAGATCTTCGGCGAGGATGGCCTCGCTCAGCTCATAGGTTTCCTCGATGGTCAGATGGCGCAGGCTTTCGATGGTCTGCGTGCTGTCCCAGGGGCATCCCGCCCTCACCCGGTCCATGATGTCGAGCAATCGTTTGAATGCTTCCAGTCGTTGATCCATATTCGTTCACTTTTGGAGCGCAAAAATACACATTTCAAAAATAAAAACCCTATTTTTGCAGTTTATATTGGAATGAAGCGGATCTTCGCACATATCATGTTCTTGTTCTTGACGCTGTTTCTGTGCAGCGCCAACCTCAAAGGGCAGGACTATCCTTGGGTCTCGAGCAACAACCTGGTGGTCGAGGTCCGGGAGCATTTCGGTTTCTTCTACCACCACCACTTCGAGATGGAACGCTTCAACGCCCACTACCCCGCCTTCGAAGCCTCGATCTATCAAAGCACCTTCGGCAAGAAGGAATGGCAGACCCTTTACAACTACCCGTTTATCGGAGCCACCTTCTACCATTCGCGACTGGGCGGTTTCGACGAGTTGGGGAAGGTCTACGCCCTCTATCCCTTCATCAACTATCCGCTGTACCGCAACGACACCTGGATGTTCACCTTCAAGTTCGGCGCCGGATTGGCATGGCTGACCCGCTGCTTCGACCATCTCGAAAACCCCTACAATTTCTCCATCGGATCCCACCTCAACGGCGCCATCAACCTCTCGTTTGAATACCGGCATGAGATCACGCCCCAGCTCATCTCGGTCGCCTCGCTGGGGCTCACCCACTTCTCGAACGGCGCCACCAAGTCGCCCAACTACGGACTGAACACCTTCAGTGCCGCCTGGGGATTGGCCTACTACCTGCGCGACCCCCGTGCCAACGCCCTCTATGCCAAGCGGCCCGAGTACTACAAATTCGAGTTCGACGGAAAGAACTGGTTCAACGTCGACCTGGAGTTCGGCATGGGGCTCAAGGACGTCTCGCAAACCTTTGGCAAGAACGAGCCTTACCGCGTTTACGAGGGCACCGTACGGGCATTGGCCCAGTTTACCACTTCCAGCCACGCCGGCATCAGCCTCAGCGTCGTGAAAGACAACTCCGACAAGGCCATGCCCGACCACTTCGTGGAGGACGGATTCATCTACATGAACAGCCAAACCACCGACACCGCCGGCGTTACCACCTACCATACCATCCGGATGAAGGAATACCAGCTGATCAAGCCCAACCTGGGCATCTGTTACCTGATGACGATGGACCGGCTTTCCTACCTGTTTGAGATCGGCGTCCATTTGGACTTTCGAAACAAGAAAGACGGCACATGGCAGACCCGTCCCCTGTTCAATCCCGACAACACTCAAGTCACAACCCATGACGGCCAACCCGTCGAAGTGCTCCTCCCCCATTGTTTGGGCACCAACCTCGACAAAGGCTCCATCTATGAGAAAATCGCCCTGCAATACCGGCTTTTCGACCAAGTCTACGCCAACCTCTCCCTGACCACCCACCTGGCTCGAGCCGACTACCTATGCCTCGGCCTCTGCTATCGGTTCAACCAAAAATACTATCTGAACAACCATGCAAAGAATAAGAAACGCCCTCCTGGCTTGCATTAGCCTGTTGCTATGTTCCTGTGCCAAAACCCCGTTCAGCAACGGCCTTCCAGCGTTAAGGACAGACGCGGTAAGCGAGCGGTTTCGGGTGGTGATGGCCAACGACAATGTCGACATCCAACTGCAGCATGCCACCGCAAACCATCCTGCAGGGACTTACGTCGTCAAAGCAGGCGAAAGCATCATCGACAAGATCCTGGTCGAGCATCCCACCTACAAAAACGATACGGGAACACTCGTCTCCTACGACACCGTCATCATCCGCAACGAGAACCGCCTCAACTGGCTACGGCCCTACGACACGGAGATCAGCGTCACCCTCTATTACGACGCCATCCGAGAGATCGTCTTCAATTCCAACGGAAACCTCCGTAGCGACGTGCTCTGCGGCGTCCCCGAACCCGTCGTCCTGACGATTGTAGGCCACGACAGCATTCCCCATTTGGTAGACACCCTCCTCAACCATCTCTATGTGAATGTGGCAGGAGGCTCCGGTGACCTTGACCTCAAGGTGCAATGCGACCGTCTGAGCACAGATTACGTGTTCGGCACTGCGCGCGTGAAGCTCGAAGGCAAATGCCCGATCACCTTCACCTACACCAGCTACAACAGCCACGGACCCGTCGACGCCTTGAATCTCTGGACCAACTTCCACTACATCTACCATTACGGCACCAACATCGTGTATGCCTTCGCCAAGCATCAGATCGACATCAACATCTTCAACAACGGGATCTTAAAGTACAAAAAAGATCCGAGCGGCACCTACCCCGAGGTGCCGCTCGACGATACCCAGCCGAACATCGTTCCGATCTGGGAATAAGGATCAATAAGCCTTGGCGAAATAGACCTTCATCTTGGCCGGCTTGCCCGAATACACATCCACGCCTTCCTCTTCCTTCACGTCCAGCGGGATGAAACGCAAGGTGGCCTTGGTCTCTTCCTTGATCTTCAGCTCCGTCTCGGTGGTGCCGTCCCAGAAGGCATGTACGAAGCCGCCCTTCTCGATCTGGGCCTTGAATTCGTCCCAGGTATTCACTTCGAAGGTGTTGTCGTTGCGGTACTTGAGGGCTTTCTGGAACAGGTTCGCCTGGATCTCGTCCATCAGGCCGAGTACCTGGCCAACGATACCCTCGTAGGAAGCGGACTCCTTGGTCATGGTGTCGCGACGGGCCAGTTCAACCGTGTTGTTGCTCACATCGCGGGGGCCAACCACCAAGCGGACCGGCACGCCCTTGAGTTCCCACTCATGGAACTTGAAGCCGGGCTTCTGGGTGTCTCGATCGTCGAACTTCACGCGAAGGCCGGCGTTGACCAGCTGTTGTTTCATCTCCTCGCAGCGGGCAAAGGTCAGGGCCTTCTCCTCGTCGTTCTTGTAGATGGGGACGATAACCACTTGGATCGGGGCGATCTTGGGCGGCAGCACCAATCCGTCGTCGTCGGAATGCGACATGATCAGGGCGCCCATCAAACGGGTGGAGACGCCCCACGAGGTGGCCCACACATACTCCAACTTGTTTTCCTTGTTGAGGAACTTCACGTCGAAAGCCTTGGCGAAGTTCTGGCCCAGGAAGTGCGAGGTGCCTGCCTGCAATGCCTTGCCGTCCTGCATCATGGCCTCGATGCAATAGGTGTTCAAGGCACCGGCGAAACGCTCGTTGGCCGATTTCACGCCCTGATATACGGGGATGGCCAGCCATTTCTCGGCAAACTCGGTATAGACGCCCAGCATCTTCTTGGCCTCGGCCTCGGCCTCTTCCATGGTGGCGTGGGCGGTATGGCCCTCTTGCCACAGGAACTCGGCCGTACGGAGGAACAGACGGGTACGCATCTCCCAGCGCACCACGTTAGCCCATTGGTTGCAGAGGATGGGCAGGTCGCGGTAGCTCTTGACCCAGTTGCGGTAGGTGTCCCAGATGATGGTCTCCGAGGTGGGACGGACGATCAGTTCTTCCTCCAACTTGGCAGCAGGATCCACCACCACACCGTTGCCGTTGGGATCGTTCATCAGACGGTGGTGCGTCACCACGGCGCATTCCTTGGCAAAACCCTCCACATGGTCGGCCTCACGGCTGAAAAAGCTCTTCGGGATGAACAGTGGGAAATAAGCATTCACGTGGCCCGTTTCCTTGAACATCTTGTCAAGGGCGTCGTGCATGAACTCCCATATCGCATAGCCGTAGGGCTTGATCACCATACATCCTCTAACAGCGGACTGTTCCGCCAAATCAGCCTTCACAACGAGGTCGTTGTACCATTGCGAGTAATTTTCTGCGCGCGTAGTCAATTCTTTTGCCATCTTGGTATAATTTTTGTTAGTTTTTCTCTGTTTCGATTGCGACTGCAAAAATAGAAAAAAATCAATCATAAAACCCAATATCAAGATGAAAGCAATGAGAATAATTCCGGTCCTGTTCGCAGCGATGATCCTCGCAGCCTGCTCTTCCAACAAGAGAATGGCTTACGACGACACCTACTATTCACCTTACAAGACCGAAAGAGGCCATCAGGTGAACCGCAACGGTGGCAGCGTGAGCCCCGTCACCACCAGCTCGAACTACGACTACCAGGCCTACTATGGCAACAGCAAGAACTTCGAGCCCAACGTCGACCCCGTGTACCAGACCACGGAGACGGTGACCGACACCAATGGCGTGGTGTACACCACCACTGAGACCTACTACGACGCCGACTTTGCGGCCCGCGTCAAGCGTTTCGGCACCCAGGCCTCGTCCAGCATGGACTATTACGACGACTACTATACCGGCAACAGCTACAGCAACGGCGGCAACACCTATGTATATGTAGGCGACGCCTGGAATTGGGGCTTCTACCCCTCCTACTACTACAGCCCGTACAGCTACTACTGGGGCTGGGATTTCTACTACGGATGGGGCTATCCCTACTACTATAGCTACTGGCATCGTCCCTGGTACCGTCCCTACTATTGGTACGGTAGCTACTGGGGATGGTACAGCCCCTACTGGGACTACCCACACTGGCACCACCATCACCACCATCACCATGGCGGCTCCGGTTGGAACAACCACGGTGGCGGACACCACAATGATTTCACCAACTATGTGGCCTCCGTCCGTCATACCAACAACGGCACCTCGGGTTCGATGAGCAACATCGGCACCGGCAGCCGTCGCGGCAACACCGCCGGCAGCGCCTCGGGTCGCATCGGAACCACCAACGGCTACAGCAGCCGCGCCACGGTCAATACCCAAGGCAGCCGTCCGACAACCAGCGGATCCCGTCCCAGCAGTGTGAGCCGTCCGACGACGACCAGTCGTCCAACGACCGCCAGCCGTCCGACTGCCAGTCGTCCGACCGTAAGCTCGAGACCGTCCAGTTCGGCTACCCGCCCCTCTTCGACCGCAAGACCGGCCACCAGCACCGAACGCAAGACCTACACCTCGCCGAGCGACAGCCGTCATTCCCGCTCCAGCTCGGAATATGTCCGCCCGCAATCCTCAAGCCGTTCCGCTTCCAGCAGCTCCAGCGTAAGCCGTGGCTCCTCCACCCCGAGAAGCAGCTCCAGCGGAAGCTACAACCACAGCAGCTCCTCATCCAGAAGCAGTTCTGGCAGCTACAGCCACAGCAGTTCTTCGTCCAGAAGCAGTTCCAGCTATGGAGGCGGCCGCAGCAGCAGCTCCAGCAGCTATAGCGGCGGCAGCCGTAGCAGCGGTAGCAGCCACAGTAGCAGCAGCCACAGCAGTGGCGGCGGTCGCAGCGGCGGCGGAAGAAGATAACAACGATTTTCCATCGGGAAACGTTTCCCATTCTCTCGAAAGGATTATCTTTGCACTGCGAAGACAATCCTTTCGCCTTTTATATGAGAAAGACCATCACCTTATTGATACTGCTGCTAGGCGCCTGGATCTCCATGCGTGGCCAGAACACCGACGATGCCCTGCTCAACACCCAGACCCTCTATGAAGGCACCGGAAGAAGCATGGCCATGGGCGGCGCCACCGGCGCCCTGGGCGGCGATGTCACCGCCGCCTGCATCAACCCCGCAGGTCTCGGACGCTACCGAAGTTCCGAGCTGACCTTCACCACCGGACTGCAATACACCCTTTCGAGCAACCGCTACTATGGGGAGAACCACCTGGGGGGAAAGATGCGTATGACGATCCCCAACTTCGGCTATGTCATCACCCTTCCCTGCAGCAACTACAAGCCGCTGCGTTTCCTGCAGTTCGGCATCGGGCTGACCCGCACCAACGACTTCAATTACCGGGCCCATGCCGAGGGCCTCAACCCCGGCAGTTCCATGGTCGACGCCTACCTGCAGGCCATCGACGGCATTGAAGGCATCTACGACCCCAACCTCTCCAACCCCGGGGACCTGTTGGTCGACGCCTACCCCTACGACCTGTACCCCGCCTGGATGACCTACCTCATCGACCGATACGAAGACTCCCTTGGGTTCTACTACAACAGCCCCATTCCCCAAGGCAACGTCAGGCAGCAGGATGTAACCACCTCCAAGGGCCGTTCCGAGGAATGGACGATGACCCTGAGCGCCAACATCAGCGAGAAGCTCCTTCTGGGCAGCAGCCTCGGCCTGGCACACATCAAGCGCATCAGCACCCGCACGTATACCGAGACGCCTGGTCCGGATGGCGGGAGCGCCTTCACCCAATGGTCGCATGGAGAAGACCTGGGCGACAACGCCTGGGGCATCAACTTCAAATGCGGCTTCCTTTGGCATCCCGTCCGATGGCTGCGTTTCGGCGCCGCCTGGCAGTCGCGGACGGCTTTCAGTTTCGACGAGGAGTGGGCCACCCAAACCGAGACCGACCTGACGGGTCAACAGGAGCCCTACCACAAATACCTGTCGTCCACCTTATACAACACCTACGCCTTCCGCACCCCCCATCGCTTTACGGGTAGCCTTGCCTTCTTCACGGGAAGGCATGGTCTGGTCACTGCCGACGTGGACTATCTGAACTACGGCGGTGCCCGGTTCTCCAGCGAGGAGTATTCCTTCGCCGACGTCAACGACGACATCGCCAGCCTCTTGCGTCCCACCTGGAACTTCCGGCTGGGCACCGAATGGAGCCTAAGGCAGTTCTTCTTCCGCGGCGGCCTAGCCTACTACGGCAGCCCCTTCGGCTTGGGTTACGCCATGGGAAGCGTACGGAAGCTGGCCCTGGGCATCGGCTATGCCACAAACGACGACACCTCCTGGGACTTCGCATACGAGCTCTCCCAAGCGCCCACCGCCCATACGCCCTATCAATATTTTGTCGACGGTGAGAACACCGTCGAGTCGGTCGTCAGGCAAGCCTGGCGAAGCAAGCTGGCGGTGACTTTGAAGATCCGGATCGAATAGGCATAAAAAAAAGAGGATGACTTGCGTCATCCTCTCTCATGCAGTCTCGGTACCGGATTATTCCTGATACTTGTTGATGATGTCGCGGTCCACCAGGATACGTCCGCAGTACTCGCACACGATGATTTTCTTGTGCGTGCAGATATCCAGCTGGTGTTGCGGCGGGATCTTGTTGAAGCATCCACCGCAGGCGTCACGGGCGATGCCCACGACCGCCAAACCGTTACGGGCGTTCTTGCGGATGCGCTTGTAGGCGACAAGAAGACGGTCTTCGATGACCCCCTCGCATTCGGCCGAACGCTTGAGCAGGGCCTCTTCCTCTTTCTGGGTGTCCTCGATGATGGACTGAAGCTCCTCTTTCTTGGAAGTAAGGTCCGCCTTGCGCTCTTCGAGCCGCTGCTGGGCAGCCTCGATCTTGGTGGCGATCTCCTCCGACTTGGCGTTAGCCTCGCGGATCCGCTTCTCGCTCAGCTGGATGTCGAGCTGTTGATACTCGATCTCCTTGCTGATGGAGTCGTACTCACGGTTGTTGCGGACGTTGTTCTGCTGGTCTTCGTATTTCTTGATCAGCGCTTCCGCCTCTTGGATCTTGATCTTGTAGTTGGCGATGTCTGTCGCATGCTTCTTGGTTTCCTCCTTGAAGTTGTTGATACGGGTCTCCAAGCCCGCCACCTCGTCTTCCAGGTCCTGGACCTCCAGCGGCAGCTCACCGCGGTATGCCCTGATCTTGTCGATCTTCGAGTCCACCTGCTGCAAGGTGTAGAGCGCCTCTAACTTCTGTTCGATACTGACCTCCACCTGTTCTTCGGTGAGGACCGTGTTCTTTGCTTCTTTCTCTGCCATTATGTTCGATTTTGTATTATTTGCTGCAATGATAATGAACCGCGTTGGTGTTCGTCTCCGCGATTTCGGCTGCAAAGTTAGGAATTTTTTTCAGAATCAAGTCTTTAATTAATGCTTTCGTGAACTGTTCCGTCTCAAAATGTCCGCCATCCACCAGCAGGAAGGCACCTTCAGGCACGAAAAAGTCGTGATATTTGATGTCGGCGGTGAGGTAGGCATCCACCCCGTGGCGCAGGGCGTCGTCCATGAAAGGGCTTCCCGAGCCGCCACAAAGTCCCACCTTCGCGATCTTACGTCCGGTGAGGGCCGAATGGCGCAAGCAGGGCGATCCGATGCACTGGGCCACCCGATCGAGGAAGGCCTCCTCCGTCATCAGCGTCTCATAGTAGCCGATCATGCCTGCCCCGCAACGTTCGGGCTCGGCGGCCGAGGGCTGCAACAAGGTCAGCTGTTTCAACCCAAGCCGTTCGGCCAACACCCGGCTTACCCCGAGATAGCTGTTGTCGAGGTTGGTGTGCATGGACACGATGGCGATGTCGTTCTTGACGGCCTTCATCACGGCGCGGCCGATATAGGTTTCCGGAGAAAGCTGCTTCAAACCCCTGAAAATCAACGGATGATGACTAAGGATCAGGTCACACGACTTGGCAATGGCCTCATCCACCAGGGCTTCGGTCACATCGAGGGCAATCAGGGCCTTGTGCACCGGAGCATTCAGGTCGCCCACCTGGAGGCCGGCGTTGTCGTAGTGTTCCTGCCACTGCAACGGAGCCACTTCCGTGATGCAGTCCATAATATCTTTGACGGTCATGACGTTATGCTATTTGAGGTGCAATGATACGATTTTTTTGCCTTCGCAGCCCGAGAATTCCTATTTTTGCTCACAAAACACCCTACGATGAACAGGATCCTGCTTCCCGTCGCTTTCCTCTACCAAGGCGCCCTTGCGTTTCGGCACAAGCTGTACGACTGGCACATCCTGCCGTCGAAACGGTACGATCCTCCGGTGATCTGCGTCGGAAACCTGGCCCTGGGCGGCACGGGCAAGACGCCGCACACCGAATACCTGGTCCGGATGCTATCCGAACAGTATTCCGTCTGTGTCGTCAGCCGGGGCTACGGCCGCCGCACCAAGGGCTTCCAGCTCGTCACGGGCACCTGCTCCGCCGACACCGTCGGCGACGAGCCCCTGCAGCTGTTCAACAAAGGCAAGGACCTCCAGGTGGCCGTCGACGAAAACCGTTGCGAAGCCATCGAGCTGATGATGAGCCAGGCCAGGCCACCCCAGGTGTATGTGCTCGACGATGCTTTCCAATACCGCAGGCTGCGTGCCGGGCTGAACCTGCTGTTGACCGCCTACGGAAAGCTGTACAGCGAGGACTACCTCGTGCCTGCGGGCACCTTGCGCGACGTAAGGAGCGCATCCCGTCGCGCCGACATCGTGGTGGTCAGCCAATGCCCCGAGTCCCTACGGACTGCAACGCCAGAGGCCTACAGCACCCTGAAGAACTCCTTGCGCGAAAGGCTTCGCCTGAACGACCGCCAACAACTGTTCCTCTCGAGCATGCAGTACGAGCCGCTGCGACCCGTCAACCATGCCGCACGGGACTATTGCCATGAAACCGGCTCGTTGCCAAGTCCGGACACCCCTTGCCGTGGTTTCGCCGGCATCGCCCATCCCGAGCCTTTCTTCGAGCATCTGGGAGGCCTCTTCTCCCAGGTCGAGACCCTCCGCTTCCCCGACCATCACCGCTACAAGGACAAGGACCTGCAGCGCATCTTGTCGGGAACCGAATCGGCAGGAGCTCCCCGTATCCTGGTCACCACCGAAAAAGATGTTGCACGTTTGACAAATTCTACTTATTTTTGTCAGTTTGATGCGGTTCCGCTCTTTGCGGCTCCCATCAGCGTGTGTGTTTACGAAGAAGAATCATTTAACGAAGCGATATTGACTTATGTACGAAAGAATTCTCTCCACGGTTGATTTTCTCAACCAACAGACCAACGGGTTCCAGCCCGAGGTGGGCATTGTGCTTGGCTCCGGTCTGGGCGGCTTGGCCAACGGCATCGCCGTGGAATACGCCATCCCTTATTCTGCCATCCCGAACTTCCCCGTTTCTACCGTCAAAGGCCACCAGAGCCAGTTGCTCTTCGGCACCATCGCCGGTCGCAAGGTCGTGGCCATGCAGGGACGATTCCACTATTACGAAGGCTACACCATGAGCGAGGTCACGTTCCCCATCCGGGTATTGATGAAACTGGGCATCCAGTTCCTCATCCTCAGCAATGCGGCTGGCGGCCTCAACCCCAACTTCAACGTGGGCGACATCATGATCATCACCGATCAGATCCATGCCATGCCCAACCCCTTGATCGGGCCCCACGACGACCGTCTCGGCGAGCGTTTCCCCGACATGAGCGACCCCTACGACAACCGGCTCATCAAGTTGGCCGACCGGATCGCGATGGAGAAGGGCATCTGGGTACAGCACGGCGTGTATTGCTCCACCACGGGTCCCACCTACGAGACCCCGGCCGAGTGCCGTTACTTCCGCATCATCGGTGCCGACACCATTGGCATGTCCACCACCCCCGAGGTCATCGTGGCGCGTCAGGGCAAGCTGCCCGTCTTCGGTCTCAGCATCGTCTCCGACATGGGTAACATCTACGGCGTGGACCATCCCATGACCATCACCCACGAGGAGGTCATCAAGGCCGTCAATGCCGTCGAACCCAAGCTCATTACCCTCATCACCGAGCTCATCCGCCGCAGCACCGAAATCCAGTTCTGATGGCCGTCTATTTCGTCACCGACTTCCATCTGGGCATCCCCACCCTTGAGGACAGCCATCAGCGTGAGCTGAAGCTGTTGCGGTTTCTCGGCTCCATCAAGGACGACTGTGAGGAGCTGTTCCTGATGGGCGACCTGTTCGACTTCTGGTTCGAATACAAATCGGTGATTCCCAAAGGGTTTGCCCGCATCCAAGGCAAGTTGGCCGAGTTTACCGATGCCGGCATCCCCGTCCATCTGTTCATCGGCAACCACGACCTGTGGTGCTTCGGCTATCTCCACGACGAGTTGGGCATCCAACTCCACCGTGAGCCAGAGGTCTTTGTTTTGAAAGGCAAGAAGTTCTTTATGGTCCACGGCGACGGCTATGGGCCCGGCGACAAAGGCTACAAGTTCCTGAAGAAGGTATTTTCGAACAAGGTCAACCAGTGGCTGTTCCGCCACATCCACCCCGACATCGGCACCCGGCTGGCCCTGCGCTGGTCGCACAACCACCGGCTGAAGAAGCTCAAGAACGAGGTGGAGCGCGGCTATTACGACAACGTCCCTCAGACCCGTCTGTATCAATACGCCCAGGAGCAGGCTGCTTTGGATCCCTCCATCGATTTCTTCGTCTTCGGCCACCAGCACAAGCCCATGCAGTACCAAAGCGGTGATCATGCCTTGACCACCGTGGTCGGCAACTGGATCTACGACTTCACCTACGCCGTTTTCGACGGGGAGACGGTGGAGTTAAGGAGGTTCATTCCACAACAATCTTCCTGACCACCTTGCCCATTTTCGCGAAATACATCCCTCTCGGGAGTTCGATAGTCGTTTGACCATTCAGGTCAAACTCTTTAACGGTCTGGCCAAGAGTATTCGTAATGATAAGCGAACCAGTGCCTTCCACGGTAAAACCTCCTCTCGAAGGATTGGGATAAATAATGAAGAGATCCAAACTGTCTTCCTTAATTCCCACATGGGATGCTCTGACGGGACCAACACTTGGCGAAGTGATGGTTCCTGTACAATTTTCAGCAGTTACTTGCACGCTGATGGCGGCGTCAATATCAGCACCATCCAGAGTATAATATTGATATACAGCTCCTTCGATATCAGTGGAATCTCTCTGCCATTGATAACTCAAATCTCCCAAATCGGGAATGGGTGGCATGGAAGCAAGATTGGTTATGGCCTTTAATGTCTGCCCGACAACGGTTTCACCGTCAATCTTAACTTCTCCGAGTAATTCAGGTTTAACAGGCACATTCAGAAGCCTTTCGATGGCGCCAAAGGCATTCAACCTTCTGGCATCGGCAACCTGACCTTCAAGAGACGCCAGATGGTCGGCCCCATCAAGAAGTGATTGCCTTACCGAGAGGCTGAAACTTGCAGGATCGTTTTTGCAGGCCAACATCATCTCTTCAGGCATTGCAGCATACATCAAGGCAATGGTGCCAGAGACTTGAGGGGTAGCCATCGAGGTTCCCGTCTTATTGGAGTATCGGTTGTTTGGAATGGTGGAATAGATGGAGGTGCCAGGAGCTCCTATGTCGATATTATTGATGCCGTATCCAGCATTGTTGTATTTTACATCAGCAGAGGTAGTGTTGGTGACCCCTATCAGATAGTCACCGGGGCATGTGGAAGGCACATCACCGACCACATCGACATTCACATTCATGTTTGGGCCGGCTCCACAACTCAATATGCCCACATCGCCCATCTCGTTATACATCGAGCACCAAATGGGATAATCGTCTGGATTCCCATAATCGACGCCAAAAGAGGAATTCGTAGCCACGACGAAAGCCCCCTCCTCACCATTGCTTTCGTTGTATCGCGCCCGCATCTCCAAAACGTATGAATAAGCTTCCACCACAATAGACTCATTGCCCGAACTGCCACCCACAGGCATGACTTTAACATTCCAATTCACGCCGCAAACACCTTTCTGATTGTTACCAACCGCTCCGATAATGCCTGACACATGGGTGCCATGGTCATTGCTGGGAACATTGCCGTTGTGATTATATGCATTCCAACCATGGAAATCATCAATATATCCATTATTGTCATCGTCAACACCGTTATTTGGAATCTCATGAGAATTCTTCCAGAAATTCAAATCTTCGTGACCCAAATCAACGCCTCCGTCAATGACGGCCACCACAATGGTATCGCCAGTCGCTGTAACACCGCCAGTAGTAAATGTATCCCATGTCTGCGGCAAACTCATGATGGCTGGAGCCCATTGTTGGGAATAATAAGGATCATCTGGAACAATCTCACGTTGAACAATATTGGTATGGTTGTTTTGAACAATACGCACATCATTGTTTTTTGCCAAACGATACATTTTGTCTTCTCTGAGTTCCTTGCTGTCAGTAATTTCAAAAAGCCATATATTCAAACGCTTAGACAATTGTCTCACGGGTGTAATACCGGCATTGGAATTGGCAGCGAAAGTCGAGGCATCAACACCTTGTTCCAACCAAATGATGAACTCATTCTCCACATAAATGGCTTGCGGTTTCTGCTCTTGTCCAAAGGAATACATGGACAAGGAAAGCAAGGCCATGATAATTAAGGATTTGACGAAAGATTTCATTATATTGTTTTTTTAGTTCTGCAAATATATTCTTTTTTCCATATCTTTGTCATTCATTAAAATAATAATTCTCAAAACCTACAATATGAAAAAAACCGACAAGTACATCAAAGACAACAAGGACCGTTTCCTTGAGGAATTGTTTGAACTGATCCGTATCCCCTCCATCAGCTCGGAGGCGGCACACAAACCCGATATGATCCGTTGTGCGGAGTGCTGGCGTGAGCGCCTGCTGAAAGCCGGCGCCGACAAGGCCGAAGTGATGCCCACCGACGGCAACCCCATCGTCTATGGTGAGAAGATCATCGACCCGAAGAAGCCCACCGTCTTGGTGTATGGCCACTACGACGTGATGCCTGTCGATCCCATCGAGTTGTGGAATACCAAGCCTTTTGAGCCCGTGGTGAAAGACGGCCGCATCTGGGCCCGTGGCGCCGACGACGACAAAGGCCAGTCGTTCATGCATGCCAAGGCCTTCGAGACCATGGTGAAGACCGACAGCCTCCCCTGCAACGTGAAATTCATGCTCGAAGGCGAGGAAGAGATTGGTTCCGGCAGCCTCGCCAAATGGATCGTGAAATACAAGAACCTGGTGAAAGCCGATGTCATCTTGGTGTCAGACACCTCCATGATCGCCAGCGACGTGCCTTCCATCACCACCGGCTTGAGAGGTCTCGCCTACTGGGAGATCGAAGTCACCGGCCCCAACGCCGACCTGCACTCCGGCATCTTCGGCGGCAGCGTGGCCAACCCCTTGAACACCCTTTGCGAACTGATCGCCGGGTGCATGGACGAGAACAACCACATCACCATCCCGCATTTCTACGACGATGTCATCACCTGCTCCCGCAAGGAACGTCAGCTGCTCAACAAAGCTCCCTACGACGAGAAAGCCTATAAGGCCGGCCTCAACGTGAAGGCCCTCCGTGGCGAGAAAGGCTATACCAAGATCGAGCGTGTGGGCATCCGTCCGACCTTCGACCTCTGCGGTATGTGGGGTGGCTACACCGGAGAAGGCAGCAAGACCGTGTTGCCCTCCAAGGCCTACGCCAAGCTCTCCTGCCGTCTGGTGCCGAACCAAGACCACGAGAAGATCGCCAAGCTGGTGAAGAACTACTTCGAGAAGAACGCCCCCAAGTATGTCACCGTGAAGGTCACCCCGCTGCACGGCGGACAAGCCTACGGCTGCCCCATCGACCTGCCGGCCTACAAAGCCGCAGAGGCCGCTTACATGGACACCTACGGCAAGCAGCCCATCCCGATGCGTTCCGGCGGTTCCATCCCGATCATCTCCGAATTCGAGCGCGTGCTGGGCATCAAGTCCATCCTCATGGGCTTCGGCCTTGGCGAGGACGCCATCCACTCCCCCAACGAGAACTACCGTCTCGACCACTTCTACAAGGGCATCGAGACGATCATTGCCTTCTACAAACATTTCGCGAAATAAGCAGCTGGCTTCGATCCAGCCCCTAGCAAGCGAGGTACCCCGACGGCACTGCGTAACTCCCTTCGGTCCGTTACGAATGTGCCTTCCGGGGTACCTCGCTATGCTAGGGGAGCCCTTGAGGGCTCCTCGCTACGCTCGGATTATTTCGAGAACATCACCTTCTCGCTGTTGAACAGCCGCGTGAGGATCCAGACGGCGATGCCCGTATAGACCACGTTGGCCGCCAAGGTGACGATGACCGGCATCCAAGTCATTTCGTGGGCGAAGGTCGCCGTCATCACCTGGACGCTGTTGTAGAACGGGATCAGATAAGCCGTCAGCCCTTGGGGCGTGCCACTCTGGAACATCGGCATCAAGCCGCAGAACATCACCACCAGCATGAAGGGGACAATCATGGTACCGGCGTTTTTGACATCCTTGGCCAAGGCCGAGAGGATGGACACCACAGAAGCCATGATCAGCACCGTCGCCAGGATGATGATCAGCAGCACCACATAGTCGGCCGTCGTGTAATGCAAGCCCAGCTCAATGCCAGCGGCATCGGCCTGGATCATCTTGGGCAGCGACAACGCGATGCCGATGAAACTCGAGATGCCACTCAGCAACGCGATGCCTGAGAGCGACACCACCTTGCCCAACGCCAGCTCGTTTCTCTTCATGGGCGTCACCAGCAGGGTGGCGATGGTACCACGTTCCTTCTCGCCGGCGATGCTGCTGGGCGCGATGGCCATCACCCCGCTGAAGACCATCATCAGGATGAGCATGGGGATCAGCTTGGAGAGGATGCCTCCGAGCACGTCGTCGCTGTTGGCCATGTCGAAACGAGCCTCCGCATCATCGGAGCGGTTGATGTCGAAACGGTTGCTAAGCTGGTCCTCGTAGGCCGAGAGCGTATGCTCTAGCATTTGATACACGCGCGAGGAGGCGTTGTTGGCGGAGTTGTAGTAGATCTCCACGTTGGGTGCCGCCGCACCACTTTGCGCATCGTAGCTGGCCACCTGTTCGTCGAAACCCTCAGGGAAACGCATCAGCACCATGTTGAGATCCTTGCTTTCAAGGCCATTGATATCTTCTTGAGAGACAGGTTGTTGCAACACCTCCACAGCAGGAAGTTCCCGTATCATCGGAGCCACACTTTCGGGCAGGTTCTCTACACGGACGATGACCAAATCGTCCTTTCCTTCGGAAGCCATCTTGCTCATGCCGCTACCCATGAGGGTATAGATGATATAGATGAGCAGGCCCGGCATGATCACCGAGGTAAACAACAGCTGACGGTCGCCAAAGAAACGGGCGAACTCTTTTTTGATAATGGTCCAAGTATTGTTTTTCATTCCTCGCCTCCTTTCACTTCCTTATAGATTTCGAAGAAACGGTCTTCCAGCGACAATCCGTTGCACACCTCATCCAGGGTCCCGCAGGCAATCATGCGGCCATCGATGATGACACCCACACGGTCGCAGAGGCGCTCCACCAGGCTGAAGATGTGCGTCGAGAGGATGATGGTCTTCCCTTGTGAGCGCAACTCCTCCAGGTAGTCGGTGACGGTGCGCGCCGTCAACACATCGAGGCCGTTGGTGGGCTCGTCGAAGATAATGATGTCGGGGTCGTGCACCAGCGAGATGACCAGCGAAAGTTTCTGTTTCATGCCCGTGGAGAGGTTCGCCACCTTCACCTCGGCAAAGCGGTCGATTCCGAAACGACTGAACATCTGACGTTTGCGTTCCTGCATAGCCGCCTCATCGACTTGATGCAGTTGGCTGAAGAAGTCGAAGAGGTAGTTCGGCGTAAAGAAGTCTTCCAGCTTCAGCTCCGAAGTCAGGAAGCCGATCTTACCACGCACCTGCTCAGGTTGGTTCACCACGCTACATCCGTCGAGGATGGCATCACCGCTGTCGGGACGGATCAGGGTCGAGAGCATGCGCAAGGTCGTGGTCTTGCCGGCACCGTTGGGTCCCAACAATCCGAAGATTTCGCCTTGGTTGGCGGTAAACGAGAGGTGGTCCACCGCAAGGATCTCCTTCCGGTTGGTCCTTTCAATTTTCTGTTGTTTGCGCGAGAGCTTGAAGGTCTTGCAAAGCTCGTCCACGCGAAGGATTTCGTTCATTTCTCTATATAAAGGTTCATGGATTCAACAACAAAGATAAGCGTTTTTGCATTTCGTCAGGTGTTATGGCACCGCTTCACCTTGCCTCCAAAAGCGAAACGCAAGTATCGGTTCCGATCCAACAACCTGACAGCGAGGATGATCAACAACATCAACCCAAATGCCAGCACCGGGGCAATCACATAACCCAACAGGTTCTCGTTCAGCACCAACGGATTGTAGCCCAAACGACCCGTCAGCCACGACATGGCATGGCACACGACATCAAACAGCAACAGTTCTTGCAGGATATAGAGGGGCAACGTCCTCTTTCCGCATTCCACAAGGAAACGGAATCCCCTGGTTTGGTGTCTGCTGAAGAAATCGTAGATGATGCCGAAAAAGAACACAAAGAAAGCGCCTCCCACCAGTGCGATGAGGTATCTGAACAGCACCACAAGCACGGCCTTCCCGCTGAGCGATGTCATGTAATTCCCGGTATTCCAGATGGTATAGTCAGTCTTCCAGAAACAAAGCAGGGTCACAAAAGCCAATGTCAACAGCGCACCCTCACCCCAATATTTCTGGGGACGAAGCTTCAACACATGGACGAAGTATCCCAAGGCAAAGAAGGGGAAGAGGTAGGATAAGTTCCAGAGGTTCAACGGGATGAAATTGAGCGCGATGGTGATGGCCACACACAGGGCCAGCTGCAGATACTGGGAGCGGAACACCTTGGCGACCGCCACGAGCATCAGGGTGCTGAAAAACACCGCCCAAAGAAAGTAAAGGGTGGTGAGGGGATTCAGCCGCAAGCCTTGGGACGGGTCCATGACAGTGCGCAAGCCAGCGAGCAGCAACCCCCAGCAAAAGGCCGGCAGGAAGAGCGTCGTCAGTTTGTCCAACAGCAGCGTTTTCAGGTCTTTCCTTTGCAGGGAAAAAGCCAGGAAATAACCCGACAGCACCATGAACATCGGCATGTCGTAGGTGCGCATGATCCAATGGATCCCCACGGAAAGGTTCGAGCCCACCGACAGGTTGGTGATGGCATGGCCCCATACCACGCCAAACATCAACACCCCTTTAAAGAAATCGATCTTCTCGTTTCTTGCCATGGCAGAGCACAACTACACAAGGCGTTCAGTCCAGCACATGCTGATAGTACGTCCCTCCCTGGAAGTTACTCAGGCCATCCTTGAGGAAGGCCACGAAGGCGTCCTTGTCGAGGTCGTAGGCGCGCGGCTTCATCAGCAGGTTGCCGTTATGGTCCATCAGGCAGTAGTAAGGCTGGGCATTGGTGCCGAACTTGGAGATCTGGAAATCGGCCCACTTGCGGCCAATCGTCTTTTTCTCCTTGCCGTCATAGGTGGAGGTGTACCACTCTTCCTTGGGCAGCGAGGTCTTGTCGTCGACATAGAGGGCGCAGATCACGAAGTCGTTGCGCAGCATGTCCTTCACACGGGGATCGCTCCACACGTTGGCTTCCATTTCACGACAGTTGACGCAACCGTGGCCCGTGAAGTCGATGAATATCGGTTTGCCTACCGTCTTGGCACAAGCCAGGGCCTGGTCGTAGTCGAAATAGCCTTTCAAGTTATGGGCCAGGTGGAAGAGGTCGGCGTATTTGGGTTCTTCATCGAAAGTAGCCGTGGCAACCGCTTTGTTTTGATCCTGTGGCGCCACCGCCATGTTGGCGAACTTGGCATCCACGTATTCGATCACCTTCTCGCTGTTCTCTTCGATGATACGGTTGAGGTCGAAGTCGAGGGTCTGCTTGGGCGGCAGGTAGCCGGAGAGGGCCTTCAACGGAGCGCCCCACATGCCGGGGATCATATAGATGACAAAGGTAAAGTCGATGATGATGAGGATCAGACGGAACACGCCCAGCTCCTTGACTTCCTTCTCGCCTTTGAAGCGGATCTTGCCGAGGAGATAGAGGCCGAGCAGCGTGAAGCATACGATCCAAATGCCGAGATACACCTCACGGTCGAGCAGGTGCCAGTGGTAGGTCTGGTCGGCGACGCTGAGGAACTTGAATCCCAGGGCGACTTCGATGAAGCCCAGCACCACCTTCACCGAGTTGAGCCAGCCACCGCTCTTGGGCAGACGCTGCAGCAGGTTCGGGAAGAAGGCGAACAGGGCAAACGGCAGTGCGAAGGCCACAGCAAAGGCGAACATCGTGACGATGGGAGCCCAGAACTCGCCCGAGGTGGATTTGATGAGCACCGTACCCACGATGGGACCCGTGCAGGCAAACGACACCAACACCAGGGTCAGGGCCATGAAGAAGATGCCGCCGAGGTTCTTGGTGTTCTGCTTGCTGTCGCTCTTGTTGACCATGTTGCTGCCCAGCGTGATCTCGAAGGCGCCGAAGAACGAAGCCGCAAAGACCATGAACACCAGGAAGAAGAGGATGTTCGGCAGCCAGTGCGTAGCCAGCCAGTTGAAGATGTCGGCCGTGACGCTGTTGCCGCCCACGAGCCAGGTCACCAGAATGATGATGGCAATCGGCAAGGTGTAGAGCAGCACGATGAACAGGAAGTACATGAACGCCTTGAAACGTCCTTGCGCCTTAGACTCACCCTCGCCGTGCATGAAGAACGACACCGTCATGGGGATCATCGGGAACACGCAGGGGGTAAGCAGTGCGGCGAAGCCCCACAGGATGGCTTCGAGGATCATGCCCCAGATGTTCGACTTGGCATGACCGCCAACGCCTTCGGGCTCAGGTTCCGCCGCCGTCAGCTGGGCCTCGTCACCGTAGTTCACTTGGATGTCCTCGGTCAGCGACACGCACATGCCGTCTTTGCAGGCCTGGTAGTCCAGCTCACCCGTGATCGGGAAAGCGCCATCCTTGAGTTTCTTGAATTTCTGGCCGAAGGAGGCCGTCCCGGAGAACTGGTAATAGTCCACCTCGAAGATGTCGTCGTGATAAAGCGGCACTTCGGTGAGGTCGTAGCCCTCACCCATCGGCTCGCAGTACTCGTTGGCTTCGAAACTGAACACCGTAGGAAGCGGTCCCAGCTCAGGCATCTTGGTGGAATAGATGTGATAGGAAGGTTCGATGGTCGCGGTGGCCACCAGCTCGAATTCCTCGTCGCTGAGGTCGTTGACGGAAAACGCCCACTTCACAGGATCAACGATTCCCTGGGCCGTCACCTGAAGAGAAAAGATGGACGTCAAGACCAGCAATAGCGTCAAAAACAGTTTTTTCATATAGATTTAGGTATTACGTGCTGATTAGGGATGCAAAAATAATAAAACTATCAAACAATCTGTACCTTAAGAATGGTTTTTGTTTTGTCGGTCACCTTGAAGCGATCGTCGATGCGTCTTCCAATGACCCAAACAATCTGATCATCCGACGTAGTGAGCACCTGGCATGCCTCTTTTTGGAAGGTGCTCATCTTTTGGTCGACAAAGAAGTCGCTGAGCAACTTGGAGCCTTTCATGCCCAATGGATGGAAACGGTCGCCTACCTGCCATTTCCGCAATTGCAATGGGAAGGTCAGTTGGTCGTAGTCCAATTGGGCCACCTCCGGTGAGGGATCGATGGTGAAACCTGGGGCTTTTTCGATCTGCTGATAGGATAACGCCATGGGGACCTCGTTCTGTTGACAGATCGGCGTCAGTTCGAGGCCCTCGCGTTCGATGGTCACCCGATGGGTGGATGAAAAGAAGCAGGTGCCGGGTTGGCCGTTCAAGGCTTCATAGATGGAGCGGACTTGATCCTCGTTAAAACCATAGTCCCGAAGCCACTCGAAGAGGAGTTGCTCAGACACTTTCGCAACAGGGTCTTCAACGGGTAGGTCATTACGAGCAGCGAAGCGTTGCGGAACGGCGTGGCAATCCATTTGTACCACCATCTGCGACAGCTTTTCCTGAACCAATTCCCGATACAGTTCGTTTTCCGATGCCAAATGGCGGATGGACTTTAGGATGGCGCTTCTCCCCTCTTGGGAAATCTGGTCGATCACCGGAAGCAACTCGTGACGGATCTTGTTGCGCAAGTACTGGGTCTCAGCATTGGTACGATCTTCTCTCCATTGGAGATGATGCTCCAAAGCATATTGCTGGATCTCCGCTCTCGAAACGTTTAAAAGAGGTCGGATGATGCGTCCATTGACAGGTTGCATCCCTTTCAGGCCTTTTATTCCGGCACCTCTTAATAAATTAATGAAGAACGTCTCCAGTTGGTCATCGGCATGATGGGCCACGGCAATATAATCGTAATTCAATTGTTGCAGAAGTTCCTCAAACCAAGCGTAGCGCAGTTCGCGGGCAGCCATCTCGATGGAGAGACGGTGCTCCTTTGCGTAAGCCTCGGTCTCAAAGTGCTTCACATAGAGCGTCAACCCATTCCGTTCGGCATAGCTACGAACAAACACTTCATCGCCATCCGATTCCTCACCGCGAAGGTGAAAGTTGCAATGCGCCAGCACGAAATCCGCTTTGGCCTGCAACAGCCTATCGGCCAGCACCATCGAGTCGATGCCGCCGCTTATCGCAAGGATCAATTTGCCGCTCAGCGCTTCCATATAGACTAATGTTGGACAACAAAACAGCCAATATACTTTCCGTCGGCTTGAATGAAATACACCCCTTCGGGATAGGACGTCGTGACAAGGCGATGGGGATGATCCACTGACGCCAACGATTCCATCAACTGTCCCATAACATTATAAATACGAATCATGCTGGATGCTACCATTGGCAGGTTCACAAAACCGTCAGCAGGATTGGGATAAACAACGGTTCTTTTGCTTTCGGACGCTGCTACATTGGTAGAACAATCCCGCACCCGAATCCCAAGCGGCTCAAAAGCATCGATGATGGATTGCAAGTCTGTGACAACAAATCCTGAATGACCGCCATCCAAAACGATGGAATGATCAGGAGCAATCAGTGTAAAATGCGGCGAAACATCTGTGTGATAAAGTGCTGAGAACTTCCCCGCCCCACCGTCTCTACTAATGGTAGGAAACTCAACACCAAATTCTTCGCACCATAGTTGACATAACGCATCACCTTGGGAAGCATTGATCTCCACATAAAAAACATCCCCAGTGTTACAGCCATAACGCGTGTAGGATTCCACAATGAATGGAATGGCGTCGCGACAATTAACACATGTGTAACTGAAAAAATCAATGAATACATACTGACCTCCGTCCAGGATTTCAAAGAGGTTGAATGCATTCCCGTGAATATCCATCGCTGTGAAGTCCAGCGCTTCCGGGCCCACACAACGCATCTCGGACGAAACCTCCGAGCCATCTCCCAGCACTGCAGTCACATAATAGCAATTCTCCATGGTCGGATGATAGTTCTCATTCTCAAAACAAGTCATAGTGGTACTGTCAACGAGAGAGAATGGCGCATCGCCGATACGTTCGTAAATCCTATAATACGAAGCGTTACTGACAGCCGACCAACACAAGCGCGCCCCTGCACTGGCAAGTTCTACAGAAAGACCTTCAACTACTGGAGGGTCTTGAGCCTTTATTGTCGTCGTGGAGACAAGGAGCAACAGTACTATAAACAAACAATTCCTCATTTTTATCTCTTTTTCTTCACCGAGAAGCCAAATCCACCGATCTTCTCGCCCAGCCCATAATACTTGCCATGGGAATAGGCCAAGGGCCGGGCGTGATTCAACTGGAAGGCGCCGGTGCCTTTATCGATCAAGCTTTCTTCGGCATCGATGGCCACCACCTCGGCGATGAACATGTCATGTGAGCCCAGTTCCTTCACCTCCACCACCTTGCATTCAATGCTCAGCGGCGACTCCTTGATCAAGGGCGCCTTCACAAGTTGCGCCGGCTCCGCATGCAGATGCATCTGTTTGAACTTGTTGTAGTCCCGTCCCGAACGCACCCCACACCAGTCCGTGGCCGTTGCCAGTTCCTCTGTAGTCAGGTTGATGACGAACTCCTTGTTTTTCATGATGAGCGCATGCGAGTGGCGTTCCTTACGGACGGAGATGTAGCACATGGGCGGGTCGGAACAAATCGTGCCCGTCCAGCCGATGGTAATGATATTGTAATTCTCCTCACAGTCGCCGCAGGTGACCATCACGGCGGGCAAGGGATAGATCAGGGTTCCGGGTTTGAAGGGGACTTTCATTCCGTTGGCATTTGTTCAGAGGACAAAAATAAAAAATCCCGCTCAATGGAGCGGGATTTTTCGTAAGATTCTGTAGAACCGATTATTCGATCGTCCACGTGGAGCCGCTGTTCAGCAGGTCGTCCATGCAGTGGATCTTGGAGTTGGCCTTCTCGTTGGCGATGACCTCGTCGAGGCTATCGTTGAAGGTCGGGGCCTTCACGTCGCGGATGACGCCGATGGCGACCGGGAAATGAGGCGGTGCCATGTGGGCCAGCATCATGTGGATACCCGTGTCCTCAGTGGTCTTGTCGTGAACCAGGATGTCCTTCTCGGTGATGCCGTTCTCACCAATCTTGACCACTTCGAGGTGGTTGCCGTTCAGACGGATACCCTTGTCGCGGTTCTTGCCGAAGATCAGCGGCTGACCGTGCACGCATTTCACCTGCATGTCGTCGCGGACGTCCTTGCCCGTGATGTTCTCATGCACGCCGTTGGAGAAGATCATGCAGTTTTGCAGGACCTCGGTCACGGCGATGCCGTCGTGGTGATACGACTCCATGAAGATATCGGTGAGTTCCTTGGGATTGACATCCACGCCACGGGCGAAGAAGGTCGCCTTGGCACCGATGGCGAGTTCACCAGGATTGAACGGATCCTCGTACGTGCCTTGCGGTGAGGTCTTGGTCTTGGTGCCACGGAAGGTGCAGGGCGAGAACTGGCCCTTGGTCATACCGTAGATACGGTTGTTGAACAACACCAGGTTGATGTCGATGTTACGACGGCAGGCATGGATGAAGTGGTTGCCACCGATGGCGGTGCAGTCACCGTCGCCGGTGATCATCCACACGGTGAGGTGCGGGTTGGCCAGCTTCACGCCGGTGGCGCAAGCGGCGGCACGACCGTGGATGCTGTGGAAACCGTAGGTGTTCATATAATAGGGGAAGCGCGAGGAGCATCCGATACCGGACACCACCACGATGTCTTCCTTCTTAACGCCCATCTTGGGGAATACGTCTTGCATGGCCTTCAGGATGGCATGGTCGCCACAGCCAGGGCACCATTTCACCACCTGATCACTTGCAAAATCCTCTTTAGTCAGCTGGATGGCTTGATTTTCGATATTCTGATTTTCCATGGTCGTATTATTTTAAGAGGTCGTTAAACTTGGTCTCCAGTTCGTTGATGGTGAACGGCAGACCCATCACCTTATTATATTGTTCTGACTTGTATTCCGGGAAGTTCATGCGGAGGTACTTGGCGAACTGGCCGCGGTTGATCTCGCAAATCAAGATCTTCTTGTGACCTTGCAGCACTTCTTCGGTGTTACGCGGCAGCGGCATGATGTAGTCGAAGTGGGCATGAGCGATCGACTTGCCTTGTTCCATGAGGTTCTCGACGGCAGTGCGGATGACGCCGAAGGTGCCACCCCAGCTGACGACGAGGAGGTCGGCGTTCTTGTCGCCGTAGATCTCTTGCAGCGGGATGTCGTTGGCCACGCGGGCGACCTTCTCTTCACGGAGTTCGGTCATGCGCTGGTGGTTCTCAGGATTGGTGGAGAGGTTACCCTTACCGTCTTCCTTCTCAAGGCCACCTACGCGGTGACGCAGACCGGGCGTTCCCGGGATAGCCCATTCGCGACGGAGCCATTTCTCGTCACGACGGAACGGCATGTAGTCGGGATCGTCGGCTTTGGCGATGGGAGGATTGATGGTGGGAAGGTCGGCCATCTTGGGGATGCGGAACACCTCAGAGCCGTTGCCGAGGGAGCCATCACTCAAGAGGATGACAGGAGTCATGTGCTCAAGGGCGAGACGGGCGGCTTCGAAAGCGGCATAGAAGCATTGCGCCGAGCCACGGGCGGCGATGACGATCAACGGAGCGTCGCCGTTACGGCCATAGAGGGCCTGCAGCAGGTCGCTCTGCTCGAACTTGGTCGGCAGACCGGTGGAAGGACCGCCACGTTGCACGTCGATGATGACAAGCGGGAGCTCCGTCATGACGGCGAGACCCATGGCTTCGCTCTTCAGCGAGAGGCCGGGGCCGGAAGTCGTGGTGACGGCGAGGCAACCCGTATAGGCGGCACCGATGGACGACATGATGCCAGCAATTTCGTCTTCAGCTTGGTAAGCCTTGACGTTCAAGTTCTTGTATTTGGTCAACTCTGCCAGAATGTCAGTGGCCGGGGTGATAGGATAGGAACCGAGGAACAAGGGACGACCTGATTTCTCAGAGGCTGCCATGAGTCCCCAAGCAGCGGCCGTGTTACCCGTGATGTTACGGTACTTGCCTTTCTCAAGATTGGCGGCTTCCACCTTAAAGGTATTGGTGAAGAGCTCCCAAGTATCTGCATAGTGGTAGCCAGCGTCGAGCACGGTGCGGTTGGCTTGGATGACCTGGTCCTTGCCTTTGAACTTGGTCTCGAAGTATTTGTACACCGAGTCGCGATCGCGGTTGAAGAGGTACAACACAATGCCAAGGGCAAACATGTTCTTGGATTTCAGCATCGCCTTGTTATCCATGCCGAAGTCCTTCAGCGCTTCTTTGGTCAGCTCCGAGATCGGGGCCTTGACCACCTGGTAGTCGGCGAGGGTGCCGTCCACCGTAGGATCGGCAGAGTAGCCAGCCTTTTCCAGCGCCTTGTCGGTGATGGAGTCGGTGTCGATGATGATGATGGTGCCGGGACGGAGCCAGCGCATGTTGGCCTTGATGGAAGCCGGGTTCATGGCTACGAGGACGTCGCAGAGGTCACCCGTGGAATGGATCGGCTTGTGGCCGAAATGCACCTGGAATCCGGAGACGCCGGCGACAGTGCCTTGCGGCGGGCGGATCTCAGCGGGATAATCCGGGAAGGTGGCGAAATCGTTTCCGGCGAATGCCGTCGAATCGGAGAAAAGATTTCCGGTAAGTTGCATACCATCGCCCGAGTCGCCCGCAAAGCGGATCACGACATGCTCAAGGGCTACAACTTTACTTTTTCCTGTCATAACGTATGAATTTAAGATTAAAAGATTCAAA
Organism: Bacteroidales bacterium; assembly: GCA_016291135.1. Lineage (GTDB taxonomy): Bacteria > Bacteroidota > Bacteroidia > Bacteroidales > F082 > Limimorpha. The sequence goes on from JAEFAE010000007.1 coordinate 74,686, forward strand.
GATTTAAAGATGCATTGAAAAATGGTATCTTTTTTGCGTCTGCAAAGGTAGGGTTTTAATTCGGTTCCACCTAATAAAAAGAGAATCTTTTTTGACCTGCTTTTTAGACTTTTTCTAAATTAACAAAAACATAACCTAGGAACAAAACATTGCAGTATCTTTGCGACTCAAATTTGAACTCACCAATTAAAATTAAAAACATTATGGCTTACAAAATTACAGACAAATGCATCGCTTGCGGCACTTGCATCGATGAATGCCCGGTGGGCGCTATTTCCGAAGGTAGCATCTATGTCATTGATCCCGATCAGTGCGTTGGTTGCGGCACCTGCGCTGGTGCTTGCCCGAACGATGCCATCGTTGAGGACTAAGAAAACAATCATCTTAAATGCATTAAAAAGGAAAAAAGCCTGTGGACAACAGGCTTTTTTTATTTTTTTCGGCACTTTTTCGTCCTTTGGCAAAATATTTGTTAATTTTGCGTGTTTTCACTTGAAAAATGAATCTTATCAACAAACATCATTATTAACTAAAATCATTTCAACATGAAAAAACTAGCTTTGGCACTTGTTTGCCTCGTGAGCGTCGCCTTCTTTGCAAGCTGCGACCCCACCACCGACACTCCGGAACCTACCATCACCGTCCTTGCCGGCGCTGACTGTGTGAACGGCACTGTCGAAAATCCGCAAATCATCTCCAACCAAGACGAGACCAACTGGAGATTCGGTTTCCACGTCGAATCCAACGCCGTGACCAAGGTGGCACTCGCCAGCCTCAAGATCACCTACGACTATGTCGTTGATGGAGAAACCTCCCAATGGTCAGATGAAATCGACCTGACCGGACTCACCACTTACGACTATGTCGACTACGTTTGGGCACAGGACGACGAAAAGATGATCATCCTCGAAAACACCGTCAGAGCCACGGTTACGGATGCCGACGGTAAAGTGAGCACCGCCTCCCTGGCCTACAAGATCGACGCCGCTGACGAGCCACTCGAGGCCCAAGGATTCGAATGGAAGAGAATCGGTTCCCACGATGGCACTGGCCTTGAAATGTTCGGCCTGAAATGGACCCAGAACAACTCCAAGGAAGACTTCGCCTACATCGAGCCTGTCGATGGAGCCAGACTGTATCAATTCCAGCCTGAAGTTTGGGACGAAACGACCACCATGTTTGGGAAGGCCGAACTGTTCGCTGAAATGCCTGTGAGCATCAGCCTCTTCAAGGGTGTCTCCGCCTGGACCAGCCACGACTATGACTTCGTGATCGGCACCTTATACGAAGATGAGTACTACCTGATCCACATCACCCGCGGCGACGTCAGCTTCAGTGGCGGCACCAACGTCACCATCACCGGTGAATGGAAATAATGCCTGAAGCATTAATTTGAACCAACGAAAAAACGCCCCGAGGTTTCGGGGCGTTTTTTTTTAATTCCTCTTGGTCGAGGCCTATTCGGCAAAGGCGTGGCTGAGCTTTCGGTTGATCTGCAACAGACGCTTCGGGTTGAGTTTGACGACTTCCCGATCGTAGGTCATCAAGCCGTTGAGCTCCGTCTCGCAATCGGTGGTCTGGGTGTAGACCCCGGCAGAGAATCCCTGGAAGGCCATCCTATAAAGCTGTTCGGCATATTCAACATAGGTATCGGTCACCTTGTCCTCCGTGTCGAACTCCACATAGCCCCAACCTTGGTCTTGCACCCATGTGTGGCCCTCCACCTTGCGGCCGATGCCGCCGTATTCGCCCAGCACAGTGGCACGGGTGGGATCGTACAGCACCATCTTGGGCTCGGGATAATGGTGCAGGTCGAGGAGGTCGCCACAGGCATGGAAGTTGCCGCCCGAAGCGGGGTTCACCAGCCGCGTGGGATCGAGTTTCTTGGTCATCTCCACGATCTCAGGGGTCTTGAACTGGCCCCAGGCCTCGTTAAAGGGAACCCAGACACCGATGCATGGCTGGGAAATCAGGCTTTCCACGAT
>JAEFAE010000055.1 GCA_016291135.1 Bacteroidales bacterium
GGCGGTCAGCGTGGGTGCCTCCGAAGTGGTCCCGAGGGCCACCAGGAAGTCGGCCCCTCCGTCGATGACGTGGTTGACGATGCGTTCCAGTGCCTCCGTGTCGACCGAACGGTCTTGACGGAAGGGTGTGATCAGGGCGATGCCCGTGCCTTTGAAATGGTTCTTCATTATTTCTATTTTATTTTATTCCTTTTTCCCTGGGGTTTCGTTCCTCAACCCCGAGGCTACCGATAGGAGCACCCCTAAGGGGTGCGGCAGGTCTATCTTCTTTCTATTTCTCCTTCCTAATTATTCATACCACCATTAAGCGCCTGCAGGTAGTCGTAGAGGACCTTGACGTCTTTCACGGGATCCGATTCCTTGCCGCTGTCGATGATCAGGTCGTAGATGCCGAAATGGTCGCTATTCTGGAAGCTGACCCGGAAGCTTGCGTTGGGCAAGGTCGCCATGTAGTCGCTGATGTCGGTGTGCTTCTTCGCCATGTTGATGAGCAGGTGGGTCATGGGCAGTTTGCGGATCTCCTCCTGCTTCTCCGCGGTGAGCACCTTCATGAAACCGAAGTCCTGGGTGGTCACCTCGCAATACTGGTCGCTGCGGAGCATGTCGTCGATGGCTTTTTCACTGATGATGATGAAGCGGGTCCGGGTGATGCCGAAGATCTGCTTGACCTGGTCCTCGATGGCCCGGACGTTCTGTTTGTCAAGGTCTTCGATGATGATAATCACCGAGTTAAGACGCTCGAAATCAGGCATTCGGCACCCCTTCTTGTCGGCGATGAATTGGTCGATCGTACGGTTGAGTATCTTGTATTTTAGTTTCTCGAACATGCTGGTAGAAATAATTAATCGGCAAAAATAACGATTTTCCACCTATTTAATATTATTTTTGCGCAAAAATTTGCAGATGATTGTAACGGTTTTAGGTAGCGGCACCTCCCAGGGCGTCCCGGTGATCGGTTGCGATTGCCCTGTGTGTCAGTCGACTGACCCTCGCGACAAGCGAACGCGCACTTCCATTTTGATCCGTACCGAGCAAGTCACCGTGGCGGTGGACGCCGGCCCCGACTTCCGTCAGCAGATGCTGCGCGAGGGGGTGGACCACCTGGATGCGGTCTTTATCACCCATGAGCATAAGGACCATATCGGTGGCTTGGACGACGTGCGTCCTTTCATTTTCAAGAACGGGAACCGTCCGATGCCCTTGTTTGTCGACAAGACGGCCTTGCCCGAGATCAAGCGGGAGTTCTCCTACGCCTTCAAGGAGCATCTGTATCCCGGCGCCCCTACCTACGAGGTGCATCTCATCGACGAGACCCCCTTTACTTTCGGCGACCTCTATGTGGAGCCCATCCGGTTGAAGCACTATACCCTGACCTGCTACGCCTTCCGTATCGGCAAGTTCGCCTATGTGACCGATTTCCACGAGATCTCCAAGAAGGCCTTGGACAAGCTCCGTGGGGTGGAATACCTGATCATCGAGGCCTTGGGCCGTCCCAAGCACTATTCCCACATCAACCTGAAGCAGGCCGTGCAGATTTCCACCGAACTTCAGGTGAAAAAAGCATGGTTCACCCATTGCAGCCACAGCCTTGGCAAGGCCGTCGACGTAAATGCGGAACTGCCTGATAACATGATGCTTGCGTACGATGGACTGACTTTTGAAATAGTTTGATAGAACTATCTTGAATAATTATTTTCAATTATTTTCAAGAATTAATTTGTATTATTGAAATATTTGCTATTTTTGTGTCGAAATTCTAATTTGAACACAAAAATGCAACCTAAAAGTATTCATGTCGGCCAGATGATCGAGGCCGAACTTCGCCGTCAGGACAAGACGGTTTCATGGCTCGCCCGTTCGATTTGCCATGAGCGTAGCAGTATCTACAAGATCTTCTCCCGCAAAAGTGTGGATGTACACCTGCTCTTGCGGATCAGCATGCTGTTGAACCACGATTTTTTCCTCGATATTTCCTGTGCCATCAACGACCGCAAGGTGGCACAGCAATCCATACAAATTGAGGGTTTCCCGTAATTTGTCGTGGTAATGCGACGCCCGTCGCATTGCTTTTTGTTTCATTTGTATCTCGACCGACTGGACGCTGCAGTGATGCCCCGTCCAGTCACTTTTTGTGGTTCGTCGGCACCTATAAGTAACAAAAGAAGGCCCGATGTTTCATTTTCCCTTCAACTTTTTTTTCGTCAGGGCATCCGAAGCTCCTTGGGATAGCAGATGAAATGCTTGATCACGGGTTGTGAGAGCACCGAGATGTTGAGCTGGTCGGAGGCCTCGCTGATGTCGCGGATGGTGCCGTCTTTGTATAAAATGTTGATGGCGGGTTTCTTGGGATGGTAGGCGTGGTTCGACGAGATGCCCTGCAGCAGCAGGAAGCTGGCGTCGTAGAGCGTGAGCCCGTATTGGCTGGCGATTTGGTGCAGGATGGCGTCCTTGTAGTCGTTGGGGAAGGGCTCCTGGGCCACCTCGATCTTGAAGAGGTGGCGGTGGATGAGGCGTTTGCACAGTTCGCTGAGCACCGGATCGGGGTCGTCGCACCAGAGCTTCACGGCCGTCATCACGTCGTAGTCGTCGAGCTTGCCGAACTGTTCCAGCACCGTGTTGGGGTCGTCTTGGCCGTAGTCGTCCGGGTGGTTCAGGAAGAACGCCAGGGCGGGCGTGCAGGGGAGGGGCCGCGCCTGGCAGACGAGGCGGGCGCGTTTCAGGATCTCGCGGAGCATGTATTCGGCGCTGAGCACCGCCTTGTGCATGTACACCTGCCAATACATGATGCGTCGGGCCACCAGGAAGCTCTCCACCGAGTAGATGCCTTTGGCCTCGATGGCCAGCCCGTTGCCGACCACCTCCATCATGTCGAGCAGGCGCTCGGCGTTCACGTTGCCCTCGGCCACCCCCGTGAAGAAACTGTCGCGTTTCAGGTAGTCGATGCGGTCCACGTCGAGTTGGCTCGAGATGAGCTTGTTGAGGAAGCCCTTCTCGTAGTCGCCCGTGAAGATCCGGATGGCCAGGTCGAGGCGGCCGTCGTGCAACTCGTTGAAGCGACGCATGATCCGCAGCGAGAGGTCTTCGTGGCTGATGCCCTTGACGATGCTGCTCTCGAGGGTGTGTGAGAAAGGTCCGTGGCCGCTGTCGTGGAGGAGGATGGCCAGCGAGGCGGCTTCCAGCTCCTCGTCGGTGATCTCGTAGCCCTTGCCCCGGAGCAGCTGGATGCCACGGCGCATCAGGTGCATGGCGCCCAGGCTGTGGGCGAAGCGGGTGTGGTTGGCGCCGGGATACACCATGTTGGTCATGCTCACCTGCTTGATGCGCCGGAGCCGTTGGAAGAGGGGATGTTCGATGATGTCGAAGTGCAGCTCGTCGGGAATTCCGACAAACCCGTAGATGGGGTCGTTGACGATTTTCTTCTTGTTTGTTTCCATGCTGCAAAAATACAATAATCTTCCCATCCTTCCGTTCTCTATTTATTCAAATTAGCAATCTTGAAATTAGAAATCTGAAATTAGAAATCTTGAAATATGGAAAGAACCACCATCCTTTGGGCCGACGATGAGATCGATCTTCTGAAGCCGCATATCATATTTTTGGAACAGAAAGGCTATGAGGTCGTTACCGCCAACAGCGGCTCCGATGCCATCGACCTGGTGCGCGAGCGCCATTTCGACATTGTGTTCCTCGACGAGCAGATGCCCGGCGTCAGTGGCATCGAGGCCCTCGAGGTCATCAAGCGTGAGTACCCCAACCTGCCCGTGGTGATGATCACCAAGAGCGAGGAGGAGCGCATCATGGAAGACGCCATCGGCTCCAACATCGCCGACTACCTCATCAAGCCGGTCAATCCCAACCAGATCCTGCTGTCGCTCAAGCGTAACCTCGAGAATCGCAAGCTCCGCGAGGAGAAGTCCACGATGAGCTATCAGCAGGAGTTCCGCCAGATCGCCATGGACATCAACAACAACCCCAACTTCAACGAGTGGATCGACCTTTACAAGAACCTGGTCCGTTGGGAGTTGCAGCTCCAGTCGTCGAGCGACGAGGGCATCAAGAACATCTTGGCCGACCAGAAGCAGGAGGCCGACACCATCTTCACCCGCTTTGTGGAACGCAACTATTACGACTGGATCCAGGGGCGGGGCGAGAAGCCCGTCATGTCGCATACCCTGGTGCGCGACAAGGTGCTGCCCCGGCTCACCGACGACGACAAGCCCTTGTTCCTGATCGTCATCGA
>JAEFAE010000036.1 GCA_016291135.1 Bacteroidales bacterium
TGATGGCCCGTGTGCTTCGATCCACGCCGCATTTCATCCATAACAACAGCTATGGTAACCCCGACTTGAGCCTGGTTACGGAGGTTCACTCCCATGAGCTGATCAAGGCGGTCAGGGCGTATGGCAGCTTGGAAGACGGAATCAACGACTTCTTGGTCAACGAGGAGTCGGATTTCAACCATGTTCCCGACAAGATCTATTTCTCTCATGGAGGGACGGCTCCGGTGAAGCGGACGCTGGATGTCACTGCAGAAGGGACGTTGACACCGAATCAACGTTCGGTACAGCTGCATCTCAATCCTACCGAAACGGGCTGGAACTATGGCTCGGTGGACGACCCGGCGCTTGGGCGTTATGCGATTGTGCGCTGCGTCCGCGACGATGGGCAGGAGATCCCGCTCGGCAATGTGTGGATCACCCATGTGACGATGTTCGACGACGACGCTCCCATCCACGAGAACAAGCTGCATATCGTGGACACGCTTTCGGAACGGAGGATGACGCATTACAATGTGGAATATGCACCGGATACCACGGGCCAAACGGGATTCGTGCAACAGGTGAGCCTGTCGCCCGGTTGGAACTGGTGGTCGAGCAGCCTCGAGATGGACGCCGCGCTGGATGCGGCCCTGAAGGCCGCCATCGCGGCGGAGAACACCACGGCGGTGATCAAGAACGTGGGCGGCAACACCATGCTGGAGAACGGCACGTGGTCGCCCGTCATGGAACTCACCAATGAGTCGATGTACATGATCCGCGTTGACAATGCCGTGACGGCGACGCTGACGGGGACTCCTGTCGATCCGGCCAACCACCCGATCACGCTGGCCTCCGGCTGGAACTGGATCGGATTCCCCACGGTCAACGCCATGACGCTGGACGAGGCCTTCGCGGGTATCACCCCGAATGAGGAAGACGTGGTCAAGGGCACGGCGGGTCCGGCCACCTACACCGCCGAATACGGATGGAACGGTAGCCTCACGGGCCTGGAACCCGGCGTGGGTTACATGTACAAGAACAATGGCGATCCGATGACGCTGACCTATCCTTCGACGGTGAAAGACAAGCTGACCCTGTCGGGTGTCGCCATACGCGCTGCCTATGTGTACAATGTCATGGGACAGCGGGTGCTGGCAAAGGACAACCATGGAGCGGATGCGGTGGAACTCAACCTGAAGCCTTTGGCATCGGGGGTTTATACGGTGTCGGTGCACATGGCCGATGGAACCGTAGTCAACAGGCTTGTCATGAAGGAGTAGTGGCAGCTGGAAGCTGCACCATTACGCTTGTGCCTTGAAAGACTGACAAATCCACCGGATGACCGGTGGATTTGTTTTTGTGTGTAGAAAACATTTGTTTAGAATATATGGAAACATAGTTGTTTTGTTATTAAAAATGTGTATATCTTTGCATCAAACAACGACAATAATCCATGATTCTTAACTAAATGACCATTCAGATGTACGAGCGCTATTTAAACCCTTTCGTCGATTACGGCTTCAAGAAGCTGTTCGCCACCGAGGAAAACAAAGACCTCCTCATTAGTTTCCTCAACGCCATCATTGGCGGTAAAGACCCCATTGTCGACCTCCGTTACAAAAATGTTGAGCGTATCGGTGACCTGGTCGGCACACGAACCAACTATTTTGATGTCTATTGTGAAACCACCCTTGGCGACGAGTTCATCGTAGAGATGCAGAACACCTGGCAACCGTTTTTCAAGGATCGGACGATCTATTATGCGGCCAAACCGATCCATGACCAAGGAAAGAAAGGAATTCAGGCGGCGTTGGACGCCCAAGCCCTTGAAGACACGGAGGAGGGTCTGGAGCCGGACCCCAATGGGGATGAGAAGAAACGGAACAAGGGTTGGGACTACAAACTGAAAAACGTGTATGTAGTTGCAATGATGAACTTCAGGCTCCCCAAGAAGGAGTATCCTGAGGACTCTTTTTTTCATAAGATCCAGCTGATGGACGTGGAGGATTTCCATGTGTTCTACGAAAAGCTTACTCTTTATTATGTGGAGCTGCCTAAGATTGACAACATGAAACTGGACCTCAACACACCGTTTGGCCGATGGTTCCATGCACTTAACAACTTATATTATTATGACCGGCAACCTCGTGAGTTGAAAGAGCCGGTGTTTGACAAGCTGTTCCGTCAGGCAGAGCTGGCTCGACTGACGCCGGACCAGGACTTGGCTTACGAGCGGAGCATGAAGGTGTATCTCGACACGTTCAACCAAATCGAAGGGGCGCGTATCTTGGGACACGATGACGGCTTGGCCGAAGGCAAGGAACTAGGTCTCGCCCAAGGCTTGGCCGAAGGCAAACGGGAGGCAAACCGGGAAATAGCGAAAAAGATGCTTTCCCTTGGGATGGACATGGAAACGATCCTCGCAGTGACAGGACTGTCAGCGGAGGAGGTGTTGCAACAAAAGGTCGACTAAAGGCCTGGCATCACGGACGTGAAGCCACGCCACAGAGGTGGAAGAGCACACGGGCGCCGACGTTGCCGTCCCAGTCGCCGCCTTCGGCGGCGGGTGAGACCTCGCAGAGGTCGAATCCAATGATCTCCTTGCCCGACTCGCGGATGCGGTTGAGCAGGTACATCAGCTCCTCGTACTCCAGGCCGCCCGGGACGGGCGTGCCGGTGTTGGGGCAGAGCTTGGGATCCAAGGCGTCGATGTCAATGGAGAGGTAGACCTTCTCGGGCAGGGCGGCCACCATCTCGTCCACCAGGGTCTTCCAGGTGGCGCCTTCGTACATGCGGCGACGGCAGTCGCGGTCGAAGAACACCTTGATGCGGTCGGGCTGGCTTTCGGCCAGGGCCTTCTCTTGATGGCAGTAGTCGCGGATGCCCACCTGGACCAGCTGGCTCACGTTGTGGAACTGCAGGGTGTTGTAGAAGATGGAGGCGTGGGAATACTTGAAGCCCTCGAAGGCCTCGCGTAAGTCGCAATGCGCATCGGCGTGCAAGATGCCATATTCCACACCTTTACTATTAAGGTATTGGTGGTAGGCGAGGGGACAGCTGTGGTCGCCCCCCAAGAGCCCTACGACCTTGCCCCGGTCTTTCCAATAGGCGATACGCTCACGCAGCCAGGCGTTTTTCTTCTCGGTGGCCAGCTCGATGTCGGCGTACAGGTTGTGGAAATGCTCCGGATCCTCGTCAAGGGTGCCTTCATACAGGGCCTCGATGATCTCCTCGCTCTTGGGGGCCAACGTGTCGTGCAGCGCCCGGAGTTCCTTGGGGAATTCGTCCATCCAGATGCCTTTCTGCCACAGATCGGGATAGTCGTGGTGGCAGAGGTCGACCTGTAGCGAAGCTTCCATGACGGTGGCGGGACCGTCCACGGTGCCGCGGTTGTAGCTGGTGGTCAGTTCCCATTCCACAGGGATGATGATGATCTGTGCCTCATCGGCAGTGCAAGGCAGCCCGTAGATGCCGGAATCGGCCACGGCGGCGGCGTTGGGGTCAAAGGTGTTTTCCATGGTGTGTCAGGTTAGATGTGTGCAAAGATAGAAAAACAATCGTTGCCTGCTACATTTTCCACAATCTTCCACAGTTGGCGAAAGTTGTGGAATCGGTTCCACAAAATTCCACAATTCAATTTTAAATTAGTTTTGATTTAAACTATTGATAATCAATAAAATAAATAAATATTTGTGGATTGGCACGGTGTTGGCCTATAGGCGGACCGAATTTTTATCGAAATGAAGAAGACATTTTACATAGTAGGTTCCCTGTTCTTGGCGATGGCCCTCACCTCGTGTGTGGAGACATCCAAGAAGTACAAGGCGCTGGAGGCGGAACGTGACTCGCTCACGGTAGTCGCTGCCAATGTCACCACTGATTTTGAGTCCTCGCTTCGCACCATCAACGAGATTGAGGCGGCCTTGCAGACCGTCCGTGAAGCGGAAAACATCATCATGGTCGAAAACAGTGAGGGAAACACCAACTATGCCGTCTCTCAGATCGAGGCCATCGACCGCACCATCCAGCAGAACAAAGCCAAGATCGCCGATCTTGAGAAGCAGCTGGCCGATGCAGGTTCCAAATCGAAGCAGCTTACCGCCACCATCAACCGCTTGAAAGGCGAGTTGGACGACAAGGACAACTACATCAGCAACCTGCGCAAGGAGCTGACTGCCAGCCAAGCCAAGGTGGTGGAGCTCTCCGATCGGGTGGAGGATCTCAACCAGAATGTGGAAGCCCTCACCGGTAACATCGACAGCCTCAACGCCCAAAGCGAGGAGCAACAGACCACCATCCGTCTGCAGGACGCCGCCCTGAACTCCGTCTATTATTATGTGGCCACCATGGAAGTCCTCAAGGACAAGGGTCTGGTGACCAAGAACGGGGTCTTCTCGAAAGAGAGCGTTTCGTCCACCCTCGACAAGGGTATCATGCACACGGCCGACCGCCGCGAACTGTCCATCCTCCCGTTGAATACAAAGAAAGCAATTATACTGACCAATCATCCAGAAAGCAGTTATCAGATAACCAAGGACAACGATGGTATGCTCTCTCTCGTCATCGTTGACAAGCAAGCTTTTTGGAACCTATCTAATTATTTGATTATCTCCATCAAATAAAATTCTGCTCGTTTTCAATTTTTACGAATGCCTTGCTTCTCCCCGTTGCAAGGCTTCTTTTTTTTACACAATGTGTGGATTTTATTATCTTTGCACCGTAATTCCACACTATGAAACACTCCATCTTGATTGTTGAGGACGATGCCTCCTTTGGCGTGATGCTTCAGACCTGGCTGAAAAAGAACAACTACGACGTGGTCCTGGCCACCTTGTATGCACAAGCCAAGAAGGAACTGTCTTCGAAGTCTTTCGACCTGATCCTGACCGATTTGCGTCTGCCTGACGGCGACGGCATCCTGTTGATGGCTTGGGTCAGGGAACAGCTGAAGAGCCCGGTGCCCTTCATCGTGATGACGGGCTATGCCGAGGTACAGACGGCCGTCTCCGCCATGAAACTGGGGGCTTTCGACTACCTGAAGAAGCCCATCAACCCCAGCCTGCTGGAGGAGAAGATCGTGGCGGCCCTCGAGTCGAAACAGGAGGTGGAGGAGCTGTTCCGTCCCAAGAAGGTGATGGTCAAGGGCAACAGCGAGGCCATCCAACGACTCTACAAGCATGTGGAGCTGGTGGCTCCGACCAAGTTCTCCGTCCTCATCCTCGGCGAGAGCGGCACAGGCAAGGAATACATCGCCGAGATGATCCATGAATGCAGCCCGAGGCACGACAAGCCATTCATCGCAGTGGACTGTGGAAGCCTCTCCAAGGAGCTGGCTCCGAGCGAGTTGTTCGGCCACCTCAAGGGCTCGTTCACCTCGGCCGTGGCCGACAAGAAAGGCGTGTTCGAGCAAGCCAAGGGCGGCACGGTCTTCCTCGACGAGGTGGGCAACCTGCCTTACGAGGTGCAGATGCAGCTGCTGCGTTCGCTGCAGGAGCAGAAGGTGCGTCCGGTGGGTTCCGCCGTCGACATACCGGTCGATGTCCGCATCGTGGCGGCCACCAACGAGAATATCGAGAAGGCCATCGAGCAAGGTAAGTTCCGTCAAGATCTCTACCATCGCATCAATGAGTTCACGCTGCAGGTGCCTCCGCTGCGCGATCGGATGGACGACCTCGAGGAGTTTGTGGAATTCTTCCTTTCGCAGGCCAACGAGGAGCTGGGCAAAGAGGTCAAGGGCGTGTCGGACAAGGCGATGGCCGCCATGAAGAAGATGCCGTGGACGGGGAACCTGCGCGAGTTGCGCAACGTGATCCGTCGCTGTGTGTTGTTTGCCGAAGGCGATTACATCGAGGTGGAGGATCTTCCCGTCTACCTGGAACAGAGCGAGCCTGCCAAGGTTACGGCCAACGACGACTTCGCCTTGCGTCCGGGCAACGAACGGGAGCAGATCGAGGCGGCCCTGGCCAAAGCCCGCGGCAACAAGACCGTGGCGGCCCGGCTGCTTCAGGTGGATCGCAAGACCTTATACAACAAGATGCATCAATTCGGGATGGACCTCTAATCCCAGGCCGCTCACCAAGGATTCCGGTGGGCTGGATCCAAACAAGCTTCTAAAACACATTGTACCGGTTGGAAAGCAACTCCAACAGCTGGTCGGCGTTCTCCATGAAACGGAGGGCATCCTCTTTCCATTCCGGGTAGGAGCGGGCTGCTTTCTTGTTGCCCCTCGACGCGTTCATCCGAGAAAGGAAGGGGACGCAGTCTTGACGCTCGAGTTGGATGAACATCGGGAGCATCTTGTGGCAGAGGGCCTGGGCCGTCGCAAAGTCTTCCTTGTCCACGGCCTCGTTGAGCGCCACCAGATGGTCGGCGGTGGATTGGGCAAACACCGTGAGGATACCGCGGATGGCCGTCTCGTCGTTGCCCATCATGGTGCACAGTTCGGGAAAGTCGGCGAAGGGGATGTTTGGGTGGTCCGATGTCGCGTCTGTGGCTGTCGTGGAGGGCTCTTCGGGGCAGTGCCTGCCGAACAGCGCCTCCAGGTCCTTGAGGTTGAAGGGCTTCTGCAGGAACCCGTCGAAGCCTTCGCCGCGGGCAATCTCCATGTCGTAGTCCATGCGGGCCGTCATCAGCACCACGGGCTTCTCGTGGTCGGCCGCCTTGAACAGTTTCAGGATGTCGTTGCCGGAGAAGGCGCCCATCTCGCGGTCGGTGAGTACATAGTCGAAAGCATCCACCTGCTCGAGGGCGCTGTCGAGGTCGGTCTTGGAACGGCAGATCATGACCTGATGCCCTAGCTTTCCGATCATGTTGCTGAGCACCGTGAGCAACGTGTCGTCGTCGTCGATGATGAGGATGTGGCGTTGCGGCACCAAGGCCAGGGCCTTGTCGGGAGCTTCCTCGCCGGGCTCCTGCACGGGTTGATCGGCGGGTGTTGCCGTCCCCTCGTCTTCGATGAGTTCGATGTCCACGGGGAGCTTGACGGTGAAGCGGCTGCCTTTGCCCACTTCCGACTGCACTTCAATCTCGCCTTCCATCAGGTCGACGAGGCCCTTCACCACGGAGAGGCCGTAGCCGCTGCCTTCGGATACCTGGCTGCCGCTGTCGGTGCGGACGAAGGGCTTGAAGATGTCCTCGTACTTGTCGGCAGGGATGCCGATGCCGGTGTCCTCGACCCGAAACACCAGACATCCGTTCTCGAGGCTGGCCTTGAAGCCGATGCTGCCTTCGATGGTGTATTTGATGGCGTTGGAGATGAGGTTGCTGAGGATCTGCTTGATCTTCAGGCGGTCGGAGTCGGCGTAAAGGTTGGTACGGAGCTCGTTGCGGTAGTTGAACACGAGGTTTTTCTTGTGGGCGATAGGCTCGAACATCGAAGCGGTCTCGTCGCAGAGGGTGCGCACGTGGAAGGTGTTCTTCTCCACCTGCAGCTTGCCCTGCTCCAGGCTCGAGAACTCCAGCAGGTTGCTCAGCAGGCTCAAGATGTGGTCGGCCGACCGCTGGATCGAAGCCGCTTCCTTTTCGTTGCCGCTGTTGTCCATCAGCTCCAGGTTGCCGATGATGGAGGTCAAAGGCGTCTTGATGTCGTGCGAGACGGTGAGGAGCATCTTGTGGCGGTTCTCCATGAGCTCCTCGGTCTTGCGTTGGGCCTCTTCGGCGACCTGACGGGCCTGCTCGGCCGCCTTGCGGGCCCGGAATCCCTTGTTGACGTCGCTCAGGATGAGGATGACGGAGACGATGATCAGCAGCAGCACGGCGGCGGCGATGAGGGTGGAGGAGCGGGAGTTCTCCTTGATGAGGTGCTCACTCTTCTCGATCTCCACCACGGAGCTTTCGATGATCTCCTTGTTGAGGGCCAGGAGCAGTTCGGCGATCTGTTCCGAGAGGTGGTTGTCGTCGGAGATCAGCTCGGCGGTCTTCTTCTCGTATTCCTTGACTTTCTTCTTGTATTCGGCACGGGCTTTCTCGGAGAGGATCTTCAGGTCGTTGAGGATATCGAGCGAGTCGGCCTGCAGCGTCTGGGCCGTGTCGATGGTCTGGCGCGACACCTGCACGATGCTGTCCTGCCGGTCGGGGTTGAACACGTTGCCGACCCGTTGCCAGAACGACTTCTTGGGTTGCGTGTGGATGATGGTGTCGCTCTGGGTCACCGTGGTGACGGTGGTGGCGCTGCTCTGCTTGGGGACGTACGACTCGAGCTTGGCGTCGATCTCGGCCAGGGGGTCGAAGTAATAGAACTGCCGCGACAGGACGTAGCTGATCTGTCCCTTGCGGAGGACGAGCCGTTCCACCTCGTGGATGCGTTCCTCGTTCTGCTCGCCGGGCAGGATCTGGATCAAGGAGTCGGCGCAGGCGGCGATGGTGTTGTTGATTTCGCCGAATTTCTTGAGGTGCTTGGGGTTGTCGGTGAAGGCAAAGAGGTTGGCCTCCGACTGGGCCTCGTGCACCAGCTGGGTGAAGCGGTTGGTGAGGTCGAGCGCCCGGTTCTGCACGTTGATGTTGACACGCTGGTTTTGGATGGTGCCCTGCAGGTTGTAGATATAGTAGAACATGGCACCGCACATCGCGATGACAAAGAGGTAGCCGATGACCACCTTCCAACTGGTTCTTCTTTCTACTCTTCCGCTCATTATCTTGCAAAAGTACGATTTAATCCGAAAAAATTGTATTTTTGCAAAAAAATTCTACAAGATGAAAAAGAAATATCTTCTCATCGGATTGCTGATCCTGCTGGCGGTCGCGTGGATCGTGATGCGCAACAACCGTGTGGAAAACGAGCTGGAACCAGGCGACGTGGTTGTCGCTACGGACCCTTCGCTGCCGAAGGGAGACGCCGTGGTGGCCGTGCTCTCTGTGAACGACATGCATGCCGCCATCGACCTCATGCCCCGTTTCGCCGCCATGGTCGACAGCCTGCGTGGGGTGTATCCCGACCTGCTGGTCTGTTCGGCAGGCGACAACCGGACGGGCAACCCGATCAACGATCAGTTCGATCCTGTCAACCATCCGATGATTGCGATGATGAACAAGGTGGGATTCGATCTGTGCGCCGTGGGCAACCATGAATGGGACGGCGGGGTGGAGGCCTTGCAGCGTAACATCGAGGAAGCCGACTTCCCCTTCCTGTGTGCCAATGTCTTTCCCGATCCAGGCGTGAAACTCGACGTGAAGCCGTACGAGATCATGAACGTCCAGGGGCTTCGCATCGCGGTGCTGGGCCTTCTGGAGACGCGTCACGACGGCATCCCGGGGGCGCATCCCATGCATTTCAAGAAGATCCACTTTAAGAAAGGAATCGACGTAGTGCCTGACTATCAGTATCTTCGTAACGAATGTAACGTGTTCCTGCTGCTGTCGCATCTGGGTTTTGAAGAAGACTTGGAGGTGGCGGAGCAGTTCCCGATCTTCGATGCCATCTTGGGCGGCCACACCCATACCCTGGTGGAGTTCCCCGAGAAGCACAACGGCGTGATGGTCACGCAGGCGGGATCGAGCCTGCGCTATGCCACGCTGGTACTGATCACCGTCAAGCAGGGAAGGGTGTCCGATGTTCAGGCCAAGACGCTCGACGTAGAGCATTTCCGTAGCAAAGACCGCGACATGCAGGCCATGCTCGATGGCTTCAACAACAACAAGACCTTCACCGAGGCCATCGCTACGGCGGTGACCCCCTTCGAGAACCGTGAGGTGCTGGGCTGCCTGATCACCGACGCCCTCCGTGAGGTCAGCGGGGCCGACTTTGCCTTCAACAACACGGGCGGCATCCGCATCGACCGGCTCCCGAAAGGCCCCATCACCGTCAAGGACGTCTATCGTATCGATCCGTTCAACAACGAGATTGTGGTCTTCAAGATGACCGGCAAGCAGCTGGAGCGTTACATCATGGAGACGTTCAAGAAGAACGGACGCCTCCCGTCCTACGTCTCGGGCATGCGCTATGAGGTCCATACCGAGAGCGACGGCTATCCCAAGTCGGTGAGCATCACGCCCGACCGGGGGCGTTTCTCGCGCGATGCCGTCTATAAGGTGGCGATGAACAGCTACATGGCTTCCACGGTGCGTTTCGACAGCGAGGACGATGGCGAGAGCCAGTACATGACCTCGGAGGAGATGCTCATCCAATACCTGAAAAAACACAAAACCGTATCGTATCGCGGTGTGACAAGGGTAAAATAACTATCTTTGCAGCTTAATTTTTTACGAATGAAAAGACTCGTGTTGTTTGCAGTGGCGGCCTTGATGCTGGCCGGCTGCGGAAAGAAACAGGTGCAGCTCCTCGACGCTGCCAATTTCAACAAGGAAGTGGATGGGAAACAGGTGTCGCTCTACACGCTGAAGAACGGGGACGTCACCATGCAGGTCACCAACTACGGCGGCCGTGTGGTCGCCCTCTGGACGCCCGACAAGCGGGGCAGCTACGAGGACATCACCCTGGGCTACGACCATATCGACAAGTATCTCGACAATACCGGTGAGCGCTATCTGGGCGCCGTGGTGGGCCGTTGCGCCAACCGCATCGCCAAGGGCTGTTTCACCTTGAACGACTCCGTGTATCAGCTGGTCCGGAACGACGGGCAGAACACCTTGCATGGCGGCGCCTTGGGTACCGACCGGGTGGTTTGGGACGTGGTCAACGCCAACGACAGCTGCCTGGTGATGCATACGGTGCTTCCCGACGGCCAGGATGGTTTCCCGGGCAACCTCGACATCACGATGACCTATACGCTGACCCGTGGCAACGCCTTCCGTATCGACTATGCCGCCACCACCGATCAGCCCACGCTGTGCAACCTCTCCAACCACACCTTCTTCAACCTGAAGGGGGAGGGCAACGACATCCTTGACCACCAGCTGGAGATTAACTCCAAGTGGATGCTGGCCGTCGATACCACGCTCATTCCTACGGGGTTCTTTGTCTCCGTCAAGGATACGCCTTTCGACTTCACTACGATGCATCCCATCGGGGAGCGCATCGGTGCCGACCACGTCCAGCTTGAACGTGGCCATGGCTACGACCACAACTGGATCGTCAGCCGCCAGACCCAACATGAGGTGGAGCATGTAGCCACGCTGTTCGAGCCCAAGAGCCGCCGTCAGGTGGAGGTGCTCAGCGACCAGCCCGGCCTGCAGTTCTATAGCGGCAACTTCTTCGACGGTAAGGCCCAAGGCAAGTGGGGTACCCACGTCTATCGCGGTGCCGTGGCCCTCGAGACCCAGCTGTTTCCCGATGCCGTCAATCAGGAGAAGTTCACCGAGAAACCCATCCTGAACCCGGGTGAGACCTACACCCACACCTGTATCTATCAGTTCAGCGTCGCCCCTCGTAAGTGATGAACTACCTCAGCGTTGAAGACCTCTCCAAGTCGTATGGCATCAAGACCCTGTTCTCCGATGTCACCTTCGGCATTGAGAAAGGCGACAAGACGGCGCTGATCGCTTCCAATGGTTCCGGAAAGTCGACACTTTTGCGGATCCTGGTGGGGAAGGAGTCGATGGACTCGGGCAAGGTGACCTTCGCCAACGACATCCGGGTAGGGTATCTGGAGCAGCTGCCTCAGTACGACCCTGAGGCTACCATCCAAGACGTGGTCGCTGCAGGTCATGTGGAGCTGATGCGTGTCGTGGCGCGCTACGAGAAGGCCCTTCGTGAGCATACCGATGAAAACAACAAGAACACCCAGGCCGCCTTGGCGTTGGCGATTTCCGAGATGGATGCCATCGAGGCGTGGTCGTATGAACAACGGCTCACCCAGCTGTTGACCCGTTTTGAGCTGACCGACCTCCAGCAGCGGATCGGCGACCTCTCCGGCGGCCAGGTCAAGCGACTTGCCTTGGCGATGGTCCTCCTCGACGACCCCGACCTCCTGATCCTCGACGAGCCCACCAACCACCTCGACGTGGAGATGGTGGAGTGGCTGGAGAAATACCTCTCCCAGTCGAGCGTCACCCTGCTGATGGTCACCCACGACCGCTATTTCCTCGACCGGGTCTGCAACAAGATTCTGGAGCTCTACCAGAGTGTGATGTACACCCATTACGGTAACTTCGACTATTATGTGCGCAAGAGCCGGGAGCGGGAGGAGGTCAAACGCGCTACCGCAGCCAAGGCCAGCTCGCAGCTCCGCCGCGAGCTGGAGTGGATCCGAGCCACCCCGCAGGCCCGTACGGGCAAGTCGAAGAGCCGTATCGACGCCTTCTACGACCTCAAGGAGCGGGCCCGTTTCCAAGAGGAAGACAGTAAGCTGCAGTTCGGGCTGCAGGCCCAGCGTCTCGGCGGCAAGATCCTCGAGATGTACAACGTCAGCAAGCGTTACGACGACCTCACGGTGCTCCGCGACTTCAACTACGTATTTAAGCGGGGGGAACGCATCGGCCTCATCGGCAAGAACGGGGTGGGGAAGTCCACCTTCCTGAACCTGATCACCCGCAGCATCGCCCCCGACCACGGCAAGATCATCGTGGGCGAGACGGTCACCTACGGCTACTATCGTCAGGAGGGCATCCGTTTTGACGAGGACAAGACCGTCATTGACGCCATCCGTGACATCGCCGAGGTACTCAACTACGGCAAGGACCAGGTCTATACCGCCGACCAGCTGCTGTCGCATTTCATGTTTCCTTACAAGATGCAGCACCAGCCCATCGCCTTGCTCTCGGGTGGCGAGAAACGCCGGCTCTACCTCCTCACCGTCCTGGTCTCGAACCCCAACTTCCTCATCCTCGACGAGCCCACCAACGACCTCGACCTGTTGACTTTGCAGAAGCTCGAGGACTTCCTGAAAGCCTACAAGGGCTGCCTGCTGGTGGTGTCGCACGACCGTTTCTTCATGGACGAGGTTGTCGACCAGCTCTTCGTGTTCCAGGGCGATGGCAAGGTGAAGGGCTTCATGGGCAACTATTCGCAATACAAAGAATACCTGGAGCAGCAGGAAGCCCAGCAGCGGCTCGTCCAGCAGGCGCAGAAGCCTGCCGTCAAGGACGAGCCCAAGAAGGTCCGCGAGAAGACCAAGCGTTCCTTCAAGGAAGACCGCGAATACGCCCAGCTCACCGAGGAGATCGCCGCCCTCGAAGCGGAGAAGCAGCAGATCAGCCAGGACATGAACTCGGTGACCGACTATCAGGCGCTGCAGCAGATGGGCAACCGCCTCCAAGAGATCAAGGACCTCCTCGACGAGAAGGAGCTGCGCTGGCTGGAGCTGGATGAGTGGTCGTGAACGATTAAAAACCGGAAGACATGTCAAAAATCACCCACCCTACACTTGGCCTCATCGCCCTCGCCACCCTGATTATCGCTTTGCTCTTCTCCTGCAAGAAGGACGAGACGCCCGACATCCAGACCTTTGACATCAAACAAGAACAATTCTCCTACGTATCGGGTACGATGACTGTTACCGGCGTGTTTTCGTATGCGGGCAAGATCAATGGTATCAAGATGCATGTGGGACGCCAGACCGACTTCAATGATGCCCGGGCCTACGAGGCAGACATCGATGGGGCAAATTTCACTGTGGAAGTCGCTGACTTACAGGCAGGCACGGAATACCGCTATCGTTATGAGGTGGACTACGGATCCGCCAATCCCTTTTTTACGCAGGCAAAGACTTTCACCACACCGGCCGCCCTGCCGACGGTGACCACGGCCACACCCACGAATGTGACCGCGAACTCGGCCACCTGCGGAGGCAACGTGACCGCCTCGGGCGGTGCGACGGTGGTGGAACGTGGCGTTTGCTGGAGCACAAGCAGTAACCCCACCACCAGCGGTAGCCATCTGGCGGCCTCCTCGGGAGGGACGGGCGCCTTCACGGTGAACGTGATGGACTTGACGCCTGAAACCACCTATTATATCAGGGCGTATGCCGTCAACAGCGCAGGTACTACCTACGGAAGCGAGGAGCGCTTCACCACCGCGGTTTCAACAGGGCCAAACGGAACGCTGCCGGGATCTTTTTCGGTAAGTGCCACACGACAAGTGCAGTTCTCGCAAGGCAATCTGCAATACATGGCATCGACGAACACCTGGCGCTTTGCTGAGAACCAATGGGACTATATCGGGAGCGGCAACAACAACATCTCTTCGACCTACAGTGGCTATATCGACTTGTTCGGTTGGGGAACCAGCGGTTTCAACCATGGAGCGGTATGCTATCAGCCGTGGAGTATGAGCGAAACGATTAGCGACTATTATGTTTACGGTCAACCCACATACAACCTATATGATCAGACTGGCACAGCGGACTGGGGCTATAATGCCATCAGCAACGGTGGTAACACTACAAATACCTGGTGCACCCTGACCCATGAGGAATGGTCATACATTTTCAATACCCGCAGCACTTCTTCGGGAATTCGCTATGCCAAAGCCAAGGTGAACAACGTCAATGGTGTGATCCTGCTGCCTGATGATTGGAGCTCATCGTATTATTCGCTAAGTAACACAAACCAATCGGACGCAAGTTACACTGGCAATGTGATCACCGTTTCCCAATGGAACACCTTGGAGGAATATGGAGCCGTGTTCTTGCCGGCCGCGGGCCGCCGGAGTGGGGCTTTGGTCGTCAGTGTGTGTGCCAGCGGCTACTACTGGTCTTCTTCATTCTACAATAGCCAAACTGCGTGGGGCGTATCCTTCTTCAATGACTATCTCAACACGGACTATCACAGCAGCCTATACCGCGGTTGGTCGGTGCGTCTCGTTCGTGATGTCCAGTGAGTATTCTTGTGCCTTGTAAGGCAGGCCGGATGTTACTGAAGGATATAAAGAAATCAATACTACCGTTATCTGTGGCACGCCGTGCTGATCGCCCTCGACATCATCAGTATCTGTTCGGGGATGGCATAAACGGAAGGGCCACGGAGGGTTGTTGAACTGGATGCCGGCCTGAAACGTCTTTTTTCCTCTTCTAATCGGCAAAAGTATTCGTCGAATCCATAAAAGGGTTCAAGGGAATATGCTATCTTTGCAAATTCTATCATTAGCATCTGAATCATGGGTAAGTATTCTTTTCGAATTCTATTTATCTTACTGATAACCAATTTATTATGTGTTAACATCAAGGCGCAGGAGCCCTTGCGGCTCACCCTGGACCAGGCCTTGGAGATCGCCTTGTCGGAGAGCAACACCATCAAGATCGCCGACATGACGGTGACCAAGAGCGGCTATGCCAAGAAAGGGAGCTACGCCGCCCTGTATCCCAACATCAACGTCAACGGATCGTACCAACGTACCCTGCTCAAGCAGGTGATGGTGATGGACATGGGTGGACAGCCGATGGAGATCAAGGTGGGCCGCGACAACAGCATCAGCGCCAGCGCCAGCGCCGCCCTGCCTCTGGTGAACGCCCCCCTCTGGGAGAGCCTCAAGCTGTCGGCCATGGACGTGGAACTGGCGGTGGAGCAGGCACGTTCGTCGAAGGTGTCGCTGATCGCCCAGGTCAAGCAGGCTTTCTACGGAGTGCTGCTGGCCAAGGAGTCGTTGGAGGTGATGACCCAGGTATACGACAACGCCCAACAGAATTACGAGAAGATCCTGCAGCGCTACAACGTGGGCAAGGCCTCCGAGGTGGAGAAGCTGCGTGCCCAGGTCAACGTGATGAACGCCGAACCCAACGTCTCGAGCATGGAGAACGCCGTGCTGCTGGCCAACTGGCAGCTGAAGGCGGTGATGGGTCTCGACCTGGCCACCGAGGTGGAAGCCCTGGGCGACCTCGACGACTACACCAACCAGCTGCTCACGCCCTACGTCAGCGAAGACGACCTGAGCAGCAACAGCTCGTTGCTCCAACTCGACATCCAAGACCGGATGCTGGAGTCGAACCTGCGGATGCAAAAGAAACAGTATCTGCCTACGCTGTCGGCCAGCATCAACTACAACTATAGCGCCATGGGCGACGACGAGCTGCGTTGGTTTCCCTCCTCGACGGCGGCATTGACGATGAGCGTGCCGGTGTTCGACGGGTTCCAAAAACACTACAACATCCAACAGAGCAAGATCAACCGAGACATGTTGGCCATGCAACGTGAGGACGCCGAACGCAACATCCGCATCGCCATCCGTAACTACAATGACAAGATCGCTTTGTGCGTGAAGAACTATACCGCCGCCAACGCCACGGTGGAGATCGCCCAGAAGAGCTACGAGATCTCTCAGAAGATGTACGAGGTGGGCAAGACCACGCTGGTGGAGCTCAACGACGCCCAGCTTGCCCTGCAACAGGCGCAGCTCAACCAGGCGCAGGCCATCTACGACTTCATGGTCGCAAAGGCCTCGCTGAATGAACTGGTGGGTAAGGAAGAATGAGCTGTGGATGTTGCCCGTGGGGAAAAAGAACAATGTGTAAATCAATAAAATAAAAATAACGAATCCAATGAAACTTACTAACTTGTTTTGCTATGTGGCCGCCGGCCTGCTGCTCTGTGCTTGCGGCAGCAAGAAGGACAACAACGCCGAGAACATGCCCAAGGCCGCTCCCGTGGTCAGCGTGGTGACGGCTCAGGCCGAGGATGTGGAAGTCACCAACACCTTCACCTCCAACATCGAGCCGTATGCGATCAACAACATCGTGTCGCAGACGGCCGGCCGTATCGTGAGCATCAACGCCGAAGTGGGCAGCCAGGTCCGCAAGGGACAGGTGCTGGCTAAGATGGACGACGTCAACTTGACCAAGACCCGTCTCCAAATCATCAACGACTCCACCGAGTTGGCCCGTCTCACCGAGCTCTACAACATCGGGGCGGTGTCACAGGCCGATTACGACCTGGCAACCCTCTCGCTGAACCTCGCCAAGAAGACGTATTACAACCTGGCCGAGAACACCTATCTGCGCAGCCCCATCAACGGCGTGGTCACCGCGCGTAACTACGACAAGGGCGACATGTATTCCATGACGCAACCCATCTTCGTGGTGCAGCAGATCGTCCCCGTGAAGATGCTGATCAACGTCTCGGAGAGCCTCTTCACCCAGGTGGACAAGGGCATGGAGTTCGACATCGAGGTGGAGGCCTATCCCGGCGAGACCTTCAAGGGCAAGGTCAACCTCATCTATCCCACGGTGAGCGCCACGACGCACACCTTCCCGGTGGAGATCGTCTGCCAGAACAGCGACCAGCGGCTGCGTCCCGGCATGTTCGCCCGAGTCACGGCCAACTTCGGGATGAACCATCATGTGGTGGTGCCCGACGTGGCGGTGGTGAAGCAGATGGGATCGGGTGAGCACTTCATCTATGTGCTGCAACCCGACAACACCGTGAAATACACGCTGGTGGAGATCGGCAAGCGCCTCGGCAGCAAATACGAGATCGTCAGCGGCATCAACGAGGGCGACGTCATCGTCACCTCCGGCCAGATCCGACTCAAGGACGGCGTCGCGGTGCAAGTGAAAGCTGAGAATTGATCATGGATGGATGACGCCTCCCGTCTTCTGTCTTACGACTTCTAACTACTAAAGCAATGAGCCTACAAAGAACAGCAGTCAACAATCCGGTGACCACCGCCCTGGTGTTCATCGCCATCGCCATATTCGGTATCTATTCCCTGATGAACCTCTCCATCAACCAGTTCCCCGACATGGAGACGAACTTCATCATGGTGATGACCTCCTACCCGGGGGCCAGCGCCGAGGATATCGAGACCAACATCTCCAAGACCTTGGAGAATACCCTCAACGCCGTGCCCGACCTGAAGCACCTCTCTTCGACTTCGCGTGAGAACACCTCCGTGCTGTCGCTGGAGTTCGAGAGCGGCATCGACATCGAGGAGGCGACCAACAACGTGCGCGACAAGCTCGACATGGTGCGAAACTACCTGCCCGACGGGGCTACCAACCCGGTGATCTTCAAGTTCAACGCGGAGGATATGCCCATCATGTTGCTCAGTGTGACGGCCAAGGAGAGCCTGCCGGCGCTGGAGAAGATCATCGACGACCGCATCGTCACCCCGCTGGCCCGTGTCAGCGGCGTGGGAACGGTGTCGGCCAGCGGTGCTCCCAAACGTGAGATCCAGGTCTATGTCGACCCCAACAAGCTCGAGGCATACGGGCTGACCATCGAGACGATCTCGGCCATCCTGATGAACGAGAACCGCAACATCCCGGCGGGTTACATCGACATCGGGTCGAACACCTACAACCTGCGTGTGCAGAAAGAGTTCGCCGCCGCCCGTGAGATGGAGCAGATCGTGGTGGGTTCGCGCAACAACGCGCCGGTGTACCTGCGCGACGTGGCCACGGTGGTGGACGGCCCAGAGGAGCGCTCCCAGGAGTCGTACTCCAACGGCGTCCAGGGTGCCACCATCAGCATCCAGAAACAGACCGACGCCAACGCCGTCAACGTCATCAAGGGCATCAAGAAGCAGCTGACGGAGATCCAGAAGTCGCTGCCTTCCGACGTCAAGGTGACCATCATCGTCGACGGATCCACCGCCATCATCAACACCATCTCCAGCCTGGAGCGCACCATCTTCATCACCTTCCTGTTGGTGATGCTCGTGGTGTTCATCTTCCTCGGCCGTTGGCGTGCCACCTTCATCATCGTGCTCGCCATCCCGATCTCGTTGCTGGCTTCGTTGGTCTATCTGTTTGCCACGGGCAACACCTTGAATATCATCTCTATGTCGGCGTTGTCGATTGCCATCGGTATGGTCGTGGACGACGCCATCGTGGTGTTGGAGAACATCACGACGCACATCGAGAAAGGGGAGAAGCCCAAGGAAGCGGCGGTGCATGCCACCCAGGAGGTGTCGCTGTCTGTCATCGCTTCCACCTTGACCATGTTGGCGGTGTTCCTGCCGCTGACGATGATCAAGGGCACCACGGGCGTCATGTTCCGTCAGCTCGGCTGGATCGTCTCCATCATCATGATCGTGTCTACCTGCGGCGCCTTGACCTTGGTGCCGATGATGTGTTCCAAGATGCTGGTGATGAATCCCCATGAGAGCAAGTTCCACAAGGCCATCTTCCGTCCGATCAACAAGGCGCTGGACGCCATCAGCAACGGGTACGCGCGGCTCATCAACTGGGCGGTGAACCATCGCAAGCTGGTGTTCTTCGGCATGATGATCATCTTCATCGTGTCGTTGGTGGTGTTCCTGCCGCAGCTCAAGACCGAGATGATGCCCAAGTCCGACTCGGAGCGTATCTCGGTGAGCATCGAGCTGCCGGTGGGTACGGGCCAGGATGTCACGGGCGCCTTCGCCAAGAGCCTGGCCGAGGAGTTCATGGCCATGCCGGAGGTCAAGATCTGCAACTTCAGCTTCGGTCAGGCCGACTCCGACAACGCCTTCGCCTCGATGCGTAA
Organism: Bacteroidales bacterium; assembly: GCA_016291135.1. GTDB lineage: Bacteria > Bacteroidota > Bacteroidia > Bacteroidales > F082 > Limimorpha. Next base: position 19,273 of record JAEFAE010000036.1, read on the forward strand.
CAACGGCACCCATATCATCTCGTATAACCTCCGTATCGGCACCAAGACCGAACGTCGCAAGGCCGGCCTGCGTACCTCCACGGAGATCGCCGATGAGATCCGTAACCGCCTCAACGCCATCCCGGAGATCAAGAAAGCCAATGTCAACGAAGGTGGCGGCGGCATGGGCGGCATGAGCACCGTCCAGGTGGAGGTCTATGGCTACGACTTCGTCACCACCGACCGCGTGGCCAACGAGATCGCCCAGAAGCTTCGCGAGCGGGGGGTCAAGCAGGTCATCGTGGGCCGCGACGACTACACGCCGGAGTATCAGATCGACTTCGACCGCGAGAAGCTGGCACTCAACGGGTTGAACAGCTCGACGGCCGCCTCCTACGTCAAGAACCGTATCAGCGGCTCCGTCACCTCTTATTATAGGGAGGATGGTGACGAATACGACATCCGTGTGCGTTATGCCCCCGAGTTCCGTACCAGCATCGAAGACATCGAGGACATCAAGATCTACAACGGCTATGGACAGGCAGTCCGTGTCGGCGACCTGGGCAAGGTGGTCGAGACGATGTCGCCTCCCAAGATCGACCGTAAGGACCGTGAGCGTTATGTGCGTGTCACCGCCGTGGTGGGTAAGGGACAGGTGCTGAGTGAGATGGTCGACCTGGCCAACGAGGTGATCGAAGAGACGGAGATCCCTTCCGAGATCATGACCAAGATCGCAGGCGACTACGAGACCCAGCAGGAGATGTTCGGCGACTTGATCGTGCTTTTGATCCTCATTATCATCTTGGTGTATATCGTGATGGCGGCCCAGTTCGAGAACCTGATGAAGCCTTTCGTGATCATGTTCTCCGTGCCGTTCACCTTCACCGGCGTGTTGCTTGGCCTGTGGGTCAACAACGCGGCCCTGGGCGTCATGTCGTTGGTGGGTATCCTGATCTTGATGGGTATCGTCGTGAAGAACGGTATCGTGTTGATCGACTACACCACCTTGCTTGAAGAGCGTGGCGTGGAGGTGAAGGAGGCGACGGTGCGCGCCGCCCGTTCCCGTCTGCGTCCTATCTTGATGACCACGCTGACCACCGTCCTCGGCATGATTCCTCTGGCCATCGGCCGGGGCGAAGGCGCCGAGATGTGGAACGGCCTGGGTATCACCGTGGCATGGGGCTTGACGATTTCCACCCTTATCACCTTATTATTAATACCGGCGCTGTATTGCTCCCTCGAGACCCGTGCGGTACGCCGCAAGCAACGCAAGGCCGAGGAGGCGTTGACCAAAACCGAGAACATCCGATAAGATAAAAGCAATCATCATGAAAGCGATATTGATTACCTATAACCAAGCCTATTACGATGACATCGAGAAGGTGTTGAACGACCATGGCGTGAAAGGCTACACCGAATGGGACGAGATCAAGGGTCATGGCAGCGAGACGGGCGAGCCCCATCGGGGCAGCCATGCCTGGCCTACGTTGAACAATGCGGTCATCTCCATCGTGGAGGACGACCGGGTGGACGGCATCCTCAACGCGCTTCACGAGAAGGATGTCAATGCCCCGGAATTGGGACTTCGGGCGTTTGTTTGGAATGTTGAAAAAATGATTTAAAAACGTAGTTTTTTTGGAAATAATGTTTATATTTGCCAAACGAAACATCAGTTAAATAACTCAACAATAAACCATTAAACACCTACTACGATGGGAAAATTCGTCATCACACTTAGAAAGAACGGTGAATTCCAGTTCAATCTGAAGGCTACCAACGGTCAAGTGATCCTCACCAGCGAAGGCTACACGACCAAATCTGCATGCTTGAACGGTATCGAATCCGTGAAGAAGAACTGCCAGGTGGAGGCTCGTTTCGACAAGAAGGTCGCTTCCAACGGCAAGCCGTTCTTCAACCTGAAGGCTGCCAATGGCCAGATCATCGGCTCCAGCCAAATGTATGTCAACGAGAAGAACATGCTCAACGGTGTGGCTTCCGTAGTGAAGAACGCTCCTGAGGCCCCCGTGGTCGACCTTACCGCCGAATAATCGTAAGACCTCTTTTTAAATGTGCGGGACGTTCTATGGCAACGTCCCGCACTTTTTTTCCCATTTTGTCTAACTTTGTCCCGATTTAACCAATACCTTTTTATTATGAAAAAGATTCAATTATTATCTGTCCTGTTGCTGATGGCGGCGGTGGGGTTCACCGGATGCCACAAAACGGTTGAGCCCAAGGTGAGTACCGTCAGCATATCTGACATTACCCCATATAGTTGTTATGCCAAAGGCGTTGTCCTGCAAGACGGTGGCGCGGATGTGGCGGAATGCGGATTCTGCTGGGATACCCAGGAAGATCCGGGCGTCACCAACGAGTTCGTCGCATGCAGCTCGGGGTTGGGCTATTACATAGGCAAGATCGCTGGTTTGGAGGAAGGCACGACTTATTATCTCCGGGCCTATGCCGTCAATGAGGCAGGAATCGGCTATGGAGAGGTGGTTTCGTTCACCACCAAGACGTCTGAGGAGGGCGACGATACGGCTATTCCGTAGGGTCGTGAAAAAAACGCATGGATACGTCGATGCGTATCTCACTGACATTCAGCGGGTAGGAAAACGGTCAAAAAAAATTTGAAAAAAAGTTCCAAAAACGCTTGCGCGTAAAGGAAAAAGCTGTAATTTTGCAGCCGTTTTCGCCCCCACGACAGAGGCTGTTGGAAAGAGGGGGAGGGCGAAGGTTCTTTGAAAGCTTGAGGCCAGCATAAGAAGCAAGAGCGAGCGGTTGCGCCTTGGAGGCGCGGGCCGCTCGGTAAGGAACAGCAAAATGAAATCATAGCGGAGCCC
>JAEFAE010000056.1 GCA_016291135.1 Bacteroidales bacterium
CCCACGATGTTGGAGCGTCCCAGCACCACCACGTTCTTGCCCACGGTCTCGATACCGGAGCGTTTGATGAGCTCCATGATGCCGTTGGGCGTGGCCGGGACAAAGCAAGGCAGGCCCAGCTGCAGGCGGCCGACGTTGATGCTGGTGAAGCCGTCGACATCCTTGGAAGGCTTGATGGCGTTGATGATCTTGTCCTCGTCGATGTGCTTGGGCAACGGCAGTTGGATGATGTATCCGTCGATCTCAGGATCGTTGTTGAGGAATTCCACCGTCTGGAGCAGTTCCGCTTCTGTCGTACGTGCCGGCAGGCGATAGACCGAGGAGGTCATCCCTACCGAATGGCAGGCTTTCTCCTTGGAGGCGACATAAGTCTGGCTGGCCCCGTCCTCACCCACGATCACGGCGGCGAGGTGCGGCGCGTTCTGTCCATGGTCGATCATGCCCGCCACTTCGGCGGCAATCTCTTTCTTAATCTGGTCGGAGATGGCTTTTCCATCGATGATTTTCATAATATAAGGTGTTTAGTTGATTCTTTGTTCCAGGGGTGCCTCCCGGGGCGGGAGGCACCCCGTGGTTACCGACAGGTCACCCCTACGGGGTGTTTAACGACGCCGCATGGCCCCCGCCATCCGCATGATCTTCTTGCCACCGCCGGTGGTCATCATGCGCATCATCTTGGCGGTCTCCTCGAACTGCTTCACCAGCCGGTTCACCTCGACGATGGAGGTACCGCTACCCATGGCGATACGCTTGCGTCGCGTACCGTTCAGCAGTTTGGGATCTTCGCGCTCGGCAGGGGTCATCGAATAGATGATGGCCTCGATGCTCTTGAAGGCGTCATCGTCGATCTCCTCGCCCTTGAGTGCCTTGTCCATGCCAGGGATCATGCTCGCGAGGTCCTTGATGTTGCCCATCTTCTTGATCTGCTGGATCTGCTTGAGGAAGTCGTTGTAGTTGAACTCGTTCTTGGCCAGCTTCTTCTGCAGGCGCTTGGCCTCCTCTTCGTCGAACTGCTCCTGGGCGCGTTCCACCAAAGAGACGATGTCGCCCATGCCCAAGATACGGTCGGCCATACGTTTGGGATAGAACACGTCGAGGGCGTCCATCTTCTCGCCGATACCGACGAACTTGATGGGCTTCTCGACCACGGTACGGATGGTGAGGGCCGCACCGCCACGGGTGTCGCCGTCCAACTTGGTCAGCACCACGCCGTCGAAGTCGAGGCGGTCGTTGAAGGCCTTGGCCGTATTGACCGCGTCCTGACCCGTCATGGCATCCACCACGAACAGGGTCTCGTGCGGGTTCACCGTCTCCTTGATGCGGGCGATCTCGTCCATCATCTCCTCGTCGACCGCCAGACGGCCGGCGGTATCGATGATCACCACGCCCTTGTTCTGGGCCTTGGCATGTGCGATGGCATGCTGGGCGATCTCCACCGGGTTCTTGTTGCCGTCTTCGCTATAGACCTCCACCTCCACCTGCTGGCCGAGGACCTTCAGCTGGTCGATGGCGGCAGGACGGTAGACGTCGCCGGCCACCAGCAGCACCTGCTTGCTCTTCTTGCGTTTCAGGTAGTTGGCCAACTTGGCCGAGAAGGTGGTCTTACCGGAACCCTGCAGACCGGCGATCAGGATGATGCTGGGCTGCCCCTTCAGGTTGATCTCCACATGCTCGCCACCCATGAGTTCCGCCAACTCGTCGTGGACGATCTTCACCATCATCTCGCCCGGTTTGACCGAGGTCAGGATCTGCTGGCCCAAGGCCTTCTCCTTGATGTTGTTGGTGACGTCCTTGGCAATCTTGTAGCTGACGTCGGCATCGAGCAACGCGCGGCGGATCTCCTTCATGGTATCGGCCACGTTGACTTCCGTGATATATCCTTGTCCTTTAAGGACCTTGAATGAGCGTTCTAATTTTTCGCTTAAGCCTTCAAACATAATACTAAAAAATTTTGTGCGCAAAGATAGTAAAAAGGGTTGAATTGTTGGATCGTTTCGCTATTTTTGCATCACAAAAAACACATCGGCCATGATTAAAGAAAACTTGGAGAAGATCCGGACGACCTTGCCCTCGGGCGTGACCCTGGTGGCCGTCTCCAAAACCAAACCCGTTTCCGACGTTCAAGAGGCCTACGACGCCGGCCAACGCGTCTTCGGCGAGAACCACGCCCTGGAGATGCGCGACAAGCATGAGGCCCTTCCGAAAGATATCCAATGGCATTTCATCGGACACCTGCAAACCAACAAGATCAAGTACATCATCCCGTACGTCACCCTCATCCACAGCATCGACTCGGCCAACCTACTCGAGGCGGTCAACAAGGAAGCGAAAAAGCACGACCGTGTCGTCGACTGCCTGCTCCAGTTCCACATCGCCCAGGAGGAGACCAAATTCGGCCTCGACCTCGATGAGGCGCGCCAACTGCTTGATTCCGAAGCCTTCAAACAACTTGAAAATGTACGAATCTGCGGGGTGATGGGCATGGCTACCTTCACCGACGACATGACGCAGGTCCGCAGGGAGTTCCAGCATCTGCACGCCCTCTTCGACACGCTGAAATCGGAGTATTTTGCCGACCAACCCTCGTTCAAGGAAATCTCCATGGGCATGTCGGACGACTACCCCATCGCCGTCGAGGAAGGCGCCACCTTGGTCCGAGTGGGAAGCAAGATCTTTGGGGCCAGAAACTATCAGGTAAATGGTGAACATTGAACGGCAACCGTCCGTCTAACGAATGAGACATAACAAATGGCATTAGCAATCCTCCTATTGATCGTGGGTTTCGTGGCGCTGATCCTGGGCGCCAACTGGCTCGTCGACGGTGCCACCAGCGTGGGCATCCGGGCCAAGCTCTCCCCCCTGATCATCGGTCTGACCATCGTCGCCTTCGGCACCTCCCTGCCTGAGCTGATCATCAACATCTTCTCTTGCGCCCGAGGCAGCTCCGGTTTGGCCATAGGCAACATCGTCGGCAGCAACATCATGAACATCCTGCTGATCCTGGGTGTGGCGGCCATGATCTATCCCATCGACGTGAGCCGTATCTCCATCCGACGCGACATCCCCGCCGGCTTCGTCGCCACCTTGGCCCTGGGCCTGCTGGCCAACATCTCCCTGGGCGGCGCCCGCAACACCATCTACTGGACCGAAGGACTGATCCTGCTTGCGTTGGCGGTAGGATACCTGTATTTGACCATGGTCAAAAACGAAAAGCCCAGCAACGAGGTGGAAGCCGTCCAGATCCCGATGCCCTGGTGGAAGACCATCCTCTATCTCGTGTTAGGCATCCTGGGGCTGTATCTCGGCGGCGAGCTGGTCTCCACCAACGCCCAAGTCATCGCCAAGGCCTGGGGCATGAGCGAAGCCATGATCGGCCTGACCGTCGTGGCCATGGCCACCTCCCTACCCGAGCTGATCACTTCCATCGTGGCCGCCACCAAAAAGAACGCCGGCATCGCCATCGGCAACGTCTTGGGGTCGAACATCCTGAACATCTTCGTCGTGTTGGGCATCAGCAGCCTCATCACCCCCTTGGAGTTCGACGGCAAGCTGAACAACACCCTTATCATCCTGTTTGTCGCCCACCTGCTGATGTTCGTGTTCGTCTTCACCGGAAAGGGCCGCAAGCTCTCCCGTTTCGAAGGCTTCCTGATGCTGCTCGCCTTTGCGGGATTCATGTGTTACACCATCCTGGCACAATAAGTTCCAGCCACTACCATGAAATAAGCGGGGGCGCCTCGATCACGAGGCGCCCCCCTTCTTTCTTGACTGCGGTAAGGATCAGTCTGCCAGCTGGAAGGCGGCCTTCACCGCATTGTAGTTGCTGTAGTCCACATCCGAGCGGTGATCGTACGTGGTGGCCTCGATGGCGACGATCTTGAACTCGTGGGTTCCGGGACGCATGCCATCGTAGAAATCGCTTTCCGTCCAGAACAGGCGCACCCCACCATCGCTCAGGGTGGCTACCTCGATGGAAGCCTCGCAGTTGATCGGGCCCGCCTCAGGATCATTGTATACGTAGTAGTAGGTCATCGGCACTTGCGTCCACACCCCGCTCTCGTCCATATACACGAGGACGGCGCCATGGTTGAACACGTTGCTGTTGATGGCGGGATAGTCAATATCTACCATCCACTGGCAGTTGTTGACCCATCTCCAGTCATCGGAATAGACCCGTACAGTCGAAGACGCCACGTTGGCGTTTCCATCATGACCCGC